>NZ_FXTB01000001.1:0-600000 GCF_900182605.1 Saccharicrinis carchari
CACGGGGCGAATATGGGCATAAGGCTAATATTCGTCCCGTGTGTTGTTTAAGTATTGCATTGTGTTAATTCAAAACATTGTCAACACTCAACGAGGGATGGGGATTGGTACGTAATTTACTTTCAGATGTGAGTTGTTTTTAGGGGCAAGTCTTCCAACCACGGCGTCTGCTTTTTCGTACCTCATAGCATCCACCCCGCCTTTAAAAGGCGGGGAATCCCTTGCGTGTGGTATTTGCTGGATAAGTAAAAATTCTCCGCAGTAAATCAGCCCCCCCCGTTAGAAAATTTTGCGCAGCAGCATTGCAGGAGGTTGGGGGTAGATGTATGCTCTAAAACAATTCCTACCTTTCCCAGCTACATTCAAAGCGCTATAAGTGTGTTTTCTAAACTCTCTATTTGGGGAGATATCCCTGCCAGACGGCCGGCAGGGATAGATTTTTAATGTATTTCTATTTCATCCAAGGCTGTTTTACTCTGTTCGCCTGCCCTGTAGTATCCGTCGGGTATTACCCCCCAACTTAAAATTTCCAATCGAACATATTTAGCTTCACTCGTGGGGAATGATATGGACACCGGGAAACGGGTTCCCTCAGTTGGCGAGAAATCATACTTTAACTCCTTAGCCGCTCTTTTTGTATAGGTTTTTCCATCTAGCGACGAAAAGACAGTAAGCTTGCGTGCTGGCCATGTGTAGTTTACCGGTCTCCATACAAAAGAACTTGCGACATTGCTAATTGTCTGCGGCCTGCTTAATGCCAGGTCAATTTGTATGGTATCCTGACGATAATGAACCCAACGACGCACATTCTTGGCGTATCCGCGAATCCCGTCGGTTAAACCAAAGCCCTTGTTCACATTTTCTGACACAGGGTGGGGTGTACTAATATATGAACATCCTGTTGCTTTATTCACGGCGAAGCTCTTTTGTGTTGTTTTCCCTTGAGCTACGCCATCTTTATAAACGGCTGCATAAACAGTAGCATCCTCGTTTAAACGGATAGGCTCGTTGTAGAGCGAAGAGGAAGTTGTAACAATAGCGTCGTTTATGGCATAGAATATTCTTGTGTCGGGGCTGAATGTTTTTAAGCTCACCTCGAAGCTGTTCTTCGTGCTATTCCATGCTCCCGTGATGTTTACATCGTAAAAGTTGCGCGAGGCGTTTATACCATGATAATCCAAGCGCTTAAAATCTTTAGCTAATCTATGGGTAAAATCATTAAAATCTTTATTTCCGGGTTGTGTCCATTGTACCTCGGCCATAGCCAGTAATCTCGGGAATGTCATATATTCAAAATAGTCGGTCGTTTGAATATATTCGCCCCAAATATTGGCTTGCGTTCCGATGATGTAGGATTGTTCCTCCGCAGTGAGTTCAGCAGGAAGTGGATTGTAGGCATATACGCTATCTAATGGCAGGAAACCACTCATTGCTAATGGAGCAAATTCAGGATCTTCCTGATAATGATCAAAATAACACTCATCTCCGGGCGTCATAATTACATTGTGCTTCTGTTTTGCTGCAATAATTCCACCTTCCTCTCCTCTCCAGGACATAACAGAGGCATTTGGAGCCAGACCGCCCTCCAGTATTTCATCCCAACCGATGATGTCGCGCCCTTTGCTATTCACAAACTCTTCAATTCTGTGGATAAACCAGCTTTGTAATTCATCTTCATCTTTCAGGCCTTCTTTTTTAATCAAAGCCTGACAATGGGCACATTTCTTCCATGCTTTTTTTGGGCATTCATCACCACCGATGTGTATATAATGACTCGGGAACAGGTCAATGACTTCTGTTAACACATCCTCAAGAAAAGCAAATGTGTTTTCTTTAGGGCAATACACTTCATCGAATATATCGAAATAGTCGCGAACAACATACTCTTTACCCAAGCCACAGGAGAGCTGGGGGTATGCAGCTAGAGAAGCAGAGGTATGCCCGGGCATTTCTATCTCCGGGATTACCGTTATAAAGCGATCGGATGCATATTGAATAATCTCTTTTATATCTTCCTGGGTATAGAAACCTCTGTGCTCTATACCGTCGTACCGTCGAGGCCAGTAATAGTCTGAATGGCCAACCTGGGTTTGACTGCGATACGAACCTATTTCGGTTAGTTTGGGATACTTCTTTATCTCTATACGCCATCCTTGATCATCCGTTAGGTGCATATGTAAGCGATTGAGCTTATACACAGCCATCATATCAATAAACTTGAGCACCGTTTCTTTAGGTAAAAAGTTTCGGGCAACGTCCATCATAGCACCCCGGTAAGGAAAACGTGGTGCATCCTTAATGCTGGCTATGGGCAACTCAATTTTTGAAATACCCTTTTGGGAGGTATCGTGTATCTCGGCAGGCATTAATTGTATCAGTGTTTGGATACCATAGAAAAAACCTGCCGCTGTGCTATTTGACTTAATTTCGATTTTCTCGGCACTTATGTTTAAAGCATATGCTTCATCCGGTAAGGTGTTATCTACTATAAAACTTATGGCGGACTGCTGGTTTTCTGAAGCCTTTTCTACTTGGATAGAAGTGTTTTTTAGCACCTCCTTAAAGTAATTGAAAAGAGTTGATAATGGCAGTTCCGATGGCAAGGATACATTTACTTTATCTTGTAATATCAAATGGCCTGAATTGGTTCTTATTTCATTTGGTAAAGGAATAAGGCTGTATGTTTTTTTCAGATTTTTATTCCCATTACTAGTGGAACAAGAAATAAAAACCAATGTTATACAAAGAATACTAAAAAAATATTTTTTCATAATGTTGCTGCCAATAAGTGAGGATGCTCTTGTGATGTTTTTATTTTTTTCTATTGTTAGTATTGAATAAATCCTACTGTAACTGAATACGTACCAATATGGGGGTATGGTCTGATAAGAATTGCTTATTTTCGGTTTCTGCCAAAATACCATGTTTTAATACTTCAACATCCTTACTCACAAAAATATAATCTATCAGAGGGCGCTTTTCGTAAGGGATTCTTCCGAAATTATGGAAAGTCCATGAAGGACCATATACTATGGGTGAAACCGCGCGGGAATCGATTAAATGGTTAGCATTAGATTTATCTGTTATTTGATTGATAACATCCGATTCGGGCTTGGCATTAAAATCGCCCATAAGAATAATGGGTAAGTCGTTTGAAAGTTCAGCAAGTCTGTCGAGTATTAACTTTACACCCTCTCTACGGGCAGTTACTCCAACATGATCTAAGTGCGTGTTTAAGGCTATAAGTGTATTTCCTGACGCTTTATCTTTCAATTTCGCCCACGAAGCAATTCTTTCACATGCTCCGTCCCAACCTCTGGAACCGGCAACTTCGGGTGTTTCGCTCAACCAGAAATAACCGGAGTCGAGAACAGAAAAGCGTTCTTTTTTATAAAAAAGAGCACTGTATTCTCCCTTTTCTTTGCCATCTTCACGACCTACGCCAACGGATTCATAACCAGGTAATAATCGTTTTAAATCTTTCATTTGATTGTGCAATACTTCTTGTGTGCCAAGTATATCCGCATCGTAGAACAAAATTGAATTGGCAACACGCTCTTTTCTATTTTGCCAATTATTCAAGCTATCTCCCGGGTTATCATACCTGACATTAAAAGTCATTACATTTAATTGTACAGATGAATCAACTTGTTTGTTTATGTTACAGCACGCCATAGCGAGAAAGGATAATAGAAGTAAAGAAATATTTTTCATAACAATTATTTTTAATGATTATTAATTTAAAAAGTGAGGGTGTGAAGATAAAAACTCTTTTTATGAACTATCGATGCCCAATATAAATACTCTTCTTCGTAATGTAAAAATAATACAGTGTGTAGGGATAAAACCCATTACTCAATACTATTGCACCATTTTTGGAGCATTGAATATCATTTGAGGGGCTTAATTTAGCTTTTGTGGCTCGAATAGATCGTTATTAATTGGTACAGATCTATTCTTTAAAATACATATCATATTTTGAATCAAGTTGCACATGGTTTATATTCAGTGTTTTTAATTGTTGCACAATTTCTTTAACCACTGTTTCTTCTTTATCTTTTGGAATTGCCCATTCATTAATAACCCCGACAATCATAATTCCATTATCTTTTGCCCATCTTGCATCCTGGGCCGATGGATTTCCGAAGTAGTAATAATTGTCAGGATCGTAATCTTTACCTTGCATATTGGTTTCAAGCTGTTCTCTGGTACAGCTTAATCGTACTTTTCCTGTAAAAAAATCTGTAGTAGCTGATGTGCCAATCATTAAGGCATTTTCTCTCAAATTATAGGTGTCAAGTAAGTCAATTATTTTTTCGCAAACAGCTTTGTCGTAGCCTTTAATCTTATTATCAATCATTATGTTCATGCCTGTTCTTTGACATAGGTGAAAAACATCCTCTAGTTTTTGTATGGATGTTCCTCTGTCAGACTTAAGTAAAGCTATTTCATCCCAGGTCATGTCGGCTACATTTTTATCAACATTAAAATACTTCTGTAAGTTTTTGTCGTGATGTGTAATGAGCACCCCGTCTTTGGTTAACCTCATATCTACCTCGACCATCCAATAGTTATTTTCTATGGCTCGTAGCAATGCTTCTTTACTATTTTCAGGAGTTTTAGTATCAACAATACCACCTCTATGTGCAATAAGATGGTACTTCGTATCTGTTTCCTGTGCACTTAAAAGGGATAATGAGCACAAGAATAAAAGGGCGATTGAAGAAAAAAAATGTTTCATATTAGTACTTTTTGTTTTTCGAGAGTAGCGATTATATCAACTGATTAATACTTCTAAGATAGCTTTGTATTAGATACATTCTCAATCGTGATTACCCCTAAGCTCCAAAAATACTACGGGACAGGCTCTAAAGGGGGATTAACCCTCACCGGACAGTTCACGTTCTACCTGAAGTAAGTTGCTTGTGTTCCTTGTGCAGGGAGGGTTTTGAAAAGAGAAATGTTGCTTTTTATTATCAACACTAATAGCTAAAGAGCTCCGGATTGTTCAAAAAGCGCTTTCCATCTGCAAGCAATTCTTCCATATTGCCAGGGTCTTTAAACAGATTGAATTTGGCAAGCATTTGATTGAACGCTTCCAGCTTTTCTTTGGCTTCCGCTGAGTTGTCTTGCGCAAGGTTAGTTTTGATTATCCTTATTTTTTCAGCGTCTTGAATGCCTTCTATCAGGCGTTCGAAGCGGATGGAACTCCGTCCGTTGGGATAAACAATGTGGGTATCTCCGGCCGGCCAGGTTCTGAAACGGGAATCGATGGGCGCATCTTTCACATAACTGTTGTAGGCCCAGCGTAAAAATCCATCAAAACCCGCCGCCCTGGTGTACCAACCGATAAACGCGGCTTCAACAGGTTGCGAAAAAGTAAATACATTAGGGAATTGATGGGCACAACTTACATACCAGGTGGTCACGTAATTTTTTCTGGCACGGTAGGCCCTGTCTTTTTCATCTACGGTAACGCCATGGGCCACGCATAAATCAACCAATTGATCAGGGTATAACTTGTAGCTTTTATGGTTGTCGGCCAGTGCTACTTTTAAGGAGGGTGCTGTTTCATTGAGCAGCTTCAACATGGCCTTCATCTCCTTGGGCGAACGTTCGTCCATGGCAATGAGGGTTTTGTTTTCCCAACCTTTGGTTTTTAGGTGCGCTATAAAATCGGTAAGAAAGGGTTTCCATAAGGCTTCGTACGCCTTTGTTCCTGGATCGGCAGAAACTTTAATTTCCTGATTCGTCTTCTCGTCAAAATAAAATAAAATATTTCCCCAGGGTACCATTGAATAGCAGTTTATTTGTTTGGTAATCCCCAAAGCCATCATAAACTCCACCCAGTTATCGAACACGGTATAATCGAATTCCCACGTGCCATCCGTCTTCTTTCTCCATTCAATCATCGTATCGAAGGGATCCTCGGTTTGACCATTCCAGGGGCGTTTGTTTAAGGTGGTGGTAATCACTTTCTGTCCGGCATTGGCCAACATTTGCATGGGTTTTTCTAATGCTGCCCAATGTTTGTCGGACCATGGTTCAACATTTTGGCTACGCGCAACGGCGTAAGGGTTTTGCCATAGGTCCAGATGAAAAGCCCATTCCGAGGCAGGGGGCAAGGTTCGATTGAGTACGGTAAGCGATAAATTGAGTTCCCTTGCCGTTTTACCATCCGTTAATATTTCTAAAGTAGCATCATAATCTCCGGGAGAAGCATCCATCGGCACATCAATGCTAACCCATACCGGACGTGCTGTTTTTGGTTGCAAATTCATGCAATCGAGGTTGTCCAGTACATCTGCGCTTAAGGATTGGGCGTAGTCTTCCGGCTTTCGTTCTCCGCAACCCTGGCCGAATTCATCGGTAATAACATATCGAACAAATCGTACCTGCATGTTGTTGGCCTTGATCGTTTCATTATTCCCGGAACGAAAGTTCGAGAGCTTGAGTTCTACGTTCGGCACGCTGTCCTTACTCCAAAGAATAAGTTGGCCTGAGACCCGTTCTCCTTTCCAGGCCGTGCCACTCCACTCAGAAGTGCTCGCTGTTTCAGGGACTTCGTGTTTTACGTAGCGCGCATCAATGCTTCCAACAGCGGCTTGCAGCCCGGCGGGAACTGCTGCCCAATTCGTGGTTATGGTAACCGGCAATTCCGCTTCTTCGTAGTTGAGGGTGCAATCTTTTTTATCAGCCCGCTGTGTGCAGCTTGCCACAATGAATATGCTTAATACAATTAATAATGTTTTTGGATTCGTTACTTTGTTCATTTTCATATTGTTATTCAAATTTGCCTGAACTATTTATAAATGGTTGAAAATACGAATAAATTTGATGTTTACCCCCACTTAGCTAGCCTCCCGCTATTTTTCGGGACAGGTAGTCCCGAGCTTGCCCTCGGGAAAGTTAACCCAGAAAATTTTTTGAATTTTCTCTGTCTCCAACAGCGACTAAGTTTCACCTCCATTTTTGTGCGCCAAAAATGGGTTCAGCTATGTCGGGGTAACCCGCATTTGCATTCATCTCGGTGCAATGTGATGAATAATGCGGGTTAAACTCTTGTAAAGAGGTATTACTGAATTGGAAATAGACCGCCTATAAACTGATTTGATTACAGGATGTAAAACTTTGTTCACTTGATAGTTATTGGGCGTTATAAGCAAGCAAAATATCATTATAGTTGGATGGGTATGCTAAGGAGGTTAGGAGATTGCCATAAAATTGCAAAACCATAATTGCAGTATTCTAGTGTGAGTTTAGGTGAATGGCCATTCTCAGTTTTGCAGAACGATCTCTTCCTAAGCATTACAAAAGGCTTGCTCAACCCTATGCGATCTTATCCCATATGGTTATATGCTAATCATTGATAAGAAAAAAAGAAAGGGTGTAATTTAGGTAACTACACCCTCTAAAATATTGCCGTGATTTAAACTTACCTCAAAAGTATTTTATGAGTCTTAATTTTCGGATTTGATACCCTCAAATATTTTCATCATCTGCTCTGTTTTTTCCGGATAGTCTTCTGCTAAGTTCATTTTTTGGCCGGGATCATCTTTCAGGTTATACAACTGGGGCCGTAATGAAAAACCGGTTTCCATATCTACTCCCCAGCTAATTTTTTTACCACCTTTGTGTGGCGGTATCAATACCCAGTCTCCCTCACGGAATGCCAAACGTCCTTGTAAACCTTCCGTGATATGATGGTCTCTTCCTTTCACGGATTTTCCCATAAGTACATTTAACAGGTCTTGACTGTCGGGTCGCTTGTTTTCTGTTTTAAACAGAGTTGCAAATGAAGCATACAGGTCGATTTGAGAAATCAAAGCATCTGATACGCCCGGCTTTATTTTACCTTGCCACCGTAGCATGAACGGGACGTGAGTGCCGGCATCATAAAGGCTGTATTTACCCCCTCTAAGATTGCCCCAGGGCGTATGTGTACCCACTAATTCGGGCGATTGATCGTGATAGCCATCATCCAGCACGGGACCGTTGTCGCTGGAGAAGATTACGATGGTGTTTTCGGATAGGCCCAGTTCATCCAGTGTTTTTAGAAATTCATCTACACACCAATCGGCTTCCAGTATCACATCACCTCGGGGTCCCATACCTGATTTGCCCGCAAATCGTGGATGTGGCACACGGGGTACATGCGGTTGGTGTAAAGCATAATACAAGAAAAAGGGCTTGTCTTTATGTTTCTTTACAAACTGCTTTGCCCTTACCAGAAAGGTATCTGCCATATCTTCATCTACCCATAAAGCCGATTGCCCGCCTTTCATAAATCCAATACGCGAGATGCCGTTTGTAATGCTCATATTATGGCCATGGCTTGGGTGAACTTTTAGCAGCTCAGGGTTCTCTTTGCCGGTAGGTTCCCCTTCAAAGTTCTGCCTGTAGTCAACCATAATCGGATCGTTCTTGTCCAGGTCAACGACATCCCCGTTCTGCACATAAACGGTTGGTACACGGTCGTTGGTGGCCGCCATTATATAGGAGTAATCAAAGCCAACCTTATTGGGTCCCAGGTCAATATGCGTGTTCCAGTTAATATTTCCATCGCCAAGTCCGAGGTGCCATTTGCCCACTACACCGGTGGAATAGCCATTTTCCTTAAAAAGCTTGGGTAGGGTGGGTGCGGATGGATCTATTAACAGGGCAGCATTTCCCTGTAGTACGGCTGCACGCTTATTCCTCCACGGGTACTCGCCCGTAAGAAGGCTGTACCTGCTGGGTGTGCAAGTGGCAGAGGTGGCATAGGCATTATCAAAGCGGATACCCTCGTCCGCAAGCCTATCTATTCCCGGTGTTTTCAACTGCCCCATTTGATAGGAGCTTACATCGCCTATCCCGAGATCATCGGTATAGATAATAACAACATTTGGCTTTTCGGTTTCTATAGATGAGGTGCAGCTCAGGCTAAGCCCCATCAATATTAAACAGCCATAAAACTTTATCAGATAGATCATAAATCAAAAATATATTGCTAATTATAAGATATTATTTGCGATCGAATAAAAAAACCATCATTTTTTACGTCCTGTTGTGGTTAAATATAAACAAAGGGTTCAAATAATAATTCAAATTGAATTTTAATCCCTCAGGTTGGGCTTGTATTATACTCTGTAACTCTCTGTAAAATAGCTGGTCAGTGAATTAATGAGAGGCAGAAATATTAATTTATTTAGGTTGTTCCAATGGATAGGTGAGGTCGTACAATTCCAATTGTCGGATTTTCCATACGGCCCCTTCCAAAAATAGGGGATGAGGCTGATGTATATCCCAATCGCCCAGCTTTTTAAGCATGGATTTTGTTCGCTCCAAATGCTGAAGAGCCACATTGTTCTGTTCTGAAATATCCTTGGATAAATTGTAGAGCATGGGCAGGCGGTCGGGCAGCCGTATCAATTTCCAGTCACCCTCGCGAATGGCCGCACTTATAGTAAAACGCCAATTAAACGATTCGTGTGGTTTTGTTTTTTTTATACCGCAAATATAAGGTATCAGGTTTACGCCATCCAGTTTTTCTGAATGCTTTGGGGTGACTCCCGCCGCTTGTAAAAAGGTGGCCGCAAAGTCAAGAGATATCACAGGATGGTGATATGTTTTACCCGCCGGCAAGTGATCGCTCCACTTCATGATAAAAGGGACATGGATGCCTCCTTCGAGCAGAGTACCTTTTTGTCCGTTAAGCGGGGCATTTATCGAAGCGTTCGAATCCACCGGACCACCGTTGTCGCTGATAAAAACAATCAAAGTATTTTCGTTTAAACTCTCCTCTTCCAGGGTTTGTAGGATGCGCCCTATGTTTACATCGAGCCTATGGACCATGGCGCAATAGGTTCTTCTTCGTTCGTTTGCTATGTGCCGATAAAGTTCCAAATCGGCTTTGGTGGCTTGCATAGGTGTATGCGGTGCATTAAACGAAGCAAATAAAAAAAAAGGCTCCTCTTTATGCCTCTTGATAAAATCTACGCACTCATCCCCTTTGTCGTCGGTAAGGTACGTAATGGTTTGTGGTGTTTTGTAGTTGCACTCGATGGGCGACAGATAGCCTTTGCCATTTGGTTCGGCCTTAAAATAATCATGCCCGCCACCGGTGTATCCCCAAAACTCGTCGAAGCCCCTTTTAGTAGGATGAAATTGAGGCTGGTCGCCCAAATGCCATTTACCTATCAAACCGGTTGCATAGCCTAGTTCCTTAAGTCTGTCGGCAATGGTAAGTTGGGTAATGGGCAGACCGAGATATGCTGGATCGAAACCCGGTTGGTTACCGGCCAAATTATTGTCGTAACCAAAGCTCACTTGATTTTTACCTGTTAGCAATCCGGCACGCGAAGGGCTGCAGACAGGTGCCGAAACATAGCCATTGGTAAAGTTGACGCCGTCGCGCGCCAGGCGATCGATATTTGGGGTGGCTATCTGCCCGCTGCCATTGATGCTCAAATCTGCATAACCCAGGTCGTCGGCTACAATTAAAACAAAATTGGGAGATTGTGTTGATTGAGCTTGAATTTGTTGAATACTTAAAAAAGCTACAACAGTTATAGATAGAAGTAATTTAAGTTTCGTCATGATGGCTGATATGTTTATCTTATGTTTATTAACTTTCAAATATTAATGATACCCTCGTTGATTTAAGCGGACAATCGTTTGGATTTTGCTTTTTAGTGTTTTAGGTAACACAAATAGTATATATTCTGTCCAATTTATGTTTGCTACCTGTCGGCCACAAGCAGGAAATTTGAGAGCTGTTCTTCTTTCACATTTTAAACAGACTTAATATGCTACTTAAAAAGTAACCACAATGAAAAAGGAGGATGCTCAACGGGCACTTAGAATATTCTGGATAATGTGCTGCGCGTTTTTACATGGGGCTTAATAGCTACAAACAACAAAGAACTAACTATAGATTTACCAAAAGAGCCTGATCTATAATGATTCTTTAATTTTGTCTTTAAAACTAATCTGAAATTTTAAAAATGGCTGGTTAAAAAGATTGGGTTATGACTAATGAAGTAGACATAACCCAACCTGTTACATAATTACATTTAATTGTTAAAACCCAGTGTTGTTAGGGAGTAAATTTGGATTTTTATCGATGGCACTTTGTGGAATAGGCAGTAAATAGTTTTTTGGTGCTTCAAAGGTTCTTGTTTCGACCGTAATTTGTGGCTGATCTAACAATACGTTGTGATCACCGTTAACCATTTGAGATTCCAGCACAACACCTTCTTTGACTCCTTTATGGATGCCTGACATTACCTGAGGTGCAATTTCCCAGCGGATGATGTCGTCTCGTCGTAATCCTTCCATGGCAAACTCTACCCTTCTCTCGTTTTGGAGCAACATGCGTAACTGATCGGCAGTATTGTACTTTACGCGATCAACGGCAGGCATTCCGGCTCTTGTTCTAACATCGTCCAAGGCCTTATATAACTCATCATCTATCTGACCAAGCTCAATTTTTGCCTCTGCAATGGTGAGAAGTACCTCGGCATAGCGGAAGATAAAAATATCAGCACCTGAATTCCAATACTGTGCATCGGGTGCATCATTTAAATAGTTGAGATACTTGCGGAAATTATAACCGGTTTTAGAGGAGTTGTTGGCTTTTTGATAATGATTTACATCATCCTTTTCAACCGAACGATAAGGTTCACCCTGCCACATTTGTCCGGGATATATAATGGTGGCCCTCAAGCGCGGATCACGATCTTTATATGGGTTTTGCGGATCGTAATCACCTGTTACGAGTGCTTCGTCAATGGTAAGTCCGTTGGCCATTTCGTAGCTGTCGACCAATTGTTGGGTTGGTACCACCGATGACCAACCACCGCTTCCATTGGGGAGGAAAGGTGTGTAGTTTAAGCTATAAAGGTCGGGCGTATATTGTACTGACATGATTACCTCCTTGTTTTGCTCGTTATCCGGATTAAATAATGTAATGTAATCAGGATGAAGTTCATAACCCTCTATACTTTTGGCTACAGTCAATGCTTCTTGATATTTGCCATAGTACAACTTCATGCGCATAAGTAAAGCTTGGGCTGCCCCCTTGGTAGCTTTTCCAAAGTCTTCCTGTGGATAACTCTCTGGAAGAATATCGATAATGGTAGTTAACTCATCTTCAATGAATTTAATTACCGTTTCCTTTGGGTCGCGCGGAATTTTAGCCTCATCCGGATGATCAAAGTTTACTGTTATCAATGGCACATCGCCATGGTTTACAACCATTTGATAATACTTATAGGCCCTGATAAAACGTGCCTGTGCCTCATATACCGTTAAATCTATGCCCGGTATATCGGCCTCGCCTAAACTAGTTAAAAACTCGTTGCAACGATAAATAGTAGAGTAGCCAAAGTAGTTGCTACCGGGATTGGCTGCCGTAACACTTCCGTTACCAATATTGGTCCAACCTTCCCAGGGGAAGTTATTGTAACCGTTATCCGATCCACACTCGCGGTACATTAAACCGCTACCACTCTCAAATCCGTTATAACACCCGGTAAGCGCTAATTGAACATCTTGCTCTGTCTTCCAAAAGGTAGAAGGGGAGAGCGCATCTTTTGGTGCGACATCTAGAAAAGACTCGCTGCACGACATGGCCGTTAGAGCCAGTAAAAAAAGAAATGTATATATTTTCATCTCATTAAATTTATTTGTCATTTATAGACATTTGATGGAACTCACCAATAATGTAATCTGCTTTGTGAGAGAATGCGCTTATGGCTCGTTTCATCTTATTTATTGTTGTTAAAATGTAACATTCACGCCAAAGGAATTAACCATCACTACGGGGTATCCACTTCCTCGACCAGAGGGTGCCTCAGGGTCGAACCCTTTTAAGTAGTTGGTAAAAGTTAAAAGGTTGTCGCCGCTGTAATAAATCCTTACCTTAGATATACCCACATTTTGAAGTACGCTTTTCGGTATATTGTATCCTATTTGCAAGTTCTTTAGTCGTAAAAAGTCGGTACTCCTGAGCCAGTATTCAGTAGTTGAGTTTTGCGGCATACTTACACCGGATGTACTTGCTGTAACACGGGGTACAGAGGTATTGGTGTTGCTCGGTGTCCATCTGTTTTTCCACAAGGCCGATGGCTTGCTGGAATCGCCACTAACTGCGCCTACGGCATCAAAGTCCATATAGCCATAACCTCCCAAAGTTCCCTGGAAAAGGGCCATGATGTCAAAATTCTTATAATTGGCACCCAGGTTAAAACCAAAAATAAAATCAGGTGTAGATTTACCCAAAATAGTGCGATCGTCACTAGTAACTTTTTTGTCACCTGTTACATCCACATATCTCAGGTCGCCGGGTTTAATTTTTGAAGTTCCGTACAAGGTGTTCTCAGCCCAATCGGCTATGTCCTGTGTCGATTGATATAGTCCGTTGGTTTTGTATCCGTAAAAAACATCTACTGGTTCACCGATCCTACGCAGGTATCTGCCATCAATTACTTGATTTTGTCCGGCCAGCGAAATCAGCTCGTTGGTGTTTAAAGCAAAGTTGCCTCCAAAGTTGAACCCTACCTCACCAAATTTATCGTTGTACTGGAATGTAGCTTCAAATCCTTTATTTGACATCTCACCCACATTGTCATAAAAATCGGACAAGGCAAATGTTTCAGGCGAAGGAACCTTCATAATAATATCTTCAGTTCTGCGGTCGTAATAATCTAAAGTAAGGTTAATCTTTGATTTGAGCATAATGTCAAGCCCGATACCCCATGAAGTTGTTTTTTCCCAAACCAAATCTTTGTTTTTGGCGTTTACAATGGCAGCGCCTGAGTTTATTTGGCTGTTAAAAGGATAATCTTTTCCCAACGAAAGGGTGGGTATGGTAGGGTAATATTCGTTTAAGGCATCCTGATTACCCAGCATTCCCCACGAAACCCTTACTTTTAAGTTGTCTACGGTTTCTCGGAGACCGGCCATAAAATTCTCTTCCGAGAGTCTCCATCCGGCAGAGAAGGATGGAAAGGCGCCCCATCGGTTGTCCTCGTGAAAACGTGATGACGCATCGTAACGCAGGTTGGCCTCAAACAGGTACTTGCTGTTCAGGTCGTAATTGACACGGCCAAAATACGATAGCATATTTAGCTCGCGGGTATATCCCTCAGCTACCATACCTTTAGTAGCACCACCGTTTAAATCACCCAAGGAAGTGCTGGGGAAGTTCTCGCGGTAGGCTTTTGTACGCTTATAATCATACGACTCGGCATGGTAACCGACCATGGCAGCAATATTGTGCCCGCCACCGAAGGACTTTGTGTAATTGGCTACCAAATCGCCTGTAATCCTTTCTGTATTGGTGTACAACTGCTCCATTTTTGTAGGGCCATGGTACTTTGAGGGATTATATTGTATCTCTTTGTTTAAAGAGTTTTTGTCCTCCTTATATGTTCGGATGGATGCGGTACCTTTAACGGTCAATCCTTCGGTAACGGTAAAGGTTAGCGAACCTACACCGAGAAAAAAGTTCTGCATCTTATCGATCTGCTTTCCTTGGTCAATCCAAGCCATTGGGTTGCCATCGGAGATTGTTCCATAAGTGCCATCCTCGTATTTGTATGGTATCCAAGGTGCTATTCGATAGGCTTGTCTGATAATCTGATCTAGGCCTCCACCTACATAAGCATTGTTGGGCTCATATACGGATTGACGCGTGTAAGAAAGGTTTACGTTTGAGGTGAGCCAACTGTACGGACTGCTGGTTACGTTGGTTCGTACGTTGTATCGATCTTTGCCGGTATGTTCAATGATGCCCTCTTGCTTTTGATAGTTTACAGAGGTGCGGTAGGTGGTGTTTTCAGTACCGCCTGCCAATGAAACATTGTGTGATGTTTGAAACCCGGAGCCTGAATATAGCATATCCAACCAATCGGTGTTGGGATGGCCGTAGGGATCCGTACCATTTTTAAAAAGTGCTATGTCTTCGGGAGTAAATCGTTCTGTTTTACCGTCGTTAAGCAATGCCTCATTATACATCTCGGCATATTCGGCAGAGCCCAGATATTCGGGCAAGTCTGTGGCAGCCTGCCAGCCAAAATCGCCGGAGTAGCGTACCTGTGGCACACCTACTTTACCGCTTTTTGTAGTAATGAGGATTACACCGTTGGCGGCTTTTGAACCGTAAATGGCGGCCGAGGCGGCATCCTTCAATACGGAAATGGAACCAATATCCTCGGGGGATATTTCGTTCATGCTCGACTCTACACCATCCACAATAACCATGGGCGATGAGTTGTTTAAGGTACCTGTTCCTCTAATTCGGATACTACCACCGTCACCACCTGGCAGTCCGCTGGTTTGCTTAACATATACCCCTGGTAGTAATCCTGATAAACCGGCCGAAACGCTACTCATCGGTCTGTTTTCGAGCATCTTGCTATCTACGGTGGCAACCGATCCGGTAACATTCACCTTCTTCTGTACACCATAGCCCACAACAACAACTTCGTCAAGGCCCATTGTTTCTTCTTGCAGTACAATGTTAAAAGTGCTTTGTCCAGCTGCCGACACCTCAACGCTGTTCATCCCCACAAATGAAAATTGCAGCGTTGCATCTTCGGGTACACCCGACAGGGTGAAATTCCCGTCCATGTCGCTGATAGTGCCGGTGGTGGTGCCTTTCACCACGATGGAAGCACCAGGGATGGGCTCTCCGTTGGCATCGCGAATGGTACCTGTAACGGTTTTGCCTTGCTGCTGCACATTGGCAAGTGCTATCTCTGCACTGCTTGTTTGATTATCTTTTTTCAGCACAATGTACCTGTCAATAATTTCGTAGCTTATATCGGAACTGTTTAAAATTTGCTCCAATATCACATGAATATCCGAATCCTTGGTGTTGACCGATACATGCACCGAGGGATCGATTTCTTTACTGTCGTAAAAAAACCGGAATTCTGAGGTGTTTTCAATTTCCTCAAAAACCTCTTTAAGCATCACATTCTGGAAGTCCAGGGTCAGTTTTGTTGATTGCGAATAGCTTGTTGAGGCCGAAGCCTGCACCAGGGCTATCGTTAAAAGCAGCCATGTAATTTTCATAACTCTTAAAAGTTTCGTGAAATGAAGGTTGCCGGAACCTCCATCAGTTCTGTTTTTTTTCATAAGTTTGCATTGTTAATGTTCGATAATGAAGCCAATGGGCTTTTTATTGATTTTTAACCTGGACTATTCATAAATTTTCGAAAATATGAATGGAGTCCGGGTTAACCCCGACTTAGTTGAACTTTAATTTTTGATAAAAAATTATTAGTGAAACGTAATCGCTACCGGAGGTAGAAATAATTCTTTAATTATTTGGGTTTTAAAACGGAAACACGACCATGTTTCCTTTACGGACGGGAGATGTTGGTAGCATTTCCCGTTTTTTTTTGTTAAATTATGGTTTGTTACATAGGCAGCGGTTATTTTATAGATTTTAAATAGATTTTATTTCTATCCACTCGGTAATCAAAAGCTTCGCCGGAGGCTTGTTTAAAAACTTCCATCATGGTGTAGATGTTGTCGTCGATATTAAATGTTCCGGTAAAAGTGCGATTCTTTAAAAGCTCATCTTCAAAAATAAGTTCAACACCGAATATGCGGTTAATTTTCTTGGTTAGGCTAAGGAACGATTCATCTTGAAATTGATACATCCCTTTGCGCCAGTAGTTTAAAAAATCATCCTGAATTTTGGATCGGCTTAGCTTACGCGATGTTTTATCCAGCACCAAACTATGCAAAGGTTCCAGTGCGGCCGACTTATAATTGTCAGTTCCGTCCCCAAGGTTTACTTCCATTTCTACTTTCCCCGATAGCAGGTCAACTTGAATTTCATTGTCGTCGGGGTAGGCTACTAAAGAGAATTCGGTGCCCAATACCCGGATGCGGTGTTGCCCCACGTTTACCATAAAAGGTTTTTTTGCGTTGTGCGCCACGGTAAAAAATGCCTCGCCCATCAATTGCACGTCTCTTGTTTTTCCGTTGAATCGTTCAGGGTAAATTAATTTAGAACCATTTGTTAGCCATACGTTGCTTCCGTCGGGTAGGGTAAGGTAAGTACGATTACCTTTTGGTACGGAAATTTCGGTCATGGCAATTTTTTGGTTGAGGGTATGCGGATGGATAAAATACCCGGCCATTAAACCGAGTATTATGATGGCTGCATATTTAAGGATTTGTTTAAAAGAAAACGACCTGTGTGCTCTGTTAGTTTTAGCTTTCACGCGGCGCATGCCATCCCGGATTTGTTCGTCATCCATTTCCTTTCCTCGTTGCATCAAAGCGCGTAAATTTGTATATCGGATATATTCTTGCCTGTTTTCTTCGGCAAGTTCTACCCAGGCCAACAGCTCCGGCGAGTCCGTCAACTTTTCTCCGTTCAGTATTTTTTCTATTATTTTTTCTTTATCCATGATCGTTTTGTTACGGGTATAATGCGTCAAATTGGAAATACCCTATGTGGAATGTTAATTTTTTTTAATAAAAGTAGAAAAAAGATAGATGTGGTTTTTTGTTATCCACGAATTTCACAAATTTTCACGAATTGAAAGGGATGATTGTATCAACCATTTAAATAGATTCTCTGTTTGTCAAAAGGCAAGCTGGCTGACAGGCTGGCTGTCATTACTAATTAGTAAGGCTGAAAGCCTGATTTTATTCAGCCCAATGGCAAAGGTTGGATTTATATAAAATAAATAGCCGCTGAATAGCCTGCCCCGCAGCATTGCGGGGGGCAGCTTATATTTAATCTGTCCATAGTGTTTAAGCTGCCCTTACAGGGCGAAATTTCAAATTGCATTTTAACCCAACGCGTCACTTCGTTTTGCGTTGGGCTGAATTAAGTTGTCCTTTCAGGACGGATAATAACTGCCTAATTTATAAATATTCAGGGTAAATGTATGTATTTATCTACTGACATCTAAAAGATGAAACAGGAACTTACTTTGTCTGTCTTAATTATTCAAAAACAGATAGGTAAGCAAGGGTAAAAAATCTTTAAGAGCTATCTTCAGTACTTTCAAGGCCTTGGAAATTTGTGCTTCAACCGCTTTTACCGAGATATTTAGTGCCTTGGCTACTTCCTGGTTTTTTTTATTCTCAAAACGGCTGAGGGTGAAAATTTCGCGGCAGCGGGGCGGCAGGTCGGCCATCGTACGTTCAATGATGGATTCTATTTCCTGAAATGATACAATGGAAGTATCCAATTGCTTTAAGGCAGAAAGATGTAAAAGGTTTTGCATCTCGAGGGCAGCCATCTCGTCATAACGTTTTTTTACCTTTTGGTGCCTGAGGTGCATCAAACAATTATTCTTTACACTGGTGTACAAATAACTTTGGAGTTGAAATTTATTCGTTAGGGACGGATGCTTTTCCCAAAAGGCGATAAATGCATCCTGAACAAGTCCCTCGGCATCTTCGTGGGGGACATATTCCTTTGCAAAGTAAACCAAACGAGGATAATACAGGCTAAAAACAACTTCGAAAGCTGCCTCCTGTTTTTTGTTCAATAGCTCTAGTAGCTCGTTGGTCAGTACGTCCATGAGGGACAAAAATATTAATTTATTTTATAACCTTGTTTTTATAAAAGTCTTTTAATTACGGACACGGATTGAAAGTCATGGTTCTTTAAAATTATATTCTATTTTTGTCCGATAAGTTCATCATCTTAAAAATAATACTTATACTCCAACACCCTGTCGCATGTTTAAAAAAGTACCCCATACTTATGTTATTGTATTTTCCCTGATTGTTATGGCCGCCGTAGCTACCTGGTTTGTTCCGGGTGGTGAGTATGTTCAGGAATCCATTACCGTAAATGGCGTAGAACAAACACAGGTGCAGTTTAAAAGCATCGACAGCCAGCCCCAAACCTGGGAGATATTTGCCGCCATGGTGCATGGTTTCGAAAAGGGAGCCGGCATCATTGTTTTTATCCTGATGATAGGTGGGGCTTTCTGGGTTATGAACGACTCTAAAGCCATTGATGTGGGGATTTTATCTTTTCTGGGTTTTGTTAAAAAGCTGGATCGTTACAGGGCTATACGGTTCGTTGGTGCCAATAACCTTATTTTAATTCTTATCATGTTGATGTTCTCGGTGTTTGGTGCCGTGTTTGGTATGAGTGAAGAAACCATTGCTTTTATGGTGGTGCTGGTACCATTGGCAATCTCCATGGGTTATGACAGCATTACCGGTGTGGGTATAGTTTTTGTGGCGGCCGGCCTTGGGTTTGCCGGTGCCGTTTTAAATCCTTTTACCATTGGCATTGCTCAGGGATTGGCCGGTTTGCCCTTATTCTCCGGTTTTGAGTACCGTTTGGTGTGCTGGTTAGTGATTAATGTGGTGGGTTTTGCTTACATCCTTTGGTACGCCCGAAAGGTGAAAAAGCACCCTAAGCAATCCCCTGTTTATGCCGAAGACGAATACTGGCGATCGCGCACAGCGAGCAACATAGAGGGTATAAACGACGCAACGCCCCGTGCCGCCTGGTGGGTGTATGCGCTTACAACGCTGGTGCTGATTCTGTTTGCTTTTAAATACCCGCTTACCACCTTAAAAATGGGTGGGGGAGATGGGGTAACCTGGCCTGTGATGCCCGCGATGGCTGTATTTTTCGTTATTGCAGGCTTCTTGTCGTTGCGTAAAAAAGTGCATTTCTTTATATTGAACCTGCTGGGTTTCACCATTCTGTTTCTGATTATTGGGGTGATGGGCTATGCCTGGTACATTACCGAGATTGCTGCCTTATTTTTTGCCATGGGTCTGTTGTCGGGTGCTGCCATTGGACGTGATGCGGATAAGATTACCCAATTGTTTTTGGAGGGCGCCAAAGATATTATGTCGGCAGCACTGGTAGTAGGACTGGCCGGGGGTATTATTGTTATTTTGGAGGATGGTAAGATTGTACATACCATTTTACACGGCATGGCTCAATCCATGAGCGATTTAGGTAATATAACCTCGGTAGGTATTATGTATGGCATTCAAACGATGATTAACATTTTTATTCCCAGCGGATCGGCCAAAGCAGCACTAACAATGCCCATTATGGCGCCCTTTAGCGATTTAATAGGTCTGTCGCGGCAGGCAACCGTAATGGCCTTTCAGTTTGGAGATGGTTTTACCAATATGATTACGCCTACTTCGCCCGTATTGATCGGTGTGCTGGGTGTGGCTAAAATTCCCTATACAAAATGGGTGAAGTGGATAGCACCCCTGATTACGATTCTGATGGTTCTTGGATTCTTATTGCTGATTCCTACCGTTACCATGGAGCTCAATGGTTTTTAATAATGCAACATGCTTTACTGTATTTCACTGTATTTCAATACTCGCTAATTTTGGGTATGGCCTGATAGGAATCTGTCATTATCGGTATCTGCTAAAATCCCTTGTTTAATACTTCTATACCTTTACTTACAAATATATTATCAATAAAAGGGCGCTTTACGTAAGGAATCTTTTTACAATTATATTAGGTTCACGAAGCAATTCTTTCACAAACGCCATCCCATCCTTTTGAACCGGCAGCTTCGGGTGTTTCGCTCAAAAAAAATAACCGACATCGAGCACCGAAAAGCGATCTTTTTTATAAAAAAGAGCACGATCTACTCCTTTTTCTTAACCACAACGTTCACAATGTTCGCCATGTTGCATAGTGACTTTTCTGCAATAATTTGGAATTTGCGCCATATTTTATATTCCTGCACCATAGTTTTTATCGTATTATAAAACTTAACATATTTAGCCGCATAGCTGTTGTGTACTGCCCTGTCTTTTGCCCCACCTTTGTATCAACAGAAATTTAAAAATACAATCATGAAAACGCTAAAAATTAATTCAAAGCAAACCTTGTTAACCATTTCAATCATTGTCCTTTTACTAACAAATATTTTTGCACAGTCTGGCAATAATGTACAATCAGATGCCTGCACCAATACGGAGTCAGTTGTAGCTAAACCAAAATTGGATATTTACACGGCCGTATTGTCTGGTCTCTATGAGCTTGTTAAACAACATATTGAAGGGCAAAGCTATATTGAGGAAACAAAGCCTTGATTATTTAATCTTTGGAGGTACATCCTATGCTAAAATCCGTAGCCATAGTAACTTTTATGGGCAGTTTTTGTCATCTCATGTATGAATTTATAGAATGTACTGCAGTTAAAGAAATAAGATACCGGCCTACTAAAGACAGGTCTCTGAGAGGTTTGTGTTTGTTTTCGATGATCGCCAATTAACTTTCGAATCATCTCATAAATTTTTCTGGTAATTTTGGTGAAATTACTGATTTGACCGGAATTGAGGGCTTTGTAAACCTAAAGCTATTGGCAGCGTTTGGGCATAAAATAGAGAATATTGATTTAAGCTTAAATACCAAGTTAGGTACTTTATTACTTCGGGGAAATAATCTTACCAGCGTTGACGTTAGTAATAATCCAAATTTAATTTTGATAGATATTCAGTCAAATGGTCTCAGTTCAATTAACGGCCTATCAAAAGCGACAAAATTAAAAAAGTTGTATTTTTATGGAGGAATTTTTTATTAATAAATACGAGTCAGTAATCACTTATTTGAAAAATAATGAACCGATTAACTAAAATTTTAGAAAAAAACATTTCGAACAAAAAAGTATTCCTACTTTTTATGCTGACAAATATCGTTTACGTATTTATGTTGATGGTAACGATTCCAAAAACTATGGGATTCTCGAACGGAATGAAATTGTTGGATATGCTACCAACGGGATATAATCAGAAATACGTAAATGAATTATTTAGAACACTTGGGGAAAACGGACGTGACATTTACTTGACAAATCAAATACCTTTGGATATGATTTATCCACTACTTTTTGGTCTGACCTATTCTTTGTTATTGGCATATTTTCTAAAAAAACTGAACAAACTCAAATCCCCTTTTACCTACCTATGCTTGTTACCAATAATTGCGGGAATCGCAGATTATCTGGAAAACTTTGGCATCATCGCTATGCTAAGGAGTTATCCGACCTTAAACCCAACAATTGCGAAATTAACGAATATATTTACATTAATAAAAAGTGGTTCAACTACCCTTTATTTTATTGTCATAATCACAATACTAATAGCGGTTGGATATAAAGCCATTGGGCAGAAAAAACAATGAGAAATAAATTTATCATACTTCTCCTGACAGGGTGTTTGATTTTTATAACATGGGGATGCTCACTTAAATGGACCCAAGCAATCCGTTATGGAGAGGTTTCTCGCGATGAGTTTAGGGAAACCGTTAATATAGAAATTCAAAATGGGCTCGTATTTTTGCCTGTTACAATTCGAGGAAAACAATATCGTTTTTTATTTGACACAGGAGCACCATTCAGTATTTCAAAACAGCTTCAGCATGAACATGCTTTTGAAATAATTAGCAAAGGAAACATTATTGACAGTGACCACAACAAAAAAAAGGTTGACTGGGCTCAGGTTGACTCTATCCATGTCGGTAATGTATCATTTATGAATCAAACGGCATTTGTTGGGGATTTTAATGCAAACCCACTATTGAAATGTTTGGAGATAGATGGGATTATTGGTTCAAACCTCATAAGGCATGCCAACTGGACAATAGACCAGGAACAAAAGACTGTTTCTTTAAATTCAACTATTAATAAGGATGCTTTTCAGGATTGCATCATTATCCCATTCAAAACGGATTATCAATACAATATCTTCATAGATGTTCATATTGGCCCGGCTACGGTAAAAAATGTATTGATGGATTATGGCTCCAACGGGTCGATATCATTGAATAATGAAATATTTACTACCCTTAAAGGTAGAAATATCATCGGTGCAGTGTTATTGGAAAAAGGCGTGCAACAAGCCGGTATTATTGGTAAACCTGTAAACTTTGATCGTAAGATTACATATAACGACTCAGTTGGCATAGGCAGGTTAGGCCTTAACAATATCATGCTGCGAACAGGAAAAACTGTTTCCCTTGGAAATAAATTGCTATCCCGATTTCCGGTAACTATCGATTGGGATAAACAAAACCTTTATTTTAGACAAAATGACACGTCCGAAGAATCAAATCGTTTCCCTCGTTTTAGCCTGGGTTATTCAACTGAAAAAGGCATTTATGTTCAGTCTGTTATAAAAAACTCAAACGCCTGGGTCAAAGGAGTTAGACCAAATTGTATAATAGAAAGAATTGACAGTTTGGATTTTGAAAATGGCAATGATTTTTGTGATTACGCAAAGCATGAGCTTGGAGATAATATTTTTGTACAATTAATTGATACAACAGGCCAAAGGCAGGAACTTAATATTCGTCAGACTCCTATAATAAAATAACGAATGCCAATCGAGTAATTCGCTGGCCTTCATTTGACTGCCAGTGCGCATCTCGCCATCAAAGGATATTCTACATACAAATAAATAAACCATGGAAAGAACATTAGAAGAGCAAAGAATAGCGTATGCCAGCCGAAAATTTGTTGCCACGCCACTTGCAGGTTTAATTGCATGGCTCGTTATAGGCATATCCGGCCTTGTATTGCCTGTTGAGGCAACGATTTGGGTGTTGTTTATCGCAACGGGCAGCATTGTTTATCTGGGTATTTTTATTTCAAAATTTACGGGCGAGGATTTTTTGGACAAAGAGAAATCCAAAAATGTTTTCGACAGTCTTTTCTTATTTACGGTGGGGCAAGCGGTGTTGGTATATGCCATCGCCATTCCGTTTTTTATTCTGGATTATACCTACTTGCCCCTGACCGTTGGGGTTTTAACGGGAACCATGTGGTTGCCCTTTTCGTGGATCATCAAACATTGGGTGGGCCTATTTCATTCGCTAACCCGAACAGCGACGGTCACTGCCCTCTGGTATCTTTTCCCGGAGAATAGATTTACGGCTATCCCCTTTGCCATAGTGGGCGTTTATGTGACCACCCTGATTATCCTTAAAAAGAGGAAGAAATGATTTGCAGCTGTAACAGGGCGGTTGTGGGGTTGCCCGGATAGAGGTTACATCGAGGTTCATCAAAAAAAACTGAATACAATTAAACAAGAACCCGGCACAACCATCTGGCGGTGTGTATTGTTCATGTTGCATGGCATCCATATATCCGGTTGATTGTATGGTGGCGTTAAATATCAAATCTTTAAAATGAAACCAATCAATAGTTCCGCACCGGTTAAAGCTAAAAAATCAATTGTCATACATGCAGACATTGAAAGGGTGTGGAACATACTTACGCATATAAACAAGTGGTCCGCTTGGAATGCGGATATATCCATATCAAAAATGAATGGCCAAATACAGGTAGGGCAAACATTTGATTGGAAAACAGGGGGAACAACACTTCACTCTAACATCCACACTTGTAACCCGAATACCCAATTTGGCTGGACCGGGAAAGTTTTTGGAGTATATGCCATCCACAACTGGATTTTAAGTGAAACCGCGAATGGCACCAAGGTCACTGTAGAAGAGAGCATGGAGGGTATTTTAGCAAAATTATTCCGCAAGTCGTTTCAGCAGACCCTCGAAAACGGAATGGCCAACTGGCTCGAGTCACTAAAAAAGGAATGTGAAAAAAAGACAGGATAACATTGAAATTTTTGAAAGACATAAGGCAATTATACACTCCAATTCAACCGACTGTGCAGCAATCGGCCGGCAATGTTAGCTATGTAGAAATGCTACCCGACGTAACACTACAACCATTCATCTATTGCTATTGGGAACTGAAAACCTTACAAACGCTTAAAGATCCGTTCAATTACAAGGTTGTTTCAGACGGTTGTATCGACATTTTCTTTGAGCTTAACAATCCTTGTGAGAATTTTGTAATGGGCTTCTGTAAAAAATACACTGAGTTTCTGCTTGGCAATACATTTCATTATGTGGGCGTACGTTTTTTGCCGACAATGTTTCCCCAGATATTTAATGTAAATGCTTCCGAATTAAGCAACAAATTTGAAAACTTAAATCTAATCGTACCCAAAACATCGCAATTTATTTCTGGGTATTTTGAACCTAACAAAGATATCAATCAAATAAAACAACTGTTCGACCATTATTTTACCGGACTTATCTCAAAAATTAACTTCAACAACGACATCAGGATTTATAAAGCCATCTCAATTATTGCAGAAAACTCAGGCACCTTAAATATTGAAAAAGATATAGATACAGGCATTAGTGTAAGGCAACTTCGCAGACTGTTTAAATTTTATATTGGCGATACAGCAAAAACATTCAGCCAGGTAGTTCGTTTTCAAAATATACTGAACGCAAAACCATCATCACAAAGTTTGCGGCAAAAAAAACTCTTCTTTGATGTTGGCTATTACGACCAGGCACATTTTATAAAAGAGTTTAAAAACTTTTACGGAGGTACCCCCGGCAATGCTTTTGGCAGATAAATTTTGTCCGATTTTTACAATGTTTGGAGCGTAATCTGTAAGAAATTTGTATCGTAAATCAACTATCGAAATGATGAAACAAATACTAACAATGCTATTGGTGGCTTGCTTAACAGCGAATGCCTATTCACAAACGGATCCGTCAATTAAAAATCGAAACACAATGAAATTAAATGCAGGTATTATAACAACAAAGCTGGCAGAGAGCAAAACTTTTTATACCGATAACTTAGGATTTGGGGTAACATTCGAAAATGAATTTTACCTGTTGATGCACACACCCAACCGCGAAGCAGAAATTAGTTTTTTGCTCCCCGACCATCCAAGTCAGCAAGCTCTTTTTCATAAACCATTTCAAGGACAAGGAATGTATTTGACCATTGAGGTGGAGGATGTGGACCAAATATACGATGAGCTAAAGAAGAAAGGAGTTTCAATAAAAATCGACATACGCAACGAACCTTGGGGCGATAGGCATTTTGCTATCCAGGACCCTAACGGTGTAGGTATCGACATTGTAAAATATTCACCACCTCAAGATAAAGACAATGGATACAGCAGTGAGAAATAACTTGATGGGAGCAAAAAACATCGGCCCCACTATACTAAAGCATCTCCATGAAATTGACATCTACTCGCTTGCTGACTTAGCCGAAACGACACCGGCAAAGGCTTATGAAAAAATTTGCAAGCAAAATCCGGGGAAGACTTTTCCGGTTTGTTACTATCTTTATTCTTTGCAGGGCGCCTTGCACGGTCTGCATTGGAACGAGTTGCCAAACGATCTGAAAAAAGATTTACTCAAACAGCTTGGACGATAAAAATACCTGCGCACAAAAAAATGTAATAATGACAAGGGACTTTATACATATCAACGATTTTATTGTTTTGGTGGAAGAAGCCGATGCGGAGCGGCCCACCATCGATTCCTGCGCCTTTGAAGAGCCGCTTATCGCGGTGGCCTTTTATGGTTCGGGCAACGTGGGGCTTTCGGTAATGTACGGTCACAGACAAAAGGAATTTGATTACACCAAGGGGATGGCGCTCTCTTTTTATGCTGACGAAAAGGTGGAGTTCGTCCATCGCGTATCGGCTACAAAGCCCTTGCAATGTATCGTTATTGCCACGGCGGCCCGGAACCTTCAAAAGCTACCCTATAACGAGGGCGAACTGTTTTCACAATTGCTGCATCAGTTGGTAAACCCCGCCGATCATTATGTGGAGGGCCCACGTTTTTTTATGACACCCCAAATGCAGGACATCGTAAACGGAATTTTTAACATACAATACCAGGGCAAGGCCAGGATGATGTTTTTCAGGAGCCAGATAACCGCCTTGCTGTCGCATTTCTTCGGACAGCTCTCCATGGCAAAAGAAAGTAGCATCAAAGCCTCGGAACGCGAAAAATTGTTCGAGGCCAAGGAAATACTTAGCAATAACCTTGAAACGCCGCCCTCGCTCAGCGAGCTGTCCAAACAAATAGGGCTCAACAGTTTCAAGCTGAAAAAGAATTTTAAGCAGGTCTTCGGTGTCCCCGTATTCAAATATCTACAAAACGAACGCCTGACCAAGGCACATCAGCTTATACGGAACAACGAGGCCACCGTTCAGGAAGCCGCCTGGCATGTGGGCTACGATAGCCTGAGCTCTTTCTCCAATGCTTTCAGCAAAAAATTCGGTTTCCGCCCAAGCGAGATAAAGCAATAATCCCGCCCGAACAAATCATCCTCCCTCTCGAACAAACGACTTGCCCGTACAACTGCCATCTTTGTAGTATAAATTTAAAACTTACAGAAATGAGCAAAGTCAGAGCAATTATCGTCGGAGGCATTATTTGGATACTTGGATCGAGTTTTTACGCCGCCTCCTATTTATTCCCTTTATTGAACGATCCGGAACTGCAAGCCGACCTGGTATTGGCCGTCGCAATAATTCCCAACGCATGGCTGGGGGCGCACATCTTTTATAGGAAATCTAATTTGTCAGGGCCCAAGCTTGGCGCCATCGTGGTGCTTACAGCTATAATTTTGGATGCCCTTATCACTGTACCCTATTTGATTGTGCCCCAGGGAGGAACCTACTACAGCTTTTTTAGTGCGCCCGCTTTTTGGCTCATCGCCTTTGAGTACCTGATGGTGGTGGTGCTGTATTGGCACTTCAGGGTAAAATCCTCTCTTGCCAAGTCTAAGTAATAACTACAGCAAACAACAGAAATCATGGAACTATCGGTAAAAATAATCACACTGTTAATGGCAACACTATTCACCGGACTCTCTGCAGGGCTTTGCTTTACATGGGCCAATGTCGTTACCCCGGGGATAGCACGCTTGAATGACATGGCATATTTACAGGCTTTTAGGCAGATGAACAAAGCCATATTAAACCCACCGTTCATTGTAGTTTTCTTTGGTGCAATTTTCTTGATTATCGCCACAACTATTCTGCATTGGGCTCTTCCATCCTATATGGTTTGGATGTTGATAGGAGCTTTGGTACTCTATTTTGTGGGCGTGGTGCTCGTTACCATATTCGGGAACGTACCCCTGAACGAAATGTTGGACAAGACAGATTTATCGGAGCTAAGCCTTGATGGGGCCAAATCATTACGGGACCGGTTTGAAGACAGTTGGAACAAACTCCATCTGGTCCGCACCGTTACTGCAATTATTTCTTTCTCGCTGTTGTTACTTACGTGTGTAACAAAAGCTGTGTAGTTGGCCAATAAAAAAAACAATAATTTAAAACAAATATATCATGAACAACAAGATTTTAGTACTCGGAGGAAAAGGAAAAACAGGTCGCAAGGTGGCCGAACGTTTGATCGCATTAAATCAGACAGTACGCATTGGATCGCGGACAGAAAACCCGGCATTCGACTGGCAGAAACCATCTAACTGGGATGCTGCCCTGGAAGGCATGGATAGGGTGTATATTACCTTTCAGCCCGACCTGGCTGTGCCGGGCGCATTGGGGGCAATAGAGGAACTGACCAAGAAGGCCAAACGAAAGGGCATCAAAAAGCTGGTGCTGCTCTCGGGCAAGGGCGAACGGGAAGCCGAACTATGCGAACAGGCCGTTATGCATTCAGGGATGGATTACACCATTGTGCGCGCCAGTTGGTTCAACCAAAATTTCAGCGAAAGTTTCTTTCTCGACCCCATCCTGGCCGGTCTTGTTGCCCTACCTCAGGCGCAGGCTAAAGTACCCTATGTTGATACCGGCGATATTGCCGACGTGGTGGTAGAGGCACTAATGGACAACACGCACAACGGCCATATCTATCAACTGACCGGGCCGCGCCTTCTGACTTTTGAGGACGTCGTCCGTGAAATATCGGAAGCAAGCGGCAGGGATATCGCGTTTTCGCCCATTTCGATGAGCACCTATACCAGGATGCTGAAAGAGCTTGAAGTGCCATCGGAATATATTTGGCTGATCAATTACCTGTTTACAGAAGTATTGGGCGATCCCCGCATTTCGGAAATAAGCGATGATATTGAAAAAGTGTTACACCGAAAGCCAAAGGATTTTTCGGAATTCGTAAAAGAAACCGCAAAGAGTGGGGTGTGGGATCCGGCTTGTGTATCGGTGATCGGTAAACAGTGATCGGTATTCCGTGACCTGTCCGGCTGCAGAAGGATATTAGGTTAGTAAAAACGAAAGTTTAAACTAAACAATCTTCCCGGACACCTTTTCTCCGTGTCCGGGAAGATATTTTTATATTGATTAATATAACCAATAAGCTTCACTGTACTTTGCCCTTAAAATATCTCCATGTTATCCACACCGGTAATAAAAAATGCGGATGACCGAAAAATCAAAAGGAATTTACGTGAATCATCGTTGTTTATTCAAATTTCAAAACAGTTTTCTGGTCTTGCTTCATTTCAAGCGTTACGAAACCATCTTTGATCTCAGCCGTTTTTCCGTCTATTTTAACGCTTGCTATTCCGGCAGGTACTTTTAACCTGAAAGTGTTATCGGTGGAAGCCAGTATTTCAGCATTTTGCAGGCGATTGTTTTGCCAGGTAGCACTCACTTCTGCGCCGCCGCGAACTTTAAGACCTTTATAGTTGCCTGTTGCCCATTCATCAGGGATGGCAGGCAGTAATTCAATAAAACCATCATGGCTTTGAATAAGCATTTCGGCAATGCCCGCAGTTCCGCCAAAATTACCGTCGATTTGAAAAGGTGGATGGGCACAAAACAGGTTGGGGTAGGTTCCGCTGCCGCTGCCGTCCATAAGCACAGCATCACCAATGGCCGGTTGTAACAGGCTTTTGAGCAATTTGTAGGCTCTGTTACCATCCAGCAGGCGAGCCCAAAAGTTTACTTTCCAGGCACGTGACCAACCTGTTCCTCCGTCGCCACGGCGCTCCAGGGTTTGACGGGCAGCTTCGGCCAGTTCGGGGGTCCGCTCAGGGCTTATTTGGTTGGATGGGTATAATCCATAAAGGTGCGAAACATGGCGATGGTGCACATCGGTTTCTTCGTAATCTTCGAGCCACTCCTGTAAGTAGCCTTTAGGGCTAACTTGCATGGGAGGGAGTTTGGGGAGCGTTTCACGGATGTTGTGGGTAGTTTCATCTTCAAGGCCTAATATTTTGGCAGCTTCCAGGGTGTTTGTAAACAACTCGGTAATAATTTGCACATCCATGGTGGGACCCATACATACATAAACCGCATCCCTGCTTCCGGGAAGAAAAAAGCCGTTTTCGGGGGAGGAGGACGGCGCTGTTACCAACCAGCCGTTTTTGGGTTCGGCTATCATATTAGTAAGGAAAAATTCGGATGCGCCTGCCAGGGTGGGATAGATGCTTTTCAAATAGTCCTTGTCCTGCGTAAAGGCATAATGTTCCCAAAGGTGTTCGCAGAGCCAGGCCCCGCCGGTATTGGTGGCGCCCCAGGAGGCGTGTTCGGCGGGAGCGGTAAAGAGCCAGGGGTTGGTGATCACGTGGGCCACCCAACCATCGGCACCGTAAAACGTTTCTGCAGTTGCGGTGCCGGACGGAACCAGGGATTTTGTAAAGTCTATCAGCGGTTTGTGCAGTTCCGATAGGTTGCAGACCTCGGCAGGCCAATAGTTCATTTGCACGTTTATGTTTAGGTGGTAGTCGCCGTTCCATGGTGTTTGAACCGTGTTGGCCCACAAGCCTTGCAGGTTAAGCGGCATGGAGTTTTCATTTGTGCCACAAATCATCAGGTAACGACCATACTGAAAGTAAAGGGCGGCAAAAGAAGGGTCGTCCTGGTTCTGGAACTGCTTGAGCCGGGTATTGGTGGTAAGCGTATTGTTTTGTTGGCCCAGGTTTAGCTCTACGCGATGAAACTTCTCCTGATACGCATTTACGTGATTTTTTCGGAGTGTGTTGTAATTCGTATTGAGGACATCTGCAATCCGTTTTTCTACGGTAGTTTCATAGTTTGCATCTAACATATCGGTAGCCGTTGATATCATTATCAACACTTCGTTGGCATCGGAAACGCTAAGTTCATTGTTTTGGGCAGCCATTTCACCCCCCTTGTTGATTAGCTGCACCTTGGTGACGTAGCGCACCCCTTTGTTGTCGTTGCGTCCGTCGTTCAATTGACCTTTCATGTAAAGGGCATTGTCCTTGATAAAAACTTCTGTCCGTTCCGGACGCGAAAGTCCAAGATTAAAATGGATTGATTGTTTTTTATCGGCACTTAGGCGGATAAACATTACATCCTCACTGTGCGACACGTAATACTCGCGGGCATAATTTACGCCCCCTTTTGTAAAGGAAGTATGGGCAAGTGCATCGTTTAAATCCAACGAAAACCGATAGTCTTCTGCGTTGGTTTTGGCCGGGTAGTCGTACTTGATGTTTAAGTTGCCCACCATTTGAAAACAACCATAGGGCGCATCTTTCCCGTTGCCGAAAGCTGAACCTTGCCCCTGGCACCGAAAATGTTGATACATCATTTCCTGGGCTTCCAGGTTTTTTCCTTCCAACAGGAGCTGACGAATTTTGGGCAGATAATCAATGGCTTCGGGGTTCAGCGCTTCGGGGTCTTTGCTCCCCGACCACATGGTGATGTCGTTGAGGACAATTTTTTCGGCGTCAATGCCACCATCGGGCATCATCCCAATCCGTCCGTTTCCGAGGGGCAGTGTTTGTTCCCACACTTGGGCCGGGGAATCGTGCCATAAAACAAGTTCTTGTTTGGGCGGCGTGGCATTGGTGCAGCCCGCAAAAAGTAGGGCTGCAAACAAGGCGAAAAACAGATTAAATTTCATGTTGAATGTTTTATTTTAAAGTTTAATACGTTTGTTTAGCTTCAGGCTTTTTAACCACAAAGGACACAAAGAAAACATGGTAAACACTGTGCATCCATTGTGCCTTTTGAGCATCCCTTGAGTTCATTGTGGTTAATTTTTGAAGTGCCATTGGCGCTTGCTGAGTAATTAGTGTTTTTAGGAAAACTCTCTATTCTGTAAATTCTCCTTTGCGATTACCCCTAATCCCTTGTTCCTCCGCTACAGCTCAGGCGACACGCGGAAAGGGGAATTAGCTCTCTCCGGGGATTCTGGTTCTCCCTTTAGAGCCTGTCCTGAACTCGTATTCGGGAGCGTTACCTGTCTGCCACAACGTGTCCCGAACTTGTCCCGAACTTGTTTCGGGAGCCAGGGAGGGTTTTTAAAAGAGAATTGTCGCCTTTTCTTATAGCCACTAATTACACATATTTCAGTTGTGTATGTTTATTCAGCAGTATTATTTTCCATTACTACCGAATTGGGTTCCGACAGCTCGGTGCGTACCGCCTTGCTCCAATCCATTTCCTTCTCAAAATGATTGTTGCTGATTGTTATGTTATCCACTTTCTCGAAGAAGAAGGGATGCTTGTTCCAATGAAAAGGCTCAAACTCGCTGTTGTACTTGATAGTATTGTTGCGGAAGATAAGTCCGTTGGTGGATTTGGCATACAGTATAGGCTGGTCGAACATCTCAAAGGTGTTGTCTTCTATCACAATACCGGAATGAAAAAACTGCTCCTGATCTTCCAGGTTGGGGATTTCGGGGTAAATGGAAATGGCGGCATTGGTAAACTGGTAATATGCCGTGAGCCCGTTGATAAACTGGTTGTTTTTTATCAGCACGTCCTTGCATGGTCCTGTCTCGTACCAACCGTTACAGTCGCCGCAAAGCAGGATGGCCGTTCCATGGGTATGGTCGAAAATGTTGTTTTCGCAAACCACTCTTTTTGGCGTGCTGAACAAAGTGCCACGTGCCCGGTTGTTGCGCACGGTATTGTTGGAGAATAGCACCTCGGGCGTCCACGTCAGGTTTTCTATCCCGTACTTGCCCATTTCCGAAATTTGCTGCGGCAGTGCATCGGCAAAGGTTATTTCAAATTCCTTGGCACCAAATTCGGTGGGCTTGTCAACGGCTTTGATCGATTGTAGGGTGTTGAGGTGTTGATCAACCAGTTCCATTTTTTCCGATTCCACAAATTGTACCTGATCCCCCGGCTCTCCCCATTTAAACCCCCAGGCCTGCGGATGCATATAGCGGGCTTGCAGGGTATGGTCGTCGATGCGTTTGGTTACCCTCAAATAAGTGCCGTGCACGTTGATGGCATCGTCGGCCATGCCTTCGTACAATCCGTTTTTAGATATGATGATGCCCTTGCACGCCGAAAAATGGGTGGCATCAGCCTGCGTGGTAAAAAAGCGCTCGTCGTCGTCGCCGCGCAGACAAACGTTAAAGCCGTCCAGGGTAATATTTTCGCTCATCTGCACCAGCAATCCCATGCCCTCAGCATAATGTACCGTAACATCCTTAAAGCCGGTGTTCAAACATTCGCTCACGAAAATACCGGGTGTGGGACGGTGGTAGGTGCGCAGCACATAGCGCTCGCCCGGTGAGGTGTGGTTTACCTGCTGCCAGCCTTTGATGCTGAGGGTGTTGGGCGACTTTTCACTTGCGGAAGCGGGGTCAAAGGCCACATCGGCCCTGAGGTAAGTAAGGCGTTTGTCGGCACGGAAGGCCATGGAGGTGAATGGTGTAAACTCGTAGCTTTCGCCCTCCACAACCAACTTGTTGTCCTGGATGCGGTAATTCCCGGGCGGATATATCTCGGCCACCACTTCGTCGGCCTCCTTGTTAACCTTCGTTATCTTTAGCTGGCGCAGCGCGGGCACTTCATAATCGATGTGCATGTTTTTTAGCGTTACGTTGCTGTTGTTCAGTAGGGCAAAGGGTATCATCCGGCCGTGGAAGATAAGATCCGAGCCCTGTCCATCGATGACGATGTTTTGCAGGTTCTCCAACGCGAAGCCTACTTTTTTGGGATTGTCCTGATCGTGGTTGGAGATGTAATACTCGCGGACAAAGGAACCCTCCTCGTAAAAATCGTACCTGCCCTTGGGAAAAATAACGGTAACAAGGGATGTGTCTTTTCGAGCTTGCAGATGTTCAATAAGTTTAGCGGCAGCCGTTGATGCGTTTTCCTGTGAGTCAGGATCAACGCCAAATTCATTGAAGGAAATGGTGGTTTCAGCTGGTGTGCAGCCGAAGCCCACTAAAAGAAAAAGAGATAGGATAAAGATGGATGCTTGTTTCATTTTTTATGGTTTTAAAGGAGATGATTTGTTTGTTAACTGTATTTTGTGTGAATATATAATAAAAGCGGCTGAATCGTAATGAAACAGCCGTTTTTATCAGGATTAATTAACCTGAACTATTCATAAATTATCCAAAATATGAATAAAGTTCAGGGTAACCCCGACAAAGCTGAAGTTAAACTTTTGAAAAAAGCTTACTGAAACTTTGTCGCTACCGAGGTAGAAATAATGCTAGAAACAACGTTAGACGTAGTCAATTATTTGGGTTAAATGCACGGTAGTTACCGATGAGTTATTTGTTAAACTCCGACACCTCAATTGTCCAGGTTTTTGAATCGCCGTTGGCGGCTCTTACGGTATAGGTATTTGTCGAGGTCCAATCGCCGGGCGTGCCCAATGCAGGGGAACTACCCTCGGGTATGATGCTGGCAGCGGAAGATATGGTAGTGTAGGCAATTATATCGCTTAATACCACATTGCTTCGCACAGCTTCGGTAAATTCACCATCGGCGGCCGGAACTGTTACACTGCATGTTACCGTATTGGAACTATTGTTAACTTCATAGTCGGTAACCATCATTTTAACTCTTAGCTTATCGCTGGTGCCCTCTTTTACTGACCAACGATATTCAAACTTAACGTTAATAATCTCAGCATCGCTATAGGTCGGCAAATCATCCAGTCCGCTGGTCAGGCAAGAACTGAGAAAGGACGTTGCGATAATCAGAAAAGCAATTTTTATATATTTCATATCTCAATAATTTATAACTGTTATACTATTCCCAGCCGGGATTTTGATTGATGTTGGGATTTTCATTGGTTTCGCTTTTGGGTAATGGAAGTAAATACCTCCTGCTTGTAAAATTCCGATCGTTAGCTCCGGCCACCACCGGAACCGGTATAATTTCAAAAGTTTTACCGTCTTCGCCGATGGAAATAGCCGTAGGGATTTCGCTTAGCTCGGGGATAACAGATAAATTATCTTCTTTGCCCCAACGCAACAATGACCAGTAGCGATCGTTTTCCTGAAGCAGATCGACTCGGCGTTCTATTTTGTAAGCATCCCACAATTCATCTATAGATATAGAGGTGCTCAATGGAGACAGACCACCATGTTCTACCCTTGTCATATTGATATATTCAATGGCGGTTTCCATGTTGGCGTTTGCGTCTATGCGCATTAGCAACTCTGCGTAGTTCAGATAAGCCCTTCCCAATCTAAGGATCGTATAGTGATAATCTGTGGGTACGTTGTAGTACAACCACTGTGCTTCATAAATAGCCTTCCTAAAAACATAACCGCTCTTGGTCATATGCCTATCTTGCTGCACGTTGGAGGCATAGTGTACATTTCCGCCAATACGGGTGGTTAACAATGAGGTGTACATCATTGAGCTATCCTGAACAATACTCGCATAGAAACGCTTATCGCGATTTTTGTACATAGCGTCCTGTACCGATGACACATGGGGGACGAATGCTTGAAAATAGCTCGTCTGGTTCCAGGGTTTTGACTCCCCATCTGCATCATTTACCAAATAAGCATCTACCAATTGCTGTGGAGGGGTTTTTTCCAGCCATCCCTCAAGAGGTTTGTCAAGAGGCCATCTCTCCAAAACGCCTTCCGCTGCTTTGTCTCCTCCAAAATTAGGCACCAGAAATTGCATCCATGTATTGGACATCTGTGTGTTGGTGCTGAGCCTATACTGGGCTAAAATAATCTCAGGTGAACCTGATCCTCCTTCAAAGGTGTTAAACATTCCTTTGTAGTCCGAATCAAGTGCGTAGATACCCAAGGCAAAAAGATTTTCACTTGCGGTTTTGCCTGTTTGGTAGTAGGCATCCTTGTCGGCCGAATTATCAAGATAAGCCGCCCCGTGCAAAGCTACTTCTGCCAGCAGAGCGTAGGCTGCTCCTTTCCCGATGCGGCCGGTGGCCACTTGCGTTGGCAATAGGTCGGCGGCCATTTGTAGATCATTGGCGATAAAATCGTAGGTGTCTTTTATGCTTGCCGTGCGCGACAATAGCAAATCGTCTTCCGGATTCAGCACTTCTTCCACGATGATTATACGGCCAAACTTTCGGGCGGCGGTAAAATTAGTTACGGCTCTCAAAAAATAAGCTTCTCCCATCATCACGTCTTTGTCAGCTTCTGAAAAATTGGATTCCGCCACTTTCTCAAGTATCAAATTGCATTTGCGGATATCGGAATAAATATTCCATCCAAAATTGTTTTCATTGGAAATTTTTTCCTGAACCATGTTGCTGGCACCCGACTGTGAGGGGTTTAAAACCATATTGTCGGACCAGGCATCGTCTTGAATCATGTGTCCAAGAATGCCGTATGCTTCATTTACAAAGGCCCGAGCGGTAATGGCATCCGACCATACCACATCGCCTGAAAACTTATCTAATGGTCTGGTATCCAGCTCGTCGTTACAACTGGCGAGCAGGAGTATGGACATGCAAAGCAAAATCCATGTTGATTTAATATTTATTTTCATAATTGGTTAATTTTTAGAAGGTTACGTTTAATGATACCGAATAGGTGCGCTGGATTGGATACGCATATCCTGCATCTGATATAATTTCGGGATCAAAATACTTGGTTACATCAGATATTGTAAACAGGTTTGTTCCTGAGAGAGAAAGCCTCATAGCAGAGATTCCGTTGAGGTTTTTAACCACATCTTTAAAGTCATAGCCTACCTGAAGCGACTTTAGGCGCAGATACGATGCATTGTGGTACCAGAAATCAGCCGCAACCGTATAGTTTTGGCCAGCGTTTAAATTCTGATATGTTGACAAACGCGGAAAAGCTGCATTGGTATTGTCGGTTCGCCAGTAATCTTTCTGAAAGTCGTAGGTCATGTATTCTGTATTGGATCCTCTCATAAATTCATTCAACTGCATATAGCGTTTACCTGTTCCTTGAAACAATCCGTTCATAAATATATTTTTGTACTCCAAACTAAAGTCGATACCGTACGAGAAAGAGGGGAAGGTAGGCTTTCCTATCCTGCGGAAATCTTCGCCATCAATTTTTCCGTCTCCGTTTGCATCTTGAAAAAACAAATCGCCCGGTTTGAGTTCATTGGCGGTTTCGCGCCTTGGGTTCGTTAATATCTGATCGATGGATTGGTATAGACCATTTGTTTTATAGGCTCTTCCATAATAGTTTTTGGTGTGTGTTATCCTTTTGTTAGGATCCATCAAATCCGACATTGTTTCGTCTTCCTTCTTCTCCCACAACTCATCATAACTAGTGAAGTTAGCACCCACCTCGTATTTTAGCTCGCCAACAGTGTCTTCCCATCTTAGGCTTAACTCATATCCGGCACGGCGATGGGCACTCTCGCTTTTAACCAATGGCAAGTCTTTTCCCAAGGGGGTAGTGTACTGATTCTGAGGTGATATTAAATAACCCTGCGTCCTGTAATAATAGTAATCGAAGGTAGCCGTAAGCTTGTTCCGTAGAAATGCCGCATCAAAACCTATATCCAGCACTTCGCGCTCATACCAGCTAAGGTCATTTGATACCAGTGGCCCTTCGCTGAAACCGGTTTGAAAATTTCCATCGACAACAAGCGCTTGGGGATCCATTTCATATACGGGCAGATAGCCGAATCGGGCGCCTGCTTCCAGTCCTACAATACCATATGAGGTTCTTACCTTTAAAAAGTCAATTATACCATTATCTTTTAAGTCTTGCATAAACGATTCTTCGGATATTGTCCAAGCAACGGCGCCCGATGGAAAAAATCCGGTTCTTTCGCCGGGTGCAAAATTGTCGGATTTGTCCACCCTAAAGTTACCCTCGAACATATATTTGCGGTCAAAATCGTATTTAACACGGCCTACATAACCTATACGAGCAGATTCGCGGCCAGCACCGTAATTGGTTTGGGTAGAAGCATCACCAGCAAACAATTGGTCGAAACTCGACGATAAATATTTCTCCCGTTGTGCCCAAAAGTTTTCTCCATTCGATCGGAAGAAGCTGTAAACCCCTTGTAATTCAAAACTATGGCGGTCGATGGATTTTTTGTACATCAAATTAGCGTCGAAAGAGGTTTGGGTGCTGTGATCATTGGTCATCCGCAGGTAGTTGCTGGTATACGGTACCGCATCTCCGTTTGGTTGATACTGAGGTGCTTTGGACTGGAATATTTTTTGGTTATAATCGCTATAACGCACATTTGCCAATGCTCCAACCTTTAGTCCCGGTAGGCTTGGAACGTCCCAGTTGGCATTTAATTGGGTGTTGACATACTTGTCCTTTTCATCGTTATATCCCGCCCTTTCATCTAATATAACCAAAGGGTGTATTGATATGGAACTGTAAGTACCATCGGGATTAAATGCGGCGTAATTTGGTTTTACGTTCTGAATCTGGCTCCAAACAGTATAATCGCCCCAAACTGTTGGATTCCGATTCTCCAATGCTCCATCGATATTTATTCCCACTTCCAAACCTATATCGTCGAAGCGGGTAGATATGTTGCTTCGTAAATTGGCACGGTCGTACTCGTTGTTATGCGACTGCTTAAATATGGAGTTTTGTTTAAGGTAGCCTACTGCCGCATAATAGTTAATACCGTTATCGCTAACGCCTGACATTGATAAATTATGGCGGTGTCCGGAAGCAAAGTCATTAAGAGCCAGGTCTCTCCAATCTGTGTTTGCGGTAATGCTTCCATAAGGGTCGGAATTGTTAGCTATCTTATTAATCTCATCCTGCGAATAGATAGGGTCGCGTCCGTCGTATGCAGCAGCTTGGTTTGCAGCGTTAACATAATCCAAGGCATTTATTTTATCGGGAAACACAGCGGGCTGACTGAAATCCACACCTCCCGAATACTGAATCTTAATATCCCCAGCTTGACCTCTTTTGGTTTGAACAAGTACAATCCCGTCTCCCGCTCGCGAACCGTAAACGGCTGTGGCGCTGGCGTCTTTTAGGATGCTTATTTTGTCGATATCGGACGAGTTAAGGGAATTAAAGTCGCTTTCGTCTCTAATGACGCCATCAATTACGTAAAGAGGCTTTTCGCCACCACGGATTGAAATACGTGGTTTTGAGCCCGGTGCTCCTCCGCCCGATTGAATGACTACCCCGGCTGTACGGCCTTGCAAGGCATCGCCCGTATTTGTAAAAGGCAGCTCGTCAATTTTATCAGTTTGTAAGGAAGTAACCGACCCTACGGTCATCCTGGTGGAGGTAGTGCCATAACCAACAACTATAACCTCATCCAAGCCCAGGCTTTCTTCCTGCAGCACAATGTCAAAGGTGTTTTGATTCGTTACCGACGCTTCTACGGTATTCATGCCCACAAATGAAAATTGAAGCGTTGCATCTTCGGGTACACCCGACAGGGTAAAATTCCCGTCCATGTCGCTGATAGTGCCGGTGGTGGTACCTTTCACCACGATGGAAGCACCAGGTATAGGCTCTCCGTTTGCATCGCGGATAGTGCCGCTAACGGTTCTTCCATCCTGCTGAAGATGGCTTAAGGTAATGGAGGAAGTGCTGTCCGCATCGTTGCGCATCACCACCACATTATCACCTATAATTTGGTAATTGTACTCCCCGTCGGCAAACACCTTGGCTAGGGCTTCCTCCAACGAAGCGTCTTCAAGGTTCAGGGAGTAGTGTTTTTCCAGGTCCATCTGGTTATCTTTAAAAAAGAAGCCGAAGTCGCTTTGGGCTTCTATCGCGCGGAAAACATCCAGAATGGTGGCGTTTTCCAGGCTAATGTTTCGAAGACGCTGCTGGGCATCTGTAGTTTCGGCCGTAAGGGTAAGGCCGAAAAAAAGCAGCATAAGGGCTGATAATTTCATAATTCGACAGATTTTTTGAAGGCGATGCCTGTTAGGACATGAACCTACACGATTTTTTTTCATACCTTTGTATTGTTTTAATTACACATTATGAAGCTGTTGACGCAGCTTCGTTATTGATTGTTAATCAGGGCACTTCGTTGACGCGGAGTGCCTTTTTTTTAGGTGTTTAAATTCACTTGTTTTTTTAGGTCATATAAGGAGTTTTAATTAAAATTTACAATGCAACTGCCATCTTCTAAATCCTGAATAGTGTAACTCAAATTAGCAGATATCTTTAATACTTTAAGTATATGCTCCAAGCTGGTGCGCCGTTTTATTACGCCCGAAAATAGCTCCTTCTTCACCTTGTCGTCGGCAAATACGAATTTAACGTCGTACCACTCTTCCAACTCTTTGGCTATTTGTTCCAATGTTTTATTTACAAACACAAACTTGCCCTGTTTCCAGGCGGTAATAAAGTCGGCATCTGCTTTGGCTAGCGAGAGCTTTTTGGTACTCAAGTCGAGAGAGAACATGGTTCCGGGTTTCAGGCCATCCAGAATTACTTTGTTGTGGGTACTAAATTCAATAGCACCTTCAAATAGTGCTGTGGACAAAAGATGGTCCTCAGGATTGTACTTTACATTAAAGCGGGTGCCCAGGTCGAGGAGTCGGTAATGGCCTGTCTGCACCCAAAACTCACGAGTTTCGTTATGGGGTACGTCAAAGTAGGCCTCACCTTCCAAATCTACTTCTACTTTTTTAGTACCGTAGGTGGTAATAGTAGCTTTAGAAGAAGAGTTGAGCCAGATGTTGCTGCCATCGGCCAGGGTAACCTGAGAGATATTGCCTTTTGGTGCCGAAAAAACCATGGTTTCAGGCGCGGGCTGCCACAAACCGGGAATTAAAATAGATGATGCCAACAATGCCACTAACAGCGCGGCGGCGGTGGCAGCAATGCTTTGCCATAGTCGGATGCGTTTTTCGGGATGGATTGTTTTCCAAAAGGCTTTGAAACTTTTTAACTTTTCTGCCGATGAAGTTTCGCGATGCACCATGTTGTTGGCTACCCACAGTTTCTCAAAAGCCATGAATGCTTTCTTCTTTTCTGCGTCGTGTTGCAGCTCTGCAAAAAAGGTGGCACGCTCTTTTCCGGTAATCTTATTTCGGATTATATGTAAAAATTGTTCTTCCAATGTTTTGTGTTTTATATTCCCGCCTAATTAAATTTCTGGCGGGGGGATGAACTTTCAGTTCAGTTGTGTTTAGTGTTTAAAATATAAGGTTCAAAGTTTGTATGGTTGTTTTACAATTACTTTAGCCTTTCTTAACACTAAACACATTCAAGCGCTGATACCCTATCAAAAAAAGTGTTTTTTTTAAATAAATTTACAATTATTTACATGTGTGAGTTTAAGGCGTTGTATATAAGTGCATTGCGAGTTGGTCTTTAAGATGAGAAAAAGATGGTGCATTGTTTGCGTAAAAAGATGTCTCGCTTCGTTGGCACGATAACGGTGGATGTTGTCATTCCCACTGAAGTTTGTAAAAAGCGATGGAAAGGCTTACAAGCACCCCGTTTGATGCGCTGTGCCTACGCATCATCCACCCCTCCTTAAAAAAGGAGGGGAATCCGTTGATAGGCAAACCTATCATCACGTTATTATATCTCGTTGCAAATCAGATTTAACTTTTTAAAAGTTGCAGTCCTGACAAGCATATGAGTAGTATAATAGTAAGATTTTCTCTCGAAGACGGCTCTTCCCTTTCCCAATTTTGAAGGGAAGGGGAAGTACTGGTGCGCAGCGTCAGAGATGGGGTAGTTTGTTTGGCAAATAAGGATTTGTCTTTTTAATAACAACTGCTCATTTACAAACCTAAAAAGCCCAAAACGGCCTGTACCGCAGGTAAATAATCTTTTAAGTCTTTCCTAAGAATTTTCAATGCCTTGGATATGCGGGCTTCTACTGTTTTGGGGCTGAGCTCCAGCTTGTCGGCAATTTGCTGGTAGCTTAAGCTCTCAAAACGGTTAAGCTTAAAAGTTGTACGGACGTTTTCGGGAAGGCGATCGATAGCTTCATCTACCTTTTCTATCAGCGATTCCAATTCACTGTACGGGTCGCCAAATGATTGGAGTGCTTCCTGCCTGTATCGCACTTCCGGGATGAGGTAATCGCGGTTGTTTCGCAGTATAATCTCTTGCTGCCGTAAATGGTTTAGGCACGCGTTTTTAGTAATGGTATAAAGGTAATTGCGTAGGTTGGTTTTGATATGGAGCTCTTTGCGGCATTCCCATAGTTTAGCAAAGGTATCCTGAACTAAGCCATGCGCTGTTTCGTGCTCACCAATAAAACCCAACGCCAAATGAAAAAGCATATCGAAATAGTCGATATACACTGTTTCAAAGGCTTTTTTGTTTCCTTTTATTAAAGCATGCACAAGCATAGTAGGTAAATTCTTTTTTTAATTTTTTTCAAACAAACAAATGTAAATATAATTTGATTTTAAGTAGGGATATAAATTTAAAGAATTTGATTTCGATTGCTGCTATCAATACTGCCGGTCCGATTTGCCCATCTCAATTGTAGCACTTCAGTGGTTTCTTTCTTTAATTATTTCACAATATATACTTTTTAAACAGTAAAGAACCTATCTGTTTATCAAATTGACAAAAGAGTATAGTCAAATTCTTTATCGTTAAAATAATATTTTGTACATTAAAGCTGCTATTTTATAAGCTTATTGTTGTGTTTGCTTGTTAACGAAAACAGAATCTCACTCTGTTATGGGTACTCACCAAAATATGAACCTATCATGACCGAAGAGTTTATCCATTATATATGGTACTATAAAAAGTATAATTCTTTGCCCTTGCGCACTGAGTGTAATCAAGAAATAGAGGTGATAAATCCGGGTGAATCCAATAATCATGCGGGACCTGATTTTTTTAACGCAAAAATAAAAATCGGGGGAACGCTTTGGGCAGGAAACGTAGAGGTTCATATACGAGCTTCCGACTGGTTCGAACATATGCACCAAACAGACAAGGCCTATGATAATGTTATTTTGCATGTGGTGGAGGTCAGTGATGCTACGATAAAGCGAAGCAATGGGGAACCTATCCCTGTTTTAAAATTGCAGTGCCCTGTTCGTCTCTATCGCGAATACCTTAGACTCAAAAGCAGTGTTCAGTGGTTGGCCTGTGCAGGGAAGCTCCACAATATAAATCCTCTTGAAATATCTTTGTGGCTGCAGCGCATGTTGGTAGAACGCCTGGAGTATAAAATGTATAACATACAACGCATCTTAGATCAAACCACACAAAATTGGGACGAGACATTTTATAGATTGCTCTTCCGGAGCTTTGGTTTCGGTGTAAATGGCGATCCCTTCGCGCTGTTGGCGCAATCTATCCCTTTAAAGGTATTGCTAAAATATTCCGACAAGCTTCCGCTGCTCGAAGCCCTCTTGTTTGGGCAGGCCGGTTTTTTGATGGGGGATTTTAAGGATGCCTATCTCATCTCGCTAAAAAAAGACTATCGTTTTTTGCAACAAAAACATGGCCTTCATCCAATAGAAGTTCATTTATGGAGGTTTTTACGCCTGCGTCCTTCAAATTTCCCTACTATCCGTATTGCCCAACTTGCTGCCCTGCTAGTTGAGTTAAAGGGCGTTTTTGGGCGCCTCATAAACAATGCCCGTTTAAAGGATATTGAGCATCTGCTGGAGGTGAACGTCTCAGAATATTGGCGGGAACATTATGTGATGCAGAAAAAGTCGGATAAAAAAAACAAGAGTCTGGGTAGTAATTCTAAAAATGGGATTATTATCAATACCATAGTTCCTTATTTATTTGCTTTTGGCACTATCACGGGCAACCAGACAGTTGTAAAACGTGCTTTGGATTGGTTAATAAACTTAAAAGCAGAAAATAATTCGGTTTTAGACAAGTGGAAGGAACAGAATATAAAGGTAAACAATGCCGGAGATTCTCAAGCTTTAATATATTTGTCGAACAATTATTGCAAACCTAAAAAATGTTTGCGGTGCAGTATCGGCCATAAGGTTTTGACCATTAAAAACACGGAGTGAAGCAAAGTGTATCATATTTAGATAATTTTAGGACTATTGTATATGGATTGGTTGCGCTGTTCCTTATTGTACTGATGGGTAGCGTTGGTTTTATGGCCATCGAAAAGTATGCGTTTATAGATGCCCTTTATATGACGGTGATTACAGTTTCTACCGTGGGCTTTCGCGAGGTGTTCCCTTTATCGGATGCAGGCAAATTATTTACAGTTGTACTTATTATTTTTAGTTTAGGTAGTTTTGGTTATGTTATTACTTCTGTAACCCGTTTGGTTGTGGAGGGTGCCTTACGGCAATCGTATAAACAATATAAGGTGAATAAAAAAATTGTTAAACTCGAAGACCATATTATTGTATGCGGATATGGCAGAAACGGTTATCAGGCTTGTATAGAGCTTAAGGAACACGGCGAGAAATTTGTGATTGTAGACAAACGTGATAATGTGGTAACCCGAATTTTGAAAGATCCCGATTTACTTTACGTTCAGGGCGATGCCAGCTCGGAAGATGTGTTGGATGCTGCACAAATACGCCGCGCCAAAGCGTTAATTACTGCGCTACCCAGCGATGCCGATAATATTTTTGTGGTGCTCACCGCGCGCGAAATGAACCCAAAGCTAAAAATCATCAGCCGGGCAAGTCAATTTCGTTCCGATATTAAATTGCGTCATGCCGGTGCCAATAACGTTATTATGCCAGATAGGATTGGCGGGCAACGGATGGCCAAGTTGGTAACGCAACCCGATGTGGTGGAGTTTGTAGAGTATATCTTATTGCAAAAGAGCAAAGAAGTGAAACTAATTGAGGTGGAGTGCAATGCTATGAGCGCCCAGAGCGCTGATAAAACTATCCTTGAAATGAACCTGCGTAAAAAGACCGGGGCTAACCTGATGGGGCTGAAAACGCCGGAGGGTACGTACATCTATAACCCATCGCCTTTACTTAAAATATCGCCCAGAGATAAGTTATTTGTGTTGGGTACCGACGAGCAGATAGAGAAATTTATGGAGGTTTTAACAGAAAAATAATAACAGAGTCAAACCTTAGTAAATTGGATACGTACAAACAATTTTTAACTTTGGCTTTATTTTTGATCCAAGGAAAAACGGAAAGAGTATTCACAAAAAAAGTTCATTATGAAATTAAAACAAACAATCGGATGGGGTGTGTTAGCAGTTTTCTTAAGCTTTGCTGCTTATAGCTGTAAATCGAAAGAAAAAGTGGCCACAAATAGTGAGGTAGGTCAGATACTGGATGATATGCCTTGCGAAAAAGCAGGCAAATCAGATAAAAAGTATTTTAGGGCTTTCTCCATGTCCACCAGCAGCGATTTGAGTCTGTCCAAAGAAAAAGCTTTACTTTTGGCAAAACAGCGATTGGTCACCCTCATACAGTCCAACACCAAATCGGTGACAGATCGTTACGTGAACGAACGCGAAGTAGGTTCGGCATCCGAATTTGAACAAAAATTTGAGAACTTAACACGGGAAGTAGCCGATGAAACTATTAGTAACATTGTTGTAGCCTGCGAAAAGTCGAGCGTATTACCCGATAAAAAATATCGTTCGTTCGTTGCCATCGAAGTTGCAAAGGAAGATGTACTAAACTCTATGAACAACCGTATTTCGAGTAATGCAAAACTGCAGGTTGATTACGATAAGAAAAAATACGAAGAAATATTTAACGAAGAGATGCAAAAAATGGCCAACGAGAGAGGGTATTAGTGTCATCGTAATCCATAAAATAATAAAAGCCGGTATTTTACCGGTTTTTTTATTCATTTTATCGTTGACCTACATATGCTTTTAGCTACTCGAAGGGTTCATGTTAAACTCTTTTTTTTAACTTGCTAACATTTCGTGTTAAAGGTGAAATTTTAAAAATGGAAGATGTAACGAGTAGAGGGAAAAGAATAAAAAAGGAGTTTATTATCCTTATGATTTGTTTGCTGTTAGCGTTTGGTATAAATATTTATTTCATCATTATACACCAAACCCGCTGGGTGGAATTATGGACCTATTTGCCAACCGTAATTTTACTGGGTATCATGATTTACCTACTGCTTGCTGCAGTAAGGTCGCTTATTTATATTGTACGCATGGTTTTTATAAAGAAATGACGATGAAATAGTTTTATACAGGGTTCCGGATTTGCATTGAGCAAAGGATTTTGTTTTGTTCAGGTTCGTGATGGCATTGTTTATTTCGGCTAAGTATATAAATCTTAGGTTCAGGATATAAGAGTCTGTATTCTAAAATTTCGTGCCTTTGCCAGGCAGGTGCTTACCATTACAACTTTATGTTTATACTACGCGAGGTGGTATTCCCCGATCTTTTATCAACTCCTTAAGATACGCCGAAGGTATACGAGCATTGTACCACGCATCAATAGCTTTGCACACCTAATACGGTTGTATCTTTAGTTAAGGCTTATTAAACCACCCCTTTCGTTTCTGTAGCTGTTGTAACCGAGGATTTCAACAGGTAATATTACCTCAAGTTGCTAACTATTATCACTTTAAAATTCTAATGGGGGAGTGCAATATCCATTACTTTTATTTTAGTTGCTTACTTGTATGATATAAACAGAGAAACTAAAAACTTTTCTCTTTGCACCGTTGCTACATTTGAATAAATGATTATCTTTGCACGCGAATTTTAATATATAAGCTTTATGTACTTGACAAAAGAAAAAAAGCAGGAAATCTTCGAGAAATACGGAAAGTCGAATACTGATACTGGTTCAACAGAAGGCCAGATAGCATTATTTACCTACCGTATCGCTCACTTGACCGAACATTTAAAGGTCAACAAAAAAGATTATAACACAGAGCATTCTTTGGTTAGATTAGTTGGTAAACGTCGTAATCTTCTTGATTATCTCAAGGATAAAGATATTGAACGTTACCGTTCATTAATTAAAGAATTAGGAATACGTAAGTAATCCTGCAACGAAACAAAAAGGCAATCCATAATGGGTTGCCTTTTTTTAATGGTCAATGAGGTATTGTCAGTAAAAGCCTTATCGTACATCCATGTTAATGCATAATGCAGCATTCCGAAAGTTGCGGTTGAGTTTTATTATTAGGAATACCATTTTTTGTATTTGAACCATTGTTGACAAACAGTTTTTTGTTACGGACAAGGCAAAATCACTGCACAAGCTTTGCCAACCCAAAGGATACAGTTATCCGTCAATCTGCAAACCACCAAGTACCATAGCTCAACACCGATAAACCGCATCACCACCAAACCGCAATAAACCAATCAAAAATTAAATAAATCACCTTATCCCCCTATAATAAAATGATATTGCATATATTTGGGGCGTTAAAAAGAAATAAAGAAGAAAATATGATTAATCCAATTGAAAAAAAAATTGATCTTGGCGATGGAAGATCAATCACTATCGAAACAGGTAAATTGGCCAAACAGGCCGACGGTTCGGTAGTTGTAAAAATGAACAACACGGTTTTATTGGCCACTGTGGTAACGGCAAAAGATGCTGCTCCCGGGGTCGATTTTATGCCTTTGTCGGTAGAGTACAGAGAGAAGTTTTCGGCCATAGGCCGTTTCCCCGGTGGGTTTATGAAACGGGAGGCCCGGCCTTCCGACAGCGAAATATTGGTATGCCGATTGGTGGATAGGGCTTTGCGTCCGTTGTTCCCCGAGGATTATCATGCCGAAACATTTGTGACTATTAATCTGCTTTCGGGCGATAAAGAAGATTTGCCCGATGCATTGGCAGGATTGGCTGCCTCGGCCGCTTTAGCCGTGTCCGATATTCCTTTCCAGGGACCTATTTCGGAGGTACGTGTGTGCCGTATAAACGGTGAGTTGGTGCTTAACCCTACGCGTTCTCAAATGGAAGAAGCCGACATGGAAGTGGTGGTAGGTGCAACCAAGGAGAATATATTAATGGTAGAAGGCGAAATGCAAGAAGTGTCGGAGCAGGAAATGCTTGAGGCCATGAAATTTGCACACGAAGCCATTAAAGTTCAGTGTCAGGCTCAGATAGAGCTGATGGAGGAAGTTGGTAAAACTGTAAAAAGAGAGTACTGCCACGAAGAAAACGATGCCCAACTGCTGGAGCATATCAAGGCGGCTACTTACGATAAGGTATATGAAGTGGCTAAAGCAGGACTGCCAAAGAATGAGCGCGCAGATAAGTTTGCAGCCATTAAAGAGGAGTATATACAAGCCAATTATGCCGATGTAGAAGCATCCGAGATACCTAAAGAGTTAATAGGCAAATACTATCACGATGTAGAAAAAGAAGCGGTTCGTCGTTGTGTTCTAGACGAAAGAGTACGCCTGGATGGACGTAAAACGGATGAAATTCGTTCCATATGGAGTGAAGTGGATTACCTGCCGGGTCCCCATGGATCAGCGGTGTTTACCCGTGGCGAAACGCAAGCTCTTGCTACAGTTACATTGGGTACCAAGCTCGATGAGAAATTAGTGGACGATGTGCTTAACAGAACCACAGAACGTTTCTTGTTGCATTATAATTTCCCCCCATTCTCAACCGGTGATGCAAGAATGTCAAGAGGCACCAGCCGTCGCGAGATAGGTCATGGTAACCTGGCCTTTAGAGCATTAAAAAACATGTTGCCCGAGGATTATCCTTATACGATCCGTGTTATGTCCGATATTCTGGAATCCAATGGATCGTCGTCAATGGCTACCGTATGTGCCGGAACATTGGCTTTGATGGATGCCGGGGTGCCTATCAAAAAGCCTGTAACAGGTATTGCCATGGGATTGATTACAGATGAGCAAAAGAATTTTGCCGTCCTTTCAGATATTTTAGGCGATGAGGATCACTTGGGAGATATGGATTTTAAAGTAACTGGAACCAGAGAGGGTATTACGGCTACACAAATGGATATTAAGGTGGATGGCCTTTCTTATGAGGTGTTGGAGAAAGCACTCTTACAAGCTCGCGAGGGTCGTTTGCATATCCTGGATAAGATTATGGAAACGATGGACGAGCCACGTGCCGACCTTAAACCTCATGCGCCACGTATGGAATCCATTACCATACCAAAAGATATGATTGGTGCGGTAATAGGACCGGGAGGTAAAATTATACAGGAAATACAAACCAGCACAGACTCTACTATCACCATCGAAGAAATCGGAGATACAGGTAAAGTAAGTGTTTCGGCCAGCAATGCCGACGCAATTAATGCAGCTATGGCTAAAATAAAAAGCATTGTGGCGGTACCCGAAGTGGGCGAAGTGTACAAAGGCAAGATTAAGTCAATTGTACCTTTTGGTGCTTTTGTGGAAATTATACCCGGAAAAGAAGGTTTGCTTCATATATCGGAGATAGAGTGGAAGCGTCTGGAAAAAGTGGAAGACGTACTAAAGGAAGGTGAAGAAGTAGAGGTTAAGCTGATAGAAGTTGATCAGCGCTCAGGTAAACTAAAACTATCGCGCAAAGCCCTTCTGCCACGTCCCGAACGAAAGTAAAAAAGAAGCTACAATTAGTTAAATCATTAAAATTAAAAGGCCGCGAGGCCTTTTTTTATTGCTCTTACTTTTTGTATGTTTACTGATGATTTTTTTTAGTTATTTTACCGAACACCGGACACCGATTAGCCAACTTAAAACATTATATACCTATGAACCAACTACTATCATACGACGAATGGATGTCTGATCTGGAAGAAAAGGTGGATAAGATACCCAGGGTGCAGGCTGTAATCTCAAGTTTTGAAGTACTGCCCCGTTTGGGTAAATTGCTTTCCGATAAATCAAACTCTTGTAGTGAGTGTTTTATGTATTGGCAAAAGCTCCAGGAGTCAACACTGCACTTCGATCAGTTTTTTGAAGACGGAAACAGATATTCAATAGATTTTGAGAATCTGGTGGAGATAATAATGCAGCATTTAAAGATAAGCCATGCTATTCGGCCTAAAGGTTATCTACTTTCTTTATATACATTGGCCGGAATGGTTGTTGGTGTATTGCTTGGTGCCATAGTGGGTTTTGCATTTCTTTCGGGTGAATATAAAGGGGCAGTACTACTGGGCTGGCTTATAGGAATGTTGCTGGGCTGGTCTGCCGGCACCCGAAAAGAGAAAAGAATGCGGAAACAAAGTAGAATTTTTTAAACAAAATGAATTTATACAATAAACACTATTTATTTTTGCCATCAAATTTTATCGATATGAAACCTAAATTACTGAATAATATCACCTGCTTAAGTGTGTGCTTGCTTATTGTGGCGTGTAATACGAAACCTAAAATGGAAAAATTATCCTACCCCGTAACCAAAAAAGTGGATACAACTGATGTGTATTTTGGAACCGAGGTACCCGATCCCTATCGCTGGTTAGAAGACGACAGATCGGAAGAAACACAAAATTGGGTAGTGGAACAAAACAAAGTAACTAATTCCTTCCTACAAAATATCCCATTTCGCGATGCAATTAAAGATAGACTTACCGAAATTTGGGATTACACCAAAATGGGAGCCCCTTTTAAGCAATCCGGTTTAATCGTTTACGCTAAAAATGATGGCCTGCAAAATCAATCGGTTTATTATTATAAAAAAAGTGAGCAGGACGAAGAGAAGGTGTTAATAGATCCAAATAAGTTATCTGCAGACGGTACGGTATCCTTAAGTACCTTCAGTATATCCAAAGACGGTAAATACTTGGGTTATGCTATTTCGCGTGGAGGTTCCGACTGGCGCGAGATATATGTAAAGGACATTGAAAGCGGAACTTTGCTCGACGATCATATTATGTGGGCCAAGTTTTCGGGTATCGCGTGGTATAAAAATGGTTTTTTCTATTCCCGATTCGACGAGCCCAAAGAGGGTGACGAATTGAAGGGAGAGAATAAAAACCCGAAATTATATTATCATAAGCTGGGCGATAGGGTGGAAGAGGACAAAGTGATTTTTGAAGACCCCGAACATCCCGGGCGTATGGCCAGTGCAAGCGTTACCGACGACGATAAGTATTTGCTTATTTATCAAACGGAATCAACCAGCGGTAATGCACTTTATATAAAGGATTTGAGTAAAAAGTCATCCCGCATAATTAAAGTGGTTGATGATTTTGATAACGACCATTCCATCGTGGATCATCACAAGGGTACATTTTTGCTTTCTACAAATTACAAAGCTCCCAAAAAACGTATCGTAAAGTTCTCCTTAAATAAGTATGCCAAGGAATACTGGGAAGATGTTATCCCCGAACAAAACGATGTGTTAAACAGTGTTTCTGTTTTGGATGGTAAAATGGTAGCACAATACATGAGCGATGCACAGGATATTGTAAAAGTATTCGATACAAACGGAACGTACCTCTACAATGTTGATTTGCCTGCCATTGGATCGGTGGCTGGTTTTAGCGGCAAAAGGGAAGATACCGAAACATACTTCTCTTTTAATTCCTTCGTTTATCCTTCGGCAATTTATAAATACGATGTTACAAGCAATAATACCGAGTTGTATTGGCAACCTGATATAGATATAGATTTTAGCCAATACGAAACCAAACAAGTATTCTTTACAAGTAAAGACGGTACGCAGGTACCGATGTTTATTGTGCACAAAAAGGGGCTGGTGCTCGATGGAAATAACCCAACCATGTTATATGGCTATGGAGGTTTTAATATATCGCTCACGCCCTCATTTTCGTTGAGCCGTATGGTTTTACTCGAAAACGGAGGTGTGTACGCTATGGTAAATCTGCGTGGTGGGGGAGAGTACGGGAAGGAATGGCATCAGGCAGGTACTAAATTGCAAAAGCAAAATGTGTTTGATGATTGCATAGCGGCGGCTGAGTATTTGATAGCGCAAAAATATGCCTCACCACAAAAATTGGCGCTCATGGGTGGATCCAATGGGGGATTATTAGTGGGGGCGGTAGTAAACCAGCGTCCCGATTTATTTCAGGTAGCTATACCGGCAGTGGGTGTGATGGATATGTTACGATACCATAAGTTCACCATCGGTAGGTTCTGGGCTACTGATTATGGCACATCTGCCGACAGCAAAGAAATGTTCGATTATCTCTATGCTTATTCACCCATACATAATATTCGTAAAGAAGTGGAATATCCGGCAACAATGGTTTTAACCGCCGACCACGACGATAGGGTGGTGCCGGCGCATTCGTTTAAATATATTGCCGCATTGCAAAATACTTACCAGGGTAACAATCCCGTCCTTATTCGTATCGATAGTAAAGCGGGGCATGGAGCAGGTAAACCCACCAGTAAACAAATTGAGGAAGCGGCCGACTTGTACTCTTTTATGTTTTACAACATGCACTTTGCTCCGTTGTATGAATAATTATTATTGATGTGCAATTTCAATGGAATGTTAAATAGGTATATTGTTATCGAAGGAAACATTGGGGCAGGCAAAACAACATTGGCAGAAAAGGTAGCTAAAGATTTGGGAGCGAGGCTTATATTGGAATCTTTCAAAGAAAATCCTTTTCTGCCTAAGTTTTATTCCGACCCACAACGATACGCATTCCCCCTGGAACTTTCGTTTTTAGCCGCACGATACAAACAATTAAAGAGTGAACTTAAACAGGGCGATTTATTTAATAATTTAACTATTGCCGATTATTATTTGATGAAGTCCTTTATTTTTGCTAAAATTACATTGTCGGATGATGAGTTTCAGCTGTACAGGCAATTCTTTGATATGATTAGGTCTTTGTCGGCAAAGCCGGATGTGATGTTTTATATTCATAGAGATGTGAATATACTGAAAAACAATATTATGCAAAGAGGTAGGTCGTACGAAGTGAGTATTGAAAAAGCGTATTTATCATCCGTGACCAAGAGCTACTTTGACTACTTTAAGGAAGTGAAGGATTTTCCTGTTGTTATATTGGATGCATCCTACGCTGATTTTCATCAATATATTCATTACAAACAATTTATCGGCCTGATAAATAAATCGTACCCGCCGGGTGTAACGAGAGTTAAGATAGTTTAAATATTGTAATGTAAAACATCAGTTAATATGCATTTTTCAAATAATAATTCATGAAATGAAGTTTATTTAGATTAAATGACTTGGTGTTGTGTTTATTTTGGTAGAATATATATATTTGCACTAAATGAAAGGATAGCTTTTATTTGTTCAAAACATTGTTAAATTTGTAAATACTTATCGATAGTTAATTGAAAACACGTAATCGGATTAATACTATGAAACAATCAAGGATTAAAATTTTTGCTTCGATAGCTTTGGCAGCGTTATTAGTAAGTTGTGCAGGCTTAAACAAAATGAAGAAGAAAGCAAACGACGTAACCTACACAGTTACTCCTGAAGTGCTTGAGGCACATGCGGGCAAAGTGGATGTTACCGTAAAGGTAAAAGTTCCCGAAAAATACATGGATAAAAAAGCAACCATTGAGCTTACCCCCGTGTTAAAGTATGATGGCGGTGAAACAGCATTTCCTTCTAAAACTGTTCAAGGGGAAAGTGTGGACGGAAACAATCAAGTGATTTCTTACCTCAATGGTGGACAATACACTTATACCGGTTCAGTTCCTTATAACGACAACATGAAGGTATCGGACTTGGTTGTGCGTATTAGAGCCGAAAAAGGTGGCGAGAGCATGGGCTTCGACGATGTTAAAATTGCCGAAGGTGTTATTGCTACAGCTGGATTGGTTAAAAGTAAAGGTGCTGCAGTTGCATTGGGTAGCGATAATTTTAAGCGTATTGTACCTGAAAGCAAAAATGCAGAAATATATTTTATGATACAACAAGCTGCTTTGCGCGGTACAGAGTTGAGAAAAGAAGAAATAAAAGCACTTAAAAGCTACATCAGCGAAGCGGAAGCGGCTGAGAACAAAGAGTTCAAAGGCGTATCTATTTCGGCTTATGCATCTCCGGACGGTCCAACAGATCTGAATACCAGATTGTCGGAAAAAAGGCAAGACGTAACCAAAGGTTATGTGGCCAGAGAGTTGAAGAGAGCCAAAGTGGAAAAAAGTGGCGAAGATTTCTTCAACCTGAAAAATACACCGGAAGACTGGGAAGGATTCAAAGAATTGATGCAAGCTTCAAGCATTCAGGATAAAGAGCTAATATTAAGAGTGCTTTCTATGTATTCTGATCCTCAGGTTCGCGAGAGAGAAATCAAAAACATGTCGGAAACTTACAAAGTTATTGCTGATGACATATTGCCTCAGTTGCGTCGTTCTAAAGTGGCCGTAAATGTAGAAGTTATTGGAAAATCAGATGAGGAAATTGAAGATCTTGCAGCTTCTAGCCCAAGTGACTTGAACGAAGAGGAGTTACTTTATGCAGCTACTTTAACTGACGACTTGAACGAAAAGCTGTCTGTTTATAAAAGCGTGAATAAGGTATTTCCTGAAAGCTGGAGAGGCTATAACAATGTGGCCTACATATTAATACAACAAGATAAGTTGGACGAAGCTAAAACAGCTCTGGAAAAAGCCAACAGTATTGATGCTAACAATCCGGTAGTTCATAATAACCTTGGTGTTGTTGCATTACGTCAGGATGACATGGCAAAAGCCGAAGAGCACTTTGGTGCTGCCGCGGGTGCCGGTCCTGAGTTGGATACTAACCTGGGTATCGTTTCGATTTACAAAGGCGATTACGATGCTGCTATGCGTTATTTCGGAAACAGCACTACATGTAATGCGGCTTTAGCTAAAATTTTAGCCGGTAAATATGATGCTGCTCTATCTACATTGAACGCCAACACTATGGAAGTTGGTTTTAAATATTACCTGAAAGCTATCGTAGGTGCTCGCACCAATGATAACGATATGGTATTTGATAGTCTGCGCAAGGCCGTTGAACTTGATTCTTCGCTTAAAGCCGACGCTGCAAAGGACAAAGAATTTGCCAAGTACATGGAGGACGCCAGCTTTAAAGCTATCGTTCAGTAATAATAAAAATCAAATAATACTAAAAAAGGCCGGTCAGTTGTGATCGGCCTTTTTTGATCGAATGCTGGTGGAGCTTGGTGGCTCTTATCTAATTTCCATATCAAAACGTATATAAGAAAAACCCGGATTAACCGGGTTTTCTTATATACGCCACTACTTACACTTTACAAAAGGCCATCTGGTCCCAAATGTCGTGGTGGGTTATCTCACCGTTGGTAAGCTTCATATCGGCATGTAGCCAAACAATGTAGGCGCAGTTGGGCAATGCGCTTACCGAGCTTCCATAAGCTACCTCGCCATGTGCTTCTTCTCCCGGGGTATTATGCGCAATGGCAGGGAAAGCGTATGGCCCACCGGGTCCTGTCATTCGTACCCATACATTACCTAGATTGGGGTTTGCGGCAGTATATTGAACGGTCAGAGAATTGGTGATTTTACCACATCCGGCTCCTACCATTTCTTTGATATCCATGCTCGCTACCCCTATCTCACTGCTCACGGAGGTTGGTATCCACGAACCGTTTTTAGGTACGTTCTGGTATCTGAAATTAAATAGTGCTAATACTTTTGAAACACCTACAGTTATTTCGCTTGGTTCATTTCCTTCTTCGCGTATTCGCATGCGTAGCCTATAATACCTGTTTTTTTGTAATGGCTGAATGCTCGTTACGTTGTCGCCCGGTACAAGTCCAGCCATATCAACCGAATCGTTCATCAGTTTTGTCGAAATAAGGTTGATGAGCAGTCCGTTTCGATTAGGCAGGAAATTACTCTCCTGGGGTACTTTTATCCAATTATCGGACGCGAAAGATACTTCCATCTCGCCCGATTGGTGATCAATTGCATAGGGGGTTTCTATTATTTCGTATCCATCCGGGGTAGGAATTAATACTTGCGTATAACCGATAACCGTATGGGCAATATCAGCTTTTTCAATGTCCGTCCAAGTCGCACCCATTTTTGGTACGCCCGGGGCGTCCCACTCTTCGTACTGGAATTTGTACTCCAGTGGCTTGCCATTCATCTTTTTGTTTAAGCTGCCCAATAAACTCAATTTATCGTAAAAGGCTAACCCGTTCCACCCGGCTGTGGGCTTGCCCGTGGTACGGCCGGTGGTAGAGTCTATGTTATGGAGGATATGATATGCCCTGTTTTGTCCGATCCTTAGAAATGTAGGATTTGTGGGGTCTTCGGGTCCGGGTATGGGGCCTTCGTTAAGGCATAGGCTCACACAAAAGCAGTTCCCCACGTTTTCCCTATCCTTATCGCGGCCTCTCGATGGTGGCTCGTCCAAAGATCCACCGCCGAGTGAATATTTGAAATAAACATCGGGTCCGTTGTTCCAAGGCAATATGGGGGTTTCCACATTAATCCAAGGCGAAAGGAAGGTCTTTTTAAATTCTTTGGAGGTGTAAACAATTAAAAAACGTCCGCTGCTGTCCGTTAGGGCGCTTCCCAGCTTGTCGTCGCTTATCCAGTCATCGTCCATTGCGGTTACTTCAATGCCAGGTATGGGGGATTGCGTGTTACAAAAGGTAAGCCGGCCAAAGATGAACCAAAGATCGAGCAGACCCATCATATAACACCAGTTTTTTGAATTAAAGGTGTAATTAAAAGTGGCGATAACAAAACCTTCGTTCGTTTCCCTCCACTTGGGCTGAAAAACATTTACGCGCACATCAAACTCTTTAAAGCCCTTTGGCTTGTCCTGATTTTCCTGCCCATAATCCGGCACATCGGGATAATTAAGTACGATCTCGACGGGGCCGCCGCCATATTTTTGTTTTTTTTCGTCCAAATCGAATGAGTAGGCCCCGTTTCCATCAGTTCGGGTTTCGGCAATTAAATCTTTTGATTTAGCACTCAACTCCTCTTTAGAGTAGATTTTAAACAATTCTTTGGGTTGGGCGGTAGCCATCCCAACTACTGAATCCTGGTTGTTGTAACGGTAAAGCCGCACAATGGTTTCTTTTACAGGTGTTCGTTGCTCCCTGCATATTAAACCATAAAGGTGTCCTCTTAAAAAAAAACGCATGACATTAAAATTTAAGTTAAACTTGAGAGTATATAGTAGATATGGAAAGGCTAATTTATATACTTTACATTATTGTAGTTCCGATTAATACAATTTACGATGTTTCGCTGTGAATGTCAATAGGAATGAATGGCAAAGCACTATTGATTTATGGGCGATTTGCCTATATATGAACAGGAAACGTTAAAAAGAGAGAGGAGATCGGTAAGCGGTTTTTGCTAATTGGCTTATGGTAATGGGTATTCGGTAATGGCTAATCAAACGATTTGTGAAATGAAATGATGGAATAAGCTACGAAGTAAGGACGGCGGGAGGTGTAAAACAACGGCGAATAAAAGCTAAATAAGGGGCTTGTTATCCAAAAAACCCAAAGAAGGTCCCTGAATCAATCACTTTAGGGATAGCGTAGGAAATAGCGCAAATACATCCAATGGTCATACCATCCCCCGGATATATTTGCCGGCTTCCCAAAGTACGATACCGGCACTTACACTGATGTTTAACGAATGCTTGGTGCCAAATTGGGGAATCTCGATACAAGCGTCGGCCGTGTCAATTACCGCCTGCTGAACACCTTTTACTTCGTTGCCAAAAATCAGGGCCATTTTTTGATCTTGTACAGGTTTAAAATCTAACAAGGAGGTGCTTCCCACGGCCTGTTCCACGCAATATACTTTATAGCCTTTATTTTTAAGTGCTAAAATTGCCGATATAGTATCTTCGTGGTAGCTCCATCGCATGGAATCTTCAGCGCCCAGTGCAGTTTTATGTATGTCGTTATGCGGAGGAGTGGGGGTAATGCCACATAAATATATTTCTTGAAGGCAAAGCGCATCGGATGTCCTGAAAACCGAACCCACATTGTTCAGACTTCTCACATTGTCGAGAACTACCACAATGGGGGTTTTTTTGGCATGCTTGAACTCTTCTACGCTTAGTCTGTTTAGTTCTTTGTTTCGCAGTTTCCTCATGTTTCTTTTTATTATCGGTATGGTAATTATTTAAGCTGACAAAAATAAGCATTTTCAACGTTTTATTTTTGCCATCAAAATTGTACATTACAAAAAATTTAGATAGATAACCTTTTTATATAAAATCTACATGAATATTCACGAATATCAAGGTCAGGAAATCCTCAAACGATATGGGGTCCGGGTTTCGGAAGGAATTGTGGCTGATAACCCGGACAGGGCAGTAGCCGCAGCAAAACGTTTAAAGCAATTAACCGGAACAGATATCTGGGTTGTGAAAGCTCAGATACATGCCGGGGGGCGTGGCAAAGGTGGCGGAGTTAAGGTGGCTACCTCATTAGACGAGGTAAAAGAAGTGTCCAAGCAGATTTTGGGTATGCAGCTGGTAACCCACCAAACAGGTCCGGAGGGAAAAAAAGTGAATAAAGTGCTTGTAGCACAAAATGTGTTTTATGCAGGCGAATCGGAGCCAAAAGAGTATTACATGAGCGTACTCCTTAATCGGGATACCAGCCGGAATATTATCATGTATTCTACCGAGGGAGGGATGGATATTGAAAAAGTAGCTGAGGAAACGCCTCATCTTATTTATAAGGAGGAGATTGACCCTGCCACCGGTGTTTTGCCTTTTCAGGCACGCAGGGTAGCTTTTAATCTGGGTTTGTCGGGTAAGGCATTTAAGGAGATGACAAAGTTTGTAACCGCACTTTATAAAGCCTACGAAGGAGCCGATGCTTCGTTGGTGGAGATTAACCCTGTGCTTAAAACTTCCGACGATTTGGTTATGGCCATCGATGCAAAAATTAACCTCGACGACAATGCCCTTTACAGGCATCGCGATTTTATTGAGATGCGTGATTTGGATGAGGAAGATCCGGCAGAGATAGAAGCATCAAAGCACAATCTTAATTTTGTAAAGCTCGACGGTAACGTGGGCTGTATGGTTAATGGTGCCGGTTTAGCAATGGCTACCATGGACATCATAAAACTATCAGGTGGCGACCCGGCAAACTTCCTCGATGTGGGTGGTGGTGCCAATGCACAAACGGTGGAGGCAGGTTTAAAGATAATTCTGGCCGACCCTAATGTAAAAGCCATACTGATAAATATATTTGGGGGAATAGTACGCTGCGACAGAGTGGCACACGGCGTGGTAGAAGCCTATAAAAAGATAGGCGATATTGATATTCCAATCATTGTTCGGCTTCAAGGAACAAATGCCGAGGGAGGCAAAAAGATTATTGATGAATCCGGTTTGAAAGTTTTCTCGGCTATTACACTTAAAGAAGCATCCGACCTGGTGCAGGAGCTGGTGGGTTAGTTTATCGAAATGTTTTATTAACAGCGGGGTAAGTGACGTAACGCCGCACTTAAAAGTAGCCACAATGAACACGAAGGGTGCACAAGGGACACGAAGAAACATTGTGAACCTTGTATGGCCTTTGTGTACATTGTGCTTGTAAATTAAAATAAACCCCCGACAAAATCGCCCCAATACCGAAAGAACGGGAGCTATATTATTTTTTGTGTTTTTAAACCCACTTACTGTTTCAAGTACCAATTTATAAAAGCTTGTAATCCTTCCTTAAGAGATGTAGTGGGCGCATATCCCAATAATTGTTTTGCTTTATTTATATTGGCGTAAGTGATGTTTACATCGCCGGGTTGCATGGGCAGTCGCTCTATTTCCAGTTTTTGTCCGCTTACTTCGGCAATGGTGTGTATCAGGTCAATCAGTTTTACAGGTGTATGGTTGCCCAGGTTGATGTTTTCAAAAACATTTTCGTTGTTTTGCAAATACGTAATAGCTTTGATGATACCCGAAACGGTGTCGTCCACAAAAGTGTAATCGCGCGCGGTAGAACCATCGCCAAACATAGGAATGGGCTTTCTTTCGTAAAGCAGCCTTGTAAACTTATTGATGGCCAAATCAGGTCGCTGCCGGGGGCCAAATACGGTAAAAAACCTTAGGTTGATAAAATCGAGCTTATAAAGATGATGATAGGTGTGGTTGAGGAGCTCGCACGATTTTTTGGTGAACGCATAAGGTGAAATAGGCATCGAAACATCCAGAGTTTCGCTCCATGGTGTGTCGGTCATGTTGCCATACACCGAAGATGAACTGGCAAAAGCCATTTTCCTGCTACCTGTTTCCCGCATCAGGTCAATTAATATTCGGGTGGCACTTATGTTATTGTCAATATAAGCTTGTGGATTTTCAATGGAAGGACGCACTCCCGCTTTAGCCGCCAGATGAACAATGCAATCGAATTTTTCAGATAATTTTTCCTTTACCCTGGCTTCATCGCATAAATCCAGCTCGTAAAAGCTAAAGTTCGGATGATGACGGAATTCGCTCAGATTACCTTCCTTCATTGTTCGCTTGTAAAAAGGATCGAAGTTATCAACCCCAACCACCTTGTAGCCTTTTTTTAGCAGTGTTTGAGATAGATGTGAACCAATAAAACCGGCACAACCCGTTACTAATATCTTGCTCATAAACTTATTTATTTTATGCAAAGATATATTTATATGTTGCGTACAGGGTGTTTTTTTGTATAAAGTGTATTTTTTTCACATAAATAGTTGATTTGGGCTAACCAGTTGTTTTATGCACGCTTTTTAATGCCCGATAAAGCAGATTGATGTTATAAAATTAATTCAAATTACAATGATTTTAAATATCTTTGCCCATTGGAATAAAAGGAACCTGGTTCTTGTTTAAGTGATATTAATTTACGCGTACGGTAACATTAGCTTATGAAGCATATAAGAAACTTTTGTATTATTGCCCATATCGACCACGGTAAAAGTACCTTGGCCGACAGATTATTGGAATTCACCTCTACCGTGTCCGAAAGGGACGCTCAGGCACAGGTGCTCGACAATATGGACATTGAAAGGGAAAGGGGGATCACCATTAAAAGCCATGCCATACAGATGGATTATTTGCTCGATGGTGAAAAGTATGTTCTTAACTTGATTGATACGCCGGGGCACGTGGACTTTTCGTATGAGGTTTCGCGATCCATAGCAGCTTGCGAAGGTGCTTTGCTGATTGTGGATTCAACCCAGGGTATTCAGGCGCAAACAATTTCGAATTTATACAAAGCCATAGAGCACGATTTACATATCATCCCGGTGATGAACAAAATGGATTTGCCCAATGCCATGCCCGATGAAGTGGAGGATCAAATTCTGGAGTTGATTGGGGGAAAACGTGAAGATATAATTCATGCCAGTGGAAAAACGGGAATGGGTATAGAGAACATACTGCGCGCCATTGTTCATGATGTGCCACCACCGGTGGGCGATTCGGCAAAACCTTTGCAATGTATGATCTTTGATTCTGTTTTTAATTCTTTTAGGGGGATTATCGCTTATTTTAAGGTGGTAAACGGAGAAATACGTAAAGGCGATTTGGTCAAATTTATGGCTACCGGAAAAGAATATCATGCCGATGAGGTAGGGGTGCTACGGTTGGAAATGGAACCAAGGAAAATGTTGGGTGCAGGTGATGTGGGCTATATCATATCAGGGATAAAAACAAGTAAAGAAGTTAAGGTGGGCGACACCATTACCCACGTGAAGGGAGGATGCCAAAATAGGGTAGAGGGTTTTGAAGAGGTTAAACCCATGGTTTTTGCCGGGGTGTACCCTATCGATAGCGACGACTACGAAGATTTGAGAGCTTCGATGGAAAAGCTTCAACTCAATGATGCTTCCCTTACATTTGAACCGGAATCATCGGCCGCCCTGGGTTTTGGTTTTCGTTGTGGCTTCCTGGGGATGCTCCATATGGAAATTATTCAGGAACGTTTAGAGAGGGAGTTTGATATGAATGTGATAACAACTGTTCCGAACGTGCCTTATATCGTACATACAAAAAAAGGAGAGCAGGTAGAGGTGCACAATCCCTCCGGATTGCCCGAGCAGACAATTATCGACTGGATAGACGAACCGTATATCCATGCCCAGATAATTACCAAGTCGGAGTATATAGGACAGATAATGAATTTGTGTCTGACTAAACGCGGCGAGATGGTGAAACAGGAATATTTGACTGCCGACAGGGTGGAGTTGAGTTATAACATGCCACTGGCCGAAATTGTATTCGACTTTTATGATAAGCTCAAGAGTATTTCTAAAGGATATGCCTCTTTCGATTATCAGCCTATAGGTTTTAAACCCGCCAAATTAATTAAGCTCGATATACTGCTTAATGGCGAAAGTGTGGATGCCCTTTCAACACTAATTCATTTTGATAATGCCCAACCCCTGGGACGACGAATGTGCGAAAAGTTAAAGGAACTGATACCCCGACAGCAATTCGACATTGCCATACAGGCCGCTATCGGCAGTAAAATTATATCGCGCGAAACGGTAAAAGCGGTGCGTAAAGATGTTACCGCCAAATGTTATGGTGGCGACATTAGCCGTAAGCGTAAACTGTTGGAGAAACAGAAGAAAGGTAAAAAACGGATGAAACAGGTAGGTAACGTGGAGGTGCCCCAAAAGGCATTTATGGCGGTGCTAAAACTGGATTAAAGCCCCTCCCTGCCTGCGGTAGACATGTGGCTTTAGCGGAAAGGGGATAGAATAGTAATCCCATTTCGGGTCTTCGCGTAATGAAAGGCGGAGAGAAAATAATAAAACTTAAAAAACGTCCGATACGCGAAAGTATCGGGCGTTTTTCGTTTTCAAAGTGGTGTTTATCACCCTCTAAAATCTATATACCTTGCCGAAACAAATACTAACTGCCATCTCATGTTGGGTTCTCCTGGCTTGTGTCGTATCTGCCCTTGAACTCTTTGAAAGTAAATCTGTAACAATTGCCAAAGCCCAGCTCGCTTCGCAACGCAATGGTATTGGTTATCTTCAGTTAGTTGTAAGCGGATAATGAATTGATGTACAGTTCACTACTGTATCTGCTTGCTTAAATACGGGCTTGTTACGCCAAGTTACTGGCAAGCAGAGTTCCCGGAAACAATAGGGTTGCTGGATTCAAGTTTGACTTTCATAACAAAATAGCTAAGCATTAAATTATCACCTACAACCATAATTTACAAAGTATTATAGCAGTTTGATATATCACTTTCCTACAAGCTGATGCGCTTCCTTCAAAACGTCCAACTGTAACTTACCGAGGGGATAATGGGGAAGAGGGTTTGTTTGTACAGGCGGGGCTCTGTCAGTTCCCATCCGATGGCATTCAATTCGTTGTCCCAGAAATAATAATAGGCATTTTGGCGGTTGTAGAGGTTATATACGCTGAGGCGCCAGATACGCTCTCCCCGGCTTCTTTTTTTAATAAAGTTTATGCCTACGTCCAGGCGGTGGTAGGCTTGCATGCGGGTGCTGTTTTTACCGTCGTATATTTCCACGCTAACATAGGGCTTTTCGTATTCATCTTTTGGTTCGTGGGGCACCATGAAATGTTCCTTGGCCAGGGTAATGGCATTGCCCGTGTTATATACCCATGAGGCAAAAACATCGATGCTGGGTCTTATTTGGTGCTGCACCACAATACTGATGTCGTGCGGACGGTCATAACGGTACGGATATCGTTTGCCCTGGTTTACCTCCCCGAACTTGCGGGTGGTCTCCGAGAGGGTGTAGCCAATCCATCCCGTTGTTTTGCCCTTATTTTTCTTCAGGAAAAATTCAATGCCCCTGGCGGTTCCTTTGCCCTTGCCTTCTACATGGTTTTCCCAATTGCCCAGGCCCGTAAAGTAGGACACCCCGTCCTTGAACGAAATCAGATTATCCATCTCCTTATAATAGGCTTCAACGCTTATCTCAAATTTTTTATCGGCGGTGGTATGTGCCCACCCCACGGAGTACTGTACCGATAGTTGCGGGGCGAGCCGTTTTGTGGGCGGCAACCAATAATCCGACGGCATGCCGGTGCTGCTGCCCGTGAGCAGGTGTACGTTCTGCTGCATTTGGGCATATCCCAACTTTAACGAATGGTGCGGCATAAAGCGGTAGTTGAATGCCAGGCGGGGTTCAATGCTTGGGTATATTTTTCTGTCCACCTTATAATTGGCATATCTCAAACCCAAATTAAAACTGATGTTGGGGCTAAGCTGAATTTCGTTTTCGATGTAAACATTGGCCTCCATAGCCTCCTCGCGGTAGTTTACATGCGTAGAGTCGTTGGTAACACCGTCCACGCTTTGTTTGTTGTTCATGCGCGAGGGCAGGTAACGATGATAAATAATATTTGCCCCGGTGCGCAGGGTGTAGGTGTTGCCCACAAACCAATCGAAATCTGTTTTTAAGGTCGCATCCGATACCTTCGACAAAAAACGGTAATCGAATTTGCTGCCGCTCCCTTTATAATTTTGTTCCATTGTATTGCGGTACTGCGTATAGGATGCCGTAAGGTTGTTGAACAACTTTGGGTTAAAAACATGGTTCCAGCGCAGTGCGGCCAAGGTGTTGCCCCAGCGCAGTTTTCCTTTGGAGGTAATGTCGCTGTCTTTGGGTTTAAAGGAAGTGATGCTGCGGTCGTCGCCCATATAAAAGCTCAGGTACAAACGGTCCCGGTGGCTTAGCTTGTGGTTGTACTTGGCATTCGCGTCGTAAAAATTGTAGCCCATGCCGGCACCGTTAAACAGCAGCGGGGTTAGCGGCCGCATCAAAATATCGTACATCATCCGGCGCACCGAAATAAGGTACGACGAGGTTTCTTTTTTTACGGGGCCTTCCAATGTTAGTTTCGACGATACCATGCCCACGGTGGCATGTCCCTTAAATTGTTTGGTGTTGCCGTTTTTCATGCGCACGTCCAGCACCGACGACAGGCGCGAGCCGTAACGGGCCGGAAAACCTCCTTTTATGAGGGTTACGTTTTGGATGGCATCGGGGTTAAAGGTAGATACAAAGCCGCCCAGGTGGTTTACGTAATAGAGCGGTACGTCGTCCAATAAAATCAGGTTCTGGTCCGGACTGCCGCCCCGCACGTACATGCCGCTGCTGCCCTCGCTGCCTTGGCTAACGCCCGGAAGCAGCTGCAGTGCCTTTATCAGATCCACCTCGCCGCCCAGCGCGGGGATGCGCTTTACTTCTTTCATGGTAAGCTGCGCGGTGCTTATCTCCGCTCTTTCTTCAATGGGTTTTTGGGCCTTAACGCTTATTTCTTGAATATCCAGGCCCGGCTGTAAGGTAATGCCCATCAGCGTATCGTCCTTTATGTCAAACCGGGCTTTGTAGGGTGCATAGCCCACATACGAAAATTGGATGCTGTACTTTCCTTTGTCGGCAAACGTGAAGTTAAAATACCCAAAGGCATTGCTGGCCTGTCCTTGTTCGGTTTCGGTACAATATACACTTACGCCTATCAAGGGCTCGCCCGTGGTATCATCCGTTACATAACCCGATAGGTTTACCTGTGCAAGTAGTTTGCCCGCCATTATGGCGCAGAGGGCCAGTATTGTTATACGGCGCATTACAGATTTTTAGAGTGAGACACCTGGCTGTAACCGGCAAAAATGCCGTAGCCATTTACCACATTTGTATAGGCATCGATCGGGTTGCCCGTGCCGTCCCATAAATCGCCCACTTGGTTATCGAGATTGGGGTACAAACGTTTTTTAAACTTGTAGTACGCTGCCGAAACCGTCCTCAATTGTATTTCCACCTTGTCTATGCTATTGTGTTCGTCACCTATTAAATTGTAAAAATCAAAGCTTAGGCTATGGCTGCTGCCCTGCATTAGCTCGTTGGTAAACAACAAACCCACCTTGTTGGCACTGAGGTTTACCAAGCCTTCGTTCCTAATGGTAATATCTTGGCTGTGCAGTCCCTCGTAATAAACACTGGTCCAGTCTTTTTCATCCCAATTATAAATAACCGTGCTAAGCATGCGCAACTCAAAAAAGGTGGGCACATCGGGGATGTTTTTTATATCGATGGTAATAGAGGAGATGTTTTCGCCTTCGTTATCTACGTTGGCTGTGGCTACGTATTTTTTAATGCCGAAACCTACCGGACGGGGGATAGAATCGCTTGCATGCACCGTTTCGTAACCCGGGGCACTGGCCCTGATGGTGTATGTTCTGCCGTGCCGGACCTTAATAGTAGAGCGGTACAACGAGTCTTTTATATGTGTTAAAGGATATTCCTCGCCGTTTACGGCCACGCTAACTTGTGCCTTTGTTTTTAAGGTAAACACCGTATCGTTGGCAGGTACCGATTGGGTAATTACTGCGCCGATGGGTTCGTTGGCCGTGATATAACTGCCGATAACCAATTTGGGTTTGCGCTTGGGCAAATCAATATCCACTTCTTTGTAGCACGAGCTCAGGAACAGAAGGAGGAGGGGGAGGAGTATGGGTTTCATAAACAGTAAGATATACCTAAGTGCGTGATGCTATTTCTGCCATATCCTGCCTCAAGCATTATTTCAAAGATTTGCTTGCCCTAAACTGCACACCGGCATAAGCACCATAGTCAAATTCATTTGCTTTGCGGTTGGCGTAATGAGGTAGCATACTGTATCTTTGGTGCGAGTATCCTATCAATGCATTCAAATAAGGGCGCAACAATGCCTGCGAATAGCACGAGAAAATACTGTTGATTAACAACAGTGTGAGGTTTAGATGTTTTTGCATTATTGTAACTTTACCAAAATCGGAAAACAATATAATATATTTTTGATTTAAAAAGCCCCTAAGAAGGGGCTTTTATGAGTTATTTATCTAAAAAAAGTTTTTAGCTTCGTTGTTATAGTAATCAGCAGATCGGTTGCTTTAACTGTTGAATCAGTCGGCGGCACTCAATCACAACCCCCATCACAATCCTCCGCCATATCATAATCTTCTGGAGTTATACGGTACGTATAAATATCAATGCCGTTTTCATTTGACCTAACATATCCATATCCACCAGATATTGGGTCTGCATTAATGAATTTTTCATAGTTGTTTCCGGAAGGGTACCCAAAAACTTGTACCTTTTCATTGCCAAAGAAGATTCTGCCATTGGCAAGACTTGTAACCCATCCTAAATCACAATAGGTTTCTATACCGCTTGTGCAAATGCCCTCAATATCAAAGGAATCGCCGGCAATGATATTATAGATGAATTTTTGGTCATCACCAAAAACCTCTACTCTGACATTAACTTCTGTGCCGTTGACAATTCGTCGAATAGATGGGTGTTCCGTCAAATTCTCCTTACAAGAAATTGAGGCAAAAATTAGGCATAGAACTAAAATGTTTTTCATTATCATTGAATATCAATATAAAAATCAAATAAATCATCGAGTTTATCTTCCGTACTATTTTTATAGTTCTTTTTCAGATAATCTCTTACCTGCTCAAGCTTACGTGAATTCTTTACTGCACTCTGCAATTGACTCGCGCTATAGCCCTTTACATTGTCATTGGGATAATTAGTACTTCCTGCGTGACTACGTGTAAAACGCTGGTTTTCACCATCAACAAGGTCAATAAAGATTGCAGAATACCCATTACTCATTCTGTTTCTGTCATCATTCTGTTTGTGGCTTGAGAAACCAGGATAATACTGTTGGATAAATGTGTGCTCTATAAAATCGGCCCAGCTTTCACGTACTATTTTTTTACTCCATGTAATATTCCACTTTGTAAGCTTCCAATGTGACTGATGACCGAGTTCATGAAAGGCTACGGCATATAAGTCGTCAGTTTCTTTATTGCCCATTCCTCGTGTGAATTTGGAGTACACTCTAATTCTATTGGCTCTGATAGCAAACATGTCTCCGGTTCCTTCTTTGAACACCGCACGCACATTCAACTTGTTTACAGCCTCGCCGCCTGCCCAATAGCTAATAGGATAAGGGTTTTGTATGCCGGTTTTTCTGTATTGGACCTTAGAAAAGATGGGTCTTAATTTAAAATATATACATAAGCACTCCTTTCTTTCTGTTTTATTTTGCAAACAACAAGAGATGACAGCTATTTTATTTGGGGATGTTTAAGGTCAAAATTCAACAAAAGAAAGTGCGAGAGCAAATACTCCCACACAATTACAAATCGGCAATTAATTTTTTAGAAAGCGTAGCAAAGGTGCTTGCGTCACTACTTTAAAACTCTATTGCATTATCATAATCTTGTTCAGTAAACACATACCTATAGTTTTCATTATCTTCTATTGTATAAGCTTCATCAGATAATAAGTTTTTATCAATTCCTCCCAATGAGGTATTGTCACCATTCCATATTATTTTTGCTTTACGATTATCATCAAAAATAATTACCAGTGAGTCAGGTGTGTCTAGCGCACAATAAGCAGTTCGACCACAGCCCCCCTCTCCACTATATGCACTACCAGTATATGATTGCCCAACCGCTAAGCTAATATTGTTATACATGCTATCGTATTTGTAAAATTTCATGCTCACATCATAGTTTGTACCATTTGCTAAATGGTAATAAGCATAATCCTTTGTTCCTCCTCCGCAGCTGAAGGTCAATAATGTGAAAATCGCATAGGCAATTAATTGTAATTTCTTCATAATATATTTATTTATGCCAATTAGCAAAAAGCTCATCTATTTCATCATCATCGTTATTAGATGAATTTATGTTTTTAATTCTATCCCTAAACTTATTCCACGACCTTGCACCTTTTAGAGCACTTTCTATTTGCTTAATTGTATAACCTTTTACTCTATCCACAGGGTACCACCTTCCATATTTGACGCTTTGATTAAAATTATCCATCAAGTCTATGATTATTGAAGTGTAAGTTTTGTAGAAATCGTCAGATGAATAATTTGGAAGAATTCGGTATTGATAATTATCCATGTAAACAAAGCTGTTTTGGTTCAAATATTTTTTGTATCTGTTAGTAGTAAAATACCACTCTACCCCTTCTGGCCAACTTTCTATGACAGCTACGTAAGATTTACTATTAGAGGCATTTGTCGGTATATCATACGCTTTCTTTACTAGTTCCCTAAAGGCACCTCTATCCATATCCCAATGAGCCGCATGTGCTAGTTCATGTATGGTTGTACTATATACTCGATAAGAAGAAACATCCCATTCGCGAATATATATTGATGGCAAAACGCCTAATGTACGCGCATACATAGCTGCATGACTAGTTTTATTATGTTGTCTCTGGGTTTGACTAGCAGAAATCTTAACCTGAGGTTTTAACAAACTGTTTTTTTGGAGGACTACTTAATCCAAAACTATTGTGATAATAATGATCATAGGCCGCTTGAAATATCAATGCATAGTATTGCTGTTTATCAGTAACCCTATTACTGGAATTGGATTTGCCAAAGCTAACGTTCCAATCACCTCTTTTCTTGGGTCCGTCATATTTAGCCTGCCCAATAACTAGTAGGATAAGGGTTCTGTATTCCGGTTCTTCTGTATTGGACCTTAGAAAAAGATGGGTTTTAGTTTATTTGCACGGGCACTCCTTTCTTTTTAATTGAACAATGAAAAAAACATTACATTAAATTGAGGTTGCAATAATAAAAACTTAAACGATAAGGTACAAGATTTCAAACAATAAATATTAAAAATTATTGATAAGGAGACTTGGGGGCTAACAGGAGATTGGTACTTAGTGCTTAAGCAGTAAAAAGAATATTCTATACCCGATCAACTAAGTAATAAAATAACCAATCCAGCTAATATTCCTGCCAGAAATATTGCTTTGCGGGTCAGGTTACGTTCTTTAAAAAGCCATGCACCCAAAATAAAAGCAACAATTACACTGCCTCGCCTAATAGTGGAAACGATGGCAATGAGAGAGCTGGGGTCGTTTAAGGCGGCAAAGTAGAGGAAGTCGGCAAAAATTAATAAAATGGCAACGGCCGGAATAGTCCAGCGCCATTTCAGCGGTAAAGCATTGGGATTGTTTTTTCGGATGATAAGGACAACAGGGAAGAGAAGGACTACCTGGTAAATGGTAAAGAAAGCCTGTACTGCCACTTTATCGATGGAACGAATCAAATGTTTATCGAAAAGGGCACTGGATGATGAAAACATAGCGGCCAGCAAGGCCAACCAAACCCATTTATTGCTTCTAAACGAAATTCCTTCGCGCCTACCCGCCAGCGAAAAAAGAAAGAAAAAACCCAAAGTAAGCACAAGCCCCAACCATTGCATGGGCGTTAGTCGTTCCTGATAAATTATCAAGGCACCGAGAATGGTCCATATGGGCGAAGTGGATCGTATAGGCGATGCAATGGTAATGGGTAGATGTTTTAGAGCAAAATAGGAGAGTACCCAGGAGGTGAGTACAATACCTGTTTTTAACAGAATAAGAAGATGCTCATATAGGGTGATGCGCGGAACGTAGAGTATAAAATCACTGCCGATTGCACCCAAAGCCGAAAGTACAATGAAAGGTAAAAACAGAATAGCACCGGTAAAAGAGCCGTACAGCAGTACCAGCCAAACCGCATTATTATGAACGGCATGTTTTTTAGCCACTTCGTACAAGCCTATAAAAAATGCCGAAGCGAGCGTAAGCAGTATCCAAATCATAGCAGAAAATTTAACCGGCAAAGATATGCCCAATTCGTGGAATTAACAGAGGAATTAAGGATTGTTAAAGTTTTGTGGGATTACATTTCGCTTTAAACAACAAACTGCTGTTTAATTACCCCTTTTCCTTTCCATTTACCGCTGAGGTAATAAATTAAGGAACCTATCATACCCGTTGCCCAACCTGCAGGTATAGCCCACCATATGCCGTTTACCCCAAAATGTTCCGAAAAAAATACGGCCAGGGGAATGCGGATAATCCATAAGGATAGTAAAGTGATAAACATAGGTATAAGAGTAGCCCCCGCGCCGCGTAATACACCATGCAGCACAAACATAGTTGAAAAAACAAGATAAAAGGAGCTTACGATAATCAGGTAGTTGGAGCCGTGGTGTATTACATCCTTACTCTCTGAAAATAAGGCCATCAGGTGGCCGCTGAAAAAATAGGCCGCAAGCATTACTACAAAGCTGATACTCCACGACATATAGAGTGTGGCCCACAGCCCTTTTCGTATACGCTCAATTTTATTGGCACCCAGATTTTGCCCTACAAAAGCCGAAAGAGCCGATGCCAGATTGAGCGCGGGCAGAGCAGCTAAGGAATCTATCTGCCCCGCGGCGGTATAAGCAGCCAAAACGGAGGAGTCGAAATTATTTACTATACGGATGAGCGCCATCATACCTAAAGCCACAAATGTTTGTTGAAATCCGGTGGGCAGACCGATGCGCAGGCTTTGTTTAAAGAGTTGCCAATCAAAAACCCACTGTTTAAGCTTGAAGGATATGATGTGTTGTTTTCGTTCGATATACCAAATGGCTCCGCCAAAGGCCGAAAACTGTGCAATAACTGTAGCCCAGGCTGCTCCCTCAATACCCCAGTTTAATACTACCACAAATAGGATATCGAGAACAATGTTGAGTGCTGTAGCAAACATCAGGAAGCGCAAGGGTGTTTTGGAATCGCCCAAGCCACGCAATATGGATGAAGTACCGTTAAAACCAAAAAAAGCGATCATGCCCACCATATAAACACGAAAATAAGCAACCGAATGCGGTAATACATCTTCGCCCACGTTGAGCAATTCAAATATTTCGCGGCTAAAATAAATCCCCATAAGCATAATGACCAGGCTGGCAAAAAACAGGAAAATATAGATGGTGGTTATAGCTCGTTTCACCTTTTCGTTTTCTCTGGCTCCAAAATATTGTGATATTACAATGGTGGCACCGCTGCCAATACCGATAACAAATGATATAAGCATGTAAAAAATAGGGAACGATGCCCCGATGGCAGCCAGCGCCTGGTCGCTTATAAATCGCCCCACGATAATACGGTCAACTACGCTGTAAAGCTGTTGGAAAAGGTTGCCCAGTACCATGGGTAAGGCAAAGTTAAAAATGAGTTTGGCTTCGTTTCCTACTGTCAGGTCTTTCATTCAAAAGTAAAGTATCGGTTAAGGTGACCTTATAAAAAGAAAAAGGTAGATTAAAAGTTCACCCTGATTGGTGCAAGTTGCAAATGAACGTAAATAATTAACGTTAATCAAAAAACGCCCCGGCAATATACCGGGGCGTTTTTAAAAAAAATGGATTATTAAACTGTTGTTTAATCTATAAAAAACTTCAATAAAAACAGTATGGCCAGCAAATAGCTTATGATGGAAATCTCCTTGTATTTACCGGTCAGTGCTTTCAGTATTACAAAAGCCAGCATACCAAATACGATACCTTCGGCAATGGAGAAGGTAAAAGGCATCATAACAATGGTAAGAAATGCCGGAATGGATTCGGTAAAATCCTTCAGGTCTATTTTTGTTATTGTTGTAAACATCATCACCCCAACCAATATTAAAGTGGGAGCAGTTGCAGCTGATGGTATCATTAAAAATAAGGGCGAAACAAAAAGTGCCATTAAAAACAATACCCCTGTTGTGGCTGCGGTTAATCCGGTACGTCCGCCTTCGCCAACGCCTGAGGCGCTCTCCACATAGGTAGTAACGGTAGAGGTTCCCAATACGGCGCCTACAGTAGTACCTATCGAATCGGCAAAAAGTGCCTTTTTCACCCTGGGTATCTGGCCATTTTTATCAAACATATTGGCTTTTGAAGTTACACCAATGAGTGTTCCTACGGTATCGAACAAGTCTACAAATAAAAAGGTGAGTAACACCAATACCATGTCGAGCGTAAAAATATTACTCCACTCAAATTTGGCAAAGATAGGCGATAGGGAAGGAGGTGTAATATCAAAACTTGTGGGTAAACTGGTAAGACCAAAGGGGATGCCCAGCACGGTACCTACAAAAATACCGATGAGTAAGGCGCCCTTCACCTTACGTGCCAAAAGAGCTCCGGTAATTACAAGGGTGATGAGTGCCACCAATGGAGCAGCATTGGCATTTATATCTATCACCTTGCCCAGGCCTACCAGGGTAGCCTGATTATCGATTACAACGCCTGCATTTTTAAATCCGATGAGGGCGATAAATAAGCCGATACCTACCGATATAGCATGTTTAATGTTCATGGGTATGGCTTTGATGATAAGCTCCCGGATATTAAACGCCGTTAGCAGGATAAAGATAATACCCTCAATGAATACTGCGGTAAGCGCAAATTGCCAGGTATGGCCCATACCCAAAACAACGGTGAAAGCAAAAAAGGCATTTAAGCCCATCCCCGGAGCCAATGCAAATGGTAGCTTCGCAATCAATGCCATTACCATAGTGGCAACGGCAGCCGACAATGCGGTGGCAGTAAAAATAGCCCCTTGATCCATTCCGGTTACCGATAAGATAGCCGGATTTACGGCCAGGATATAGGCCATGGTCATAAACGTGGTTATACCGGCAATAATCTCGGTACGTACGTTGGTGTTATTTTTTTTAAGTTGAAAAAATTTCTCTAACATAAGTTGCGATTTAGAAAGTCCATTTAGCGGCCAGGGTTGGGTTGATCATAAATCCGTCGTTCAGACCAAAGTTATTGCTTATTTCTATTTCGGTACCAAAAGAGAATTTCTCAGTGGTGTTCCACCATAGTTGAGGCTCCGCCAGGAAAATGTATTCCGCATCGGCCTTTCCGTCGAAGGTGTAATCGACATCCTCTCTCCAAAAATCGGCGAACCCAGTGAACGATAAGCTTCTATTCATAAAATGCATGCCCCAAACACCAGTCAGTTGGAATGACGCGTCTTGCTTATCCTGAATGTGCTTAAAGTTGGCCTGGAGGGTAAATACTTTAGAAAAATCTGCATTATTCCAGGTGTATTGTGCTCCCACTAAATAAGCGTTTTCAATAGGAAAGGCACCAACAGCTCCACTATTAAACTCCACGCGTGGCTCCAACTTTTGCATTTCGCTCCATTTAAAGCTGCGGGCAATCTCTAAGTAGGCCAATGATACGCCATTGTCAACACCCCGTTTATCGGTGCCATAATCTAAATCGATAAAAAAGAAAGTGCTACCCATTTTGTCGGGTTTGAACATTTCAACGGTGGTGGTAAACATTTTACGGTTCTCACCCAAGTCGTAGTGCAGCTGAATGTTCTGGGATTTTGCAAGGCTTGATACTAGCAATGCCACGGCAATAAGTAATAGTTTGTTCATCGTTAAAAAATTAGTTTGTTTATTGCTGCATATAACTTCAACAATAGTTTACAAAACCGGAATGCCTGTGCTCTGTTGCTTAAGTTAAATGCATTAAGTGTATTGAAAAGAGATTAAGGGCGCAAAAATAAATTAAAATCCCTACCATCAAAAAAATCTAATAAAATTAAATACTTTTTTAACTTTGCGCCGATGAGTAGAAGATGGACATATATAGTTTTTTTGCTTACCCTTACGGTTCAACTTACAGGTCAGCGGGGTTTAGGAAGTCAAGGTACCCGCGCCGAGGAGGAGATCAGAACCCTGGAGGTGGATCCAGCCGACAGGCTGCGCTCGTGGCGTTTGGTAGATGATTTTACCCGGGCCGATTCGCTTGATATTGACACGGTTACAGCAGGTGTGCAGCAGTATAACCGGATTTATAAAAAAAGCTTTTCGAATATTTATTTGGGTAACATAGGCTCGGCTTATACATCCAATCTCTTGTCGTTTAAAAAGGATTTTAACGAATTTATCTTCTTAAATTCATTGTACGATTATTTCGTTCAGCCCTGCGATATCAGATTTTATAACAGTAAAGTACCCTATACCAACCTCACCTATATATATGGTGGACCAAAACGAAGATCGGAAGAAAATGTATCGGTGCTTTTTACGCAGAATGTAAACAGGAGCTTGAATCTGGGGTTTAATTATGATTTGCTGTCGTCGGTGGGTTCGTATAGTGCTCAGCAAACCGACAACCGTAATTTTAATTTTTGGATGAGCTATAATGGGGCAAAATATTCGGTTCACGGGCTGTTCGCCTATAATAAAGCCAATCATTACCTTAACGGCGGTATTGAAAACGACGATCATGAGCTTATTTTAAACCCCGCTAGCGATGAGTTTAAAGAAGCCGAAAACGTGCGGATAAAATATGACAGTCAAACCAATTATGTTGACAATTTTCAATTTTTTATTACGCAGGAGTTGGGTATAGGTAAAATTAGTATAAACCAAAAAGAGGAGCCGCTCAAGGGAGATTCGATTGAGGCAAATGGGAATGAAAAAGAAGTTTTGGAACCAATGCAATTGCCTGTGGGTACTGCCTATCACACCTTACACATAAGCTCCTACAAGCGGGTTTTTAAAATCGATAATTTGTCAAATTATCTTACAACAAACAGTAACGGCGATGCTTCCTTGCCTTTGTATGGTACGCAATTTTTCGATTCAGCCTTAACCCGCGATACAACAAAATATACCAACATTAAAAATGTATTTCAGCTTAAGTTTAACGAAGAGGCCAACGCCCTGCTCAAATTTGGATTGCGGGCATTTGTAAGCAATGAAATAAAACATTATAAATATCAGGTGGAGCCTGGTTTTACCACTGTGGATGAGGTAGAGATACCTATATACAGATCCAACGATACCACTTTTGTAAGTACCCATATTGGAGCGCAGTTATTTAAAAATATAGGTCGGAATTTTTGGTGGAACATGGGAGGTAAGTTATATGTGCAGGGATACAAGGCCGGCGACATACAGTTGCAGGGAAATATAAATACACTGTATAAAGTTTTTAAAGATACTGCAGGCGTATATGCCCGTGGACAGATAGATTTACGACAGGCCGAATTTTTACAGGAAAACTATCACTCCAATCATTTTCAGTGGAACAGAAATTTTAAGCAGGAAAAAATAGTAAACATTGCAGCAGGCCTGAATATTCCAACCCGTAGTTTAAAAATAGCTTTTGAATCCAATTCGCTTACCGATTACCTGTATTGGAATGAGGAGGCCGTGCCGGATCAAACAAGTGAGCTGATCAATGCTTTTGAGCTGTCCCTGTACAAAAAATTTAAATTGGGCCCCTTGCACAGTCACAATAAACTGGCCTATCAATATTCATCTAACCAAAAGCTGTATCCTTTGCCGGATTTTGCAGGTCTCTCGAGTAATTATTTCGACTTTTATTTGGCCAAGCGAGTGTTGAACGTTCAAATTGGAGTGGATGTAAAATACCATACCGAATACTATACACCGGCTTATATGCCTGCCACAGGGCAATTTTACCTGCAAAATAAAATGAAGATAGGCAATTACCCCTTTTTAGATGCCTTTATGAATCTACAGTTAAAGCGAGCACGTATTTTTGTTAAGCTCGATCACTTTAATCAAAGTTTCATGAACAGGAATTACTTTTTAACAGTGGGTTATCCGCATTCTCCTATGCGCTTTAAATGGGGTGTATCCTGGAACTTTTACGACTAATTCAATATACGCCTGGATTTTTACCAGATCAAATTCGACTTGAAATCTGTTATTTTTCAACTATATTTATCGCCTGATAGTATAAACAATTGTGTATGATACGAATTGTAAGTGTAGTATTTATGCTGATGCTGGTATTGCTTGCGTGCGATACCAAAACCCAAAAAATAAAAGAAGTGGAGGAGAGCCCCGAAGTTGTATTTGACTTAGAGGATATACAAAAGAGGGGAAAGCTAAAAGTGGTTACCGATTATAATTCTACTAATTATTTTGTTTATAGAGGAACCCCCATGGGGTATCAACTGGAGTTGCTTCAGGAGTTTTGTAATAGCATAGGTCTTAAGCTGGAAGTGAGTGTGAGTAATAATGTAGAGGAAAATATTGATGACCTTAAAAAAGGCAAGATAGATCTGATAGCACAAAACCTGGCCGTTACCCGCGAAAAAGGAAGGGTAATCCAGTTTACCGAACCGCACACCTACTCACGGCAGGTGTTGGTACAGCGAAATAGTTCAAAGGCAGAAAGCGATGAAAAAGATATGCGTTTTAATGAGGTGATACGTAATCAGCTCGATTTGGCCGGTAAAACAATTTATGTTCAAAAAGGCTCATCCTACGTCACGCGTTTGCGCCATTTATCCGACGAAATTGGAGATAGTATAAATATTGTGGAGATACCTGACTACGAAGCGGAACAGTTAATTGGTTTGGTGGCCGAGGGCGAAATATCCTATACCATATGCGACGAAAATCTGGCGGCAGTTAATAAAAATTATTACGATAATATCGATATAGAAACAGCCATCAGCTTTCCACAGAAAATAGCCTGGGGGGTGCGCAAATCTTCGCCCGATTTACTTCACGTGGTTAACAACTGGTTGGTGCGTTTCCGTAAAACAACAAAGTACAGGTTAATATTCCGTAAATACTTCAAAAACAGGCGTTCTACTCACATGGTGGATTCTGGCTATCACTCGTTAAAAGGTGGCTCGATATCCATATTTGATGATATTATTAAAAGAGAGAGCCAAACCATTGATTGGGACTGGCGTTTAATTGCCGCATTGATATATCAGGAATCCAGATTTATACCTGACATTAAAAGTTGGGCAGGGGCTACCGGACTCATGCAGTTAATGCCCGAAACAGCCAAGCTCTTTGGGGTAAAGAATATAACCTCGCCCGAAGAAAATATACAGGGGGGTATTAAGTTTATAAAATGGCTCGACAGTCGCCTGAGTTTGCGGATTGACGATCCGGAAGAACGCTTAAAGTTTATTTTGGCCTCTTATAACGTGGGGCTGGGTCACGTGCTGGATGCCATGCGATTGGCCGAAAAAAATGATAAGAATCCTAAAGTATGGACGGATAACGTAGACTATTACCTGCTCAATAAAAGCAAACCTATTTATTTTAACGATCCGGTGGTGCAGTTTGGGTATTGCAGGGGCGAGGAACCTTATTTATACGTTACCGATATATTGGACCGTTTTGAGCATTACAAGAACCTGATGGAATAGCTTCCATTGTACGGATGATTTCTTTTAGCTCGCTTATTATCATGGCCGTGGCGCCCCATATCTTACAATTATTGATATTAAAAAATGGGGCTTTAATCGTGTGTCCGTTAATATTTTTTACAAACGTTTGTACGGTTTCGGGTGCCATTAATTCCAACAGCTTAGCCTCTATAATATAATCTACCTCAAAAGCATCGGGCGTAAAGGTGGGGCATTCGGCCACGTAGGCTACGTAGGGCATAACATTAAAATTGCTGTTGGGGATATAAATGGGGCTGAGGTTGCCTACTATTTGCATTCTATCGGGTTTAACGCCTATTTCTTCCCATGTTTCGCGCAGCGCGGTATCTTTGAGGGTATTGTCGTAGGGTTCAAATTTGCCGCCCGGCAAGCTAACTTGTGCACTGTGTGCCCCCTTGTATTCGGGGCGTTGTATAAATGGAATGTAAAGCTCGTTGTTTTTTATGTAAAGCAGTATCAATACGCCGCTCTCACGGGTGGTGGAATAATTAGCTAAGGTGTTTGATGTTAAGCGAACATTTGGCGACATTTTATTTTGTGCCACCGCCCCGGGCAGGTCCCCCTCTAACTTTTGTTGCAATAAATATATAAAATGATCAAACATATAGTTTTTTTGTATTGTGTTTGCATGTGTACCAAGTAAGTACAAAGCATAAGGATATTGGCAAAGGTATTGATGGAAATAAAATAATAAATAATTTTTAAACGCCAAATGTTTTCAAGCTTACTGCTTTGGTTTTTTATCAGTCGAACCTTATAGCCTCTACCGGGCTTATTTTTGTGGCAAGGTACGAGGGACCAATCATCATTAAATACGAAACAACAATAGTACCTATGTTAAGATAAATGAGGTGCAAGGGGTTTAAATGTATGGGTACAGTACTTAAATAGTAGTTTTCCGGATCCAGCGAAATAATGCCTGCATACTTTTGTATCAAACAGATGGAAATACCTATCACGTTGCCAATAAGCACTCCTTTGGTAACAATAAAAGTGGCCAGATACATAAATACTTTGCGAATATCGTGGTTTTGTTTGCCCAGGGCTTTGAGTATTCCTATCATGGCCGTGCGCTCTAATATAATAATCAATAAGCCCGAAATCATGTTAAATCCTGCTACAAGAACAATAAGTACAAGGATGATGGCAACGTTCATATCCAACAAGTTTAGCCAGCCAAATATTTGGGGCTGTTGTTGTGTAATGGTTGTAGTACGCAACATGCCACCATCGGGCGAAATACGTGAGGCTGCCAAAATATCTACTTGCTGGGCGAGGGTAGGCGTTTGGTCAAATTCATCTAAACTTATTTCGTAACCCGTAATCTGATCGTTGTTCCAATTGTTTAATTTAATTATATGTCGGATGTCGGCAAAGATAAAAAGCTTGTCGAATTCGGGCAGGCTCGAATCGTATATGGCCGACACCGTAAAATTACGCGCCCTCATTCGCTCCTGGAAAAAAAACATGGGCACCTTATCGCCAACTTTAAGGCGGAGTAATTTAGCTAAGGTGCTGCTAATAATCACATCATTGGATGTTGCTTCTCCGCTCACATCCGGTTTGGTACCTTCTACCAGTATCTGGTTAAAATAAGTCCAATTGAAGTCTTTACCTATCCCTTTTATAATTACGCCCTGTATGTTGTCATTGGTTTTTAATAAGCCGGGTTTGGTGGCAAATTCCTGTATGTGTTTAACACCGGGTATGGATAAAACCATAGTTGTAAATGCAGAATCCCGTTCAATGGGATTGGTTTCGAAGGAGGAGTTGTAATCATAATTAACCACCTGAACATGTGCCCCAAACCCAATAATTTTGTCGCGTATTTCCTTTTTGAATCCTGTACCGATGGCCAGCGAAAGTATCATTACCGTTATGCCCAGAACAATACCAATAGTGGCTACCGTTATAATGGGTCCCGACAGTTTTTTTCCGGTTATTTCGCCTTTGCGTATTTTATTGGCTATGTATAAATTAAGGTTCACGCTAAGTACTGGTGTAAAATTAATAGGATAAGCCCCGCAAAGATAAGGAATCTCTTTAAATTAGCTATTGACTTTAAGCATTTGGATGATAGCTGTTGGGCAGTGTGTATTATTGACCACAAGAATTCTTTTTCGTCTTAGGTTGTGGTTTGCAATTATGACCATTTATAAAAACTAATTGACGCCCCGGTAACTGATCTTTTCTATTGAGGCAAAGTTATTCTCCACCATATCTATAGCATTTAACGCGTGCTTTCCAAACTACCCATCCTTCAGAAGGAGCTACGGAGAGCTTCTTTTTTTTCTCCTAATAACAAGCCCCTTTTAAAAAAATAATTATAATTTTGACACAATCTATACAAAGCATAGCTTTTTGATTATGTAATCCACGGTAGTAATTTTACCGAAATCAACTTTAATCCTTGAACGACCAACTTAAGCATAAAATGGCCCTTAGCCTGATAAAAGGTTTAGGCCCTAAACTAATAAGAAGTGTAGTTGCCTATCTGGGCGATGTAGAGGCTGTTTTTACTGAAAAAGAAAGGGTGCTAAGCAAGATACCCGGTATCGGTACACGACAGGCTTCGCTGATAGCCAATGCCCATCCCTGGGAGCGGGTGGCGCAGGAAATAGCTTTTATTCAAAAACACAATATTCAAACAACATTTTTTCTGGACGACGATTTTCCTGCACGGCTCAACAATTGTGAGGACGGCCCTGTGATGTTGTACAGAAAAGGTGAGCATATCCTGGGCGGACAAAAAGTGTTGTCGGTAGTGGGTACACGAAAGGTTACCGAGGAGGGGAAAAAGAATTGCCGTGATTTGATCCGCGATCTGGCGGCAAACCATCCCGACCTTGCCATTGTAAGCGGATTGGCCTATGGGGTGGATATATGCGCCCACCGTGCCGCCTTGGAGTTTGGCCTCCCCACCATAGCGGTATTGGCGCATGGCCTCGATCGCATTTACCCGGCACTGCACCGCAGCGAAGCCACCGAGTTGCTACACCGGGGTGCCTTGCTCACCGAGTTTATGAGCGAAACCAACCCCGACAAACAAAATTTTGTGAAACGAAACCGCATCGTGGCCGGCCTGTCCGATGCCACGGTGGTGGTAGAATCGGCAGCGAAAGGCGGTGCCCTGATTACGGCTCATCTGGCGCAATCCTACAATCGCGATGTGCTCGCTTTTCCGGGACGCGCCGACGATGAGTTTAGCCGGGGCTGCAACAAATTGATTAAAACCAATGTGGCGGCACTCATCGAAAATGCAGCTGATTTGGAATACGCGCTAGGCTGGGAGGTAGAAGATCAAAGAGGGGAGGCACAACAACTCAATTTTTTTAACGAGCCTACCGGCGAACTCGGTGTAATATTCAACCTAATCCGTAAGGAAAAAGTGGCATCGGTCAATTATCTGAGCATCAGCACAGGCATTCCTGTGGCCAAAATATCAACGCTCCTGCTGCAACTCGAGTTTGATGGCCTTCTTAAAAGCCTTCCCGGCAACATGTATCGTTGTTTGTAATGCAAAAAGGCAGATTTATCAAAAAGAAATGAGCATTTGGCAAACATTTATTAACAATTACCGTAGAAATGCCTAAGCATGCTTTTCATCGCAGCCTATTGGGACTAAAACTATATAAGGATGAGCAACTATAACTCACACACGCCTAATACAATTACGCTCAATCGTAGGGTCATACGGTTGGTTTTTTTTGTTGTTTTATTTTTGGGAATCGCAAACCTTGGTGTTTCACAAACCATATATACATGTGGTAAAGGATCGCTTACCGGGTTAGAAGTATTGGCACAGGCACAGGATGTAGTGGGTAATTCAATGCCCGCTGGGCATGCCAACAGTGGATCGTGGAATGCACCAGGTATAACAATCAATGATAACGGCACCAACGATGCCACCGATGACGTAGTAAATACGCCTCCATCAGCTGGCAGTCCCTACACCCTTACCTGGACACATTCCGGAGGAGCAGTTTATACCGTTCAGCTAATAGTAACAAGTGCCGTTACAATAAATTCATTTGTGGCAGATACCCCTGCGCCTTGCGGTGCAAATTATAATGCCCAAGTTACCATAGATATAACCGGAGGTAGCAGTCCGTATAATTATGAGATTTCTCGTGTGCCGGATCCAAATTATTCCGGCACAAAAGGTGCGGGGCTAACTAGTATTAACTTTGGACTACAAACAACGGATAGAACTTACAGCCTGATAAACCTTACAGATGCTAACGGATGCGAGCCTTCTGGATTGCCAATGGATGCTGCTTTTACGCTAAGTTCTCCTCCCAACGCTCTTAACGTAGCAGGAGCGAATGATTGCACTCCTAATTCGTTAAATCTTTCCCTTGCATCGCCCGAGGCAGGTGTCACTTATTATTTACACGAAGCAACTACTGGTAGGATAGCCGGCAGTGAGTGTTCGGCTGCTCCCTACACATGGTCGCCTTCTGCAGCAGGTTCCTACACCATTTATGCCGAGAATACTTGTGGAGGGGCAGATGTATTAATGCTTGGAGGTCCTTTTGAGTTAACATCGCCACCAAGCTCTTATGCTGTTAGCATTGTAGAGGCCGCACCACATTGTGCCGGTAATAGTTATACGGTACGATTGGAAGGGACAGAAACCGGTGTTACCTATACGCTACGGAATCCTCTAAATAATCCCATAGCTACCTTAGTTGGTGATGGAAATCTCAGGAGTTTTGCAACCAGGGTATTGGCAACAAGCGGAAATTATAGTGTTACAGCAAGTAGAGGTGGATGTGTTTCAAATATGATTAACACCGTATCTATTGGAGCACTTCCTTCTATTCATAATCTTACAGGGGGTTCGGTTTGTCAGGGCAATAGCCTTACGGTGAGTTTGGCAAGTAGCACCGCAGGGGTAAATTATACCTTAACTTACGATGATGGTACCTCGGTGTCGGATATAGAAACAATTACGCCACCCACCACCACCTTTAATCCGGTGACAGGGGTTGGCGATTACTATGTGGTGGCACAGGCAGCCAATGGCTGTAGGGCTGATATGAACGGAATAGCGCGTGTTAACGAGCTTCCAACCGCTTTGCAGTTAAACGTACAGGGCAATGATTGCCCCGCGGGTGAAGTTTCCATTGGTACGGTAGCAAACCCTACCGAGGGGCCTGCCACAACTTACGTGTTGATGCGCGACGGGGCAGATCTTTTTTCGCTTTCCGGTAACAACGGAGTATTAAACTTTGGAGAGCAAACGACTGCCGGTAAATATACCGTTAGAGCCGAAAGAGGTTTGTGTTCACAGGTTATGACCGGTTCGCTTCAGATTTACGAGGAGCCCAATGTTTTGATATTTTCTGCCAATAAAACAAAATATTGCGCTTCGGAACCCTTAAGCGGTGTGGATTTGACGGTAACAAATGTGGATGGTCCGGGGATAGAGTATCAATTGCAGCGGCAGAATGGAGCAGCATGGGACAATGTAGGCGGGGTACGTATTGGCGGAGTGGGAACTAATATCGTCTGGTCGAACCAAACGGCTGGGGTGTACCGCGTAATGGCAAGCAATATAGGTGGGTGTAACCTTGAAATGAGCAATAGGCTCACCATAGATGTAACACCACTTCCTACAGCAAGCATAGCGGCTCAGCTTCCCGTCCGAAGGTGTGCAAATGTGGCAGGCACCTTCACCTTAAACGTTACCCTCACCGGCAATGCCCCGTTTAATTTCGATATTGTGGACGATAAGGGTAACAACATTGTAAATGTGGTAAATTCAAACCTCTCCACCTATACCTTAAATGTAAATCCGGCCGATGCACAAACTACCTATAGTGTAATTAACCTGACAGATGCGGCCAGTTGCTCCCCTGTTGCAGGAACTAATACAGCAACAGTGTATGTAGATCCTGTTCCCACCATTACTTTTTCACCGGCTAATCCCGAAGTTTGTATCGGGTCACCCATAACTATTCAGGCTAATGGAGCAGGGGGGGGAACTTACTTTTGGAGCGATGGCTTAGGGAATAATCAGAATATCAATATATCTCCCAGTGCAACGGATACTTATACGGTTACAGCTACTACCCCACAGGGTTGTTTTGATAGTGCTCCTATTACGGTGGTGGTGAACCCATTGCCGGTATTAACTTTTGATACGCCCGGTAGTAAATATGAGTATTGCGAGAACGATGGACTGGTGTCCTTGACCGGTAATCAGGCCGGGGCTACATTTAGCGGACAAGGTGTGGCCGTTGGCGGAGGTATCTTCGACCCCGACCCGGCTTCTTTGGATGCCAATATTCCGTTTAAGGCGGTGATTGGTGTCAATCCTATAACTTATCAATATACGGATACCAAAGGTTGCTTTAATCGTATTACCAAAGATATCATCGTAAATTCTGTGCCTGTTGTTAGTATAAACGGACTTGCAACTACCTATTGTGCCGATGCGGGCGTTGTTAACTTTAACGGTTTCCCCGATGGATCGGCTCCCGGATCAAACGGAAGATTTGAAGTGCTCGGTTCACCCAGTGGTGAGGGCGTATGGTGGGACGAAGGAACACCTGCAGGTGCCGGATCTATTGACGTGGGGGCGGCACTCACCAATATAGGACCTAAAACCATAACCGTACGCTATACCTACTCCGACCCTAACACTTGTGCGGCCTTTGTAGACCAGCAGGTTACTTTGCTGCCCGACTTAAATACCAACCTTAGCATTAACGGCTTACCTGCAACACTTTGCGAAACAGCTGCCCCTGTAACTTTAACGCCTTACTTAAACGGGTCATCGCTATTGCCCTTACCGGCTGGCGCAAGTGTAACATTTACAGGACCTGGTGCCAGTATTACCAATAATGCCGATGGTACAGCTACCTTTAGCCCTACCTTGGCAGGAGCCGGTAACCATACCATTACCATGGATTATACCGATGCGGCTGGTTGTTCGGGTGCTGCCACGGCGACAATTCAAATTGGAACACCTCTGGATGTTCCGGGATTGGCAACGGAATATTGCTCCTCGGATAACGGACCGTATTTGCTTTTAGGAAGTATAAATGGTGCACCTGCTGTGCCCAACGATGGAACAACATTTACAGTGCTTGCCCCCGATGGAACAACGGTGGTACCGGATGCACCTAATGGTACTTATAATTTTATCCCTTCTGTATTATTTGGTACCCCTGGCTATGGACCCGGAACCTATCGGGTAATCTATAGATATGAGGATACTTCAGGTGGTGGCTGTATAAATACCTTAACTACTGAGGTAGAAATTATAGAAGAATTAAATCCTGATTTTACAATTGGGGGAGATCCCTACGCCACTGCACAAAGTAATTATTGTATCGACGATGCCGCGGCAACATTGTTAGGTAGTATTGATTTGAGGACGCCCGCTAATGGCGGCAAGGCCGTAGGAAACGTTTTTACCAGTTTTACGGGGAATGGTGTAAGCGGAAATGGTATTTCCGGCGGGTTTTTTAATCCGGGTCATTCTTCTGTAGATCACAATAATCCCAATACAATTACGCACACCGTAATTCATACGGTTAATGGTAAAAGCTGTCCAAGCCCCATAAAAACATTTAATGTTTCCGTGCCATTGGTAGATGTGGGTATCAGCAATTTAAGTGCTACCGGAACGTATTGTGCCAATGAGGGTACTTCGGTACTTAATGTAAATGGAACGGATGCTAGCGATGGAAAGGCAGTATTTTATGCTACCAAAGGCGGTAGCCCCACACCATTTTTAGAGGATAATAAGGATAATACGGCCACTATCAATCCCGGTATTGGCGCAGGTGTGTACGAAATAACCATGGTGTTTACACAAACGCCTGCTAAAGGGGGCTGTGCCAAAACAGTGATAGAAACTGTTGAGGTATTGGCCGATAATCCGGTTACTTTTGCCGGAGTTACTGAGAATCAAAATATTTGTTTGTCTTCTTCCACTATTACTTTACGAGGAGATATGCCAAGTGGAGGAATAGGTAATTTTACCATTACGCCCAATATTGCAGGAGCGATAAGCAATGTGGGTACAGATGATCTGGGTAATCCGGTTGTTGTGGATGATGGTGTTGCTATTTTAGATCCGGCCACATTGGCAATCGGCCCTTATAATATTCGTTACGAATACGTAAATGCAGCGGGGTGCAGCACATTTAAGGAAAAGACAATCCATATTGTGGGTGCACCTACCGATATATTTGACATAACCGTTAAAGATAAAAATGGAAATGACTTTGGTGCATATTGTATTGATGATGCTCCAGCCAGTAAAGGTGTTTATTTAGGATTAAAAGGTTCGAGTAGTGGGGTGACCTATGAACTTTTACGTGGTGGAGTCAGCATTAGTCCAACTAAGGTAGAGTACGTTGGCGATGGTCTGCCATTTTTCTTTGAGGATGCTTCGGGTAATGAAATTTTATTTACCCAGGAAGGATTTTATACGGTAAGTGCTTCACAGGTTTCATGTGATGGCATGATGAACGGCAGTGTTCTTGTTGAACAGTATGAACTGGTTTTGCAGGAGGTATCCAAAAAGCATATTACCTGCATTGGGGCAAACGATGGAGAAGTGAACCTAAAAACAAACGGAGGTAGTGGTTCGTATGAGTATTCCATCAACGCTGGCGCAAGCTGGCAAGCTTCGCCCAAGTTTACAGGTCTTGCTTCCGGTAACCATGTTTTCTCAGTAAGGGATTTATCGTCAGCGGCTTGTGAAAAAATAAATGTATTAACGGTTAAGATTGATGAGCCATCGGCCATTGTTATTACCGAAGATGTAGCATTACGCAAAAACGTGGGTTGCGTACCCTGCACAGCCGGAGTGGATTGCGAAGGAAGCGCAAGAATCGCCATTACCGGAGGTACAGCCGATTTTGCAACGTATCCAGGGGTGGGCTACGATATCTCTTGGTCAACAGGCGGAACAGATTTTACAGAAATAATGATGCCAGCTGGTAATCATAGCGTTACGGTTACGGATGGTAATGGCTGTGTACAATCTATCAACGTAACGATAGATGCTAACCCGGCATTGACCTTAAGTGAAGATCTGACTTTACATTTGAACAATGTATGCAATGGAGGAAACACAGGTTCGTATGTGGTTACGGCTTCCGGTGGTTCGGGTGCTTATCAATTTGCACTTACTGATCCGGCTACTCCGCCAACAACTTGGCAGGAAAGTAATTATGGTGCTGCTGGGGATCAATATCAAGTAAATAATCTTGTCGCAAACACCTACACACTTTGGGTGAGGGATCGTAATCCCAACTACCAAAGATGTTATACCCAGGTAGATGTACCCATTGTAATTACGGAACCCGCTGCCTTAACATTGGTAGAGGAAGCTCAAACCGGTATCACTTGTAACGGTGCTAGCGACGGAAGTTTTATAGTAAGGGCATCGGGCGGAAGTTCAGCTACTTACGAGTTTACACAAACCGACCCTGCCTTGGGTGGAAGTGTTTGGTTGCCGGCAAACGATGGTACTGACGGGTTTATCGTTTCAGGAATAGGAGCAGGGACTTATACGGTTTGGATGCAAGATGCAACAAACCCCATCTGTGCCTATACCTCTGTAAGTGTTACGCTTAACGATGTAGCTGCCCTAAGTTATTTACTAGATGAACATACCCATGTGAAGTGTAAAGGCAATGCTACCGGGCGACTGGAGGTTACAGCGCAAGGAGGGAGCGGTAGTTATGTTTACCAGTGGGAGGATGCCTTGGGAACCGTAATTTCAACCGATAAATTTGCCGAAAATTTGGTAGCTGGTGACTATTACCTGACTATCACCGATGTACTTCCTACCAGTTGTGCTCCGTTAACACATACTTTTATTATCACCGAACCACTTGATGCACTGGGCGTCAATATGGTGGCAATCAAGGATAACGATTGCAATGCCACATCCAACGGAAGTATTACGGTTGATGTGATAGGTGGCACGGCACCTTATACGATTACCTGGAGCAATGGTGTTGTAAATACGGAAATACTTTCCGGATTAAAACCGGGGAATTATAGCCTGAACGTTACGGATGCGAATGGCTGTGCTTATACTAATGCAAGCACACCTTATGTGGTGGATGAGTTGAACGCCATAACACTGGTTACGGCTTCGGATATTTTAGTGCATAATTTATGTTTTGGCGATAATAACGGTTCTATTGAATTGCAGGTGGCAGGTGGTTCGGGTGAATATGAGTTCCGTTTACAAGGAACCGAAATCAGAGACTGGGTAAACCCGGTTCCGGCCAATTCCGATACCTATAGATTTAGCAATTTAATTGCGGGTACTTACGAAGTGTTGGTAAGAGATGCCTCAAACACATCTTGCGAATATTCCCTGGGTTCTTATACGATTACCCAACCCGGGCAACTCACATTAGCCAGTGACCCTGTTACGGGCAAAGGTGACGTAACTTGCTATGGAGATAATGATGGTTTTATAACTATTAGTGCATCAGGAGGTTCCGGCGATTATGATTATAGTGTAAACAATGGTTTAAGCTGGACAGATATTGCACAAATCAATACCCATACTTTCTCTAACCTATTCAAGGGTACTTATCAGATTAAGGTGAGAGATTTTAATAATCCAACTTGTGTTTCAGCAACCACCTTGCTTATTGATGTGAATCAACCGGATCAAGTTAAAGCAACGGTGGTAGGTAAAACCAATGCGAGCTGTTTTACGGGTAATGACGGAACGGTAACGCTTGCAGCGCAAGGAGGAAGCGGTAATTATGATTACTATTGTGTGGAGGAGAATATCTGGCAAAACAATAATGTGTTTACCTTACCAAAGGGTACATATACCTTCCAGGTGCAGGATAAAACCGTTCCGGGATGCATATCTTCACCAACCCCATCCGTTACGGTAGGTTCTCCACTCGATTTTATAACGGCCGTCCCTGTGGTAAAAAATATCACTTGTAACGGTGCTGCAGACGGAAGTATCACATTCAATACCACGTTTACTAATGGCTCTGCAGGTTTGTTCGAGTATTCTATCGACAATGGTCTTACCTACGCTGTGTCGCCCCTTATTGGTTTGGCTGCAGGTACTTACACGGTTATGGTACGCGATGGCAACAACCCAGCTTGCGAGAAAACCTTACCCGCAACGGTTACCATCACAGAACCAGCGGCTTTAAGCTATACCTTGGATAAGCTAACAGATGTGCAATGTAAAGGGGAGAGCAACGGTGAAATTGAAATCTCAATATCAGGTGGAACTGCGCCATACACTTATCAATGGTCGGGAATAAGCGATGCCAAGGGAGGCAAAACAGCTATGCCAACAGGTTTAAGCAAAGGAAATTACAGCGTATCTATCACGGATAATAATGGATGTGCTATTCTGCCATTACCATCATTTACAGTGGATGAACCGGCAGAAATTGTGGCCGATTACACTGCAACGCATATTGCCATAGGTGGACAAAGTACGGGTTCTATTGTGATCAACAATATTACAGGTGGGCCAACAACACGTTACGATGTGGTTTGGGACGATGGTTCTACCAATTTATCCAGAACGAATTTACCGGAAGGTAATTACTATTTTACGGTGAATGTGCGCGACGCAGCAAATAACATATTATGCTCTCGCAGATACGACGTTAGCCTAATAGATCAATCGGCTCCGCTCGATTTTACGCTCAAAGGCACCGATGCCCTCTGCTATGGAAATAATGGAAAAATAGAGATTACCGTTACATCGGGTAATCCGGATTACCAAATGAGTTGGCGTAAAGCGGGCGTATTGATTGGCTCGCATACTACAAGTAATATAAATCATGTGGTAAACTTACCCTATGGTGTGTACGAAGTAACTGTTATAGATAATGTGGGTGCTAATGTAACCAAAACAGTAACCATCGATCAGCCCGATGACTTTACTTTGAATGCGTATGCCATCGACGATAAGATTTGTTTTGGCGATTTGGCCAGGATAAGGGTGGATATTACCGGGGATGCGTGGGATAATGCCGCAGCGCCGCAAGGTGACGCCTTTACGGTGAGCTGGATCGATCCCGATGGATTGATGATAGCCAATGGTTTATATTCGGCCGAGGCCACGCAGGATAACTTATCTAAATCAGGCAACTATACGGTTAATGTATTCCATAACGCTAATGCATCTTGCGTTAAATCGGCTGTTGTAACGGTTAGCAATCCGCAACCATTGGGCATCACATCTACAGTCAAGGATGTGACCTGCTTTGGCGGTAGCGATGGGCAAATCAGTGTTGTGGCCACAGGTCGCCCTGCCGGACATGGGTTTAGTTACACCTGGGAAGTGGATTATGGAAGCGGATGGACAGTTTTAGGTGGCGAAACAGGCGCTACCATCAAAGATAAAACGGCTGCTTTGTATAGGGTTACGGTGCAATCAACCAGCACGGTTTGTAGCTATACTTCCGCGGCCATTCAAATCCAGCAGCCTGACAAAGTACAGGCGAATGTTACACACGCCGACATCATAACCTGTAATGGGGATGATTCCGGAGTGATACAGTTAACCAATATTAATGGAGGAACTGCGCCGTATAGGTATGTGTTGAATGGGGGAGAGCTTGCCTTGCCAGCCGGCGTAAGCAATTATACCATCGATAAGCTGGTATCGCAAAATTACACCTTAAGGTTAAAGGATGTAAACGGATGTGAAAGCGATGTGTATTCGGTAAATATTGATGAGCCGGAAGAGCTAAAACTGAATATTAACACGGGCACCATTGATTGCGAAACTGTTAACTCAGGCGAAATTACACTTACCGTACAGGGTGGAAGAATGGATGCAAGCGGAAATCAACGCTATTTGGTAACGGCCAGTCCCGACGGTAAAGCAGATATCGTTTTGCCCATTATAATTAACAATACGGGAGTGGCCATGTCGGTGAATAGCCCGTTGTTGCAAAATTTGCCGGCCAACCGTTATGTGATTAGTGTTAAGGATCTTAACTCCAATGCGATAAATAAATGTTATGTATCCGAAGTAGTTATTCTGGAGCATATCAAGGCCACAGCCGATATTAACGAGGCCACTTGTTTTGGGGTGAACAACGGAAGTATCCAAAACGTACAGATCACAGGTGCTTCTTCAAATATCACCTATTCGTGGAGTTCACCTGATGGAGGTACAGGCATCGACAATGCCAATCTGGATCAAACAGGATTGTCCAACGGAACTTACAGGTTAAGCATAGTAGATGTAGATAGGGGGGGCTGCTCAGTGAGTTTCGATTTTGTGGTAGATTATAAAAATACCATAACAATCAACGGAACCGTTTCCGATGTGATATGTAACGGACAAAGTTCCGGAGCCATTATTATTAAACCTGAGGGAATTGGAGTAGGCACATCTTACAATTGGAGTGGGCCGGCCGGATATACTTTTACCGACAATACCACGGCCAATCAAAGTAATTTACCACAGGGTAGCTATACGCTTGCAATTGAAACTACTTTAGATGGTGAGCAATGCCTTGCCTCTCAAAGTTTTACAGTAAATGAACCTGCGGCAATCACGTACAATGCTTATTTTGAATATACGGATTGCGATCCTTACCAGCGTACGCTAAAAGTAGAAAATGTAGTCGGGGGTACAGGTGAGTATAACTACACATGGAATGGCCCGGCATTTAATCCGGTTGTACCTGCAAACCCAACCGAAGTGTTGATTGAAAAAGGAGGAACCTACACCATCACTGTTAAGGATAAAAACCTTTGTGCGGTTAGTAAAGATGTTTTTGTACCCGGGGAGTTGAGCATTGTTTCTAATATCAGTCATATTAAATGTAACAATGGCAACAATGGAGCTATCGACATCACCGATGTCTTAGGCGGTTCGGGAGCTTACAGTTTTGCCTGGACAGGCCCGGCTGGTTTTGTTTCCACGCTAAGAAATATTGATAATTTAAGGGCAGGAACCTACGATTTACGTATCACCGATTTAAATGAAAATGTGGGCGGCGTGAATTGCTATAGAGACTATACCTTTGTTGTAACTGAACCGCAAGCTATTGCAATTTCACCAACAGTAGTTAATGTATCGTGTTATGGCCGCAACGATGGCCAAATCGAGATCGGTGTGTTGGGCGGTACAGCTCCTTACAAGTATAACTGGAGTCCGGTAGTGGGCACCAACGCAGCTAATGCCAAAAATCAGTATAATTTACCTGCAGACGACTATACGCTTACCGTTACCGATGCCAATAATTGTGTTACCAGCCTTACCATTTCCGTGGTTCAGGATCCGGAAATACAACTGTCGGCTACTGTGGTGGATACCCAATGCGACGGTACCAACGGACAAATTGACCTGACAGTTACAGGCGGTTCCGGTGTAGTGGCTGATTATAAATACAACTGGAGCTCCCTGCTGGGAACAGGGCTAAGTAACACAGCCGAAGATCAAACCGGCTTAACAGGTGGTGTTTATACCGTGGTGTTTACAGATACACACAACGGCAGAAGCTGTAGCGAGGAACTTTCTGTGGTGCTTACGCATCCCATTAAAGTAATTAACACCGCTATTACACCCGTTAATTGTTCAGGTAACGATAATGGAGCCATTACCTTTGATGTAACAGGTGGCGACGGTAATTACAGCTATCTGTGGAGTGTTGTGCCCGGTTCGGGTGGCAACCCCTTGCGTTTGGATATCAATGGCAAAAACCAAAGCGGACTAAGCGAGGGGAAATATCAGGTGGTGATTACCGATGGAAGAACTGACCCTGCCGGAACGGATTGTGCCATCACAGAAATTTTTGAGGTGAAGGCCAGTACAGGATTGGTTGTAGCAGTAAGCGAGTTTGAATCCAATATGTGCTATGGTGAACCAACGGGTAGACTAGAGGCCAGCGTATCAGGCGGCTCAGGAAATTATGAGTATAAATGGGACGGCATTGTGGGTACATCAATCCATGATAACCTGACTCAGGGTGTTTATCAGTTAGAGGTGACCGATTTAAACCTGCATTGCAAATTTATACAATCCTACGAAATCAATGGCCCTGATGCACCTATCACCGCAACCATCGATATTACGGATGTGCTATGCCATGGCGAGGCCACCGGCGAAATAAACGTATCGGTATTAGGCGGCACGGTTGCCATGGGCGGCGATTATACCTATCAATGGAGCGGACCTTCAACTGCTGTTGGAAGTAATCCGGGTAATTTATTGGCCGGAATATACGATCTTAAAATAATCGATGACGAAGCTTGTGAGCTGGACGTATCCAACATTGAAATAAAGCAACCGGTAAGCCACGTAAATCTTACTAACCCCGTAATTACAAATGTAACTACCGTAGGTGGAAGCGATGGCAGTATAAGCGTGGATGTGACCGGTGGCATAGCGCCGTATACCTATCAATGGTACAATGGCAGTAATAATCCAATCGGAGTAAATGACAGGGTTCAGCCTAATTTAAGTGCCGATACCTATCGGGTGGTGGTTACTGATAACAACGGATGTACTTTTGAGCTTACCGGCTTAACAGTGGTACAGCCCGGTGCTGCCCTTGGTTTTAACCGCAAGGTGTATCATGTTTCGCCATGTAACGGCGATGCCAACGGTGAGATTCATATTACCAGTGTATACGGTGGCTTCCCTATTTCAGGTTCCAACTATCGGATACAGATCAACGGCCCCGGTGTTAACGTGGACCAAAACAATACATCCTGGGTAGAGAAAAATCTGGTTCCGGGTGATTACACCATCGTTATTAGCGACGATGCCGCGGTTCAGGTAACCGAAACCATTAGCATAACAGAGCCCGTACCATTGAATATTGTTACTGCCAAGGTGGCTGATGTAGCTTGCTTTGAAGCAAAAACCGGACAGATAGATGTTACGGTAAGCGGTGGTACGCCCGATGCTGCGGGTAATTACAGGGTGCTTTTAGAAAGTCCCGAAAAAGGTTTGGTGGCCACTAAGTTGGATGCCGAAGAAAATGTCATGTTCAGCTTTACCAATTTGCCGGCAGGTAATTACACCATCACGGCTTACGACCATGCCAACGACTTCGATGATCGGATAAGTGTACCCTGCTCGGTAACCGATGTTAAACTCATTACCCAACCTGCAGCAGAGCTTTCCTTATCTTCGGTAAGTGGCGATACGGATATCTGTAATGGCGAGAGCTATGCTTTGACAATTAACACCTCTAACTGGGATTTTACAAGTCAGGGCAATCTTAATGTTTCGGTATACGATGGATTTGCAACTACAGAGTACAGTGTAGACAGAACGCCGTTTCCAATAACGGTAACACCATCATCAACCCGCACCTATCAAATTACCAGGGTTAACACAACGGGCGGTACCCTCTGTCTGCAAGGAAGAACAGATGGCAGCAAAGTAAGTGTAAACGTGAATACGCTACCAACAGCTAGCATTAGCGGGCCAGGCGAAGTTTGTCAGGATGGAACAGTTCAGCTTACGGCGGTATTAACAGGGGTTAAACCTTTTACCATTACCTGGCAGGATGCTTTAAATGGTACCTCAGATACGGAAATAATAGATGCCTATACCTATACGTTTACAGATGCTCCGGTTAATAATGCGCGTTATTCTATTTTATCTGTAAGGGATAATAACGGATGTAGCAATGTGGGTAATGGTCAGGTAGATGTAATGGTTAACGATAAACCGCAAGTAAGCTTAACAGGTAGCAGCGATATTTGTATTGGTTCCAGTACCACTTTACAGATAGGTTTATTAAAAGGAGTTCAGCCATTTACCATAACTTATAAAGCCTACAAAGGAACCGATGTGGTTGGTACGGAAGGAACTTTGGTAATAAATACCGCAGGTGCAGTTTACAATTGGCTTGTTTCTCCCTTAGAAACTACCGTATACGAAATCATCAGCGTGCAGGATGCCAAGGCATGCGAAATTGCTTTGTCACCTACCTTAAAAGCTAAGGTTACAATTAACCCGTTGCCTAAAGATATAATTGGTATTACAAGTAATGCAGATGTAGATGGTGTTTGCCAGGGATTGACCAATATTGACTATTCGGTGGATGCTGTGGATAATGCTACCAATTACACCTGGACTGTTGAGACCGGAATGCACATTGTTACCGGCAACGGAACCACAGATATAAGTGTAAACGTGGACAGTACTTTTACCGGGGGTTATGTGCGGGTACAGGCCGAAAATGCCTGTGGTGCAAGTGCCATTGCCGAAAAATGGGTGAATGCGAAGCCATTGCCGGATAACATTACGGTGGCACCTTCGGGTCCTACCGATATTTGTGAGGGCGAAAGTGGATTAATCTATTCTATCCCGCCAGCATTAAATGCTTCATCCTACGAGTGGGATATTCCTGCCGGATTAATGGTGGTAGGCGATGCAACAGGAACTTCCATCCTGGTGGATATAGATCCTAATGTGCCATTTACCATTGGTAAAATCAGCGTAAGGCCTATTAATGGATGCGGCACCAACAAACACTGGTCGCCGGCACTTACTATCAAAATTACACCATTGCCGGTGGTTAATGCCGGCCCCGACGAAAGAATTTGTCGCACTACCTATACATTAGCTGCTGGTGCACTGCAAGCGGGCGAGACGGGTAGATGGACGATTACCAATGGTGCTGCTCAATACGAAAATATAGGTGTAGATCAAATACAGCCTAATGCTCGGGTGAAAAACCTATCGCAAGGTGCCAATACCTTTGTATGGACGGTAACCAATACCACCACAGGTTGTTCATCTTCTGATGAAGTAACCATTTACAATGATCAGGTAACGGTAAATGCCGTGGCCGACCAATATGAGGTATGCGATGGTACAGTAGAACTCAATGCTACTCCACTGTCCTCGGTAGATGCGCCTGGTGGTACGGGGCTTTGGTCAACGCCCGATGGTGCTGTTTTAACACCGGCCAATGCAGCCAGTACTACCGCAACCAATATGGCACGTGGCGAGAATACTTTTATATGGACAATCCAAAAAGGTGCTTGCCAAAGCACAGCAACGGTTAAGGTAATCAACAATCAGCCTACCGAGGCCATCATTTACGATGCTTCGGATGTAATTATAGCGCAACAGGATTTGCCTTGTGGCGATGATTTTACAAGGCTAAAAGGGAGCGTTCCTGTAGTGGGTGAAGAAACAGGCTACTGGACGATTGAATCGGGAAGCGTGAGCATAGATAATATAAACAGTCCGGATATTCAGGTCACTAATATACCTGCGGGCGACCATATTTTAAGTTGGAATATTTTAAACGGTTCGTGCCTTAGCACTACCACAGTTAAAATACGCAACAACAGCTTTATCGTGGATGCCGGCAAGGATAATTTTACCTGCGATGGATCTATCCTGCTAAATGCAACGGACACCCTGGGTGGTGCCCAAGGCAGATGGACGGTGATAGAAGGTAAGGGAGAATTTGATGATGCAGAAGCTGCTTCTACCTGGGTTCGTAACTTAGACCAGCAAAATAATGGGCGTAATGTCTTCCGATGGACCTTGCGTCGTAATGGCTGCGAATCCTCAGATGAGGTGCTTGTTATTAATAATCAGCCTGGCGAGGCGCAAATAGAAGGGGATAAAGATGAGGTAACAGTTTGTGATAGCGAATATACCTTAAATGCGGTTGATCCTGTGTACGGCCATGGTATTTGGACCGTCGTTTCGGGCAAAGGAGAGTTTGACAATCCAACGCAACATAATACTACAGTAAGCGGAATAGTAAACGGTGAAAATATTTTCCGATGGACGGTGTATAATCAAACCTGTTCCTCGTCGGTAGAGTTTAGCGTTACCAACCTGCATGTGAATACCTATGCCGGACGCGATACGGCTGTCTGTGGTACTGTGGCCACTTTAAATGCCACACCAGCCCCCCCGGGTGCTTCAGGAACGTGGTCGGTAGTAGATGGAATGGGTAGCGGAAGCTTCCGTCCTACGGTTGATTATCCCGTAGGAAGTGAAAATCCAAATGCCAATGTGGAGTCCTTGAGTTCGGGCAACAATCAGTTGGTTTGGAAGGTAACCAACGAAGGCTGTATCACCACCGATACGGTGGTGGTGAGTAACAACCAACCCACTCCTGTTAGTGCCCAACCCAAAGCGAGTACCAGTGGCGATTACATTGACTTGAGTGCGGAAGTTCCCAATACGGGTACTGGATTATGGACATTGCTGGAAGGCAGAGGAACTATCATCAGTCCTACTTCCCCTTCAACACGCATAGAAAATTTATTCCCAAATATTAATCGCTTCCGTTGGACGGTAACAAATTTAAACTGTAGCGAGTATGTAGATGTGGAAGTGCAAAGTGGAGCCCTGGCCGATGCTGAGGCCGGATTGAACCAGTTGGATCTCTGTGAAGATTTTACTACCCTGAATGCCAATCTTCCGGAAAATACTTTCGGGGAATGGACAGTGGAGCAGGGTAGTGTAAAATTCGAGAACAGTGAGCACAATAATCCTAAGGTAAAAATTTACAATATCAAACCCGGACGTAACGTGTTAAAGTGGACCCTGAAATTTGTAGGTTCCGGAACGCAATCTAAAAGTGATACGGTGGTAATAATAAACAATAAGCCATCCGATGCAGATGCGGGTTATGATATTACGGAATGTGGCACCACGGCACAACTTAATGCCAAAGCACCGATTATTGGTAAGCCGCTTTGGACCGTATTGTCCGGAGGTGGTATTTTTAACGACGCTACAATTGCAAAACCAATTATTACGGAGTTGGCTCCGGGAGAAAATGTAATTAAATACGAGATTAATAACGAAATGTGTTACTCGTATGATACGATACGTGTTTATAACATGGAGCCTTCGGAAGCCATTGCGGGTGAAAATCAGATTGTATGTGCCGACTCTACCGAAATAAAACCCACCTTACCCAAATATGGGAACGGTACCTGGCGGGTGATTGAAGGAGCCGGAAAAGGCAAAGACAGTAATGGTAATTATACTGATAGGATAGAGGGCAACTATGTGTATTCGCTGGCTCCCGGCAAAAACGTGTTGGTTTGGGAGGTGCAGGTGCCGGGCGCAGCTGCCAACTGTATCAAAAGAGATACCATTACCATCATTAACAACCAACCCTCTCTGTCCTACGCAGGCCAGGATAGATCTATCTGTACAGATACAGTGTCCTTATCGGGTAGTGTGCCTATTTATGGCACGGGTACCTGGACGTTGATTTCGGGATCGGGCGAAATAGCCGACTCATCGCTAACCAATACCTTGGTAAGTAAGCTGGGTAAAGGTAAAAACAGATTCCGTTGGACAGTAGATAATAATGGCTGTCTCTCAATTTCGGAAGTGGAGATATCCAATAACTTTATTGAGTCCATGGCCGGACACCTTCAAATCAACTGTGCCGATACGGCGGCTCTTCAGGCCAATAACCCGGCACCGGGAGTGGGAAGCTGGGGGATTAAAGGGGGTTCAGGGTCGGCCCAGTTCGATGATAACGCCGATCCTTATACCAATGTTCGTAATCTGGATAAAGGGGAGAATATACTTACCTGGACTATCGACCATAAAGGCTGTCCGTCTGTTAGCGAAGTGAAGATAATCAATAATGCACCCTCAAAAGCTGATGCCGGCGACAATAAAGCAACCTGCGAAAATACCTTTGTATTGGGTGCTTCCAGTCCCGAAGTGGGTACAGGTGTCTGGAGCATACGTTCGGGTGGAGGTAAGTTTGTAAACCATCTCAATGCCTCCACCAGGGTAGATAGCCTTAAGTTTGGCGATAATATTTTCCGATGGACGGTGGAGCATAAAGGATGTTTCGACAGCGATGATGTTCAGATTAGTTTTAATAAGATTGATGCCGAAATTCGGGGCGATCAGGAGGTGTGCTCCGATAGGGCTTTCCTCGAAGCCAATAGTGCTTTGCCTGGTGTAGGAACATGGACCGTAGTGGGTGGAGGAAGTCAAGCCAAATTTGTGGATTCGCATGATCCGTTGACCGAGGTATACGATCTGGCCAGAGGTAAAAACCGTTTGAAATGGACTGTTAACAATAAGGGTTGTATCACCTCTAAGGAAGTGGTTATGATAAACCATATGCCCAGCACCGCGTATGCCGGTAATACGCAGGAACATTGTAAGGAATCCACGGTATTGGATGCCACCCCTGTATCTATTGGAACGGGTAAATGGGAAATACTCACCGGGTCGGCTATTATCCCGGCATCGGAAATAAATAACCCCAAAGCACCAATCAGCGGCTTATCGAAGGGTGAAAATGTGTTGCGTTGGATAGTGACCAGCGATAACGGTTTGTGCGATTCAAAGGACGATGTACGGATAATTAATAATCTGCCCTCGGAACCTTATGCAGGTGCAAGTGATGAATATTGTTCGCCCACTGTGGTGCTAAAAGCTACAGCTCCGGATTTTGGAACAGGTAGATGGTCCATTGTAGAGGGGGGCGGTGATTTTAACGATCCGGCCCTGCCCAATGCTACCATAGCCAACTTGCAAGAAGGTAAAAACGTTTTGCGATGGACAGTTTCACAAGGGCAATGTTTCTTGTTCTCAGATATTGAAGTCATTAACAATACACCACCCACTGCCAATGCAGGGCCTGATATTGATGATTGTAAGGATTACGCCACCTTGGATGCTAATATAGCGCCCCCGGGTACAGGTTATTGGACTTTAACGTCGGGTAATGCTGATTTTAAGGATGAAAATGATGCCAAGACACTGGTCAGTAATTTGACCTTTGGTGCAAATATTTTAAGATGGAATATTGAAAAAGGAAAATGTATTTCTTCAGATGAGATAGTAGTAAACAATAACATTCCCGATCAGGCTAAAGCCGGAACCGAAAGAGAAACATGCGAGGATTATCTCACGCTAAATGCCAATGATCCTACAACAGGCACCGGCACCTGGTATGTGCTTAGCGGTAACGGTGATTTCGATGATCCGCATAGCCCCATATCTATTGTGCGTAACCTGGGACTGGGCGAAAATAAATTCAAATGGGTAGTATCTTATGGAAGCTGTAGTACGGAAGACGAAGTGGAAATTATTTCTAACAAAGCAGCTCCTTATGCCGGCGAGGATGATGTGAGCTATGCCTCATCGTATGAGCTTAAGGCTTCTAATCCGGGCGATCTGGGTGCTACCTGGACTGTAGTGGCCGGAGAGGGAAGCTTCGAGGACGATACGTATTATAATACCCGTGTTAATGGTTTAAAGGAGGGGGTTAATACCTTCCGTTGGTTGATGGACATTAATGGATGCGTAACCTTCGACGACGTAAGTATCGAATACAAGTTGGTGCCTGATGCAGCGTTTAAGGTAGATACCTTCCAGGGTTGCTATCCGCTAAAGGTGCAATTTACTAATCAGTCCATCGGTGGTTCAGTTTATAGCTGGAACTTTGGCGATGGACGTACGTCAAACGAGCGCAATCCGGTACACACATTTAGAGAGCCCGGAGAATATACGGTTACCCTCACCGCACCGGGACCCGATAATGTGGATGGAACATACCAAATGCAGATACTGGTGCACGATCATCCAACGGCCGATTTTACCTATGGCCCGGATGTGGTATATGTGCCCGGTGATGTGCTCAGGGTATACAGTAAATCGGTGGATGCCGACAAATACCTCTGGGACTTTGGTGATGGCAACACCTCAACACAGGTGAATCCTGCGTATGAGTATAAGGAAACCGGATTTTATACCTTGAGCCTGCAAGTTACCAGCAGCAATAATTGTGTGGATCAAATAGCTAAGGTAAATGCCGTTGAGGTAAAAGCCGAAGGTTTTGTTGTGTTCCCCAACTCATTTATGCCCCGACCAGATGGAGGAACATCGTCAACCGTTGGTGGTGGCGAAAGCAATACGGTGTTCCGCCCGGTATATAAGGATGTGGATACCTATAAATTACAAATATTTAACCGCTGGGGTCAATTGATTTACGAAGGAGAAGATATTGACGAGGGTTGGAATGGATTTTTTAACAGCCAGCTTTCGCCACAAGCGGTATACGTTTGGAAAGCAACCGGTACCTTTATTAGTGGCAAAACTTTTAACGAAGCAGGAAGCGTGTTGCTGGTGAGATAATGGCTTAATGCGATGATGTGTTGATAACGGTCTGGGAACGGTAGTGTATGTCAGTTACTTAAAACACAAGCGTTTCCTTCTATTGTTGCGGGTAGTCTGGTAATAGGGAACGGTTCTGATTGGCAGCTTGGTTATACAGAACCGTTCCAGGCAGGGGGCAGCTTAGGAACCTTGCTGTAATAACCCAGGCTATCATCTGTTCAGTAAATCACCAATCGCCACTAGGCTGGGGAATTTTAAACTAATAATACCGGAGAAGCAAATATTCTTGATACTTTAGTCTTAGCTATCTTATTTCGAATATTCTGCATTTTTGGCAGAATATTAAAGAAAAGATATTAACAAAAGGTAACAAGTATGGCTCAAATGCGTATTGTTAATTAATAACCAAAATCTAAATGAAATCAATTAATAATATATATGTTCTGGTACTCACAGCGTTTGCTTTTTTATTGGTAGACGCTGCTTATGCCCAGGATGCATCTTTTTCGCAGCACTACGCATCGCCCTTATATCTAAGTCCATCATTCACAGGCTTGTCGGAGGGTAGTCGGATGTCCCTGCACTATCGTGATCAATGGCCGGGAATTCCCGGAACTTACAAAACCATGTCCTTCGCATTTGATCATTATTTGTCTGAATATAACAGTGGTATAGGATTACAGTTTTATCGCGATGATGCTGGGGGAGGTTTATTGGTAAATCAGAATATTGGTTTGTTATATGCTTACGAGATATTTGTTAGCGAGGATATAATGATACGTCCCGGTTTGCAATTTAAGTTGGCGCAGTCTTTTATCGATCCTGCTAAAGGCACAACCGGAAGTATGTTTGGATGGGATGGGAGCCGGGTGGATGGTACCGGTATTATCGTGGATCAGGATAAAATCAATAAGTTTGATGCTGCGGCCTCGGTGATGATATATAGTAATTTTTATTGGGGAGGATTATCTGTAGATCATTTGGTGAAAAGTGATGTGGGTTTTACCGATATTGAAACCAACACAGCCATGAAGATGACAGCTTTTGGTGGTGTAAAATGGGTTTACAAAGAAGGAAGACGTTCGCCCGACCAAAGTATTACCTTTGCTTTCAACTATCGTAAACAAGCCGACTTTACCCAGCTCGATTTGGGTACTTATTGGCAATACAATCCCATTGAGCTGGGGCTTTGGTACAGAGGCATGCCCAGTGACAACACCGAAGGCCTGGGTAATCAGGATGCCATGATTGCCATTATAGGTGTTCATTTGGGGCAGATGAGATTAGGTTATTCATTCGACCTCACCCTCTCCGAGCTTGCCGGAAATACCGGTGGATCGCACGAGTTTTCGATCATGTACACTATACCCTCGTCTAATAAACCGAAAATTAACCGTCGTGCTGTGCCCTGTTCTCAACCCGGATATACCGGCAACGCCCCTTCCGGGAATAAATACCGTAGCCGTTCGCGCCGGATGTTTTGAGTTTAGCATAGGGGTACAAGTAACTTGATATAAGTTGAAAAGCCGGAAGTTGAATCTCCCGGCATCTCCTTGTTTTACGTCTTACGTTTTTCAATCCTCACCGTACGCGTTCCGTTTTACGCCATACGCTTTATGCTATACCCTATATCCTATACACTTTACGCTATTTGCACCACACGCTCCACTCCCCCTCTCTTACACTATTTCGCTAAAAAATGTCAAATAAATTTTTAAATATTTGTTATTAATATATATTTGTTGCCCAATAAAAACCTATGATGAGATAGGCTGATAAGAACTAAAGAAACAGCATGCTATTTTATGAATTAGGTGTAGCTTAAATACAAAAAATATTAAAATGAAAAGAAACAGACAGGTTGTTAATTTTGCATTGTTATTAGGAATGGCATCTATGATTTTTGCCTCTTGTCAAACAGAAAAAAGGGAGGGCGAGCCGGCCCAACAAAATACTGTGGACAAATTAAATGAAAATGGAACATTTCCTGTTGCCTATATTGATACGGACTCTCTTTTGCGTCAATACGGATTGGCGATTCATTTGCAGGAGGAGTTATTAAAAAAAGAAGAGAAATCGAGAACCGACTTCAACGAACAGGCCAAGAAACTGCAAGCACAAATGACCGAGTTCCAGCGTAAAGTGCAAAACAACGGTTTTTTATCGCGCGAAAGGGCAGAACAAGAGCAACGTAACCTAATGGCTCGCGACCAGGAGTTGCAAAACCTGAACACAAAACTATCGCAGGAATTGATGGGAGAGCAGGAGAGCCTGAATCGTCAGTTACGGGATACCCTTTCTAACTATCTCGAAGAGTTTAATGCCGACGGGAGATATAAGCTTATATTAAGCAATATAATGGGCGACAATGTACTGTATAGTGCTCCCGGTATTAATATTACAAAGCAAGTAAGTGAAGCTTTAAACAAGCGTTACGAAAGCAGCAAAAACAAAAAAAGCAAAACAGAATAGCGTTTTGTTGGTGATAAGATAAATTAATAAGGCAGATTCTGTATGGAGTCTGCCTTTTTTAAAATATCTAACTTTTTTGCACAGCTTACTATAGTTTTTGAAATACACAATATTTAATCAATCCCTAAATCAATATGCTTCAATTTGGGGTATACGAAATCACTAAGCTAATATCCTGTTAATTTAATAAGCTACTAAGCCAGGAAGCAAATAAACCAAGCATGCAAGCGTTCCAAAAATATATCAGCAAGCATCCATCACTGACCGGTTTTGATGTAGGCACCATCAAAAAAGCAGGTTTAGTGGTGGTTATCCCAGCGTATCTGGAGGATGATCTGCAACCCACGCTCGATTCTATTTGCGCCTGTTATCAGCCCGATATTCAAGTTGCTGTTTTAATTGTAGTAAATGCCAGCATTAATGCTTCAGAACAGGTTGTAGCCCATCAGAAAGAAACCATCCGGCAAATCGAAAAATATTTGTGCCATAATGCATCGGTAAATATATATGCGGTAGAGGCCTTTGGCTTACCCAAAAAACATTTTGGTGCCGGGTTGGCACGAAAAATAGGGATGGATTTAGCAGTAGATCATTTTATTCGTACAGAAAATAAGGACGGGATAATTGTATCGCTGGATGCCGACTCTACAGTAAAACCTAACTACCTTAGGTCTATTGTCGGGTTTTTTTCGCACACACAAAATAATGCATGCTCCATTCGCTTCGCGCACCCTACGCAAGGCGATGATTTTGACGAAGATGTATATGCGGCTATAACACAATACGAATTGCATCTTCGGTATTACGTTCAGGCATTGCGTTTTATCGGTTTTCCATATGCTTTTCATACCATTGGTTCGTGTTTTGCCTGCACAGCCGCTGCCTATGTTAGTGTGGGAGGTATGAACAGACGACAGGGGGGTGAGGAGTTTTATTTTATTCAAAAACTGGTGCAGCAGGGGGCATATGCCGAGTTAAATACCACCTGTGTTTATCCTTCACCACGTATGTCGTCGCGTGTGCCTTTTGGCACAGGACCATCTGTAAAAAAAATGATAGACAATGCCGAACACGATTACATGACCTATAACCTGCAGGGTTTTATCGACTTAAAAGATTTGTTTGATAGGGTAGAGGAGTTCTATCAGATACCCATTGACAAATACAATGAATTAATACTGAACCTGCCGGGCAGGGTAAGGAGCTTTTTGGTGAATTCAAATTTTTACATGGACATGCAAGCTGTAGGCAACAATTGTTCTACATTGGAGGTGTTCAAAAAGCGCTTTTACGAGGTATTTACTGCCTTTAAGTTGGTTAAGTATATCAACTATACCCATGAGCATTTCCTGGACCGTATGCCTGTGTTTGATGCGGCTATTGAATTGTTGGATAGGATGGGGTTAATGAGCGAAGATATTTTTGAAGATGCTGAATTATTGCAGAAATACCGCGAATTGCAAAATGGCAAATGATAAACAGGCACACCACTACCAAACCTGTTTACTGATCACATCACATGAATCCCAACACCAAAACTGAAATTGGCATACGCGCCGGGAGAATAGGCTGCAAATACCTGTACCATGCCCAATTTTGCCTTAAGCCCAAAATCAAGCGCTATCGTTCCTAAATCGTAATTGATTGTTAAAGGATCTTTTTCTTCTGTCTCATTCAGCACATCACCTACAAAATAATTGCCTTTTAAGGCATATTCAACTGACGAAGAAGAATAACCCAAGCCCATAAAGGCTGAAAAAACAGGTACATCAAAGCCCAGCAGAAGTCGGCCTGTGTAGGCCTTCGCCGCCGTGTTAAGCTGCTGAACAGAGGTGGATGACGATGCGTAGTGTAACGAAGCATCGCTGCTGATAGAAGAGTAGGCACCAAAAATAGCTAAGGATATAGCGGGGATTTTATTTATTCCGGGAAGATATTCTTTTACACTGTGCTTGATGCCCAGACCATATTGAAACAAATTACCCATTCCGTCCTTGTCAATTTTAGGCATGAGCTTTACTCTAAGTTCGGTATTATAAGGCAACCCAAGTCCACCCGAAATAATAGGCAACTTAACTTTATCCTGCCCCTCGCCCCGGGGAAGTTGTATTTCTCTGCCACTTAATCTGTTTATTATGGTTGGGTGACTTTCCGTTTTGCCGGCCACATTTGCAGCAATCGAAAAACTACCGTCTTTAACCTTATAGTTTTCATCAAACCCGGGCACTTGGTTGAGGTGATAACCCCGTTGGGTAGCAGCTGTTGCACTTGACGACATGCCAATTGAAACATCAAAGCCCAGAAAGCGGTGTGTTTTTGCGGAGTTATACCAACTTGCTTGTAAATTGCTGCCCAGCATTTGCGTCATTGGATTAAGATAAGTAGAAGCCGCATCCTGAATTATTTCGGGGGTCTGCAAAAAATCAACCACCTCCTTTTGTGCGCTGACAAAAGACAAGTTGAAAATCAAGAGCAAAATCAAGGGCGAATTTTTCATAATCATAGTGTTATGCTGTTAATAGCTATTTGCCTGATTCATCCATCAATAGCTTTGCCTCCCTAAGCGAAATGCGTGTTTTGTTTTTATACGCAACAACATAAGCTTTTGTTTTAGAATCTGCCAAAGCTATTTTTGCATCTACCAAACTATTGAACTTTCCGAAACTATATCTGTACCAGCCATCGCCTCTGTTAACAACAATTGGGAATGGACCGCTATAAACTTTTTTTAGGGATATATTGCTCACTGGTTTTTTATCTGCCAAAAATTGTACGGTGTAATAAACCTCTGCTTTTGCCGCTTCCGTAGTACTTTTATTTGCAGGAGCCTGTCCTTGCATCAGGGGTTCATTAAGCAAGGTAACCGGCTTTGGGGCTTCCGGCTTCAGTTCTTCCTTAATTTCTGGCACAGGATTTTTATTCACTAATGCTAAATCAGTCTTTGGCTCTTCCTGAACCACCTTGGGCTGCTCAATTATCGCCGTATCCTGTTTATCCAACTCATCCTGAACCACAATACCACTGTGAATAGTCTTGTCACTTTCAATAATTTGAATAGCTTTCTCGCTCAGGTGAATTGCTTTTTGGTATTCAATATTGGATTGATGGATCTGCTTGCCTGCCTTTTTAAGGTTGGCGGTAAGCTTACTTTTTTCCCTGTTGGCCTTTGCCGATTCCAGATGACTTTTAATAGAGTCGTTAAGGATTAAAACAGTTTTATACGCAACTTGCGCCTCGTTTTTAAGGTAATTGTTTATATGGGAGTTTAGCACCTCCATGGCACCTTCGAAACCTACTTTATAATAGGATTTGGTTTGAAAAAGCAACCTGCTCACTCTCTTTCCCACCAACATATTTTCGGATAATTGGATGTAATTGGGCTTACGCTGGAAAAGCTTTTCCTTGGAGTACGAATTGTTTACAAATAAAATTTCGTTGCCCTGATTAATATATGAATCTGCTTTTTCAATTTTGGCTCTGTCGTTTTCCGAAAGCATGGCAGCAATTTCTTTATCTACTACCTGGGCTCCCAAAGCCCAGGTAGTAGATATAAAACAGCACATACAAAATATCCGAAGCAAATTCATGTTTCTACTTTTTAAGTTTAATCTGCATGTGATTAAACCTTATCCCAACTACCTAAAACTAATACCCAACCCTGCCGTGATGGAACTATAGTCTCCCAGGGTATAGTCGGCATGCAGGGCGATTACGCCAAGGCGTATTCTCATACCCACGTTCATGTCGAATCCGGTGGTTGAATAGGCCAAACTAATGGGATCCGAAGTAGCTGTGGGCCTATAAACTCCCAATAAATCAAAATCACTCGATGATTTACCATAACCCAGTCCGGTATAAAATGCCACTACGGGTAAATTAGCACCTATGAGCAAACGCGTGGTTAAACCATTGGCTGAGATGTCTAAATGGCCGTCGAAGTTGGGATCGTCCACTTGCAATTCGCTGGCAAATTTAGTGTAGGCAGCCAATACCGAAACATTTAACACGGGCACGTGCTTAACACCCGGGATGTAATCTTTAATGTCCTTTTGTAAACCGAGTCCCCAAAGGTTTAGCTTTCCGGCATCGCCAATTTCAACCTTGGGTATAAATCTACCCTTTATCTCGAATCCGTAAGGCAGTCCCACCCCGGCAGATATCATGGGGATGGGCAAAAAGTCCATGCCCGTTCCGTTGGGCATATCAAATTCAGATAAGCCTGTAATATCATCTTTTAATCGTAGTTTCGGAAGGTCGTCAATATCTCCAGCCACGGTTGGCGCTATGGCTGAGGAAGTAGGCACATGCTCAAATTCACTAAGCTCAAGTTGGCTTACATCAAAACTTAAAGCACTGGATGGGGCTTTAATATAGCTTGCTGTAAACGTGAGGTCGAAACCCAATAATTTATGCGGTTTTGCCGATGTGTACCATCCGTTGTTCAAGCCTTTTCCTAACATTTCGCCAAAAGGCTTCAGGTAGGGTTGTGCCAAAGTATTGGCATCTTTTTGTCCGGCCTTCAGCAATTCTGTAATATCGGTTTGTGCAAACGAATTTGCACTAAATAACATTACTACGCCTATCAATAAAAATAACTTTTTCATCTTTTATTAGTGTTTAGTGATTTTTTATAGTTGAGTTTTTATTATGCATTTGCTAAATAATACTACTTATACTTTTAATGAGTCCAATATATCGGTAATACCAGTAATTGTCCATTTTTTTGCTAAAAAGTTTTGGGCTTAACTATTTATAAAATGTTGAAATATAAATAAAATGGGTAATGGAGGTAACAGTAATTCAAAAATTAGTTGGGTTTAAAACCTCCTGGTTTTTCATTATTTCGTTAGCTTCCTTTATGGAAATTCGTATGTTATTCAAATAAGCCACAACAAAACCATGCACGCCCGAACGGATTTTCATAACTTTGGCTTCATTCACGGATGAAAACTCACCAAAGCTGTACCTGTACCATCCATCGGCTACATGCTCAAGCACTTCAAAGGGACCATCATAAAGCTGTGTTAAGCGCTCCCTTGCCATTGCTTTTCTGTCGGCCACAAATTGCACCGTAAAATATACCTGAGCTATTTCTTTTGTTTCAGCTGCCGGTTCAGTAGCATCTGACAACAATGGTTCGGTAACTTTATTGGGGAGGATGCTATCCGTGGGTGTTAAAACAGAATCAGGTTTTGCAACCAACACCATGGTGCTATCCATATTCGGCAGTGCATCCAATTTAGCTATTGAGTCCATTTCTGCTACCCCGGCCATAGACAGGGTAGGCGGCACCTCTTTCAGAATGACAGGCTCCGGAGCCATGGCCAATGTATCTGCAGAACCCACTTCTGATTCCTGGATAAGTGCTGTCGTGGATTCACTCGCTATTTCTATTGGTTTATAGTTAACGGCGGCTTTTATTAAAGTTTCAACGGCTCTAGCCTCCACCTCGTTAGCTTCCAGCAACATAGCGGCTGCCCTGTTTGCATCTGACAGGTTATTTAATTTACGGCGGAGTTTTCTGCCTCTTTTGTAATCCTTCCCGGCTTTATGCATCAAATCCAAGGTGTGCTGCTGTAAAGCGTTCTTACTTACCCCTTTGTTAACTGCTTTTTTATAGGTTTTATATTTTTTACCGTAGCCTTCTTTGTAAAACGAAGCAGAAGAGACTATTATTTTATTGCTTTTACTTTGTAAACGGCGCACCTTACCCGAACGGGATTTACCCTCGGCATCAATGGCCTCAATTTGCCGGGTGTACTTTTCTTTTTTATCGACAATTGCATCTCCTTTAGCAATTTTTTTGTCGGCCACAGCTATTTTTCTTTCATCACCTGAGTTTATTATCGATTTTTGCTGCGCTTGCATTTGAACCGCAAAACTTAAAAACACTACTAAAATCCAATTTAAAAGCCTCATTTACAATTATTAAATTTCAAATTACTTTGCACGTAAGTCTCATCATCAAAAGGAGCCTCATGGCTTTTACTTTAAAACGGGTTGAGATGTTTCAAAATAGGACAGTGAAGATTCATTTTTTATTGTAAAAACATCATATTAAACCTTTCAAATCATAACATCAAAAAATATAAGGATTTGCAAACTTTAAGGATTGTGATTTGTATAAAAAGACGATAAAATCTACTTTTGTGCCGTTTACAATTCACTAATTTAATGTACACAAGAAACGGGCTATTCGCATGTTTCTCGCTGGTGAGGAATTGTTTTTGGCGAGTTTCCTGCTAATAACAGACAGTCATCGTAAGCTAATCAAGAATAAATATTCAAAATAAGATGAAACCGGCATCGCCGGAGCAAAAAATTAGGCCACACAGGAGGGTGATTATAAATTGCACCGGCTATCAGGGTTTTGCTAATTTTTAAACCTATGAAACAATTGATATCGTTTAGTTGCTTACTCTGCACTGTCATTATTTTTGGCAGCTGCAATCAAAAAAATACTATGAATACCAATCCATTATTACAGAAATTTACCACGGTGCACCAAACGCCACCGTTTGATAAAATTAAAACTGAGCACTACCTTCCGGCCTTTAAGGAGTCCCTTGTCAAAGCTCGACAGGATATAGCAAAAATTGTGGATTCAAAAGAAAAACCAAGTTTTGAAAACACAGTATTGGCATTGGAATATGCCGGTAAACAGCTGGATGATGTGGCGTCGATATTTTTTAACATTAACTCGGCCGAAACCAACGACGAAATTCAGGCAATAGCCCGCGAGGTATCCCCCATGCTGACCGAATATTCTAACGATATTGTATTAAATGAGACTTTGTTTGACCGTATAAAAACGGTTTACGATTCGCGCGAGGGACTCAATCTGAATGCAGAGCAACTAAAATTGCTGGAAGATTCGTATAAAGGCTTTGAAAGAAAAGGGGCATTGCTGACCGGTGAGGATAGAGAACGCTACCGTGCCATCACCACCGAGCTAAGTAAATTGACCTTACATTTTGGCGAAAACGTATTGGCCGAAACCAATGCTTTTAAACTGCACATTACCGATCCTGCCGATCTGAGCGGTTTGCCTGATGCCATTAAAACGGCAGCCGCTGAGTTGGCACGCCGCGAAGAAAAAGAAGGCTGGATCTTTACCTTGCAGTTCCCCAGCTACGTTCCGTTTATGAAATATGCCGACAACAGAGCGTTGCGCAAACAAATGTACATGGCCTATGCAAGCCGGGCCAGCAAGGGTGACGAGCACGACAACAAAGCTATAATTGCTAAAATTGTGAACTTGCGCCTCGAAAAAGCCAAATTGCTGGGGTACCAAAACCACGCCGAATTTGTGCTTGAGGAACGTATGGCTAAAACGCCCACCAAAGTAAACGATTTCCTTAATGACCTATTGAACCGTTCCATCGAATTTGCCCGGCAGGATGTAGCCGATGTGGCTGAATTTGCCAAAAAAGATGGCTTAAAAGATACATTGCAACGTTGGGATTTTAGTTACTACTCAGAAAAACTTAAAACTGAAAAGTTTGATTTTACCGAAGAGGAAACTAAACCGTACTTTCCTTTAGATAAAGTAATTGACGGGGTGTTAGGGCTGGCCAATAGATTGTACGGCATCAGCTTTATCGAAAATAAAGATATTCCGGTGTACCACAATGAGGTAAAAGCGTATGAGGTGCTGGACGAAAACGGTAGCCACCTGTCTGTTCTTTATCTCGATTTCTTTCCACGAAAAGGAAAACAGGGTGGCGCATGGATGACCACTTATGGAGACCAGTACATTAAAGACGGAAAAAATATCCGTCCTCTTGTTTCGTTGGTTTGTAATTTTAGTCGCCCCACACAGGAAACGCCCTCGCTATTAACACATAATGAAGTAACTACCTTTTTGCATGAGTTTGGCCATGGCTTGCATGGTATGTTGGCTAACACTACCTATAAAAGCCATAGCGGCACCAGTGTTTACAGAGACTTTGTTGAGCTGCCTTCACAAATTCTGGAGAATTGGGGCAACGAAAAGGAATGGCTACAGATGGTAGGCCAACACTATAAAACAGGAGAGGTGATTCCCGACGAATTGGTGGACAAGATATTGGCTTCGGCCAATTTTCAAAGCGGGTACCTGACTGTGCGCCAGCTTTCGTTCGGTTTAAATGATATGGCCTGGCATACTATCATGGCGCCTTTTGAGGGTTCTGTAAGTAGTTTTGAGAATGCTGCCATGGCAAAAACCGAACTTTTTCCCGAAGTGGAGGGTACCAGCTTTAGCCCGGCTTTCTCGCATATTTTTGCGGGAGGATATGCCGCGGGCTATTACGGCTACAAATGGGCCGAGGTACTGGATGCCGATGCCTTTAGCCTCTTTAAGCAAAACGGGATATTCGATAAGGCTACGGCCGCTTCGTTTCGTAAAAACATATTGAGTAAAGGCGGAACCGAACACCCCATGGAACTTTATGTGGCTTTCCGTGGGCAGGAGCCAACGCTGGATGCTTTGATGGAGCGTAGCGGATTGGTAAAATAGTAGAAGAATTTATTCCTACTCACGGGGAGACTTTAGCAAGGCGCTTATAGTCACCCCGTGAGTGAATTACCGTATTTGATTTTTATCAATAACCCCTGTCCTTTTTAATACGGGGCTGACAGTCTTCATAACTTAAAACAATACCGCTACCGGGTAATTTGATGAAATTAATTTAATATAATTTATTGTCGGTAATCTTTAGCGATTTACACCATAAACTCTTTTTTTTTATTTTATGTGATAATTTTGCGATATTTAAAACATGGAAACAATATCAAATACAGCAAGATTTGCTGTTTCGTTAGATCGCGAATTGTTGGACAATTTTGACCATGTAATTGAAGCGCAGGGTTACAACACCCGGTCGGAGGCCATTCGGGATTTGATTCGCGACAAGCTCGTGAACCTGAATTGGGATGAAAAAGAGGAAGCCATTGGCACCATAACCCTGGTCTTCAATCATCATCTTTACTCCTTATCCGATGAACTTACCAATAAACAGCACGATCATCATGCTATGATTGTCTCGTCCATGCATGTACACCTCGATCACGACAACTGTCTGGAGATAATTGCAGTAAAGGGCAAAGGTGAAAAAATCCGCAAGCTGGCTGATTCTTTGATCAGTTTAAAAGGTGTCAAACATGGCAAATTAACCCTCACTACAGCCGGAAAGGAAAATTTGTAAGTCGGATTTGAGTTCGCGCCGAAAAACAAGCTTATTGAGCTTTAGTTTTCTCACCCTTCGGTTGCCGCAGGCGAAGCCCTATCCTCTGAAGGGGGACTTACTGAAACCCAATGCACTCCTCCAAACCCTTTTTAGGGTACCTGGGGGTATTTTACTATTCAGGGTGGGTTTAATTTTTAGAGATTATAAGCCACGCCGATGGTGAAATTGCGTAAAGGCGCAGGCCCATACGACTGTCCCTGGCCCAAATCAAACACATAGGTGGCATAGTTAAGATCGAACATATTGTTCAGTTCAACAAAAAATTGTCCACTGTGGGATGAATTACTGCCAAGGTTATAAAAGAGGGCGGCATCGGCAACCGTATATCCTTCATAAAAAAAGGAGTTGGTCTGTCCGGTTGCGTACTTCCCTATATCCCGCATGTTAATTCGTGCACCAAAGCCGTATTTCAGGGTGTAATCAAGCGAGAGTGAAGTCACCGTCCGTGGAATATTCGTTAATTCCTTTCCCTCTAGATCTTTGTTCACATTGTCCATTACCTCCGTACTGGTATAGGCAAACGAAGCTGTAATATGGAAGCGGTCAAAGGGTTGTGCTTTTAGCCCCATCTCGAGCCCTCGTCGTTGGGTTGTTCCGGAATTAAAAAACTCTCCGGAGCCCGGGGCAGTTTCGCTTATCTCTTTGGATGTGTTCAATATAAAACCGGTTAAATTGACATTGAAAAAACTGCTGCGGCCATAAACTATACCGGCTTCGTATTGCCAAATCTCTGCGGGATCTACGTCCATGTCGCTATTGTAACGGATTGCACTAGGGGGTATGATAAAACCATTGGAAACATTGGCTTTAAAATCGAAACCCGGAAACAGGGTGGAACGGAAACCTATTTTTGGACTAACATGCGATAAGTCATTGAGCGACTTATTTTCCTCAGCAACTCCGGGGTCGCGTAATTCCAAGGTTCCATTGTACACATCGTAACGCAGCCCCACGGTTGGTCTAAAATAAGTGCTTATTTCAAATTCCCCCTGAGCAAAAGCCGAAAAGGATTGTAAGTTGTAATTCCGTTTTTGCCTTAAGGCTCTCCGTACTCTATTTTCAGTGCCCCATCTTTTCGAATTGGTCATTTCGTTATAGAACTCAAGACCACCTACCCAATTCACATCCATGAATCCAAAGGCATGTTTCCCGTTCAAATTGGCTCCTACGGCATACACATTCCGTTTATTATTATTTTCAGATTGCCCTCCGGGTTGATAACTAAATTTTGCATAACGTTGGTAATCTTGTTGAACGGCATATCCAAAAACAAGCAAACGTAAGTTTTCGTTAAAGCTATGGTTGACATCCAGCCGTTCAGAGGCAAAGTTTTTAGCTCCACCATCGTTCTCTGCGTTGAGGGCCTGTTTGTTACGTCGGTCCAGCTCGTTGAACTGTTCTCCGGGAATATAACCGGGAGCATCCCATGTGCCGCTGTAGCCCTTTAGGTTCAGGGCAATATCGGTATGGTCGCCCACGTCATAGGCCACCCGTCCGTTTAAATTCCCTTTTAAAAATTCAGCATTTTCCGTAAAGCCCTTTGTACGGTACAGTTGTGCGGCAAAATTGGTTCTTAAGGTATTATCGCCAAGCTCAAAGGGCTTTCCCAGGGCAATTTGTCCGTCAAATGTTTCAAAAGAACCACCTTTAAGGCTGAGGTCTTGATATTCTCCGTCTTTTCTGGTTTCAAAAGACAGGGTTCCGGCCATGGCATAGCGCCCAAACAGCACCGAAGAGGGCCCTTTGTAAACATCAACTTTAGAAATATTCAGGGGGATTATTAAATTCATATCGGCGTAGCCGTCGTGCGAGCCCTCGCCCTCGTTCAAGGAAATACCATCTACTTCAATGGCTGCCTGGCCCTCGTGCCCTCCGCCACTAAAACCTCGCATAGTAAATACATCGGCCGTACCACCTTGGTTATAGGCTCCAATTTCTACCCCCGGAACTTGATACAGGATTTGCTGGGGATTGCTAAGATGAAGTTTTTTAATGCTGTTGAGATGCACTGTGCTGATGCTAGCCGGACTATTACGATTTTGCAGGGCGCCTCCCTTTACCGTAATACCTGATAGTTGAAAGCGCAATTTTTTCAAGCTTATATTTACCGTAGTAGTTTCCAGGGCTTCCAGTTTTATCCTCTTTTGGGCTGTAGCATAACCGATGGCCGAAGCCTCTAAAGTATAATCTCCCGGAGCAATATCGTTAATGGAAAAATATCCTTTTTCATCTGAATAGGTTCCTTTGCCGGTTTCTACAACCGATAGATTCACATGGTCCAGGGCGGAACCTTCCTCGGAAATAATCCATCCCTTAATTTCGCCTGTAGACTGGCCATTGAGTGCTGAGACAGATAGTATCAAAATAAAAAACACTAAGGATGTAAGCTTCATTCTATTCAATGTTAAATTCCTACTCGTAATACTTTTAGCGCACTTCGTAATACTGAGTAAACTTAAACATTTTCTTCGAATATTTTATTACCGTTTAGGTTCTTTCGGGAATTGAAATATATGCCCTTTATTGCCTATATGATTTAACCACAATGTACACAAAGGCTACACAGTGTGTTCACAACGTTTCCTTGTGTCCTTTATGCATTCCTTGTGCTCTTTGTGGTCTTTTTTTAACCACCATGTTTATAATGAATTAGGCTACATATCCTTTTGATTATTGACGGATCGTGCTGGCTGAGTAAATACGAAAAACTTTACATTTGCCGGGTTATTTCTAATTTCAACTATTACCCACAAGCTCCTCAAAACTCAAAATACGATGGCAGGTTTGCTTTAACAAGGGCAACTCATGGCTAATAACCAACATGCCCAACTGGCGCTGCTGCACCAGTTGCAAAACCGCTTGCCAAATCTGCGCCTGGGCGATGGCATCGAGCATGGTGGTTATTTCGTCTGCTATCAGGTATTTGGTTTCGAGTGCAATTGCACGTGCAAGGCAGAACCGTTGCAATTCGCCTGCCGATAGCTGTGAGGGAAAACGGTGCATCCACTCTTTACTAATACCCAGTTTCCGTAAGAATTTATTACTATATTCTCCGGATTCTGATAAAACTTGCTTCATTCGCCAATGTGGATTAATCGTTTTTTCCGGATGTTGTCCGATTAACTGAACCGGATTACGTCCTTTTGGGGGATAAGCTTTTCCATCTACAGCAATCCAACCTTTATCGGGCTTTAGGTAACCGGCCATAATTTTGGCAAAAGTAGTTTTACCTACACCGCTCTGCCCGAATAGTCCAACTACTTCTCCCGGCTTTAGGCTGAACTCAATTTTATTAAATATCCACTGCCCCGGCTGGTAACAAAAACCAAGGTTCTTAACTGTTAGCATAAAAACATCTTGTTAAACCATTATTTACTCTTGTGGATCCCGGTCTGTTGTTACGGCAAAAATCGCTAATCATTAAACATCGTGGCCCAAATACACAACCGGCGAATACCTCCATCGCTTCAGGCTGATTACCATCTAAGGATTCAAAACTATTTTCGGGTAAAGCACGCCACAAAGCTTTTGTATAAGGATGCCTCAAGCGGTCGCCATTTCCTGTAAAGTCCTTTTTATTGGCAATCTCCACTGTTTCTCCGGCATAAAAAACTGCAATTTTATCGGCAATTTTTAAAGCAGCATGAATATCGTGGGTAATAAACAGGACGGCCTTGTTGGCTTTGCAAAGCTGTTTAATATGGCTGAGTGTTTCGTTCCAGGACTCCTCGTCTAAACCGGGGGTGGGTTCGTCGGCAATGATTAGTTTTGCCTCGCTTACCATTGCTGTGGCTATTAATACCCTGCGAGCCATTCCGCCGGAAAGTTCAAAGGGGTATTTTTTATCTGTATCGTGCGGTAAACCCAGTTTATCAAAAGCTTCTCGTTGTATTCTAATTTTTGCCTTTTTATCCGGGATAATACTTTGTACCTGCTTAGCGGTTTTCATTAAAGGATCCAAAGCCTTTATCGACTGCGGAATAAGCGAAATGGCCTTGCCACGGAGCTTATTCTGTAGTTTTGGCGTTAAAGCCTGACCTTCAAAAAATATTGCTCCATTGGTTTGGGCATTGTTGGGTAAGATGCCCAAAATAGAGTCGGCCAGCAGGCTTTTTCCCGAGCCGCTGGAGCCCACAACGGCCACTATTTCTCCAGGACAGATAGTCAGCTCAAAATCCCGAATGACCTGGATCTGGGATTCTTCAAATCCATTTTTATACTGAGGAAATGAGAGAGAAAGGTTTTTGACCTCTAAAAGTGGTTTCTTATCATTTGTATTATAATGTCCTTTGATTTTCATGGTAAATTTTATTCTTTTTGTCCTTTAAATGGGTCGAAAATAGTACGTAAATTACGTCCCAGACTATCAAAAACCGCCACCATCATTAACAACATCAAACCGGGGAAAAGAGCCAGCCACCACATGCCGGACGACAAATATCCCATAGCTTCGGACAGAATAACCCCAATTGCGGGTTGCTCCGAGGATAATCCAAAGCCCAAAAAGGTAATACTGGCTTCGTGCAAAATGGCATGTGGAAACATTAATATAAACCCGATAAATAACTGGGGTATTAAATGAGGTAAAATATGATGCCGGGAAATCCAAAACCACGACTTTCCCATATTACGGGAAACCGTGATGTACTCGGTATTTTTTACCTGTTTAATTTCTGCTCGTAACAAACGTGCCAATCGGGGCCAATGGGTTAGGGCCACGGCAATGATTACGCCTTTTAGTCCGCCACCCAACATAAATGAAATTAAAATTAAGGTTACGATATGAGGCAGCCCGAGAAACAAATCAATAAGTCCCGTAACGATGGAATCCATCGTTTTATTCAACACCAATAACAGGCTAAGCATCAGAGCGATGGTGGCACTTATGAAGGCGGCCAGTAAGCCCACCCAAAAACTAAGAGCCAAGCCCTTAACGGTTCGCACAAACATATCGCGTCCCAGCCAATCGGTACCAAAGGGATGGCTTAATGACGGACTGCTGTTTGCCGCCTCAAAATTAACCGCTAATCCTTTTATACCCATAAAAAAACCGCTCCCTACCAATATTAATAGTAGAGCAACGGAAATTATTGAGGTGGTTAATGCCTCTTTGCGCCTATTCCAATTTATGGCGCGCTTTAATGGCAGATATTTATAAATCAGTTCATTCATGCGCCTGTTTAATTTTCATTCGCGGATCGACGAGCACATAAAGCAAGTCTGCCATAAAATTTCCCACAAAAATAAATACAACGCTGAACAAGGTAATCCCCAACAGAAGGGGTACGTCGCCTCCCAGCCCGGCTTTGACCACTGCTTGTCCCAAACCGGGGTACGAAAATACCTGTTCGGTTAAAACGGCACCACCAAAAAGTTCGCCAAAGGATGCAAAATGCAAGGAGATGGCCGGTAATGAAATATTGCGCAGGCCATGGCGCCACAATAATCCCGTTCCGCTTTCTCCTTTGGCTTTGGCAAAGCGGATAAATTCGCTATTGAGCACCTCAATTAATTTTTCGCGGGTATGCAAAGCAATACTGGCTACTCCACCAATACTCAAAGTTAATACGGGTAAAACCAAGTGATTTAAGGTATCTGCCAGGCTTACCTCACCCGCCAAGCTGCCTGCAGGGGCTGCCAGCCCCACCGGAAACCAATTGAGACAGGCGGCAAAAACCATCAGTACCAATATACCAAACCAAAATGCCGGGGTTGAGGCCAAAATAAAGGAATAACTTTTAATAATGCGATCGAGCAGCGACCCTTCATTCATTCCGGCTGCGATGCCCAGTATAAATCCGAAAATACCCGATAGCACCCACGCCAATCCCATGAGCAGAATGGAGGCAGAAAACCGTTGCACAATAATCTCAGAAACTGGCTTCCGGTATATCAACGATTCCCCCAAATTACCTTGCCCCACCGCTTTGGCCCATAAAAAAAACTGTTCCGGCTTGGATTGGTGCAAACCCCAATATGCTTCGATATCCTCCCGTTGCTCCGGGCTTATCCTTGATATTTCGGCTCCGATATACGATTGAACCGGATCTACAGGAGAATAACTTATCAGCACAAAGGATAGCAGACTGATGGCAACGAGCAATGCAGCTAACTTTCCTGTTTTTCTGAAGATAAATTTAATCATCTGTGGTTTTTTTAGGTCTTTCCTCTTTTATTCTTTCCAATGCCAGTTTTCAATAAAATCGGTTACGGGCCAATTGTGATCGTGGGGCTGTATTTTTTGTGGACCGATGACCAGATTTTCCCGCATAAAAAACAAATGATCCAGATTGACCAACCAAACCCAGGGTGCGTCCCCTTTGTTGGAAAAACCTGTTACACCGTCCCATTGTGCTTTTTTCCAATAGGCATTGGCTTCATCTTGCGATGTGGCGGCAAGGGCTTTCACAAAATAGGCATCCACCGTATCGTTGGCATAATAATTCGGATTATTCAGTCCGCGTCCACTGACTTCGCTACTAAAGGCATTGTATAATTCAAGCGGATCGTGACTTCCTAAACCAAATAAGGTGGCATTGGCATGAACCTGTTTTTCTATCCCCCGCCAGTTATCGCCCTTTATCTCAACCTGTATGCCCAAGGGTTTCATCATTTGGGCAAAGGCAATGGATAAGGATTGCCGTATTTGATCGTTGGAGGGATAATACAAGGTAAAGGCTGCTTTTATTCCATTTTTATAGCGAATACCGTCTTTTTCTTCTCTCCAACCGGCTTCCTCCAAAATTTCTTTTGCTTTTTTGATGTTCCCATCATTTTCAATTTTGGTTTGGGGATTCCACCAGGGTAAACCATCGGCTATGGAATAGGCTGGTGTTCCGTAACCCCTTAAAACCCCTTTGACTAATGCCTCGCGATCTACCCCGATATTCATGGCCTTGCGGATGGCTTCATCCGAAGTAACCCTGTTTCCAATGGGGTGCCCGTTATCAGTTCTTCCTTCCTCGGACACAAAAGGGAGGGCCACGCCACGGTTGTCCACACTTTTTAGGGCAAGCAGTTTCATGCCCTTAATTTTTTTATCGGCCAGTGCCGGCGTAACCGATGCCACATCTACCTGACCTGCCTTGGCTGCGGCAAAAGCCGCATCCTGGGATAAAAATAAAAATACCAGCTCCTCAAAAAAAGGAGCCTTCCCATAGTAATAAGGGTTGACCGTAAGGATCAACTGTTGTCCTTTATCCCACTGCACCAATTGATAAGGCCCCGAACCCACTGGATTTTCATTGTACAAAGCGTCGTAGGCATGTTCAGGTACGATACCCAAGCTTGTGAGATGATGGATGAACGTGGAGTTCCGCTTTTTTAGGGTAAACCGGACTGTAAAGTCATCTAACTGTTCTACTTCCCTTAAGTTGGTAAGGTCAACTACCGAAGCACTTTGCTTAGCGGTAGTAAAGGTAAAGACCACATCCTTAGCTGTTAGGGGCTTTCCATCGGAAAACTGGATATTGTCGCGCAGTTTTACCGTCCATTTAAGTCCGTCGTCGCTAATCTCATACTCGATGGCGGCATCATTTTCAATATTAAAATCCTTATCGTATTTTAATAAAGTACTCTGAAAAAGCGGCGACGCATATTGTCCCCATCCGGTGGTGGGATCAAAACCATTATCGGGCTCTCCGCCAATGGCTAAAATCAAAGTTTTTTTGCGCTCCTCCGCACCGTCCTGTTTGGTTTTATCTTGATTTACACAGGAACCAATCAGCACACTGAGCAAGAGCCAAAAGACCAAGCTTATATTTCTTTCCATCATTATAATTCGCAAAAAATAAAAATCATTCGGAAAGATAATACTTTTTGGCGCATTCGTAATACTGATTGGGCGTAAAAATATTTAAATATCAAATGCCAATTGTATTCCATTTAAAACCATTCCGGTGCCAATAACTGTAATAATTAATCCCATAATCCGGCCAATCACCTTAATTACATTTTTACCAAGTTTTCTAATTATAAGGCCACTCATGCGGAATATTAAAAAGTGAAGCAAACAAATAATACCAAACATCAAAATAACAATTCCCATCTCAATCCATCCTCTTCCCGACACAAAAGTCATTGCAGTAACAATACTACCCGGACCGGCCATGAGCGGTGTAGCAAGAGGCGAAATGGCAACATTCGGATTGAATTTATTTCCTTTTTCACTGTCAGCGTCCTCATGGGGTGTTTTTGAACGCATCATATCAACACCGGCCAAAAAAATTAAAATACCGCCCGCAATTTTAAAAGCAGGTATGGTTAAACCAAAAAGGCTAAAAATTATTTTCCCCAGAATAATGAAGGAAAGAACGATTAGGAAAGCAATCGTTACCGCCTTCCTTTTTACTTCTTTTTTTTGCGCTTTGTTTGCCCCCGCTACAATAGTCATGTACACCGGCAAATTAGCGATGGGATTTATTATTGCGAAAAATCCCATGAAAACGGTAATTGCAAATCCAATGTAAATTGTCAGACTATCCATGATATCTTATTTTAGGAAAGAGGAAAAAAGGAGCAGGACTTCATGCATTTATCGTTTGGTAGCAGAAAGTAAAAAATGCTTGCGTTTTTCAGGTTAATTCAACATCAAGTCTTTCTTTCCCAATCTAAGTTTTGGTTTATTCAATTGAGAGATAGACTTTTTTACTCTTTCCCGAGTTTCATTCTGCAAGTAAGTCGGAATGAGTTTTGTTAAATCAATCCGTAAAACACGATGAATTATTACCAAATCTTTCATTGAAAATTGCGTAACTCCATTAATCAATTCCGACATGTACGACTTTTTATGACCAAGTAAAATTGCCAAGTCGGTTTGGTTCATGTCATAGATTTTTAGTTTTTTTCTGATGGCCTCTTTTCTTTGAGCTATGAATCTTTGTTCAATTTCAACGAGCTGTTCCGCAGTTTCAGCATCGTCAAACTGCTTATCTGTGATATTATCACTATCGGACCAGCTTCTTTCTTCGTAATCCTGAATCAGTTGAAATAACTTGTCATGGAGTGGTTTTAAATCAACGTTTTCCTTGGCAAGTATTCGTAACTTTCGGTCAAGCAACAAGGCTTTTTGTAAATCATATTCGTTATCCAATTGTTGGATATTCTCTATTTCTCTAAAGTCAATTAAGTCTTTCATTTCCACCAATTTTAAATCCAACCATTATCTTTGAGCCACTTCTTAATCGTGTTTCTGTTGTTTTTAAATATCTTTTCGTAATCTTGGTGCGAACCTGTCCAAATAACGCGCGCTCTTTTGTTTTGGTCAAATTCTATCAAAATCATTGTACGATGAACATTTAGGTCGAAGAAATAGAATCCTTCGCTATGAACACAATCTGCATCGGGGCGAGTTTCTTTTAATTCTAACTGTGAATCTCAGCTACTTGTCTGAATGTCATTTATTAACTTCTCGATTGCTTTAATCAACGTAGTATTGTCACGGTTTTTCCGTTTGAATCGTTCAAGTAAACTCTTGTTAATTAAATTCACAATGAATCGTTTTTCACAAAGTTACAAAAGTTCCAATTAATCTTGAACTTTCTAATGCTTTTTCTCGAATTGTTATGTGGCACCGAATTGCTCTAATTGCCCACAACTTTAATATTTCCTCAATGAGCTTGGTGTTTCACCGAACCACTCTTGGCTAATTACTTTGTGGCAAGCCGCAATAACCCTTTGCACATCCTGTGTCATGTTGGCCAACACACGGATTGTAAATCCGGGAATGGTGAGCCGCGAAATTCCTGCGTCGAAATCGCAGGTCTGTTCATGGATGACGGCGTGCAGGCGTTTGATTAAATCATCATCGGTTTTTTGGCCAATAACAATAAGGGTACCCAAATGGGTGTAGTCGCCCATAAAGCCCAATATGTCAATTTGTTGAGCGGCCGGTTCGAGCTTTATATTATCAAATACCACCAACTCATCATCCATATAAATATTGGTTTTGAGTTGGAGCATATCATAGCTGAATGAATTACCCTGGGCCGACCACCCGGGCGTTAGTATATCCGAATAGAGTAAAACAGCTCCCTTTTCCATGTAAATGCTGTCGAACTGTTTGTATCGTGCATTTTCATACCCGATAACAGGATCGGGCATGTATACCAAATAGCTGTTTTTTTCGAGGTGTATCTCCGTTTCCTGATAAGCCGGTTTGTCCGGTGTTTTATAAATCAAAGTGGCCCCGAGGGTGGTAAGTGTTAGTTTAGCATTCTCTCGCACCCGAATTTCGAGGCGGTAGGTGTCGCCATCTAAATAACCACCCCCCACGTTAAGGATATAATAACACAACATTCCCGTTTTTCCGTGGTAAATGGGTCTTTGCACCTTTAGTGCATTATGAAAATAAATATTTTTAGGTACGGATTTACCTCTTCGGTTTTCAATATCCATGTTCAGATAACCGGTCCAGTTAGGTTTAGTCATGAGCATTTAATCCTGTTAACAGCACATTTTTATCAATCCAATTTATAACATCTGATAAGCCTTCGTCTGTTTTTAGGTTGGTAAAGAAAAAAGGCTTGTCGCCCCGGAATGTTTTTGTGTCAGCGGCCATAATATCCAGATTGGCATCCACGTAGGGTGCTAAATCTGTTTTGTTGATGATAAACAAATCGGACCTTATCATGCCTTGTCCTCCTTTTCGGGGAATTTTTTCGCCCTGGGCCACATCAATGATATAGATGGAGAAGTCTACCAGTTCGGGACTAAATGTTGCTGAAAGGTTATCGCCGCCGCTCTCAATAAAAATAAGCTCCACATTGGGATGCCGTTCCTTCAAAATATCAATGGTTTCGGCATTCATCGATATATCTTCGCGAATAGCGGCATGGGGGCAGCCCCCTGTTTCCACTCCAATGATGCGATCTGCCGGTAATACCCCGGTCTTAATTAATATTTTAGCGTCTTCTTTGGTATATATGTCATTGGTAATAACACAAGTTTCTATCCTGCCCTCTAAAGCGCGGGTTATTTTTTCGATAAGCTGGGTTTTTCCCGCTCCAACGGGTCCTCCTATACCAATTTTTATTGGCTCCATATATGTTTTGTTTTTTTAATTCTTGAAATATTAAGGTGTCACGACATAAATATCCTGACATTTACATACTCGTGCTGCATCTGAGCCAGTTCTATACCGGGAGCAATAGTTCCAAAATCAGTTTCTTCTAATTGATTTATGGCTGTTACTGCTTCGTTTAATTTAGGTCGAAAATCAGCAATTATTTTTTGTCCCGAGGTTTGTCCTAATGGTATGGCGCGCACAGCATTTTGCACAAGATTAACTATTGTGGAATACAAATAATACAGCATTGTGCCGTCTCTGGAAATTTTTAAATAATGTCCGGCCAAAGCAAATAGGATGGCCGGATGGGCGAAAGATTTTTTTTGCTGAATACGCTTGCTATACATGGCAATTGTGTCTGAATCGTAAATTTCAGTGGCAATTTTTACCAGTGATCTGCCCATAAATCGTGTTCCTTCGCGGGTTTCGCGCGCCATGTTTTGTATGGTCAGCAGGCGGTCCATTCGCCACACCTCATCCAGTTTACCTTCCTCTAAGGCCTTGTAAACGAGTTTTATGGCCAGACCATCGGAACTGACCATCTGCTCGTTTAAAAACAAGGTCAACCATTGGGAAAAGGTATCCGGATTGTGGACTGTATTAGTTTGTATAAAAGTTTCCAGACCAAAAGAGTGGCTAAATCCCCCACTAGGGAAATTGGAGTCGCACAGTTGAAATAAGGCCAATAAGCTGTTATCCATGGCTATGTGGTCCTGTTGTGTGCCGAAAAGCTTCTGCAACTTTTCTATCCTCCCGTTTAAATGCAATGCCCTTTTCCCTTAGCAAATCTTCTACCAGATAGTCATATTGAACGAGCATTTCATCACCCTCAAACTTTGCGGGCATGTGCCGGTTACCCAACTCATGGGCAATAACGCCCATTTCGCGGATATCTTTGGGTTGTATGGCCAGTATATCGTCCGTTTTTACCTCGATAATAATTAAGTTGACATCGTCCATAAACAAGATATCGCCATCTACCATGTCCTGTGCAACTTTGAGGCGGATACCCATATCCCTGTTATGGTCGGTTTTAACGCGTTGTACCCTTTTAACCAAATCGGCACTGTTTAAGCTGACTTTTTCAATATGGCGTCCCCCAATTTCGGAGGAAGCCATATCGTGAATATTGCCAACGATCTTCTCTATTATCATAATGTTTTTAACTCTTTTTTAAAATAAGAAATAGCGCTGGGTCAAAGGTAATTCTGTAGCCGGTTCGCTGGTCAGGATTTCACCATCTATACTTACTTTATAAGTCTGTGGATCCACCTCTATATTAGGCGTTTCGCAATTGAGCTTTAAATCTTGCTTGGTTAGTTTTCTGATACCATGCACAGGTAACACCATTTTTTGTAAGCCAAGTTCGCCCTTGATATCATTGTCGAAGGCTATTTTGGAAACAAAGGTAGCAGAGCTTTGAGCGCGCGCCTTACCCAGACTGCCAAACATATTACGGAGTAATACCGGTTGCGGGGTAGAGATGGACGCATTGGCATCGCCCATTACGGCTCTTACTATTGAACCGTTTTTTAAAATCATATCCGGTTTAGCACCAAAAAATTTCGGATCCCATAGCACTAAATCGGCCATTTTCCCTACTTCTATGGATCCCACATAATCGCCTATTCCATGTGCAATGGCAGGGTTGATAGTGTATTTGGCGATATATCTTTTTACACGGTTGTTGTCGCTGTATTTGCTGTCGCCCTTCATCGAACCGCGTTGTTTTTTCATTTGATGGGCTACCTGCCAGGTTCGGAGAGCAACTTCTGCAATGCGACCCATGGCCTGAGCATCGGAACTAACGATGCTGAACACGCCCATATCTTGTAATACATCTTCTGCGGCAATTGACTCTGCGCGAATTCTGGAATCGGCAAAGGCCAAGTCTTCGGGAATAGATGGGTTTAGGTTGTGAGCCACCATTACCATGTCTAAATGCTCATCAACGGTATTTACTGTATAGGGCAAGGTTGGGTTGGTGGAGGAGGGTAGGATATTATTAAAACCAGCCGCCTTAATAATATCGGGTGCATGGCCACCACCGGCACCCTCAGAATGATACATGTGTATTACACGGTCGCCAATGGCCTTCATCGTATCTTCAAAAAAACCACTTTCGTTTAAAGTGTCGGCATGTAAGGCCACTTGTACATCAAACTTATCGGCACAGCGTAAAGCGTAATCAATGGCAGAGGGTGTCGACCCCCAATCTTCGTGCACTTTAAGACCAATGGCCCCGGCACGAATTTGTTCTTCCAAGGGAGCCATTGTAGTTGCCTGGCCTTTTCCGGTTATGCCAATATTAACGGGTATTTCCTCAAAAGCTTTTAGCATCGTTTTGATGTGCCATTTGCCCGGTGTGGCGGTTGTAGCTTTGGAGCCATCACTTGGCCCGGCTCCGCCTCCTATTAAGGTTGTAATGCCGTTGTCGAGGGCAACATTGGCTTGATCAGGGTTAATGAAGTGAATGTGTGTATCAACGGCACCGGCGGTAAGAATTTTACCCTCACCCGATATAACATCGGTACCTGCACCTATTTCGATAGTTACACCATCTTGGATATTGGAATTACCTGCTTTCCCTATTCCGGAAATTTTACCATCGCGAATGGCGATGTCTGCTTTGTAAATCCCGGTATAATCAACAATTAAAGCATTTGTAATTAGGGTATCCGGCACATTCGGGTTACCCTCCTGGCTTATTTGGGAATTTTGCCCCATTCCGTCGCGGATTACTTTTCCGCCCCCAAAGGAAACTTCTTCACCGTACGTAGTATGGTCTTTCTCAACTTTTAAAAACAAATTGGTATCGGCCAGTCGGACGGAGTCCCCTGTGGTTGGACCGAACATTTGGGAGTATTGCTCCCTTGACATTTTATAACTCATAATGTTTTGTTTTTTATAAAGATTTTAATGGCCCATCCACTTTATTCTGGAAGCCATATACTTCCCGTCTACCCTTATAATCGATCAAAGCGATTTCTTTTTTATCGCCGGGCTCAAAGCGTACCGACGATCCAGCGGGAAGATCCAATCGTTTGCCGTATGTTTTTTCGCGGTCAAACTCAAGGGCATTATTTACTTCGTAAAAATGATAATGAGAGCCCACTTGAATTGGACGATCACCAGCATTAGTCACCGTTAGCCTGATGGGGTCCGAATCTGCATTACAAATAATGTCTTCTTCTTTTAAAATATACTCACCTGGTATCATATTCGTTTGTCTTTATTCGTTGACCTATATTTAATTAATCGGATTATGTACAGTTACTAATTTTGTACCATCCGGGAAAGTAGGTTCTACCTGTATGTCTGCTATCATTTCGGGGATACCTTCCATCACATCGTCACGCGTTAAAATCTGTGTACCATATTGCATGAGTTCAGCCACGGTTTTACCATCCCGCGCACCTTCCAGTATTTCATCCGTGATAAGTGCCACCGATTCGATATAATTTAACTTTACACCTCTTTTTTTTCTACGGCGGGCTACTTCGGCCGCAACGACAATAAGCAACTTGTCTTTTTCCCTTTCTGTTAATTTCATACCATTTATATTTATTTCAATAAAACACTGAATTGTTATTTTTTGTAATGGACAATATAACTATTTTATGGCTTATTCTCAAAGTGTGTGTGCATTTGTTCAAAATCAAGATTTTACCAATTTGATAGACTTATTAAAGGGGTTAACCAACCTCAATTTTTATTTATATAACTCATTATTTTTTAGCACCACGGAATAAATTCCAAAACACGGTATGTAGGTCATTTTGATAAGCTACAGCAGCCAAAACAATTACAATTCCTATAGCTTGTAGCAAAGATATGGATTCGCCACTGGTATATGGTGCTACAAGAACGGTGGTTATCGGACTTAAAAGCAATAAGCCTGCAACAATTGTAGGGCGTAAATTTACAGAACCTATCTGGACAAACACCCAGGCCATGGCATGACCAACAACGGCCAAAACAATCATCCACCACCAGTTAGCTGCCGTAATCATGTCGCCGGATAACACCTCCGGGTTCATGGGTAATTTCCCATCAATCAAAACACCCTGAGTTACATTCCATCCTTCCGGAGAAATAAATAACATGGTAAATCCTTGAGGGATAAGCTGTGCCAAAAAAACCCACATTAAAGGTTGAACATAGCGACGAGGATTAAAGGTGCCCGACTCTCTACTCATGTATAGATACACGCCATAACAGATCCCGGAGAGAACACCCAATAAAGTACCGACAACCGCAATAGGACGACCATATATAGTTGCAGGTCCTTCTATAGGATCGCCGTCAAAAATCCCACCAGTTAAAATGATACCGAAAATCATGATGGGGACGAGTACCCAAAAGCTTCTTTGAGGCCTGAACTTATCAAATATCATGGCCAGTACCGGCAATACAATAATTTGCAGGTTCAGTAATACGGATGATATACCGGCGCCCACATAAAAAATAGCATAATTCCAGGCCGTCATATCAATCCCAAGAAAAATACCGGCCCCTATTGCCAACGCTAAACCGACCTTGTTAAGGGGGCCGTGTTTTTTCATCTCACGATAAGCAAAAGGGATAAGAACAACAAAGCCTATTAAACAACGTAGGAATGCATTGGTGACCGGCTCAAAATTGGCTTCTTTAACCATTATAGCTGAAAAAGCCAAGGCCAGTATCCCAAGCATTATTATGGTGTAGGCCATTGGTTTACTAAGGGTATTGGTAGTAATGTTAGGCATCGTAGATTTTTTTAAAGTTAAATTTGAGTTGGAGTTTTTTCTTAGAGATAGGTAATATAGTCAATTAATCGAATATTTATGTTTTTTTTTGCTTTTAAATTGCTGAAAAAAAAGGTTAGGGTAGGCAATATCGATCTGCAGATTGTGTTTTATTTTTCAATGCCATAGAGTTGCTGCTCAATTAGATATACGAAGGTGCAATTCTACTAATTAATTAAAAGGGAGACGTAGAGAAATCTTTTCTTATGTTATGTAAACAATGCGCTGCCTCAACTAATTAGCGCACTAATCATTTTGTTAATCATTTTGGTATGTATGAAAACGCGGTCAGCATTAAATAGATGCATCAAAAATAACAAACCTACTTAAGCTACTACTGTATAAAAGAAGGTCGCTAATTATCCAAAAAAAATAGATTACGTAGCACTTTCTCTTCATCGAAGTTGAAATACTCGTTTAATATGTAAGATTGGTGGTTTAAACCAAGTTAGCAGGTGGGCTGCTGAGTTGCTAATTCAATATTTCCATAAATGTTTTTGAGAAATAATAAGGATCGTTTACGGGGTAGGCTTCCGGTTCTTTCTTCCAATCTACTTCAATTTCCGAAATGGCAGAGTTCATCAATAACGAAAATTGCACATCGCTTAATTGGCTGGCCCCTTTAAGAACGGAGAAGTTGTATTTTTTCACGAACTCCATATCAATGTCCTCTGTTAAGGCCAATTCGATAAGCGTACCGTTTTTCGACTTCAAGGTCACTTTCCTACCTGCTTTCATATGACCAAAATAGCGGTAGCTGTCCAACAGGCCTACTTCCCATTGAAAGAACAGCTTGGGCTGCCCATCCACTATCATACATTTAGCTCGTCCCTTTATTTTTCCTTTTATGGGGCCAAAATATTTTACCAGGCGCTTGCTTTCGGCGTAATACAGTTCTTCCAATGGCGATTCGCTTGTCAACCCCTCTTCAATTTCAACATCCACCACTTCTGCCATCTGCACATGTTTTTCTTTTACATATTCCCAGGTACCGTTCTTATAGAGCAACACCGCTTTACCATCTTCTGTGGTTGCTTCAATTTGTGCATTGCCAATAATCGGCAGCACTATCATCATTACTAAGGTTATAATTTTCATCATCCGTATTTTTCAGAAATATAACAAAACAATTTATGTCTGTGCAAAAAAGCATTATTTAAAAAATATACTTTTGTAACAAACCAATATGCACCGCTCATGGATTCAGTAACCGTAACTTGCCCTAAATGCAAAAATACTTTCTCAAAAAAGGATCTGAAACGAAATTGTAGCAATTGCTTTGCTTGCACGGGCTGTGAGGTGTATATCTGCTATAATTGCGGCGGGAGAATCGTGGTAGAGCCTCCCCGGGCCTATAAAAATGGAAAAGGGCAGAAAAATTAAATCTGCACGGCTATTATTTTGCCTATTGTTTAACAGTACTTTTTGTGGTTTATAATTTCCTTATATAATCCAATACTTTTTTTTTCGCATTCAGCCTTGCTTTCTGGTCCCCTTCAATTGTTCCTCCATATTCAAATTCATAGTTTTTACCCGCGATGTTGATTTTACCTGTTCTAACAGTTGACGCTACATCCGGGTTGCTTGAAATCAGGTGTCCGGCATTTTCATATTGTATATTCTCAAAAGTGAATGGGTAGTTACTATCTTTTATCCTTTTTTCTATGCTATCTGCCATTAATGCCGAAGGCCAAACCATATCATCTTTCCCCGACAAAAGTAATATCGGTCCATTAATATTTTCCACCCTAATTGCAGCTCTGCTTACATCATCAGTTTTAGCCAAACCACTTTTCCAATAATCAATTAGTTCGATTCTATTTGATGGGTTACCGGATATTTTGTTCATGGGCACATACGGGATATCGCTACCACTATGTCTCCAACTTGATTTTATTTCATCTGAGCTATAGGGTAGTACGGTATTTGACCAGGCAACCGAACTAGGCGCATAAGCGATAACGCCACTCACCAGCTCAGGGTAGGTGGATGCAATTACCAAGGCTAATTCTGCGTTTCGGGAAGCTCCCATTACAACTATTTTATCAGGCTTAACTTCCGCTTGCAATTTTAACCACTTAATAGCATTTTCAAAATATTCCAGATCGATCTCTTCGGGCAATCTGGGTAAGCCCTCCCTTCCTGTATAAGGCAACGAAAGACCCACATAACCTGATTGTGCAAAAAGTTGTCCCCAATAATCCCCCCAGGCACCACCACCTACTAAAACAATGCATACTGTTCTTTCTGCACTATCTTCTGCAAAATAATTCGCCTGAAAACCCTTATTAAGGATGCCTCTCGGTTTAATTCCATCGAATAAAATACGGTCGGTAATAAAATATCCAACCAATAGGATGGAAAGTATCCCAATCCCAGCAATATACTTTCTGTATTTAATCATATTTTATATTCTACTTTAGAGCCTAATCACCTTTCGACATAAAAATACGAAATTTATTATAGGCTTACTATAACCTTTAAACATTACTTAGCACAAAAAGCTCAGGTGTTTTTTTTGTGGATTTAACAAACATTAACACTAAAAATTTATTGCCACTTCTATAATTGTTATAAATTATATGCTAATAATTACACTTACCTAAATACACTACATATTAATTATCCGCGATTTTTAGTCAACGACCCTGCTTAAACATGTGTTTAAGCCACGCTACAAATATTACAGAGTACACATTTAACATGATTCATTTCACGAACCGCTTTGGCGCTTAGGCAATGAAATTTTTGTTTTTTATATCCACCACCTTGTTGGTACTGACTCTGCAAACTTCAACGCAATGTGCAATGGAAAAACAGTTTTGTGCTGCGATACTAAAAAACGACAAAGCCGCGCTAAAAATTATCCTTGACAAAAAGTTCGATACCATCGATATTAAGGATAACCAGATGGAAAATTTTGAAAGCATTAAAAACTGGCTCGAAGAGTTCAATTGTGTTTCATCGGTCGAAATTGTACCCGGAATGATACGTACCAAACCACCGATTAAAGTTTTTGATGTATATGTTAAGTCCCCCGATGATGTTATCAAAGTAGTGCAGATAAAATTACAAGTATTGCCTGATAAGTTAAGCTATAACCCAAAGTAATACCGCATTGAAATGGATTTGAATAAGCTTTCAGAAAATCAAGACAAGCTGCTTAAAAAGCTGGAAAATGCAAAGCAGCAATTGCTAAAAAACCCACACGTTTTGGCTGTTGGTATCGGTATCAAAGAAACCAACAATCAGTTCACGGATGACATAGCTTTTAGGGTGTTTGTAGCAGAAAAGAAAAGCCTGAAATCGCTCAAAACCGATGAGCTTATCCCCCAAAAAATTGAGGATGTAATTACCGATGTGCTCACCCCCTACAAGGTGACCAACCGTCCGGGTGTTTGCGGCAGCGAGCGCGAGGTAGTTAAAAAATACAGGCCATTACATGCAGGTATTCCCATTAGCCCCGATCCACAGGGATATGGTACCCTGGGATGGTTTGGCACGCTTGATTCCGACGGCTCCACGGTCATGCTCTCTAACTTTCATGTAATGTATGACCCCTTTGTATCGGCCAATACGGTGGATAACACAGAAAAAAAAATAGCACAACCACAGTTAGGGAGAGTATCCAAATGTTGTTGTTGCGAGTGTGGCAGCGATAATGTAATTGGAAAGACCGTACTGGGCGTTTATTCGAGCAGCCCCTTGACCAGTACTGCAGTTGACTGTGCTATTGCAAAAATCGACACCGAGTTTACCTCCGATCTGTCGTTGAACATCACCAACGACTCCACGAGCGAGGTACTTACTGTTTCGGGGACCGCTGCTGCAGTAGTGGGCACAACCGTCCGCAAGATTGGCGCACGTTCCGGTTTCACCACCGGTACAGTGGTACATATCGGCGACACGGCCGTAGAAGCTACCGATCCCGACGGGGCAACCATTGCCATACGAACCGGGCAGGTACTTGTTATCCCGGTGCCCTCGGAGACCTACCAGGTAAAGGACGATACCAACGATTTATGCAAGTTTGCCTTCTCAAACTCAGGCGATTCCGGTTCTGTTATCCTAAACGCATCCAACCAGATTGTCGCTTTACTTTACGGAGGCGACGAGGTGAGCAACTCGGTTGATGTTACCTTTGGCAACAACATCGCCAATGTACTTTCGGCGCTAAGCTCCAACGGCTCTGCCATTACGCTTTCAACAACGCCAAGTGGCTCGGGGTTACGCAGCAGAAAGGCAAGCAGCACATTAGCTGCGAAACCTTCGCCCGGCTCCCTTACGAACAAACTCCAAATAATCCGCGACGCCAACAACGAAAGTCTCTTGTACAAACTGTACGATAAGCACTTTGAGGAAGTCCTGGGCCTGGTAAACGAATGCCGTGCTGTAACACTGGTGTGGCAACGCAATCAAGGGCCGGCTTATGTGGCCGCCATCGCCAGAACGGCCAAAGTAGAAAGCTACAAAGTACCGCTTGAGATAAACGGATCAAGCCGTCAAGAACTGTTGAAAGCCATGCTCCATGCCCTCATCGAAAACGGAAGTGAAAAACTGATAGAAGACCTGCAATTGCACGGTGAAAAGCTGATTGCGACAATGCTCAACGGGATTTCCATATCCGATTTTGCACTTGAATTGCTCAAGGCCGGATATATAGATAATATCCCAAATATATTTAACTCCAAAATTTAGATACAATGCCATCTCCCAATGAAAATACCGGAACGCTCGAGGCCATCTTGATGGGATTGGCTCAGGTAATGGAACCATTAAAGGAAGACCTGAAAGACAACAAGGCCATTGTTCTGTTGGCCCAGTTGGGGCTTGAATTGCCTGATGCCGTAAATGGCGTATCAGGCTTTGCCAATGCGGCTCAAAAAACTTTTACGGCCGCCCGCAAACTCCCCGACCTTGTTCAGGAAGTGATAGATGGTATTGATGCCGGCGATTATAGTAAGATTGGCAATTTGCTCCAGGGCATCATCACAACCGTTAAAGCCATCAAGGATTTGGCCGATGCCATTAAAACACTATCGGGCGTGTCCGGCATTTCACAGGCCGAGCTCAACGAATTTGCCGAAAAGTTGCCGCGAAGGCTCTTTGACTACCTTGTGGTGCGCAACCTCGAAGGCGTTCCCGTATTGCCCGAAGTAATGGAGTTTGTGGGCATCATACAGCGTAACCTCGATAAAATAGGCTCCGGTGGACATAGTAGGGCCGAGATAACCAGATACATCTTCGACATCAACCAAATAGGCAAACTGATCAAATCGCCTAAGGATGTACTTAAAATATTATATCGCTGGGGCGAGAATACCTTTGGCGACAGCGAACTACTCACCGACCTGCAATCTCTATTGGGCAAGGCGGGCGTGCCAGCGGTTGTTGACGATACGGTAAATCCCCCGGTGCTGGACGTGCTGGCGCTGGAAATATCGCCCAAGACCGATGTGCAGCCCTGGGCGCTCAACGTCGGCATTTCCGAAGACATTAATATTGACACCTCAGTTCCTATCAACGATGGTGGTGATTGGAAACTCGAGGCCCTGGCCAAAAGTGACCTGAAAGCCAGCGCGGCCATCATCATTCATCCCGACGGCAATATCGATTTTGACTCCTCGGCTGCCAGCACCGGCGAATATGGCTTGCGCTTTACCGCAGGCAAGGCCGACAACACGCCATTTATTATCTTTGGCGAAGCCGAAGGCTCCAGGCTCGAAGTGGCCAAATTTATCGTTACCGCTTCCGCCGGGTTAAACTTCGACCTGGGCAACTCCGCCAGTGCCGCCTTTAAAGTGTTGGGCGAGATAAAAGGGGGGAAGCTAAAAGTAGATATGTCGCAGGGCGACGGATTCCTGGCCCAGATACTGTCGGGCATTAAAATAGATTCCGATTTTGAGATGGGCTTTGGCTTCGATACCGACGACGGGCTCTTCTTCACTGGAAGCTCCACCCTCGAAATTCAGCTCCCCTCGCATATCGATTTGGGACCCATCGAAATTGACGCCCTCACATTCAGTATCGGGGTGGGAACCGACAGCGGAGAGCTTGAAATACCCATTGGCCTAAGCGCCAATATAAAAGCCGAGCTCGGCCCCATCGCTGCCTCCGTTGAAGGCATTGGCATACTGGGCTTTCTCAGCTTTCCCGACGACAAGACCAACAACAACCTGGGACCCGTCGATTTCGACCTTAAATTTAAACCGCCCAATGGTGTAGGTCTCTCGCTGGATGCCGGTGTGGTGAAAGGCGGCGGTTACCTGTACTTCGATTTTGAACGGGAAGAATATGCCGGCGCACTGGAACTGGTATTCGCCGAATGGATCGCCCTGCGCGCCATCGGTCTGATCACCACCAAAATGCCCGACGGCTCCAAAGGCTTTTCGATGATATTGATTATCACCGTTGAATTTGGTAGCGGCATACAACTCGGATTTGGATTTACCCTACTGGGTGTTGGCGGAATCATCGGTGTAAACCGGATCGTAAACGTGGATCCGTTAAAAGATGGTATCCGGAACGGCTCGGTGGAAAGCGTTATGTTCCCGCAGGATATTATTGCCAACGCGCCGCGTATTATCAGCGACTTGCGTAAGTTTTTCCCTACCATGCAGGATACATTCCTGATTGGTCCGATGGTAAAAATCGGCTGGGGGACACCAAACCTCCTAAGCCTTTCCATGGGGCTCATACTCGAATTCCCCGAAGCCAACATCACCATACTCGGTGTGATAAAAGTGGTGCTGCCCGACGAAGAGGCCGACGTACTGCGTCTGCAGGTCAACTTTATCGGACGCCTGGAACCATCCAACAAATTACTGTGGTTCTATGCCGAATTATATGATAGTCGTGTTTTATTTATCACATTGGAAGGCGGCATGGGACTGTTCGTACATTGGGGCAGCCCGGCTAATTTCGTGGTCAGCGTGGGTGGCTTCCACCCCAGGTACAGTCCGCCACCCTTGCCATTCCCCGCACCGCCCCGTTTGGCGGTCAACATACTGAACACCTCTTATGCCAGGGTACGTATCGAAGCCTACTTTGCCGTAACCTCCAACTCCGTACAGTTCGGGGCTAAGGTAGAGGTGTTTTTTGGGGTGAGTGCTTTTAACATCGACGGTCATCTGGCTTTTGATGCCCTGTTCCAGTTCGATCCGTTCTTCTTCAGCTTCGGATTGTCCATCAGCCTATCCGTAAAAGTATTTGGCATAGGATTGTTCAGCGTAGGCTTTAGCGGCATACTCGAAGGGCCAACACCCTGGCACATCGCCGGGAAAGGCAAGATCAGCCTGCTGTTCTTCAAAATCAAGGTGCCCTTCAGTGCAACCTGGGGCGACGAGGAAAACACCAAGCTCGACCCCATTGTGGTGTTCCCATTATTAGAGAAAGAGTTGAACGCCCTTACCAACTGGGAAGCCAAACTGCCTTCTACAAGCCATATATCAGTTACGCTGCGCCAGCTTGGCGCAGGCGATAGCGATCAATTGGTGCTGCATCCCGTAGGCAAGCTGCAGATAAGCCAGCGCAAGGTGCCGTTGAATTTTAAAATTAACAAGGTGGGCAACCAAAAGCCCTCCGACACCAATAAGCTGTTTGTTAAAGCACAAATCCAGGGCGGAAGCACTTTAGCGGCTACCCCGGTCAAGGAAGAGTTTGCCATAGGCCAATATACAGAGCTGGATGATTCCAAACGATTGTCGAGCCCCGGATACGAGCCGCTGGAAAGTGGATTGGAAGTGGCTGTGGAAGGCGATCAGATGAAGACCAGCATGGCCACTAAGCGGGTTATTCGTTACGAAACGAACATCATCGACAATAACTTTAAAAAGTTCATCCGTCGTCCGTTCTATCTCTATTTCCGAACTGGTTTTTCACTGTTGTTCAATTTGTTGTTCGGTCATTTTCTGAAAGGAAGTGCAGTTGCCCAAGCTGCTGTATCTATGCAAAGCAAAAAACGCATGCAGCCTTTCGACGAAAAGATAACGGTAGCACCCAATGAATATTCAGTAGCTTTTAACGAGGACAACACCTCGGTGGATCCAACAATGTCGTTCAGCAGTCAGGCTATGGCCAATCAATTTATGAACGAACAGATACAAAATAACCCGGCCATGGCCAGTCAAATACATGTGATTCCGAACACCGAAATAAACTTTGTAGTATGAGCAATATAGCCACATATACGTTTATCCCTTGGGTAAGAGAGGGTATAGCCAACCAAATGGGCGGACAATCAGGCGTGCGCGCAACCATTCCGGTGGAATTAAAAGTGAGCGGCGATGCCGTGGAGGGGGGAACGGTAAACCGTCCGTCCATCCTCAAAGACATTGAAATTTATGGTCCGGGCGATATCACAGGGCTGGATGCCAAGACCATCATCAAGGTGGATCCGGAACCCAACCTGTCGAATTTTGAGCCCAACTATTTGCCGTACATCGATTTTTACGACGAGGATCTGCCGTGGCGTTATTCCCCGGTCAGTCCATCGGGTCACCGCTTGTCTCCCTGGATTATGCTGGTGGTACTAAAAGACAGCGAATTCGACAACGGAAAAAACATAAAGGACAGGCCTTTGCCTTACCTGGTGCCTAAAGCAGGTGCCAAACTCCCTCCCCCTTCTCAACTATGGGCATGGGCCCATGTACATATTAACAAAGACTTGTTAGGGCAGGATTCCGAAGACAAGGAAATAGTGCGATCCACAAATGCCTCCCAAATTCAAACCGAACTGGTGAGCACCCTAAAGGCCAATCCCGACAACGGCTTTTCCCGCATTCTTTGTCCGCGCAAATTAGAGCCCAATGTAAACTACCATGCTTTTCTGGTTCCTTCGTTTGAGAGCGGCCGTTTGGCCGGTATCGGCAAAGACCCTTCCACTGCCGCGGCGCACGATACGCCGGCCTGGTCCGATTCCGTGCTGCCCATCGAGCTGCCCTATTATCACCGCTGGGCCTTTAATACGGGCAGCAAAGGCGATTTTGAATACCTGGTACGTCTGCTTAAGCCACAGCCGGTTGACAAACGGGTGGGCACAAGGGATATGGACGTACAAAAACCCGGTGCCAACATCAAAGGTATTATCGATGCACCCGATGCCACCGAGGAGCAAAAATTGGGCGGCATATTAAAACTGGGCGGTGCCCTAAGAATTCCGGATATTTTTTACGACAAGGATTCCGACGATTACAAAGACGTGATCAAATACCGCAACTGGGCTACCCTGAACGGTACACAAGCCTATCCGCATCCCTTCCAATCCGATTTGGCATCGTTTATCAACCTGACCGATGCTTACGAGGAAGAAAGTGCACTGGATGCCAACAGCAATGCCAACATCACGGAAGAGCAGGTGGCCACCGACAAGGAAAACGAATTTGGGTACGACCAAAACCCCGATCCGCTGATCACGGCCCCTCTGTATGCTCGTTGGCACGCGCTGACCAAACGCTTGTTAAAAGCCCGCGATGGCGCCAACCTGTCGCCCAACGACAACTGGGTTCACGAGCTCAACTTGGATCCCCGGTGGCGCTCGGCAGCCGGTTTCGGCACCAAGGTGGTACAGGAAAACCAGGAAGACTACATGCAAGCGGCATGGGAGCAAGTAGGCGACATTCTGGCCTCGAACAAAAGAATCAGATATGCGCAGTATGCCAAAGAGGTGAGCCATGTGTGGTACGATACCCATTTAGGCAGCGTACAAGCTTCTTCGCCCGACAAATGGCTGAGCGTTTCGGCACCTATGCACAAAAGGATTTTAAAAGACGTGACCTACCAAGAGGGCGAGCAGACCACCATAAAAAAAGCCACCGCCTTTTACGAGGTTAAACAAAGCAATGTCCCTCAGGTAGCTTTGTCCACTTCGTTTCGTAAATTCATGCGCCCGCGCGGGATACTGATGAAACGATTTACATTCGACGATAAAATAACCCCCAACAACATTGTTACTCGCATCAACAATAAAGAGGTAAGTGCAGCCCCACCGCGCATCGCACCACCGTCGCTCAACGAGCACGAGAAATTGGCCGAGGAAGTCAAGCCCACCAATATACCCGGTTTTCTTGAGGATTTGATTAAAAAATATGAATGGCTCAAGTGGGTGCCTTTCGCCATCGCACTTTTGCTCATCATCATATTCTATTTTATCCTGGGCACCAATGTTCCCTATTACGCTACCATTGTAGCCATCATAGGAGCCATGTTCTATCTGTTCCGACTGCTCAACAAATGGGATCGCAGCATGGATGGGGCCGAAGTGGTTGCGCCCGAAAACAAAACACCCGAAAGCGTTGACGACTGGCCCAAGCGACCGGATTTCAAGATATCTATAGACGGAAGCTACTCATCAACACGCGTGGGCATCAGGGACAGCAAGGAAGCCGAGTCTTTTAAAATAGCCATAAAAGATTCGTATGAGATTATTCAGGAATCCATCAGAGAAAGTATTCCTACCGTAAAGCCGGCCTTGAATATTACAGAAGTAAACGCTACGGTATATGCACGCCTGACTCCCCAGGTAACGATCCCCAATTGGATTTGGGGCAGCATTTTGATCCCTGACAGGATAAAAGCCCAATTAAAAGAAACTTTTGTGGAGGCGATGGCCTATCCCGAAATTGATTTACCCATGTACAAGCCCCTGGTGGGTTATTCATCGGAACTGTTTTTGCCCAACATCAATTTTATATCCCAAAACAGCATATCCCTGTTGGAAACCAATCAACCTTTTATTGAATCTTACATGGTGGGATTGAACCATGAGTTTGCACGTGAACTCCTTTGGCGCGAATACCCCACCGATCAGCGGGGCAGCTATTTCAGGCAGTTCTGGGAAGCCATCGGTTTTTTGGACAGGGACAACATGGATGCCGAAGCCCTGAAAGAAAAATTGAGGGATATCCCACCCCTGCACCTATGGAGTAAATACAGCGATCTGGGCGATCACGACCACCGCGAAGAACCCGGCGACAACGAGGAAGAAGTGGTACTGGTGATCCGCGGCGAGCTGCTCAAGAAATATCCCAATGCCGTTATCTATGCCCATAAAGCGGTTTGGAGAAACGCTGACGGTGACCCCGTGACCAATGCCGCCGATAAAGACAGCATCGACCCCAAACAAGAACGCGATCTGTGGCCATTGACCCCGGCTCAAGAAGCCAATCCACCGGCCGACATCGTAAAAACGCCTCTGTACGAAGCCAAAGTCAACCCCGACATCCATTTCTTCGGGTTCGACCTGACTACCTGCAAGGCCAAGGGCGGAACCGGTAAAGAGAGCATCCCCGTTGATCCACGGTGCGCCAGCAAAGGCATCACCTGGGACGATCCGGGCTGGTTCTTCGTCATCAAAGAAAGACCCGGCGAGCCACGCTTTGGCTTGGATATAGGCGGCGACACGAGCAACGTGGAAAGCGGAAAGGTTGAATTATGGAATGATTTGAGCTGGAACGATATTACACCTCCGGTGCCCAGCGGCGAGTTTATCCAAATCAACAACCAAACCGCCACCATCACAGCCGATCAGGCATTGGAACTGCCCGAAGACAAGGAAAAAGAAGACCAACAAGACGAAGATAAAGGCATAACCTGGAGCAAGGACATGAGCTCGGCAGAGCTGGCGTACATACTTTATCAGGTGCCTGTTTTGGTGGCGGTTCATGCTACCGAGATGTTGCCGGATGTAGATTAAATAGAGTCTGCCTATAAAGTCAACTACTTCGTTATGCTTATCATAAAAACAGTCATTTACAAAAGTAAACTCCTTGATTTTTATGATTTCACAAGCCTCGTATTTGAGCTTTATATTTCAGACCCTTTAGATTATTGACACAGACATATCATTGGATAAAAACTAAGCACTAATAGGTCAACCTAACCTCAATTCTATTAAATTTAATATTATGGCAGATTTCAATAAGGCACAGGAAGCTTTGAGAACAATTCAACAAAGAGTTGCACAGGAGCAAAAAAACATATTTCACGATAAGGAGAAGCTCAAGAAATTAGAGATTCAAAAGAAAAATGTTGTCCGTGTTTACACCGAGGAGAGCGGCCATTATAAAAAGATAGTGGCGGAAGAGCGAAACCTAAAGCGAAACATAGCGGGCAAACAGGCCGAATTAAACGCCATGCTTTCGGATAAGGTGGGCGCCATAAGAGAGTTCCAGGGTTTTACCGATCCTAGAAAAAACATCGGACTGTTAAACGACAGCACACCAATATTGATGTTTCCGGTGCGATTAGAGACGCGCTTTAAGACACTGGAAAGCAACGATGGCACTGCCTACCAGCTATGGGTGCGGATATTCCCCGATGAATGCTCCATCGACACCTTTGACGATACCCTTAGCGACAGCGAGGTGGAAAAAGCCAAAGAGTACTGGGCCAGTATCTGGGAAGCCGGAATCCCTGCCACCGAGCCAATCAATGAGTTTGTAAAAGACAAGCACCGTGGAGCCTGGCGTAAACTGATGGGCCACTTCAATGCCGGGAGGGCTTACTGGGTTAGCAATGCCTACAAGCCGGAGGACGAAGATATGCTGCCCACGCGCCAAAACGAATCGGATGTAATCCTGGTGATACCCACCTACGACCTGCCTTCGGAGGCAGAACAGAAGGCGCTGCAAAAATATTGGGGAACCTATTATCTGGCTAAGGGGAATGACGAAACTATCCAAAAGGCTTTTGACAACTTTATGGCCGAGACAGGCACAAGCGACGAGGTAGCCTCAAAGATACTTGGCAAATACACACCCTCAAACATCAAGCGGGAAGCTACGGTTGAGAAGCCCCTTGTGGTGGTTTCGTTCGTGGTTTTTAATGCGCCGCAGAACACCGACTCCAAGCTGAACGCCTGGACCCAGGCCGCCGAGGTGCGCACCTTTCCCGAAAGGTTTGTGCTACTGGGCTATCAAAACAACGACCTGGATGCGGAGATCAACCAATTGGGAAACCTGATACCCGACCCCATCATCGTGGGGCCCGACACGCGCGACGATATCGAGGAAGTACTGAGAGGGGTGCATGGCGAATCTTTTGACGAACTCAATGACGATGAAAAAGCAGTGAAATATATCGAATACCTATCGGAACAGGCCGAAACAAAATGGCTCTTCAATTTTAACGAAGCCGTAAATATGGGTCTGGGTTTCAAGGTGAACCTTACCCCAACACAGTTTAAACGAGGGTTCAGCCGGCTGTTTGTGATAGGCATCAAGATGCGTGCCGACAGCGACGAGGGGCAGCAATTGGTAGAGGAACTGTTTAAAAACCACCAGTTCGGCGACAACACTTTTTCGATCATCCCGCAGGGCACGCCGACCAACAATACCGAGGAAGAAGGCTCGGGCTATTCCGTAGAGGAAGATCCCGACGAGGCTTTTGACCGTTATTTTGAACAAGGCAAACCCGATGATCCCTACGAGCGCTCCACCCGGCGCGATGGCCGATGGCTGGCCAATATGCTGGGCATCGATGTTTATAATTCAGGATTAAATTTAGCCGAAAATTATTACCATACCGACCAGTGCGAGGCCGCAGCCATGCATACCGCATTGTGGAACGCCACCATCGGCTATTATATGGAAAGCATGCTTACCCCGGTAGCTTCCGATTGGGAGATAGACCGTCTGCGCTGGTTCCTGATCAATTACGTGAGCGGAAGGGGCAGGGTGCCCTCTATACGTATCGACGACCAGCCCTACGGCATTTTGCCGGCAACTACTTTTAGGAATTATAAGTTTATGGAGCAGCGAGAGGTGATTGGCCGCGCCTACTCCGATGACTACCCCAGCCTACTGAAGATTTATAAGGTATTGGAGATTGTAAAAAAAGATTGGGAAAAACATTTGGGCAAAGTGGCCCATGTGGGCAAAAAAGGCGATGCACACCAAATATTACTGCAAGCACTTGGTTTACATGCCACATCGGTAGAGTACGACCGACGCGTGGCCGATAACCTGTACGCCAACTTTAATGCCATGCTGATGCACGGCGTAGAACTCGACATTCAAAAGATAGAGGGGATATACAGGACATTTGGCCTACTTCAACTGCAGCACCTGGGTTACAACCATGATTATAAAAACAATCCAAGGATACCCATCCTTGAAAAATCATTTTTAGGCGATGCCCACGACCTGGACAAATTTGTGGTAGACGACACACCCTTCTCGGAGAAAAAACCGATACGTCCCTACACCGAAGACGATAAAAACTACATCTATTGGTTGATTGACAAAGCCCAAAACAACCATCGCGACATCAAAGACCAAAAAGGCTTTAAGGACAATAAGAAACCCATTGCCCTGCTTTACGACATGCTGCGCCATGCCATCAACCTGGAGTTCGGTAACACAGGTCTGCGACTTTACCAGAACGCACAATTGGTTACCCAGCAGGAGGCGGCCATGATGCGCTTGGACGCGGACTTTATCGGCATACAAGAAAATACCCGACTACTCGAAAGCAAGTGGGATATTATTTACCGAAAAGAACCCCGCGTAAACGACAATGGGCTGATGATTGCCGATCATATTTCCGAGCTGATAAAAACGGCCACGAGCGATCCTTCCGTACGTTATCTGCAAGAAGTTATGGCCGCATTGGAACACTTGAAAGATGTTCCCACTGCCCGCCTGGAACGCTGCTTTGCCGAACACCTGGACTGTTGCTACTACCGCCTGGACTCCTGGCTGATGGGATTTTTACATCTGCAACTGGAATACATGCGCTTTGGCGGCGAAAGCAATGAGTCGGACCCATCGGATGGTATCTATCTGGGTGCCTATGGCCTGGTCGAGAACCTGAGGCCGGAAAACAAGCAACTGGAACCAAAAACCATAGACGAGGACCTCGTAGATATATTCGACCCGGAAAGAAGAAACGACATCATGACCGACAGCAAAAACGCCGGCTATGTCCACGCCCCGTCCATCAACCATGGTTTAACGGCTGCTGTGTTGCGCAATGCCTATATCTCGGCGGCAACGCCTGCCAATGCAGAGACCTATAAGGTTAACCTCTCGTCGGAAAGGGTGCGTCTTGCCTTGAACATCATCGAGGGCATGCAACAGGGGCAATCGCTCGGCGCCCTGTTGGGCTACCATCTCGAAAGAGGCCTGCACGACAATAACGTAGAGGAGATGGATATCTTTATTTATGAATTGCGAAAGGTATTTTCCCTGAGCTCCAATAAGTTAAAGATAACAGCTATCAAGGTGGGTAAAACATCGTCCGACCCAAAAATCCAAAAACGCTATCAGGAAGAAGAAGCGGAGTTTGAAGAGGACAAGGCCATCACAAAGATTGAAGCCAACAATGTGGTTGACGGATTGGAGCTGTTGGAACATATCCGAACTTCAGGAAAAGCCACCTATCCCTTTGGTTTTGCAACGGGTACGGGTGCCGACAAATTGATGCAGGCCACCCCAAACCAAGCCAATGCCATCAATAAAGAGGTGCAGCGCATTATGAACATCCGCGATGCCGTGGCCGACCTGGCCATATCGGAAAGCGTACATCAGGTGGTGCAGGGCAATTACGACCGTGCCGCCGGAGCCTTGGATGCCTACAGCAAGGGCCATTATCCGCAACTGCCCCATGTTATCCAATCCAATGGCAGCGGGGTAAGCCTGACCAACCGTTTCGGGATACACCTTCCACCTTTAAGCGGTCCCGCAGGCACCGTAACGCCAAGAGGGATTACCGCCCCCAGGATAAATGCCTGGCTGAACACGATATTTCCCGATCGCAACCTAATTACCTGTGAGGTAGTTTATACCGTACCCAATTACGACGAAGGTCCCGCCAACACCCCTGTTTCGCAATATGCTTCGTTACAGGATATGGGCTTGATGCCCATTGATTTGCTTTATCTCGAAGGCATAGACAGCGACAAAAGCTTATCGGCCCTGGATGATTATATCCTAAAGTGGTTGTACGACGGCGCATCGGCCCCAACCCGATTGGATGCCCTGGTGGAGATCAACTACACCAAGCCCTCCACCGCAGCGGGTGCTTTCTCCTTTTTTGAGGTGTCCGCCATGATTGGCGATTTGCGCCAGTTGGTGGTTTCGGCGCGCCCCTTGAATGCGGCCGACATTACCTTACAAAACGAAGCGAAAAAGGATCAGGTCAGCACTTCGGTCATCGATCCGGCAAGGGTTAGTGATGCAGTTGCACCTTTGGTTGCAGCTAAGGACAGCCTGAAAACCAGCGTTCTGGATGAACTTTCGGCCTTGGTTGACGATGAAGATATGGAAGTGGGATTGGCCAATAGCAGCGCCATCCTGGCCGGGATAGACAGCGTATCCACTTCTTTTGTAAACACTACGGGCGACATCAGTCTGTTCGGCAAGCCTCAATCCGGATCGGGTTACGTGGCAGACCGCAAAGCGGCTATCTATTCAGGCCTGTACAAGAAAATACTGGAATACAAAGACACCTGGGACGAAAAAGTAATTCATTATACGGATTTGATGGACGTACAATTGCCGGCTGCCACTTCGGACGAGGCTCGCATTAATATTTTGCAGCTGGCCGAAGCGGCTATCAGCACCACCATTGATGTTACCTTTACGGATGTGGTAGGATTGACTGCCATTGTGGTGGCGAAGAAAGCACTATTTGATGCCAAACATACCGAAATAGTAAATTATTTGGCTGCTGACCATGTAGCACTGAACACCCTTTTTGCAGCAACGGACACCTTGCTTTTGGGCTTGGGCGATTTTGACGTTCAGGCGCCCAACACCGGAGACGACATAAAACAAATTGTGGTACTGGCCGAGGATATTCAAAAGCAAGCCGAGAAGCTATACGATCAGCTCACAAAAAATATCGACGATGTGAATCAATTGATAACAGATGCCAATATCTCCGCCGATGCTAAAGCTAAAGTGAAGCTATTGACCCAGGCGGCCAAGTTACTGTTCAGCGAAGACTTTCAGGTATTGCCGGAATTTACCTTCAATGATGAACAGGCGGGCGAACTGCAAAACTGCATCAACGATCAGGCGCAATTGTTACACTATCAAACGAACGACAAGGGCGAGGACTTCCCTGTTGACAATTGGTTGTACGGCATTGCCCGTGTACGCGAAAAGCTGGGCTCCTGGGAAAATACGGTGCAGTTGTTCGAGGCCTTCAAGCCCGGATCACCTACCCTGGACCTGCTGCCCATCCAATTGCCTTACCAGGAAAACGATACCTGGCTGGCCGTATCCTATCCCGAAAGTTACGTGATAGAAAGCGACAAATTGATTTACACCGCCTATAACCCCGGTTTTAACCCGACCCAAGCGCAGTGCGGCCTATTGGTGGACGAATGGACCGAGGTGATACCGGCCAAAAAGGAAACCACGGGCATGACCTTCCACTACGATCGGCCCAATTGCGAACCACCGCAAACCATGCTTTTGATGACCCCTTCGGAGTTTACAGGACATTGGAAGTGGAATGACATCGTGAATACCCTGCACGACACCCTGGAGATGGCTCAGATCCGGGCTGTTGAACCCGACCATATCGATGAAACAGGATATGCCAAGTTCCTGCCGGCCACAGTGGCGTCGGTTACATCGCGTCCGGTAACCATGGCTTTAAACTATTTAGCAACGGCAATTACTATTAATCAATAAAACACGACATCATGGCTTTATTAAACCGTGTACAAGCATATTACCCAACGGTTACCCTCTGGAACCGATTGGAAGGAAGGCCCCGCAGCGAGAATTTCGAGCGGGCTGTAAAGGCGCAGGTGCGTGATGCCTTATGGATGCTGTCGAAGCAATGGCAGATGGGCGAGTTTATTGGCGACGATGCCGGATCGCCCGTGTTGGCCAAAGCCCACATGGAAACCACGCGCCTTACCAAATACAAAGGGGGCAGTGCCGATGCCGAAGCCTTGGAACAGGAAATTCCGCTGGAAGTAAAGGTGGAACACCAAGCCATTGCTTTTAAACAGGGCAACACAGAGATTTCGCTGGACATCCGCTTGCTGATGGGGCGGCAATGGCTCAAATGGGCAACGGCCATAGACCCTGCATACCGACAAGCTTATATCGACAAATATGGCATACGTAACAACGTGCAACCCGACCCCGACGCGGAAGCTGATGCCACGATATGCGCCCATCGTAAAGTGTGGCAGCAATTTGCAGCGGTAACGGGGCGAAGAATGGACGGCTACCGGTTGTATGTCTATCTGAAGGAAAATGCCACACCTGCCCATAAAGCTTCTGACGGTATTACACTGGCCAATACACAAACAAAAAAAGATGTGCTGGACGGGCTCGGGGCAAAATTTATTGCCTGGTACGAAAAACTGTATTACCAGCCCAACGAAGTCAGGAAAAACGAATCGTGGAAACCCAATTATCTCGAGCACCAGTTTGCTGTTTCGGCCCCACAAAAAGGAAAAGAAAAAGTACTGACGGCCGAAGAATATTATCACGGCCATCTGGATTGGTACAACCTGGATATCGACCAGGGGGATGACGAACTAGAAACTGGCACCCCTCCCCAGGACGTAGAGGACAAAATAACCCATGCTTTTGTGCCTACCTCGGTTACTTTTGGGGGCATGCCACATCCCCGTTGGTGGACTTTTGAAAACTGGAAAACCAACCTGGGGTTCGTGAACCCCGACACCACCGACCTGAACAAATTGCTCTTGCTCGATTTCTTTTTGACCTACAGCAACGATTGGTTTATCGTCCCTTTTACCTTGCCCGTAGGCAGTCTGGCCAAAATTAGAGGCCTAACGGTGACCAACGTGTTTAACGAAAAAATATGGGTGGAGGCCGCCGGAAGGGGCGACGACGAAAACTGGCAGCGTTGGAACATGTTTAACCTGAATGTAAAAGGAACGGACCACGTACCGGCCGACCTGGGTGCCGTGGTGCTCCCTACCTCCCGCAAGGTGCAGGAAGGCAAACCCTTGGAAGAGATATTCTTGCTCAGGGATGAGATTGCCAATATGGTTTGGGGCGTAGAGTCCGTTGTGCCTTTGCCCACCGGGAAAGGCCATAGGGGCAAGGAAGTGGGTTACGAACTGAAAGCCAAGTTGCAGCAATTGATAGGCGATGTTGTCCCGCCGGATACTTTGACCGACAACCTGGCCAAAATCAGATTCCGGGTAGTCAACAGCGTGCCCGAAAACTGGATACCCTTTATGCCGGTGCATATAGATGGACAGAAACGGCAGATACAACTGCAAAGGGCAGCCATGCCGCGCATACTCGAAAACGACGACAGGGTACCCAAAAAGGTGGAGCCCAAGACTTCGCTGTTGCGCCATGGGCTGGAGAAAAGCCCCAAAGAAACCTACCGTTTGAATGAGAACGAAGTAGGCCGCTCCGGAACCCGTATTAAAAAGAATTTTCAGCGCACCCGCTGGCACAACGGCGAAGTGTATAACTGGGTGGGTATCAAAAAAGAAAACGGACGCGGCGAAGGCAGCAGCGGCCTGGCCTTTGACCAACTGATACCGAATAAGAATAGGTTGGCGGATGACGGGTAGTTGTACGGCATTGGCACATTGCGCTTATCCGATAGCAGATAGTTTTTAGCTAATGGCAATTGGCTGCCATCCAACTTCCCTATCTAAACCGCATTGGTTAGGCTTGTGTAAGTTTATCAAATGTATAACGTGGCTTGTTTGCCACCAACGGGGGATGGGAATTAAATTAGGTTTGTTTTACAATAGCGTGTTTTGAGAGGCAAGTTCTTATAACCACCCCGGCTTCTATTTCGTACCTCATAGAACCACCCCGCCTTTTTTAAGGCGGAGAGTCGGTGTAACAGGCACTTTTTATTGGTTCAAATTTAAAACCGCTGTACATAGCTCTTTGATTTTTAGGGTAGGCAGAAATAAACCTTAACCCCTTATCCGACGCATGACGCCTGCTTGTGAGCAAACAGGAATAAACTTTTGTCCTTTAAACTTTAAACTCCCTTCAATCGCCCCATCACCATTTCGCGGCGTTGGCGGGAAATGCTTACCGAAGTGCCGTCTTTCATTTTTAGGTAGCCGCCATCGGTTTTTACGTAGGCCTTTATTTCGTCGATGCTGACAAGGTGCGATTGGTGCACGCGCAAAAAGTTATGCTCGCTAAGGAGTTCGTCGAATTCTTTTAAGGCTTTGCATACCAAATACTTTTCGCCCGACTTTAAGTGCACATGGGTATAGTTTCCTTCGCCCATACACCTGGAAATTTGGCTTATGTCCACAAACTCCATTTTATCGGCCAGCGGCAATACCATCTTTTTGCTGGGCGCGGATAGATTTTCCAACAGCAGGTGCATCCTCCGGTTCTCCGTTTTTTCAGCTTGCCGCTCCTTAAAGCGTACAACAGCTTTTACCAGTTCGCTTATATTTACGGGTTTCAGGATGTAGTCGAGCGCACAAAACTTAATGGCTTTGAGCGCATATCTGTCGAATGCCGTCACAAAAATCACTTCAAAATCTTTGGATGGCAGCATTTCCAACAAATCGAAACCTGTACCTTCCGTTAATTCGATGTCCAAAAAAATCAGGTCGGGTTTGTGGCTCATTATCATCTCAACGGCCGGGGCTATGTTGTTTACACTCGCCAGAACCTCTACTTGCGGACAATATTTTGCCAACAGCTTTTCCAGGTTTTCGCAATTGCCCTGCTCGTCGTCGATTAGGATGGTTTTTATTCTTTTCACATGTTTAAATTTAGCAAAACCCTTATAGCCAGTACAAATTACAACGACACTCCTATATGCCCAATTATATGCCCTGGCCCCCGCTAAGTCGGGGCAGGCTATGCGGTTTCATTTACACCGGTATTTCAATTTTTACCAACGTGCCTTTCCCTCCCGTTTCTTTGCGGTCGGCAATATGCAAGGTAAGCGGTTCGGCGCTTTGCGAATTTACTATTTTAATTCGTTCCCTAACCATTTTTATGGCTTTGCCGTTTCCGTTGCGCTGCGCCCTGCGCATGGAGATGCCCATCCCGTCGTCGGTAATTTCGCAAACTATCTTTGAGGCATCTTTTTTAAGTGCCACCTCTATAAAACCGCCTTTTTGAGGCGCCATACCATGAACCACCGCATTCTCCACAAAGGGCTGAAGCAGCATGGCCGGGATTTCCTCTTCCGCAGGGCTTATGGATTCATCGATATGGATTTCGTACTCGAATGGCGTTCGCAATTGCTCCAGATCCAGATACGATGTTATCAGTTGCAACTCCTCCTCAAGGGGCACCAACTGCTTTTCGGAGTTATTAAGCACCAGCCGCATCATCTCGGCAAACTCCGACAGGTAAATGTTGGCGCCCTCTATCTTGTTGCTGTTTACCAGATTTTGGATAGAGTTAAGCGAATTAAAAATAAAATGTGGGTTCATCTGCGAACGGATGGCGCGCACCTCCATCTCCGAAAGCCTCCGCTTGACCGCCTCGCGCCTGGCTATTTGTTTGGTGCGGATGCGGATGATAAGCCATGAGAGCAGGCCAAAGCCAATTAGACTTGTTAGTACAATTAGCAAAAGCCGACGGGTGTCGGCTTTTGAAAAAGGCTTGCTTTCTTCTGATCTTAAAATTTGTCTTATGTATTCTGGCAACTCATACGCTTCGGCAAAAGGAATAATGATAGTATTGTCAGGGGCAATTATCTGAATATTGCGTTGCTCATCAAAAAAAATACGCCTATCGTGTTCAATAAACTCCTCGTTTAATCGCACTACTTTAATTTCAACTCCTCTTTCCTTGTATTCATTGGGAATCTTTATTTCTTGCGAAGTAAAAATAAATAATTCAAATTTATCTTCCGCTTTCATCATTTTAATGTAAGTGGTAACATCGCGGATTACTGAATTCAAAACCGGTACCCCAATCTGACCATCATACAATTTTATCACTTTGTATATACCGTTTTTCTTCTTGAACGCATCAGTTTTTGTAAAATTCAAACCTAAATCACCCAATTCCGCTCCGGGTTGAATGGATTCTATTTTTTCAAAAACATCTTCAAAGCTCTTCGATAAAGCAGGGGAATTAAAATTATCCCTAAAATCGTTTATCTCTCCCTGAATTTCTGCCAAACTTTTACTCTTTAATAAATCAAGCAGCGTTTGGTGCAATATAAAGTATCGAGGATAACCATCCAGACTATATCGTGCGAACCAATAATAATCCCTAATCCAGAATGCAAGTGGCGTGCTTGCCTGATAGTTTTTAACCGACTTGTAAAATTCACCACTTAGGTACTCCTCATAATTTTCGAGATGAAACACATAATCGAACTGCGGTTTAAGCTGATCAAGAATACCGCTTACAAAAGGCTCATCCCTACCGATCTCAACTCTTTCAAAGTTTCCTGTCTGGACCCTTGTCTTTTTATTGTAACGATTAATGATGGATGCCGCCCAATATTGAATATCCAGATCAGCTTCATAAGCCACTTTTGCCGACATGGATGTTTTATGCTGCTCCAAGAGTTTAGTTCTTTTTTGATATTGGTCAGAGAGCCAAACTAAAAAATCGTCTTTCGGAAAAGTTTTATAATGCGGCCAGTTATCATCATTCACCAAATGATAAAAATCATCATTCAAGCCAGAGTTGGTATGTAACGCATGATAATAAAGCGTATCACCGGGAAAACTTATTCCATCTGATATTTCGCCTGGCGATTTAACAACTTTAACTTGCTTATTCTCAGCTTTATTTCCTGTTAAAGAGGTGTTTATTTTAGTGCTAACAAACTCCTCCCAATAGTTTTCGCTCGGGTTGATTTTACCATTCGTGGGAGGTAACATGTTAATGCCTTTGGTTTGCCATGCTGCAATAAAATTTTTAAGCAATGTTACCACCTCATCATACTCGATAGTTCTTTTATGTGTTGATTCTCCAACTACCCCAAAATCTTTATCCTCGAATTTTTGTCGTTCGGCATATCCTAATGATTGGGCAGGAGTTTCTCCTACAAATTGATAATCCGTGGGAGTAAGATTCAGATTAAGCGAAAACTGATTTTCAGATTTAAGCCCCGAGGCAATACTTAGTTCCGGATAATACGAATCGTAATAGGCCAGATTAAAAGCCAGAATATAAAAACGTTCAAAGTCAACCTTTAAATTAACCGTCTGTGGCGTAGTACCAAGTACTTCAATGCGAAAGATCAGTTTCTTATAAAACGACTCCATGTTGCTCGTGTCCTGAGCATGAGTCGAATTAAAAGGTTCAAGCGTGTTCTTTTTGGCAATTTCCTTTTCGTTAAAATGCGAGAACGCCAGTTCAAACTTGTCGCCAACTTTTAAGGTATCGGATGAATTAATGCTAAACACAGATTGGATGATTGATAAAAACAGGATTACTGTTGCGATTTGCTTCATGGTGCGAATTTAGTTAGTTAATTATTTGGATGAAACAAATATGGGCAGGTAAAATGATATTAAGGGCTCGCACCTCAAATGCAGGGTGTGGGATTTAAAATACGACAAGTATGGTTGGAAATTTGGGAAAGGATATTCGTCCTCGCTATGCGCCAGCCTGTATTTCGAGAGAATAGCAGATAGTCGCTCAATAACTATTAGCTTTAATTCACATAATGCAAATTAAAGCTACGCTACGGCTGACGGATAGCTAATGGCTGATGACTACGCCTTTTTGATGGGAATGCTAAACGAAAATTCGCTTCCTACGCCCAATTGTGATTTTACGGTAATGTCGCCGCCCAATAGTTTAACAATACCTCGGCAAATAGCCAATCCCAAACCGGTTCCACCGGCCGTTGTATTGCCATTATAATTCACTTGCTTAAAGCGTTCAAATATCTCCTCAATCTTATCGCGATCGATACCTATGCCTTCGTCTTTCACAAAAAAATCAAGATGATCGTTGTTTACTTTGTACCCAAATTCGATTGTTCCTTTTTTCGAAAATTTTAAGGCGTTGTTTAGCAGATTACTTATTACTTGTCTCAGGCGGGATTTGTCGGTAACCATTACAAAACCTTCATGTTGTTTCGGTATGATTGCTTTGAATTTAATGTTTGAATTGTCGTTTGTTCTTATCTCGTTATAGCTCAACTCTAAATCGCTTATCATTTTTGCGGGGTTTACCGTGTCATTTGTTATTCTCAGTTCACCCGATTCTATTTTTGCCACATCTAATATATCATCTATAAGACTGAGCAGCTGCATTGAATTACTATCAATAATATCCAGGTATCTGTGCCTTTCATCGTCCGACAGATCGTCGCTTTTCAGCAGTTCGGCAAAACCAAGTACGCCATTCATTGGTGTTCTTATCTCGTGGCTCATATTGGCCAAAAAGTAATTTTTATGGATGTTGGCCACCTCGGCATTTTTTTTGGCCTCAACGAGTTCTTGTTCTATTGTTTTCCGTTCGGTAATATCCTGGGCTGCCCCCCTCACGGCTATAGTTTTCCCATTTTTATCCTTAACTACTTCGCCCCTTGCCCATAGCCATCCCTTGCTGCAATTCTTTTTTACCATCTCAAGCTCCAGTTCGTAAGGCGTGCCGGTTTCAATGGTATTTTCAAGCTTGCCCATAAGGGTTTTCCAACTTTCCGGTGTAAACAGTTTTCCCTGCTCCGCCAAATTAGGTACGGGTTGCCCGGGAGTGAAGCCATACATTTTTCTCAACTCATCAGTCCAGGTTACTTCCTCCGTTTCAATATCCAGGTACCAACTGCCTGTATGGGTTATTGTTTGCACCCGTTTTAGTTCGGCCTCACTTTTTCTCAGTGCCTTTTCCTTCAATTTCAGCTCTGTAACATCGGCAAAGGTAGCGGCGAACTCGCCCGGTCGGGGGCAAAATACATGTATATAAAAATATTTTTCGGGCGAAATGAAATCACTTTCTATAAATTGTTCTTTTCCTGTGAATGCTGTTTGTCCGAACTTCTCAATCCAATTTTGGGAATTATTCGTAATGTCGGGCTGTATTTTTGTAACCCTTTTTCCCACGATGTCTTCGGCCTTGCACCCAATTTGTGCTTCAAAGGCACGGTTTAAGGTAATGTATTCCCAATCCACCGCTTTGCCATTGCTGTCGGTAATTATTTTTGCATGGACGAAGCCTTCGCTCATGTTGTTAAACAGGTTGCGGTAGGTGTTCTCGGCTTTAATTAATTCGCTTTCCGTTTTTTTCAATTGGTTGATATTAACCAGGGTAATCACCACGCCATCAATTGTTTTATTTAAAGTAATAAAGGGGCTTACTCTCTTTAGATAATAATTACCTTGCTTATCTTGAATTTCCTTTTCGATGCTCGTCAACTTTTTGAGCACCGTTAAGCAGTCCTCAAATATGGAAACCCTTACCTCCTCGCTAAAATTGGAGGCAAAGCTTGAGATAGGCCTTCCGTAATCGGTCTCTTTCAGATTGAAGTGCTGCTGCAAGGAAGGCGTGAATTTACGGATATGTAAATCTCCGTCCAAAAACAGGGTGCCTATATCCGTACTGTCCAACAAATTGGTCATATCATTGTTGAGGTTGATCAGCTCCTTATTTTTATTTTGGAGTTCGGAGTTCACGGTATATAATTCTTCATTTACCGATTGGAGTTCCTCGTTGGTGCTTTGGAGTTCCTCGTTGGAGGCCATCAGCTCCTCATTGGACGACTGCAATTCCTCGTTGCTTGTCTCCAGCTCTTCAACGGTATTTTGCAGTTCCATTTTAACTTCTTTGAGCTCCGTTTCCAGCTCTTCTAACCTATGCTTCGACGATTCTTCTATGTCCGTATTGTTAAGTATCCTTACCTTATCCGATTCCAATTGTTTTTCTTCGCCGAACAAGATCAGGTAGGTATCCTTTAATTCGCCTTCTGGGTTAGGCTTATGGATGGTGAGGTCAAAAGTGGAAAGTTCATTGTTGGTATCCCTTAAAATATTTTTTATCAACAACTCCTGGTCGTTTTCCCCCAGCTTTCGCACCCCCCGTCGCAGGGCTGAAGCTATTTGGGGGGGCAACATTTTAAGCAGGTTCCTCTCAAAAACCCCTTCGTTGTGCGACAGGCGCTTTCCGGCATCTCCTTTTATAAAAAGGATATCGAAATTTTTATCGATAAAAATGGAGGCAGGGCTATACTTTTTACTTAAATAATTGTGGAAGACCGTTTCGGGATTTTCTTTGTACTTATACTCAAACTTACCAATTGCGTTTGGCGTATTTTTATAGGAGACGTTAGAAATACTCGTCTCAAAATCGTTCTGCGAAGGCAGTTGGTGCGTAGGGGAAATATTTTGGTAAATTTTCCATTTAACATCTAAAACCTCAAAATACTTGGCCACATCGCCCAAACTTTCGCTGTTGCCCAAAAACAGATATCCATATTGGTTTAGAGCGAACTGAAATTTGAGCAGCGTTTTGCGTTGTATTTTATGGTCGAAATAGATGAGCATGTTTCGGCACGAGATTAAATCCATGCGTATAAAGGGCGGATCCTTGAAAACGTTATGCATAGAGAACACAATCTTTTCGCGTATTCGCTTAATAATTTGTATCTTATCTCCTGATTTTACAAAATACTTATCGATATATTCCTTTTTAATTTCATTTATCGTATTGTATTGGTACAATCCCAAGCCGGCTTTGCCTATGGCGATTGAATCGATGTCGGTAGCAAATATTTTATAGTCCAGGTTAAGTTTGGCCGAACGGATATGATCATCCACCAGCATGGCAATGGAATACACCTCCTCGCCCGTGGAACAAGCCGGCACCCAAATCCTCACGATTTCCGCTTTGTTTTTGGCCTTACAAATGGCCGGGATTATATGTTCCTCCAATTCCTTAAACGCTTCGGGATCTCTGAAAAAGCGCGTAACGCCAATCAAAAAGTCTTCCTTTAAGGCTTGCTTCTCCGCATCTTTTTGCAGCAACAGATTGGTGTAGTCGTACAAATGTTCGATGTTGTGGATATTCATCCGCTTTTCGATGCGGCGCAAGAGGGTGTTTTTTTTATACTCGCGAAAGTCGATACCCGAATACTGAAAAACAATCTGCAATATATTATTTATCAATGATTCGGCAGAACCTTCTGCATCGGTATTGAAATTGACATGAGGCCGGTTGGTGGGTATCTTGCTGAATTTTTCGGCAATATATTTGGGTGTCATAATAAAATCGACCAGGTTGGTTGAAATAGCAGAATGGGGCATGCCGTCGAATTGCGCAGACGCGGGATCTTGAACCATAATGATGCCTCCCCCTTCTTTTATGGTTCGGATGCCCCGGGAACCATCCGAGCCGGTGCCCGAAAGGATGACACCAATGCATTTTTCCTTGTATTCCTCGCCCAAGGTGTGAAAGAAGATATCAATGGGCAGATTGAGATTGTGCTTGGGTCCTTTATCCAGCAGGTACAGTTTTTTGCCTTTTATATGCAAATTTTTATGACGTTGGTTTAAATAAATACAATTGGGCTGGATAGTCTGCTTGTCCTCGGCCGTAAAAATTTGCATTTCGGTGTGCTTGGCCAACAACTCCGGCATCAAGCTTTTAAAATCGGGCGACAAATGCTGAATGATAACAAAGGCCATCCCCGTATCCGCGGGTATGTTGTCGAACAATTGCTGAATGGCTTCAAGGCCGCCGGCCGAAGCACCTATGCCCACCACATAAAAGTCCTGGCTTGTTGGTTCATGGTCTTTTGTTGGTTTCACTCTCTTTTTAGTCTCTTTTTTGTTTATCTTCATAACATACAATTTATTACTACCACTAATTAACCCAACTTACCTTTACTTATAGCTATTTAACGGCCAGCTTAAAGAATTAATAGCTTATAAAATATTACATAAAAACAATTTCTCTTTAAAAAAAGTTTAAGTTTTTCCATAGTATTTTATGTGCAGACAAACATAAGTAATCTATAAATAATGTCAATATAGGATGGGTAATAGGGTAATAAAGCAAACACAACAACTGACATGTGATGCGTCAAGTTCTGTTGGGTTCATGATGTCAGCATCTTAGTTTAACTTTAAAATATAAATGGTTTTAAATAGGATGCCAAGGATACAAACGACATGCCATATGAATTTACCCTATACGTTTATGAAAAGTGTAATGAGCTACAATATTTGAATAAGTTGTAGAAATTGCAAGGAGCCAACGTTCATTGATCAGAAAGTTATGATATTATAGCTATATGCTCAATCGTAATGAAAGCCAAACAATAGAGAAATAGCACCACAGGAATACATCTGGCTGCTTTTACTAATGCTTTTCTACCTTACGGATACCCCTGTCTTTATTGTGTTGAATAAGCTAACTAAGGTTTCTTCCGGTTTGCTTGAGTTGATTTATTGGAACATCAAACAGAGGATTGTTGTTTAAATCAGCGTAAGATAGCCTCTTTTAAGCCACCCAAATCCTGAAAATCTTGAACCAATTAACGCTTTTTAGTATTAGTAAGGTATATAGCAACGAATTTCAACGGCGGATGGTTTGTGTATAAAAGCATTACCGCCTTTATGTCAGCCAGTGACAGTGATTTTCAACTGGCTGATATAAAAAGCGGATATTCAGTACTATGGTTTAATTGGGAGTCAAAAAAGGGGGTTATTCATGCTTACGGTGAGCCGGGCACCGCTTTATGTTTAGTCACCTCAGTCCCTGTCTGCATAAAGCATATAGTTATTCCTTGGGTAGATTTGAGCGGTTGCTTTATCTTGTCAGAACTACATTTTAATGGCGTGATGGTATCTTTCGTTCACCTCGTTCCAGTTTACCACGTTCCAAAAAGCATTAATATAATCACCTCTTTTGTTTTGATATTTTAAATAGTAGGCATGTTCCCACACATCCAGCGCAAGTAATGGTACCCCTTTGATATCCACATCGGGCATCCATGGGTTATCCTGGTTGGCTGTATTTCCTACTTCCAATTTTTTGTTGCTGTTTAACACCAGCCAAGCCCATCCGCTGCCAAACTGTGTTTTAGCTTGTTGGTTAAATGCTGTCTTAAAATTATCCATCGAACCAAACTCCTTTTCTATTGCCTTAAGCAATACCGGACTGGCATCGCCACCTTTAGGGCTCATGTTGTTCCAAAAAAGCGAATGGTTGTAATATCCACCACCATTGTTACGTACATTATCATCGTACTTGCTTATGTTTTTAAAAATTTTAGGCATTTCGGTTTTTTCCAGATCGCTGCCTTTGATGGCTGCCATAAACTTGTTATAGTAACCTTGATGATGCTTGCTGTAATGGAGCTCCATGGTTTGCGCATCAATGTATGGTTCCAGTGCATTGTAAGCATAAGGCAGCTCATTAAATACATGGCCTGCAAAGGGTTTGGATTTGCTGCTATTTTGGCAACTTAATAAAGAAGGTGCAATTGTACCGGCTAAAGCAACCATGCCTGCGGTTCTGATAAAGTTTCTTCGTTCCATAATTTTTTTGTTTACTTTACTGAAACATCGAAGCAGAACAAATGGTTCACTAAATCGAGAAAATGGATATTGTAAAATTGATGCCCGATCTTTAACGAGGAGTACAATCAAATTCAATAGCCATAAAAGAAACCATTGAATAGTTGTAATAAAGCACATTTACCTTATTTTTGTGCCTTGTATAATACGAAGAGTACATTGTTGTATTACTAATTTGAAAGCCATTAATGTACCCTCTCATAAACTATTATTCTCCTACTATCTAATATAAAAAAATGAAGCTTAACTTAAAGAACCCGATTGTATTTTTTGATTTAGAAACCACAGGTATTAATGTTGCAACCGACAGGATAGTTGAGTTGGCGGCTATAAAAATAAACCTCGACGGCTCGGAAGAAACGCAACGATATTTGATCAATCCGGAAATGCACATTCCAAAAAAGACATCGGAGATACATGGCTATTACGATGAAGACGTGAAGGATTGCCCTACTTTTAAATCGGTGGCCAAAAAAGTTGCTAAGTTTATCGAAGGGTGCGATTTGGGAGGATACAACTCCAATAAGTTTGATATTCCCCTGTTGGCTGAAGAGTTTATAAGAGCAGGGGTAGATATTGATATGAAAAAACGAAAGTTTATAGATGTACAAACCATTTTTCATAAAAAGGAAAAACGAACTTTAGAAGCTGCGTATAAATTTTATTGCGATAAAAATTTGGATGATGCCCATAGTGCCATAGCCGACACCCGTGCTACTTACGAGGTGCTTTTGGCTCAACTCGAGCGTTATCCCGACTTAAAAAACGATGTAGCCTACCTGGCCGAATTTTCGGCTTATACCAAACATGCCGATTTTGCCGGTCGTCTGGTGTACGATGAGGATGGTGATGAGTGCATTAATTTTGGTAAGCATAAGGGCCGAAAAGTAAAGGATATATTAGATACAGATCCCGGTTATTATGGATGGATTATGCAGGGCGATTTTCCTTTGTATACCAAAAAGGTGATTACCAATATTAAATTAAGAGCTTTTAGTAAGTAGTAGGTTTAAAATGAAGATAATTTGTATAGGTCGTAATTATGTCGATCATGCCAGAGAGTTGGGGAACGAAATACCCGAAGAACCGGTAATTTTTTTAAAGCCCGAAACAGCCCTGTTACGTAATAACGAACCCTTTTTTGTACCTGATTTTGCCGAGGAGTTTCATTACGAAACAGAGATGGTTGTAAAAATTAACCGTGTGGGTAAGAGTATAGCAGCAAATTTTGCCCATAGGTATTATGAGGAAATAGGTATGGGCATAGATTTTACTGCCCGTGATTTGCAAAGCAAGCTTAAAGCTAAAGGTTTGCCATGGGAGCGCGCCAAAGCTTTTGATCGATCGGCAGGGCTTTCGAAGCGTTTTATCCCGAAACAGCGATTCAAAGATATTCAAAATATAAACTTTACCTTATTGGTCAACGGTGAGGTGAGGCAAAAAGGTTTTACGGGCGATATGCTTTTTAAAGTGGACGATATTGTAGCCTATGTTTCTAAATATTTTACTTTAAAGATAGGCGATTTAATTTATACCGGAACTCCACAAGGAGTGGGTAAAGTAAACATTGGAGAACGCTTTGAGGTGTTTTTGGAAAATGAAAAGATGATGGATTTTTTGATAAAATAAGAGAGGGAAAGAGATTGCATGATAAATAAAATTGGTGAAGCAGTGCTTATCTATCGAGGCTCTCTTGCTCTTCCCTTTTCTTGAAGGATGGGGTAAATAATCTCCCTATTACAGGCGCGTGTTTTTTTATACGTATACGGAGCCACAAACTAAAGAATACCTCTAATAAAAAGCCATCACTTCTTTATGTCGCCTGCAATTTACAAGATGGTCGTTTACCAAGCCTGCGGCCTGCATAAAAGCATAAATAATGGTAGGGCCAACAAATTTGAAACCGCGTTTTTTTAAGTCTTTGCTTAGTGCTTCGGCCTGAGGATTAGTGGCAGGTATTTCACCCATCGTTTTATAATTATTTACCATGGGTGTATTGCCCACAAAAGCCCAAAGATAGGTGTCAAATGAGCCAAACTCTTCTCTTATTTTAATAAACGCTTTCGCATTGGTAATGGCCGCCTTAACTTTAAGTTTATTACGGATAATACCCTTGTTTTGCAATAGTTCTAATTCTTTGGGTTCATCATATTGGGCTACTTTTTTCCAGTTGAAACCATCAAAAGCCATCCGGAAATTATCGCGTTTATTTAATATAGTGCTCCATGATAAGCCTGCTTGAAATGCATCCAGAATCAGGAATTCAAATAATTTTCGGTCGTCATGCACCGGCACAGCCCACTCGTGGTTATGGTAGTGTAGCATCGCCTTCGAGGTCAATGCCCAGTTGCACGTATTGTTATCGTCCATAGTACAATATAAAACCAAGCACAGAAAAGGCTTGGTTGTTTTTTGCTTTGTCGATAAAACTATTGCTTATTCTTCTTCGTCATCTTCAGCGTAGTCTTCATCGTCTTCATCATCATAATCGTCCTCGTCTGATTCTGTGTCTCTGTACTTGAACAGTTCGTCGAGCTCACTTTCGTCAAAGTCATCATCCAGACTTTCGTAAATGGAGATTTTTTTACCTGATTTGCCAGTGTTGGATTTAACTGGTTTTAATTTGTCATCAAAGTCATTGTAAGTTGATCGTTTACCCCTCTTCTTACCAAAATTTTCTTTTGATTTCATAATAATTAAGCCACTATTTTTCACTGAGCACCCTTTGGTTTTAGGCCGGGTGAAGCCGGTTTACATAAAATATTAACACCATGCTTTTGCGACTGTGCCGTTAAGCACAAAATACGGGGTCAAAATAAATATTTTTCGTTAATTATTTTTCGATATACGTAAAAAAAGTGCTGTAGCTTGTGTTATTTTCTACTTTTCTTTGTATTAATTCGTCTTTACAAGTGCTTAATCACATAGAGCTGACCGGAAGCATATCTTGTAACTTTCACTTTTTCGTCTTTGTATATCATTCCGGCTTCGGCAACCGCATCAAAAAGCTCCTCATTAATAATCACTTTACCCGAGGGCCTAAGGGTGGTATGGGCAATGCCTGTAGAACCAATAAGTTTTCGCGGTTCAATATCAACACCAATGTATCCCAGATCGATTTCCTGCGAGCTTTGCAGTGTTATTCCTTTCAAAGGGCCGCTGGATAGGAGTTTTTGACTTAAGGGTATGGCTATTATAAACGAAAGGAACGATCCTGCTGAGACAATGATAAGCGACATAAACAATTCCTTGGTCGGAACATTTGAGAAATCAAATACCACATTATCTACAAGGCTAAGCGTAAGACCCGTAAATACCAGTATGATGCCCGAAATGCCGGCTAAACCAAAACCCGGTATCACAAATATTTCTACGGCAATAAGCACAATACCAATAATAAACAGGATGATTTCCCAATTGGCAGCAAGGCCATCTATGTATAAAGGAGCAAAATACAGCACTGCGGCAATGGCCGAGGCAAGTAATGGAAATCCTATGCCGGGGGATTGCAACTCAAAATATAAACCACCAATGATTATTAATATTAAAATACCATGAAAAACAGGGTTGGTTAAAAAACCTTTTACTTCGCTATAAAAAGTTGGTTTGTAGTTTACTATCTTATAATTGTTATAACCCAGTTTTTCTATAACTTCGTTAACATCATCTGCTTTACCTTCGCAAAAACCATGTTCAATAGCTTCTAAGGTGGTGAATGTGAGTATTTTGCCAGAATCGATTATGCCGGCAATGTAAATGCTTTCATCAACCATGGCTTCGGCAATACTGGGATCCCGTTTCCAAATAAAAGTAGTGTCGCCGCCTGCAATCACGGTGTCTTTGCCGTGTGCTTCGGCGGTGGCCCGTATGGTGGAGCGCATATAGCTTTGGTATTTGTCGGGCATCTGTTCGCCGGTTTGATTAACCACTGTGGCGGCTCCTATATTGGCGCCCGGACGCATATAAATGCTGTCGCAGGCAATGGAAATTAATGCACCGGCCGAGGCTGCATTGTTATCGATAAATACGTGCACCGGAATTCTGCTGTTCAATATTTTTGTCCGGATGGAATCGGCAAACACCACTTGGCCGCCATAGGTATTAAGGTGCAGTAGTATTATGTCTGCCTCAAGTTGGGTAGCTTCGTCAATGGCACTTTGGGTATGTATCCACGAAGTACTCCCTATTTCCCTTTTTATATCGAATTTGTATACAAGGGGCTGCTTTTGAATGCTGTCGTTTTGTGCAAAGCTGGCTGTTGCAACAAAAAGCATTACCATAAAACAAGTAAATCTGTTCATTTTTAAGGTGTTAATTTTATACGCTAATAAAAGTAAGTATTTTGTGGGCAAACCAAAGCAAATATCTACTTTTTATTGCGATATGTAATCATCAGCTAGAACAAATTTCATGGTTTGGGATAATGCATCGACTTTTAAAAACTATTTTTTATTTTTACTTGTTGACTTTTAAAACTTCACTCACCATTTTTTCGAACTCGGCCTTAGGTCGTGCACCCATCACGGCTTGCGGCTGGCCATTTAATGGTATAAAAACAAGGGTAGGCAAGCTTCGGATGCCAAAAACAGCTGCCAGTTCTTTTTCCTTATCCGTATCTACTTTAAACACTTGAACTTTACCTTCGTACTCTTTTTGCAACTCTTTTAAAATGGGGGCTATTTGGCGACAGGGTCCGCACCAATCAGCATAAAAATCCAGAATAGCAGGTACCTTTCCGTTGTAGACCCATTCTTTGTTTGATTCGTAGTTAAAAACTAATTTTTTAAACGATTCCTGGTTTAAGTAAATCACCTCATTTTTATTGGTGTTTTGAGATGTTGATTCTGACCCTGTAGTATTGGTACAAGAAGCGTTGGATAAAATAAAAACCGATAACAAGCCTGAAATAATAAATGCTTTCATTGTTTTGAATTGAATGTATGCTGAAAAACCGATTCTGAAATCGGTTTTTCAGCATGTGTTTAATCTGTTTGTTGGTAACTAGCCCTAAATAATAAGCCGTTTTTCGACGGATTATTAGGGGCGATGTAGGATTGAAAGTTTAGTCTAAACTAACTTTTAAAACATCTTTAAATGCTTTTTTTAGAGAGTCTTTAGGTAGTGCACCTTGTGCCATCTGTGGCTGGCCCTCGGTGGGTACAAAAAGTAAGGACGGGATACTCTGTATACCAAACATGCCGGCTAATTCTTTTTCGGCTTCGGTATCTACTTTATAAATATCCAGTTTACCGTCGTAATCTTTCGATAGTTCTTCCAGCACCGGGGCAATTGTTTTACATGGTCCACACCAATCGGCATAAAAATCGATTAAGCATGGCTTGTCACCAGCAAATTTCCAGTCTTTATTTTCTTCAAAATTAAATACTTTTTCTTTGAATGTTTCTTTTGTCAAATTTTCTAACATGATTATTTACTTTAAATGATAATTCTAATTTACTTTTACGATACAAATGTATCTAAAAATCTTGATATGTCAATATCAATATGTGTGCCATAATTCAAGGTATTTAATATACCTGCTTTTATTTCTTTGGCGTTTGTAGTGTAAACAATACAGCTGAAGATATGTTTGAAAGCTTGTGAATTATGCGTGCGGTAGTATTTTACAGAGTGCTAAGGAGCTATAATTAGTGCCTATAAGAAAACGCCAAATACTGCGTTACGCTTGTCAGAAAAATACTCATCCCGATTATGATTTTTGTTGGTTTTTAAATAAAAACCTTACAAAATCTATTTCGGGACTCCGCTTTTCCTGACTTGCTCCATCGCTAAAGCTTAGGCGGCACGCGGTCACAAGCTTCCGCTAAGGCGGAACAGGCTTTGTCTTTGGCGTTTTTTATCGAGCCACACAAAAACATCCGAATTTTCTTAGGTGCACTAATTAGATAGCACAGATATGAAATCAGGGATAGATACATGTTGATGCGAGTAATGCAATCATTGCATTATCCGGTAAATAAATTGTAATTTTGTCACCCCAAATGAAAATCTTGTCCATTAAATACAAAATATGACAGAAAATAAAATACGTGAAAAACTTGGAGGTACGGTGTTTAATGCGATAAGGCATGTGGCAGATGTAAATCATACAGAAACATATGTTATTGGTGGATATGTAAGAGATTTGTTGTTAGGAATGCCCTCCAAAGATATAGATATTGTGGTGCGGGGCAGTGGAATTGAAATGGCGGAAAAAGTGGCAGATAAATTGGGAGGTCTAAAAGTGGCTGTATTTAAGAACTTTGGGACTGCCATGTTCAAATACAGAGACTTGGAAATTGAGTTTGTGGGCGCCCGAAAAGAATCGTATCAAAGAGATTCGCGTAAGCCTATTGTTGAAGATGGTACCATTTACGACGACCAAAATCGGCGGGATTTCACTATTAACGCGCTGGCATTATCCTTAAATAAAGATACTTTCGGAAATTTGGCAGATCCGTTTGGTGGGGAGGAGGACTTAAGAAAAGGTATTATCCGTACACCCCTTAACCCCGACCTCACCTTCTCTGACGATCCTTTGCGCATGTTAAGAGCGATTCGTTTTGCCGCACGTTTTAAATTTAACATTGAGGAGCATACTTTTCAGGGAATAAAAAACAACAAGGATCGTATTCATATCGTTTCGCGCGAACGTGTTGTGGATGAGTTGAATAAGATGATTATGGGAGAGGTTCCTTCGGTAGCCTTTAAGTTGTTGGAAATAACCGGGTTATTACAAATTATACTGCCCGAGCTGCAAGCTATGAAAGGGGTAGAAGAGGTGAATGGGCAGAAGCACAAGGATAATTTTTATCATACATTAAAAGTATTGGACAGGATAGCTCCAAATACGAATGATGTTTGGTTGCGTTGGGCAGCGGTGTTTCACGATATTGCCAAACCGGTAACCAAACGCTTCGATCAAAAGTTAGGTTGGACTTTTCATGCGCACAATCATGTGGGACAAAAAATGGTGCCCAAAATTTTCAAGCGAATGAAATTTCCGATGAATGATAAGATGAAGTTTGTGCAAAAGATGGTGCATCTGCATATGCGACCCATTGTGCTGTCGGAAGATGAGGTGACAGACTCTGCAGTGCGCCGCCTGCTTTTTGATGCCGGCGACGATATAGATGCGCTGATGACTTTGTGCGAAGCCGACATCACCTCAAAAAATGAGGCTAAAGTTCGGCGGTATCTGAAAAATTTTAAGGTGGTACGCCGAAAGCTCAAGGAGATTGAAGAAAAAGATAGATTGCGTAATTTTCAACCACCCATTAGCGGCGACGATATAATGAAAACTTTTGGTATCGGTCCCTGCCGTCAAATCGGGGATATAAAAGCCGCCATTAAAGAATCCATACTCGAAGGAGAAATAGAAAATGATAGAGAGCAGGCTTTCCGCTTAATGATGAAACTGGGGAAAGAAATGGGATTAGAAGAACAAAAACATGACAAATAGTCCGGAAACTAAAAGTGGGACACTTTTTTCATCTTTGCGATACAGTATAGCTGCAGATGGTCCTGTGGTGGTGGCGTACCAATTAAAATCGCCTGAAAACATGGGACATATCATTCGTGTGGCCTGTAATTTTGGGTGTGCTAAGGTGCTGTTTATTGGTCACGAACAATCCGTACGCCATAGTAAAATAAAAAAAGTGGCCGGTGCAGCTGCCGGACAAATAGAGTGGTTGTTTTGCGACCCGGACAACTGGAAAAGCCATATTCCCATTGATTACGATATTGTAGCGATTGAAACCGTGCACGATTCTGCAAACCTAATGGAAGGCAAGCTTCCCAAAAAAATGGTTGTAGTGCTGGGCAACGAAATACATGGACTGCCCCAGGAGATACTGGCACACATAAACAGTTTTTATCACATTCCAATGATTGGTGCCATAAAATCGATGAATGTGTCGCAAGCCTGTAGCGTGGCATTATACGAATGGCTTAGGCAGAATTTAAATATTACCCAATAATAATGTAGGCAATGCTATTGCAGAGAGTAGTGTGTAAATAGGGATATTTAAATGTAAATGAGGTAAGTAAAGCGATAAATTTTACCTATCGTTTTATTATTCTAAAATTTAGCCATATAGGCAAATGATCGCTGTAACCACCGTTATATTTATATCCAACATAGGTTCTAAAGGGCTTGGTTCCGGTAAAGTTAAGATCCGCCTCCAACAAAAAGGGGAAATCCAGAATTTTCATGGGTGTTTCGGCAAAAAAGGTGCGGGTGGTGTCGATCAGGTTTTTTGAAAGTAGAAACTGGTCAAAAGTGTTCCAAGCATATTGGTATTTTAAGGTGCCCTTGGCGTTACCAATGGTTTCGGCTGTTGGGGAAAGGTTTACAAGGTGTCCGTTTTTAATTAGATATTGCATGCTCTCGTCCTCCGCGTCATCGTTAAAATCGCCCATAGCTATAATTTGCGCATTCGCATCATGATGGAGAATGTAGCTTATGGTGTCGGTAAGTAGCTGGGCTGCCTTATATCTGAGTGGTTTGGTGTTTTGCACGCCGCCATAGCGAGAAGGGAAATGTGCTACAAATACATGTAGTGGTATGCTATCTTTTAATAAGCCAAACACATACAATAGATCGCGTGTGGAGCGTAAGCCCTTACCAAAGTCAACCTTTATGGGTATGGACTCCAAAGGGGTGAATAGGTTGTTGCGATATAGCAGTGCAACATCTATACCTCTTTCGTCAGGCGATTCGTGGTGAATGATGTGGTAATTAAGATGATTGAGTCCTGTTTTCCAAACCAAGTCGTTAAGCACTTTTTTGTTTTCCACTTCGCACAAGCCAATTACAAAAGGCGGATTCCAACCACCAGCTTCCAGTATTACGCGCGATATGTTTTTAAGTTTATCCGAATATTTGGTATAAGTCCAAAACTTATCACCAAAGGGAGTAAATTCGTCGTCGGATTTCAGGCTGTCGTTTTTTGTGTCGAATAGATTCTCCACATTGTAAAACATCACGCCCAATTCACCATTGTTTTGTGCAAGGAGGGTGAGTGGGAAATTTAAAACGAGAATTAAAAAACAAAAATGCAGTTTACTCTTTCTCAATTCTTTCGTACGCTCCAAGGTCGGGGGCTGTATCATTGAGTCTGTTATTGTTTAGAATGTCGTAGGGAAATTTTTTGGCAAGCTCTTCATCGCCTATGTCTTTGCAAAAAGATAGGGTATCCAGCTGATAATTATAATTCTTAATATCAATAAAGTTGGGATCCTCGTTAGCCCAAACGCTAATATATCTTGTTTTGTCCGATACATCCAGGTTTCCGGATTTCAGCACACAGTTCACGAATTTATAGTTAAACTTGCTTTCGTCCTCGGTGCCCTTTTCCACATCTTTATGAAAGTCGAAACCTATTTCGGTAAATTGCCTGCCATGCACAATGGAGTTGTAAAAATTAGCTTCGATGAGTGGGTTAACCACTTCATCGTCCGATTCGTCGATAAAGTAATTGTTTAAAAATAGGGCAGGGGTGTTCCGAATGCTCCACGCAGGAAAGTAATTGGCTATGGTGCAGTGATAAAAGTTATAGGTTCCACCCAGCGTTAAGGCTACGGAGTGATGACCGCAATTGCCAATCACCGTATTAGATACATCTACCTTCGAATTTTGCGTAAGTATCCCAAATTGCGAAATGTGGTTGATAACAGTATTGCTTATTTTTAATGGCGCATCATTATCCAGCCCAACAGAATCGGCAAAAACCCCCATTGTTCCATTTTGTATTATGGCATGATTTATCACATTATCAAAGCTTCCGGGCATAAAATGAATATAGCCCCACTGTCCGGGTTTGTCCTTGTACCAATCGTCTAACCTATCGCTTAAAAATGATACCGGCTCTTCGGGTGTTCCGTTTACCTGCATACTGCCAACAACAAATAAGTAGGCATCGTTGTGGAAGTGCAATCTTGCGCCGGGTTCTATGGTTAAAGTTTCCAAAGTATCTACCACCAAAACATCGTATATCAAATAGGGCTTGTCTGCTGTAAAAGTAGTGGTTTTTATAGTATCATTTTTTAGTAGTACAACATTTTGTCCATAGGCCACTAAGTTTACTTTTTGTGTTTTTTCGCCCACATAAAACATTATGGAATCGTCAACCACAAAAGGACTGTTTTCGTCGTCGGGTTTGATGGTCACATCAACAAAAATAAGTAAGCTGTCCTTGGCATTTATCTTTACGTTTTCTACCAGTGGCTCGGGCTGTCCGTTCACATTTATCCTGAAATTACCTTTTTCGCTCCCCGACAATTGTATCGTTGGAATGATCAGGTCTTCGTCATATGGGTTGTACACCCTAAAATTTTTGGTGACGGAACCCAATGAAGTAAAAATAGTATCGAACATTAGGGTGTCAACTGAAAACTTTAAACCGTCGGAGCCACTTAAATACACAAATTCCCTTTCGCATGAAAGTATCGACAGCGAAAAGAGTAGAATGATTAGGTGTTTGTTTAGTGTGCGCATCAGTTGTTTGTTGGCCTAATGTGTTGTGGGTAAATAAATAAAGAATATTTTTTGCGTAAAGTGATTAAAAAGTAAAAATAGGGATTAATGATGTTAAATCCTATTTTTTACAACTCAAATGTACATAAATAATTACAAAAATTAACAATCGTTTACAGCGCGGGTATTGTACTAAATAATAAACGCAGATTAACTCATTTTATTTTTCTGAAAATTAGGGCTTATCTACATTATTTATATATTGCCGAAAATTTTATTGTATATGAACTCACAACATTCAAAGCCATATACCTTTGATCGGGTAGTACGGATGGTTTTGTCCATAGCCTTTTTATTTGCCGTTTATTTTCTGCTAAACAGATTGAGCGGTGCGCTTATTCCCTTTTTTATTGCCCTTTTATTGGCTTATTTGATTAATCCCATGGTGGATTTTTTTCAATTCAAATGCCGTTTTAAATACAGGAGTTTGGCTGTGCTCAGCAGCCTTCTCATTGTGTTTGGAAGTACTTATTTTTTACTCACCTGGCTGGTACCTCAGTTTTTTGCCGAAATGACCAAAATGGTACAGCTCATTCGTGTATATCTTAATCAGGCTAAGGTATCCGATATTTTGCCTCAAGAAGTGATTGATTACATCAATGCGTATATTAATAACACCGATTTTACCGAGATATTGAAAGCGCAAAGTGTGACCAATTCGCTTAAGAGTATATTTGGTCAGGCATGGAAAGTTTTTTCAGGATCCATGAGTTTTCTTTTTGGCGTGGTGGGTTTACTCATTATATTGGTATACCTGGTGTTTCTACTCGTTGACTTTAAGCGGATAGCCGATGGTTGGCCCGGACTGGTGCCACCGCAATATCGCGAACCTGTAGAGGAAATTTTTAGCGACCTGACACAGGGCATGCAAATTTATTTTAGGGCTCAAGGTTTAATCGCACTTATCGTGGGCGTATTGTTGGCTATTGGGTTTCGGATTATAGGCCTGCCCATGGCCATAATTATCGGTTTATTTATCGGTGCCTTAAATATTGTGCCTTATTTGCAGATAGCAGGTTTAATTCCGGTGGCCTTGCTGTCCTTACTCAGAGCCATGGAAAGCGGACAAAGTTTTTGGCATGTTATTTTGTTGGCAAGCATTGTTATGGGGGTGGTACAACTGATTCAGGAAACCGTATTGGTACCTAAAATAATGGGGCGTGTATATGGTTTGCACCCGGCCATTATTTTATTGGCGCTATCCGTATGGGGCAGCCTGCTGGGCTTGTTGGGTATGCTGATTGCGCTGCCTGTTACCACCTTGCTTTTTTCGTACTACAAACGCTTTGTGCTTAAAAAAGACAAGGATGAGGAGATCGAGTCTCCTTTGGTGAAAGGACTGTAGGGTATTGTTAATAATAATTCTTAAGCGAGTGTGCTGCAGTTTTATTGTAAAGTGTTAGGTAAATAATTGGGTGCCATTTATTAACACTGCCACGAGCAAGATCCTGTAGTAATGTGTTGTTGGGGCTTTGGGTTAATTATGCCCGGTTATGGATGTTTTCAATATTAGCTGCAAATTATACTCAGGCAATATTTATTATTGATTGATAAACAGGGGCAATGCCCTTTGGCAGCGGATATGAGTAGAGTGTATTAAACCTACAAGTCTGTCCCTATAGCGATGTGAAAGGTCTTTTCAAATCATTGTTACTCATATAAAGTCCCTATTGATGTGTCGCCGGGTGCTGTGCCATGTTCCTGCACAGAAACAATGATAACCTATGCCGGAGAAAGTTTTTATCTGCTATTGAAAAAGAAAAGAGAATAATTACAGCATAAAAGCATAAGAATTAAAACTTACACTCTGCCGGCCCCCTCTTTGGTGCAATAAATTGTGTGATACAACATCTGGATTAATGGATTTATCAAAACATTTTTGATAGACACCTCTTGTTTGCGTATATTTATCATGCTTATGGTCTGAGATCATTTTTTTGCAGAATTAAGGTTAACACAACACAATTTGAGGGGGCTGATAACTATACTAACGCTGGCGTTGTCTGTTACAGGCATCAATGCACAATTGTTTACCGGAAGGCAAAGCAATGATATTGTAGATGGTACGCAAAAAGTAAGGGTGAATAAAAATACAGGTCTGGTAGAATACTTCGAGCTTTCACCCTCCTCCCTTAAAACAACGGATGCAATGGATGGCGGCGTTTTAAAACAAAAAATTGGTTTGCCAAACGCGTATCATCTTAAAATTGAAAAAAAGCAGATCGATTCCCGCGGAAACAAACATGAAAAATTCCAGCTATATTTTAATAACATCCCTGTTGAGGGAATGGGTTATTCCGTCCACTTTAAAAACGGAAAGGTAGTAAGTGCAAGTGGTAAGGCGATTAAAACCACTGTCGCCGTCTCCGTTCCCTCTATCTCTAAGGTACAGGCGATTAAAAAAGCTATTTCCCTTTTTAAGGCCAGGGAGTTTATATGGGATAGTACGCCCGCTTTGTACCCCCAAGCCCAATTGCTCTATGTGCCAGGCGACAGCCTGTTAACCTTATGCTATAAAATTGATGTTTATGCTTTACAGCCCATGCAACGCGAGTACGTATATATCAATGCGCTTTCGGGGGAGGTGGTAAAGCGGGTTTCCAGGATTCATCATGCCGATTACACAGGTACAGCGCTCACACAATACAGCGGAACGGTTGAAATAACCACCAGTTTACATCAGCAAGGCTATGTTTTAAACGAACATTCGCGGGGGCAGGGAATATTTACCTACAGTTTAAACCATAATCAATATTATACGGATGCGTCAGAAATAGTGGATAATGATAATTATTGGGACAACCCCACGGATCAGGTGGCTTATGATGCTCATTATGGTGCCCAAAAAACCTACGATTATTTTTTCTATAAGTTTGGGCGCAACTCAATCGACGACAATGGTTTTGCCCTAAAATCGTATGTGCATTACGGTAATAATTACGGCAATGCCTTTTGGGACGGCGATAGGATGACCTATGGTGATGGCGATGGGATTATAATGGGTGCGTTTACCAGCCTGGATATTGTGGGGCATGAGATTACCCACGGGCTTATATCACATACCGCCGACCTGGAGTATTTAAACGAGCCTGGTGCGCTTAACGAATCCTTCGCAGATATTTTTGGCCTGGCCATTGATTTTTATGCCAACCCCGGCACAGCCAACTATTTGGTGGGGGAACAAATATATTTGGATGGCACTTCTTACATGAGGAGCATGGCTGATCCTAAAAGCAAATTTCAGCCCGACACCTATCAAGGCGATTATTGGGTGGTGGGAATGTCCGACCATGGCGGGGTGCATAGTAATTCAATGGTTCAGAATTATTGGTTTTATTTGTTATGCGAGGGCGGACACGGTGTCAACGACAAAGGCAATAGTTATATGGTGGAGGCCATAGGCATTGAGGCCGCTGAGGCCATTGCTTATCGCAATTTAACCGTTTACCTGAGTCGTTATAGTAATTTTGAAGATGCGCGTTTTTATGCTATCCAATCGGCCATTGATTTATATGGTGCGTGCTCTAATGAGGTTATTCAGGTAACAAACGCATGGTATGCTGTGGGGGTAGGAGCACCATTCGAGAATGCGGTAACGGCGGCCTTTACAGCGGAACAAACCAATTTTTGTGGAGTGCCTTCAACTATAGCGCTGCAAAGTATCAGTACCCATGCCCAAAGCTATACCTGGTATTTAAATGGTGTTGAATTTAGCACCGAACCAAACCCAGTACTAAACATTGCCTTTCCGGGGGAGTATGACGTTAAACTTGAGGTTACCGGCACGTCGGCATGTAACACTGGCGATGTTATCGAGGTTGAGAACTATATTTCTGTTTCACAGCAAAGTGTTCCTGTGCCTGCGGTTCATATACCGGCGAGCCTGAAGAATAGCAGCGGAGGAATTTACAGTATTAGTATAAACCAAATAGACCATCGTTCGCAGGGTGCTAACGAAGGTTATGCCGATTTTACCTGCGGCAACCAAACGGAATTAACCGAAGGAATAAAATATAAATTGGCTATACGCACCGGTACCGAATTTAAAGAGGCGGTTGGTGTTTGGTTGGATATAAATAACGATGGTTTATTCGCCGGCCCTAACGAAAATATTTTTACTTCCACAGCAACCACGTATCACAACGCAGAAATAAAAATACCGGCAGGGAAAGTCTTCGACGTACCGTTGCGTTTACGGGTAGGCAGCGACAGATTTGATTATGCAACTACCTTGGATGCACAAAATAGTTCGCACTATGGGCAATATGAAGATTACACCGTGATTTTGCGGCGTAACACCAATGCGCCGGTAGCCAATTTTACCATGAGTGATACTCTTGTTTTTGTTAACGGAAGCGTATCTTTTGAGGATGTAAGCGATAATATATCTACAAACAGGAGCTGGTATTTTGAAGGAGGTCAACCCGAATATACATCCGAGCCTAACCCAACGGTAACTTATTTAGCCGATGGTGTTTATAATGTTGAGCTTACGGTTGCAAATGAATTTGGTTCAACAACGAAGAGCCAAAAAATACGTGTGGCCACAAATTTTAAATTAGGGATTCATACTCAATCCACATTTCCATCGGGGTATATCTACGATTCGGGAGGTGCCAACGGAAATTATCTGCACAATGCGCAGGATAAGTTTTTAATTGAACCATCGTGTGCCAAAGAAGTATTATTAACCATTGAAGCCTTTGAAACAGAAGGATGTTGCGACGGATTAAAAATATACGACGGCAAGGACGAAACAGCTCCTTTGCTGGCCTCCATAAAAGGGGTAGCAGATGTTCCTATGCTCATAAAAGCAACTTCGGGCAGTATGTTTTTGGTTTTTAGTTCAGATGCCACAGTTTCGGCCAAAGGCTTTAAAGCAAGATGGAGTACGGTGGGTTTTGATAGCGGAACACAGGTAAAAGCCGATTTTTATGTAGAGGACGAAAACCTACCCGTTAACTTCGACTTGCATTTTGTGGATAACTCAAAGCCTAAGGCTAGCGTTTGGGAATGGGATTTTGGAAATGGGGACACTTCAAATGAGCCTAACCCTGTTTATAAATATACTCATTCCGGTAGCTACGAGGTGCAGCTTGCTGTAGATAATTGTGTTTCAAAAGATACTTTGAAAAAACAGCTTTCCATAAGTGCTCCCCCTCAGTTGTTAGTGGGCAACGATACCGTGCGTATAAACATCCTCAGCGGACAAAAGGTAGATAGTTTTATCAGGGTAGATAATATAAATCATGGTTTGTTGGCCTACACCGGTGAGTTAAAAGCCATCTATCAAAAAGGAAAACCGCAAAGCCCTATTCGGTATTATGATGCTACCGGTGCATATAATGGGCTTAGCGTGGGATTGGCACGAAATGTATTTTATTACATTGATTTAAAAAACAATTTAACAACGCAGGGGGCACTTTGTAAGCATATTACTAAAGCCAATCTGTCTGAGTCGCTTAATTCGTTGGATGTGCTGATAGTGGACGACTCGGCCGATTTTTTAGTTTCAGGAAAAAACGAACTGAGGGAGTGGATATGTAAAGGTGGATTTTTGATTATTCAGGGCGATGGCATTATTGCTCAATATAACGATGTGCTGCAAGGTACCGGAATAAGTTATGAGGCACAGGCCGCCAAAGGGGGCGAGGCTAATTTGTTAGCACATCAAATAACCGAATCCCTTAACGGATATTTAATTGGAAACTACGCTGAGTGTACCTTAAAGGTTAGCGCTCCTGCCGTTAGGCTTATAAATGATGGAGTAGGTAATTGCTATTCGGCATTGACAGAATTAGACAACGGAAAAATATTGGCCATGAGTGATGAGTCGTTCCAATATTTTAATGCTGCGGGTCATCAACAATTAATGTACAATGCTCTGATGCATTGTATAGCCGAATTAGGTACGAGCGTTTGCGATGTGGAAAGAGGCTATTCGTTTATGACAGGCATTCAAACAGACAGTTTAAGCTTTAAGATAAATGCGCGTAGGTTGATTCAAGGGGAGTATGTAGCCGATATTTTAATTAACAACAATGATATTGCTTCAGGCCCTGTAGTGGTTCCTGTTTTGCTTAAAGTTACCGGAATTGAGAATATTGTAACAGATGCCGACCAATTAAATTATGTGGATGTGCCCATCCATACCGAACAAACGCTCACTTTGAATATTAAAAATTCTGGCACACGCAATTTATCGCTCACCGAAATTAGCTCAACATCTGATGCCTTTAATGCGGTGTTTACTCCCATGGTACTTGTACCCGGTCAGGTATATTCGGTAGATGTTAATTTTGCACCAACCCTGAATCAAAATTATTTGGCCAATCTGAAAGTTCATTCGTCCGATCCGGATAGTCCCATTACTACTATAGTATTGCAAGGCTCAACAGTTGATGTGAGTACAGATGTAGAAAAGGCAATGGCCAATAATGCGCTACAGGTTTATCCTAATCCCGTGCAATCAGTGTTACACATTCAAACAAATAAGCGTATTGATACCTTGCAACTGATAGGTACAGACGGCAGGGTGGTTATTGTACCTTATGATTTAAATTTTGATAAAGCCCGGATTCATATGTCAGTACTGCCACATGGTGTGTACTTAGTGAAGATACGCACAGCTGACAAAGAATGGATCAGTAGAGTTATTAAAAGATAATAAACCTTCTATTGAGCTACACAGAATTATCATATTTTTACTGGATGTGGTTTTATTAAGTATCCCAACAAGACGTATAGTATATAAATGTCTTTTTGTCACAAAACATGACAGTCTTTAATGTGTTATCAACGCGCTCGTGTCAATATTTCATTATTATGTCACATTTTTATACTGGCACAGCATTTGAAACAAGGCTGTCCGAGTTAATAAAAAAGACTATTTACAAATTGTATATAAAATTAAAATAAAATGGGAAAAATAATTGGAATCGACTTAGGTACAACCAACTCATGTGTTTCTGTTATGGAAGGTAGTGAGCCCGTTGTAATCCCAAATAGCGAAGGAAAAAGAACAACACCATCTATTGTTGGATTTATTGATGGAGGAGAAAGAAAAGTAGGTGACCCTGCAAAACGACAGGCCATAACAAACCCTTCAAAAACGATATACTCTATTAAGCGTTTTATCGGAAGCAATTTCGATGAGATTCCGAAAGAGGTGTCGCGTGTACCTTATGAGGTTGTTAAAGGCGACAACAATACGCCACGTGTGCAAATTGACGACAAGAAATATTCCTCACAGGAAATTTCTGCCATGATTCTGCAGAAAATGAAGAAGACGGCGGAGGATTATCTGGGGCAGGATGTTACCGAGGCTGTTATCACCGTTCCTGCCTACTTTAACGACTCACAGCGTCAAGCGACTAAAGAAGCCGGGGAAATTGCAGGTTTAACGGTTAAGCGTATCATTAATGAGCCTACAGCTGCTTCATTGGCCTATGGTCTGGACAAGATGCACAAGGACATGAAGATAGCGGTTTTTGACCTTGGTGGAGGTACGTTCGATATTTCTATCCTTGAGCTTGGCGATGGAGTGTTTGAGGTGAAATCGACCAATGGCGACACCCACCTTGGTGGTGATGACTTCGACGATGTGATTATCGACTGGTTAGCCGAAGGTTTCCTGAAAGATGAAGGTATCGACTTACGCAAGGATCCGATGGCGCACCAACGTTTAAAAGATGCAGCCGAAAAAGCCAAGATAGAGCTTTCGAGCAGCAGCTCAACTGAGATAAACCTTCCATATATTATGCCTGTTGACGGTATACCAAAGCACTTGGTGCGTACATTGAGTCGTGCCCAGTTTGAGCAATTGGCCGACAAATTGATTCAGGCTACACTGGAGCCTTGTAAAGCTTCGTTGAAAGATGCAGGCTTATCACCATCGGATATTGATGAGGTTATTTTAGTGGGTGGTTCTACACGTATTCCTGCAATCCAGGAAATAGTAACCAAATTTTTTGGTAAAGAGCCTTCAAAAGGAGTTAACCCCGATGAGGTTGTAGCTGTGGGTGCCGCTATACAAGGTGGTGTTTTAACAGGCGAAGTTAAAGATGTGTTGCTGCTGGATGTTACCCCGCTTTCGTTGGGTATTGAAACAATGGGCGGTGTGATGACCAAATTAATTGAGTCTAACACTACCATTCCAACCAAAAAAGCAGAAACATTTACCACGGCAGCCGATAATCAGCCATCTGTAGAAATACATATATTGCAGGGTGAGCGCCCAATGGCCAATCAAAACAAAACCATCGGACGCTTCCATTTAGATGGTATTTCTCCTGCACAGCGTGGTGTGCCACAAATTGAAGTGACTTTTGATATCGACGCAAATGGTATTTTGCATGTGTCGGCCAAAGACAAAGCAACCGGTAAAGAACAGAGCATCCGTATTGAAGCTTCTTCAGGTTTGAGCGAAGAGGAAATTAAGCGTATGAAAGATGAAGCAACGGCCAACGCCGAAGCCGATAAGCAAGCCAAAGAGAAGATTGATAAGCTTAACGGAGCCGATAGCCTGATATTCCAAACAGAAAAGCAGTTGAAAGAGTTTGGCGATAAATTACCCGCCGACAAAAAGGGCCCTATTGAAGCAGCCCTGGAAAAATTGAAAACTGCACACAAAGCAGAGGATTTGCCAGGTATAGATGCGGCTACCACCGAATTGAACACCGTTTTTCAGGCGGCCTCGCAAGAAATGTACAATGCCAGTCAGGCACAGGATGGTCAGCAAGCCGGTAGTGCACAGCCAGGAGCAGAAGCACAAGGCAGCGACGACAAAGGCGGTGATGACGAAGTAACTGACGTAGATTTTGAAGAAGTGAAGTAATCCTTCTCTTTATAAAAGTATAGAATAATTAAAAGCCCCGGGATACCGGGGCTTTTTTGCTTCATGCTGTACCATGTTTCCAATCACTTACTTGTTTTTATTTAAACCGCTATATTCCTCCTTGATTTTCTGTATATTATGTTGTAATTTACCTCTTGTTGCAATCAGCTTAATTGAATAGTGCTTCTAGGATTTTATATTAATTACTCATTTAACAAAAATTATCAGTTATGGCAGAAAGTGTTTATAAAGTAATTGAATTGGTAGGTACAAGTACCGAATCATGGGAAAAAGCAGCAGCTGCTGCTATAAGCAGAGCATCCGAATCCTTGCGCGACCTTAGGGTAGCAGAGGTGTCTAAACTCGATTTAGTAATCAATGATGGTAAGGTTGAGGCTTACCGAGCCCGCCTGTCGGTTTCGTTTAAATATGAATCAGGTGAATAAAGCCGTAAGATAATAACCTTACTAAACATGTATAATTCCGCCATTTTTGCATTAAGTGGCGGTTTTTTTTACTCGTAATCATTAAGTTGATATTTCCCAGACCTTGTAGTTTCATTTTCATCTTGTTTACCTTTAAATAATAATCTATAACTTTGCTTTATGGATCATAAAGACAAAGTGTTTTTGGCCGTAGCCGAAAATTTAAGTTTTTCGAAGGCTGCCGAAGAGTTGTTTATCAGCCAACCGGCGGTAAGTAAGCATATTAAAGAGCTCGAGAGTAATTTAAACAGTACCCTATTCGAACGAAAGGGCAACAGAATATATCTTACCCAGGCAGGCAAGGTGAATTACGAGTATCTGAAAAAAATTGAATTGCAATATGCCGAACTCGAATTTGAATTGGGCAGGCTCAACAACACCTACAAAGGTATCCTGAAAATAGGTGCCAGCTCAACCATATCGCAATATGTAATTCCGGAAGTGCTGGCTTTATTTTATAAACGCTATCCCAATATCGATCTGCATCTTTATAGCTCCAACTCTTTTTACATAAAACAAATGCTTCTTGAGGGTGAAATTGACATAGCATTGGTGGAGAATGCCTCATCGCTAGCTGCTTTAAAGTACATCGACTTTTTAGATGATGAGTTAGTAGTGGTGACAGGCAGCAACAGCGTTTATGCTAAGCGTAAACAGATAGTACTGTCCGATTTTAAAGAAATGCCTATTGTGTTACGCGAAAAAGGTTCCGGCACATCGGAGGTAATTAACCGTGCCTTAAAGGCTAATAACCTACGAATAGATGATTTAAATGTGATTATACATTTGGGGAGTACCGAGGCCATTAAAAATTTTCTGTCTGATTTTGACGGAATAGCGTTGGTTTCTGAAAAAGCAATAAGTAAGGAACTGCAACTCAAAACTATTGTAAAAATTAAGGTCAAAAACCTTGTACTATCACGTAAATTCCGGATTGCATTGCGCCAGGGCAATGTGGCTAACAATGCACTTACGTTTATTAATTTACTCTCATCACATAACTTTTAGTTATCGCATATAGCAAATTTGTATTTGCTTTAGCTATTTGCATGGTTTACTTTTGTTGCATCAATTAAAACAAAATAACATGGCATTTACGGCAAAGCAAACACAAATTATTTACTTTTTGGTTGCAATACTTTGTTTTACACCCTTATTATCACCGGCTACTGCCTTGGTAATTGGTATTGTGTTTTCGTTGTTGGGGATAAAAATAAAGTCAAATCACGGATATACTTCTTTGTTTCTTAAAGCATCCATTGTTTTGATGGGCTTTGGAATGAATTTAGCGCAGGTAATAGAAACTTCGCAATCGGCTTTTTTAGAGACGGCTATTTCGGTAGTGAGCGTTATGGTGTTGGGTGTTTTTTTAGGAAAGTTGTTAAAAGTGGATTCCAAAATAAGTTTGCTGATTGCATCGGGTACTGCCATATGTGGAGGAAGTGCCATAGCTGCTGTATCGAGTGTTTTGAGCACTAAAAATTACCAGGTTTCGTTTTCGTTGGTGGTCATTTTTATTTTAAATGCGATTGCTCTGTTCTTATTTCCATACCTGGGGCATATATTTAATCTTTCGCAAGATACATTTGGCCATTGGGCTGCCATTGCTATTCACGACACAAGTTCGGTAGTAGGAGCCGGAGCCATATACGGCGAAAAGGCACTGCATATTGCCACAACGGTCAAGTTAATTAGGGCATTGTGGATAATTCCCTTGTCTGTTGTGATATCAATTGCGCAAAAGGATAAAAAAAATAAAATCCAGTTTCCTTACTTTATTTTACTTTTTGTTTTAGCCATGGTTATTGCCCATGTTGTTCCGGCTTGGGAAAGCACATATGAGCATTTTAATTGGTTGGGAAAAAAAGGAATGGTAGTGGCATTATTTTTAATTGGTACGGAAATTTCGCTGGATGAAGCAAAAGATGCAGGATTAAGAAGCTTTATCCTCGGTATTTTGCTTTGGGCTATTATCGCTTCGGGCTCCCTTATCATGCTCTTTTTAAAATAAGTGTTAGAATAGATTAGACTTTTTCGTACAAGGGAAAGCATTTGTAAATAAAATATTAGTAGGTAATTTTTAGCTTGCGATAAAAAGGAGAAAAATGGAATTATTTTGGATATTACTTATTGTTTCTGTTGCAAGCCTTATTAAAGGAATTACAGGTTTTGGATTTGCATTGGTAGCCTTGCCACCTCTGCTTATTTGGTATACACCGGTACAAATAATTCCGGTGTTGTTGCTGTGCAACCTTCTGTCATCTGTTATTATTGTGCTGCAAAAAAAAGACCAGGCGCTTGTTAAGCCGGAATACAAAACCTTAATTATTTGGGGTGGACTCTTCTCCTTAATGGGAGCGGCCTTGCTAAAGTACATACCCGAGAATATAATGATACGTGCGATAAGCGTGGTATTTATTGTGCTTACCCTTTTAAGCATATTTAGTTTTAAACGAACCGTTAGGATTTCTAAGCTTACCTACAAGATAAGCGGTGGGCTTATTGGTTTTTTAACCGGTGCCGTATCCGTTAGCGGTCCACCCTTGGCATTGTTATTAAACCTTACAAAGGTAAGCAACAGAGAGTTTCGCGAAATATTTTCGTGGTTTAACATTGTAACTTCTGTAGTTGCCATTGCAGGCTACCTTGGTATGGGCTTACTTACCCATGAAACTATAAAAACGGTGGTGTTGTTTGCACCCATTTTGTACATGGGTTCCTTTATAGGCAAACGAATTAATAGTTTTATCCCCGGCATTATTTTTAGAAATGCCACATTGGCCATTACGTTGGTTTCGTGTATTGTATTGTTGATAAGAACGGCATAGATGCTACCCGGATTGGGATAGAATATCCTTATTATTGGTTATGTGTTTTTTTTAGATTTTAGTATGTGGTTGCGGTTTAATCGATTGTAAAAAGTTGTTAGTGAGCTTGTTGTATGTGTTGCGCTTTGTGTTGAAGCCAAATGTATTGCATCCCTGTTATTCACTTCTCTCATCAAATTTTAGCTATAAATGGTTATTTCCCGCAAAAAGGTAATGAAATACCTTTGTATTGTTGAGGTGATAAAAGAATCACCTCATTTATTAAAACTAATTAAACCAACAATTGATGAAGACTATATTTTTATTTATGGCTTTAACCGCGTGTTCTATTGTAATGAGAGCTCAGGTGGCCGACAATCAAAATCAATATTTTAATGCTGCCGAAAAAATGTTGCAAACAGAGGGCAACTTACAAGTAGGCGGTTATGCCGAGGTGCACTACAATCAACCCCTAAGCTCAGCTGTTAAAAGTAATGGAAAATTAGACGTGCACAGAGTTGTAATGTTGTTTGGCTATCAATTTAACGAACGGACCCAATTTATAACCGAAATTGAATTTGAACATGTAAGCGAGGTGTATATTGAGCAGGCTTTTTTGCAGTATAAGATAAATAATGCACTTAATCTAAGAGCCGGTTTAATATTAACACCTATGGGTATCATTAACGAATATCACGAGCCTAATACTTTTAATGGGGTAGAGCGTCCGCATATAGATAAGTTAATAGCACCTACTACCTGGCGCGAGATAGGGGTAGGTTTTACGGGTGTAGTTGTTCCGGCTAATATGCGATATCAGGCTTACCTGATGAATGGTTTTAACGGTTTTAACGGGGCAGGTAAATTTCGTGGTAAGGATGGTCTGCGCAAAGGGCGGCAAAAGGGTGCGGAATCCTATATTAGTTCGCCCAACTTTACCGCTAAAGTGGAATATTTTGGTATCAGAGGACTTAATCTGGGGCTGTCGGGATATGTGGGTAAGTCGCAAAGTACATTGTATGATGGCATAAACAAAGATGATGTTAATGCCTTGGCGGTGGCCGATTCTTCTGTGATAAATATGGCTATGATTGGTGCCGACTTTCGTTATTCACGAAGTGGCCTTAGTGTAAAGGGGCAGTTCTATTATAATAGTTTGGGCAATACAAACGAGTACAATGTGTTCACGGCCAAAGATGGTAAAAATAACGATCTTGGAAAATCAATGATAGGTTACTATGCCGAAGTGGGCTATAATGTTTTTAATACCGTTGAGGAGGTTAAAACGGAGTTGATTCCATTTATTAGATTGGAGAAGTACGATACACAAAATTCATTGGAGAAAGGAATAGTGCGCAATAAGGCTTATGCAGCCAACGTTATCACTACCGGGCTTACCTGGAAAGTGGCACCCAATGCTGCATTTAAGTCCGATGTACAGTTTGTGAAAACGGAAGCCGACAATAAGGCCAAAGCCTCTTTTAATGCCGGTTTTGGTATAATGTTCTAGGCTCACATAGCCAGTAAGTTAAGAAGCAAGTGTTTTACCCTGCTATACAATTAAATCATGATGAGTAAAAATAAATGGATATTGGCCACTCTTTGCACATGGCTGCTTGTTACATCCGGTATGGCACAAGCCAATATTGATTATACCCACAGAACCTTAAAAAAGGAAATGGAAAAAAACTGGGGTGCTAAATTGGATGATCTTATTCAAATGGAAATGGCGGCAGGTACGTCGTTGGAAGGTCAGTTTTTTACGGTGATGAAACCAAATACCAAGTACGTGTATGTGGGTAGGGTGAATAGTTGCCGTAGCGGAGGATGCAATATAAGTACCGAATCCCAGGGAAGCTCAGAATATTTTGATTATTTTATTTTCTTTGATGCTAAAGCTAATGTGGAGCTGATTAAAGTGTATAACTACGCAGCTACCCATGGCCACGAAGTGATGGCAAAGGGTTGGTTAAAGCAATTTAAAGGATATAACAATAGCAAGGAACTCCGGGTGGGGAAGAATGTGGATACTATATCCGGTGCTACTATCTCAGTAAACGCAATAACGGAAGATATCCGGCAAAAAACCAACCTGATAGTCAATCTCCTTAACTCAAAAGTAGCAAGCAAATAATGAGCAGCCTACCTCGTATGGTGAATTTTATAAATTAAAATAAAAACTTCCCTCAAAACAGACTTTGAAGGGAAGTTTTTTTTATCCTTCTTGCTACTTAAAACCGGAAGCTAACACCAACACTCAGATAGCTTACGCCAAAACCTATTTCGCCAAAGGCACCTATATGAGGGGTAAAAGCATAGCGGATACCGGCAAACAAATCGGTAACCAGCTTAGTATTATTGTTTTTTAATTTTTTACTGGTGTTGGGCTCGGTGTATTTGGCACTTTCAAATTTAAGCCCCAGAAAGGCACCGCTATACACATCCAGGTTTTGCCAGTCTTTATTGCCTGTCAGGTCAACCATATCAAAGTGGTAGGCGGCCCTTGGTCCGATTAGGGTTTGACTTAACTTGTACGATACAGATTGGCTTAATATTGGTGCATTATATTCGCCACCGGCCAAGGATAGTAAACCGCCTACACCAATATAACCAATCCCAATTTTATCACTAATCCCGTATTCGTAGAGAGCGCTTATCGCAGGCGATTGTTTTGTGTAGGCGTGGTCGTACATAGACGGGATGCCAATAGAAATACCGATGCTTTGCTGCCCAAATGTTAATGGCTGGGCTAAAGTAGAACTTAAAACGCCTAAAAAAAAGGCGATAGTTAATGATAATTGTTTCATAATATGTGTGTTGCTTTTATTTGTTTTTTAACTGTTTATTTCTTATTTTTCTTTACACTCACCACTCAATACTCACCACCCGCTGCTTCCACTCATCGCACCTTGTCTCATGCGATAAAACGCACAAAAATATAAAATATTAGATAAGGTAAAAGGTTTAACATTTTGTTACAGACTGCACCTAACAATTTATTAACTTTGTAGCAGTTAAAAACAAAATGGTAGATTATGTCGGTAACAATGAATCGTCAACGAAAGGTGACTACTCATGTATTGAGTGAAATGAAGCATAATAAGGAAAAAATAGCTATGCTAACTTCTTATGATTTCTCATTGGCCAAGATTGTAGATCAGGCTGGTGTGGATGTTATATTGGTTGGCGATTCCGCATCGAACGTGATGGCGGGGTGGGAGACTACCTTACCCATTACTTTGGATCAGATGATATATCATGGTGCTTCCGTTGTACGTGGTGTAAAACGAGCACTGGTGGTGGTGGATATGCCTTTTGGTACCTATCAGGGTAATTCTAAAGAGGCACTGTCGTCGGCTATCAGAATAATGAAAGAAACAGCCGCTGATGCGGTTAAACTGGAAGGTGGTGCCGAGGTAGTAGAATGTATTACCAGAATACTTTCGGCCGGCATACCCGTAATGGGGCATCTTGGTCTTACACCACAATCTATCCATAAGTTTGGGACTTATACGGTTAGGGCCAAGCAGGAAGATGAAGCCAAAAAACTGATTGAAGATGCCCATTTGTTACAGGAAACCGGCTGTTTTGGTATCGTATTAGAAAAAATACCCGCTGATCTGGCTAAAAGAGTGGCCGATGAGCTTACCATTCCTATCGTAGGCATCGGTGCCGGTAGTGGTGTGGATGGTCAGGTATTGGTGCTGCACGATATGCTGGGCATCAATCAGGAGTTTTCGCCGCGTTTTTTGCGTCGTTACCATAATCTGTTTGCAGAGATAAGCGGCGCCGTAGGTAATTATATCCAGGATGTAAAATCGGTTGATTTCCCCAACGAAAGAGAGCAGTATTAAAGCCCCCTCCATCTCCCCCGAATGGGGGAGGGAATGGAAAACCGCTCTTTGAGCGCTTTGGGTGTGACGTGAAGATAGCCTCCAATTAACAAAGTAATTGACAGCTTGGAAAATGTCCTGAAGACATGCTTTTCTTTTTTTTATGGTGAGGGGGTCTATTTCTCTTTTACCCCAAAACCAAACTCCTTTAAATGATCCCAATACCTGGGATAGGATTTAGATACCACACCGGGATCATCAATTTGCATATCGCCAATAATTAATGCGGCAGGGGCAAAGGCCATGGCCATACGATGATCCTTATAAGTACTAATGCAGGGTTTTTCGTCTTTTTTACAAGTAGCACCGTCCCAGCTTAAATCGTCTATTTGATTAGAGTTGAGTACAAAGCCCATTTTTTTTAGTTCCACAATCAATGCGTTGATACGATCGGTTTCCTTAATTTTTAGGGTCTGCAATCCGGTAAACTTAAAGGGTATGCCTAAGCAACAGCAAGTTACGGCAAAGGTCTGGGCCAAATCGGGCTGTTCGATAAAATTATAGCTAAACTTATTTGTGGTTATTTCGCTACTTGTCAGCATCAGTCCTTTTTGCGAGAACTTAGCGTTTACTCCCAGTTGTTTAAAAAGCGCTGCCACTTTGGCATCGCCTTGTTCGCTGTATCTTTTAAGCCCTTGCAGGTTCAGCTGGCAATCTTTGCTTAAAGCAGCTATCTGGAACCAGTACGATGCGGCACTCCAGTCGGCTTCTACGCTAAAGTCGGTCGCCTGGTAATTGCCTTCGGGTACGGTAATGGTATTTCCTTTCCAATAACTTTTTACTCCAAAGGTTTCCATCATCTTCAGGGTTAATGAAATGTATGGACGTGATATAATTTCTCCGCTCAGTGTTAGTCGTAGGCCATCTTTCATGGTAGGTCCTATCATTAGTAAAGCCGAAATATACTGACTGCTCACATTACCGGACAGCTCCAGATCACCTCCCTCTAAAGCACTTCCGTAAATGCGTAGTGGGGGATAGCCTTCCTGTTCGATATACTCAATTTTGGCACCCAGCTTGTTAAGTGCTTCTACCAATATTTTTATGGGACGCTGCTTCATACGCTCGGAGCCGGTGATGGTCCATTCGCCCACTATTTTGGATAAAAAAGCTGTTAAAAAGCGCATGGTGGTGCCGGCTGCACCTACATCAAATACATTGCTTTCGGACTGAAGTGCTTTAAGCATCAACTGGGTATCGTCGCTATCGGATAAGTTTTTGATGGGCTTGGCGCTATAGGCGAGGGCATTTAAAATAAGTGCCCTGTTGCTAATGCTTTTGGAAGTAGGTAAGGCTACTTTATAGGCTGACACCTGCTTAGGCGCTGAAATGGTATATTGCATTGTTTTATTTTTTTAGTACAAAGTATCAAGTCTTTATTTACGTTTATTTTTTATTGCTATCTCCTTCCTTGCGCTCTCCACTGTATGCGCTGCGCTTTCCGTTCTCCTCCTTTTTTGCTTTTCGCTTTCCGCTATTTATCTTCGTGTCTAACATCGACTACCGAACTCCCAAACCGCAATTCCCACTCCTGGTTCTTAGGCCTCCATGTAAAAATGCAACGCCTCAAATATCTCCTCCTTCGTGCAGTGCTGGTCTATGGCAATCCGGCCAATATCCTTTAAAAGGGTAAAGTTAATCAGGTTTTTCTCGTTCTTTTTGTCATGAGTCATCAAGTTAAACAAGGCATCAAAATCACTTTCAGTAATTGTAAACTTACCATAGATGGAAATGATTATCTGAATTATCGCCTGAACTTTTTGTATAGGGAAAGCACATTTTTTATGGCAAAGGTACAATTCGGCAATCATACCATAGGCAACTGCAAAGCCGTGTAAAACAGGTTTTTTGGTACTCATGGCATAGCTTTCGAAGGCATGTCCGATGGTATGCCCAAAATTTAATGACTTACGCACGTTTTGTTCGGTTGGATCAGTTTTTACAAAGCCCTCCTTTATATGGATGGAGTTTACCACCAGAGGTTTAAGTTTTTCCAGATCGGGATGAAGTATCTTAAAGTTTTTAATCGTTTGCCAGGTGTCCTCCGAATGTATTAGGGCATGTTTTATCATTTCGGCAAAGCCCGATGAAATATTTGCCTGATCCTGTGAGGCAATAAAGTCGTTGCAAACCAATACGGCGGTGGCATGTTTAAAGGCCCCTATCTCATTTTTGTATCCGTTAAAATTAATGCCTGTCTTACCTCCAACACTGGCATCCACCTGGCTCAACAGGGTGGTAGGAATATTTATAAAGTCGATACCTCGTTTAAAAGTTGCTGCAGCAAAACCACCCAGGTCGCAAGGCATGCCACCGGCCAAATTAATGAGTAAGGATTTTCTGTCGGCACCATGGGTATTTAAAAAGTGCCATACTTTAGCCAGTGCATCCACATTTTTATGCTCATCGCCCTGTTCAATAACAAGGTAATTGCTTTCATCAATTTCGGGCAATCCTTTTATCAGTGGATAGCAATGTTGGTACGATCCGCTATCCATCAACAAAAAGACCTTACCTCGTCCATGTTTTTTTATGAGCGTTGAAAGATCCTTTTTTAAATCATCGCTTCCATATACTTTGGATTCACTATCTTCAATTACCTGCATGGTGCTATCTAGTTTGTATTTTTTGTAAAAACTTCAAAAATAGGCAAAAAAGCTTATTCTGCATAGTTAAGCTATACTATTCATGTTTTTTTGAAAATATGGATTTTAAACGAGAGAGGTATTTCCCGGACATATGAAAATTGTATTTCCTCACCCATTTTGTAATTCCCTTATTTTTAATTTTATTTGCTGAAAACAAGGAACGTATTATGAATAATAGAATTACAGCCGGCAGAATACAACTAATATTTACATTTTTTGTGCTTGCATTTTTGGCACTTTGGGTGTGTTCTTTAACCATTCAGTTGTTGATGCTAACCTGGCTTCAATGGACGAGTGCGCTTTTATTTGCTCTTACCGTGTATTGCTTTATGTATGGCGGGTATTTTTACTTTGAGATTTTGGAGAAGGATAAACATATCGAAATTAAGTATTATAATTCTTTTCCCTTTAGCCGCGAGTTTAAGATGTTTCGTATACCGGTTTCCGCTTTTGTAAAATATCAGATTCAAGGTTCCCTGTTTTTCAGACGCAAGTTGTTTGTATTCCAAAAACAAGGTGCCCAGATGGCCAAATACCCGCCCATTATGGTGTCGGCCTTTTCGAGAGAAAATAATGAGGCTTTGCATAAGTTTTTTGCTAAGGTAAAGAAGAAGGGTAAAAAGTAGAATGATATCTTGTTTGATACCTATCTTTAATTGAGGGTTTGACTAGTAATATCAGAGGGAGAATAGGAGAGAGTGTCATGCAAAAATATTTACCTTCTGAGTTGTTTTTAACTGCAGGATAGATAGGTAGGGAGTTGCTGTAATTCACCACTTGCCGGTATGTTAATAAGATAAAATATTTTCGTTGTGAATCGGCTCTTCTTCTTGCATATTGAAAAAAGGGGACTTTTCTGCTGCAAAAATGGAAGTGCCGTACCGATAAGGTGGATAGGACCCATTTTTTTAGTAAAGCGCCCCCATTATTGATTCCCTGCAGTTTGCTTAGTACCCTGTGCTTTATGTTCTTTTATTTTGAGCCTTATGCTCAGTTATTCGTTTTTTTAAATTCTTCCCGGATAAATCGCCAGTGCTTTCTCTAAAACTACCAAGGCTTTCTTTAGGTCTTCGATATTTAGCACATAAGCAATTCTCACTTCATCGTGTCCTCTATTGGGACTATTGTAAAAACCTGATCCCGGAGCCATCATAACGGTTTGTCCTTCATATTCAAAATCACTTAATATCCAACTGCAAAAATCTTCAGCATCTTTTACCGGAAGTTTTACCATGGTATAAAAAGCCCCTTTAGGAAGCAGTGATTTTACGCCCGGTATTTTATTCAACCCTTCTACCAACATATTCCTACGTTGAATATATTCGTTGTAAACTGACTCGGCATAGGCAGGAGTGGCATCAATTGAAGCGCAAGCTGCTATCTGGCCTATCAAGGGCGGACTCAAACGGGCTTGTGCAAACTTAACGGCAGCATTTATTACCTGATTGTTTCTGCTTATCAATGCACCAATCCGTAACCCACATTCGCTGTATCTTTTGCTCACCGAATCAATAATAACTACGTTATCTTCGATGCCTTTTAAACTCAATGCCGAAAAATGTTTGTTATCGTCGTAACAAAATTCGCGATATACTTCATCAGATAATAAAAACAGATCATGCTTTTTAACAAGATCTTTAAGGTCGTTCAGCTCTTCTTCGGTATATAAATAGCCGGTAGGGTTGTTGGGGTTACAGATAAATATACCTTTTGTGTTTGGGGTAATTAGTTTTTCAAACTCTTTTGCGGAAGGGAGGGAAAAGTCATCTTCAAAACTGGAACTAATAGGTTTTATCTTGATACCTACCGCGTTGGCAAAGCTGCTGTAATTCGCATAAAATGGTTCGGGTATAATAACCTCCTCGCCATAGCTAAAGCAGCATAAAAAGGCAAAATTAAATGCTTCGGAACCACCGGTGGTTACCAATATGTCTTCTTTGTTAAGATTAATGCCAAAACGATTGTAATATTCAACTAATTTTTGGCGGTACTCCAGTGTACCGGCCGAGTTGGTGTATTCCAGTACCTTACGATCAATGTTTTTTATGGCATCTATGGCAACTTGGGGTGTGGGTATATCCGGTTGGCCAATATTTAAATGATAAATTTTTACTCCCCGCTCTTCGGCGGCATCCGCTAGTGGTACAAGTTTACGAATGGGAGATAGGGGCATTTCACTACTTCTTCTGGATATTGACGGCATACACTTAGATGTTGATTAAGTTAATATTCAATTCGTTGATTACTTATAAAAGTACTTAAAGCTACATGCTTATTGCCAAATTCCAAAACTATTTACTCATATTTTACAATGAGGCATTAAAAACTTATTTCGCAGTTTATATAGGCGTATTTTATGTGAGGTGCATTATCGGCTGCAGGGGAGAGTGTACGGAAGTTAGGTGCTATTTTTATTCCTTTTACCGGATTAAATTCTGCACCTATGATAAATAAGTGGCCATCCGAGTCGGTATTCCAGTCAGCTTTGGATTTCAGCTTGTCGAAGCGTGCAAATAATTTTGCAGATTTTATTTGTAGGGTGGAGAAAAAAGAAAAACCATGCCAGTCCACTCCTTCTTTCATCTTTCGGTTGGTTTGAAGGCTGTACTCGGCTCCGAGCGCAAGTTTTTTAAATTGATATCCCACAAATAGGGCCGATGTGTTTTGACGTTTTATACTATCTTTTTCCTGGGTTGTGGTTTCGTAATACGCTCTGAGGGTTAAAGCGTCAATCGGATTTATTGTTAGTCCTGCACCGATTGAAAAAATACTGTCTTGTTCAATTTTTTTATGACCTTCGCCATTAACCATTATTAGGTCGGCACTTATTATGTTGTTGAATTGGTAGGCAGCACTGATACCTATATCGGCACTCGAAACAAAATTATGTCGGTTCTGGAAGGATTTTAACAGGTATCGGTATCCCCATTGTTGCTCCTGTGTTTTAAAAGCGGTGGTACCTATCAAACCAAAACTAACTGATAAGCCAGCATTTTTATAATTGACCAATGCGTTTTTTACATAAGCTGCCAGCTGATGTTGACCACCGTCCTTAGGGTTACCAACATCAAATATTACACGTGCCGACCATTTTTTACTAAATGTATGTGCATATCCCAAATAAGCACGTTTAATCTGAAACTGGTTAAATATTTCCCCCTCACTAAAGGTGCTGTGGTAATTGGAAAATATTTTAAGTATAGGTTTTCCTGAAGGTTCAAAAGCCGTTCTTTCTTGTGAAAAAGTTACAAGGGTAAAGCCTAAAAAAAGGACAATGGTAGTTATGATGTTTTTAATTTTCATTTTGCAATAATACAGAAACCGAATTAAAAGGACAATAAAAAAGTAAGTGTTCCAATAAGCACGCTGCATTTATAGCTCTTGTTTTATTTTTATACTGATCGCATGCGTTTAATTAATTGTGCACATTGCTAGCCCATTGGTATAGTTGTTCGCTAAAACCTGTCGCTTTAGCCAATCCATCGATGTGCGGTTGCACCTTTGGTTAGCCTTTTTTACTCAAGTATTGAAACCCTCGATGCATTCCACCTGTTATTTTACGGCTTTCGTAACCGCGTATAATCATCATAGCATGCCAGGGTGGGCTATGAATGCTAAATTTCGTGCGTAATTGGATAAACCAGAAGTGCTCGTTTTTATACGAGGAATAGGGTTCGATGTACAATGTATGTGGTAAAATAACAGCATCAGTACATCAATTCAAACGCACTGCGGTATGCGCCAATTTCATTTACATAATCCAAAAGTTGGCTGTAAAACCTATGCTGTCCTATGGTGGCACTATCGCCTATTATCACCAGCTTTTTGCGTGCCCGTGTCATAGCTACGTTCATGCGGCGGGTATCCGATAAAAAACCAATTTCTCCTTTCTCGTTACTGCGCACCAAACTAATATATATAATATCGCGTTCCTGACCCTGAAAGGAATCGATTGTATTTACCGACAGTTGCAGGGTGCATTTTTCAAATTCTGCCTCTATATCCTTAAAGATTTGCTGTAACAAATTTACCTGTGCTTTATATGGCGAAATGATACCCACGCTTGGATTGCATTGTGGCAGCTGATTTTCTGCTAAATGGATGTATTGCCTAAAATGCTTGAGCACCATATCGGCCTCTTCCGGATTAAATGAACTCTTGCTTTCTTTGACCACCTGCTCAAAAAAACCGCAGCCGGCTGTGTCGATAAATTCCAGTACCCTATCTTGGTTGAACATGCGCCAGTTTTCTGCTTCGCTGTTAGCGCGTACCTTATCCTTATAAAAATAGCGGCTCGAAAAACGCATGATATCTTTGTTCATACGATATTGTTCCTGCAGCATCACATCGGCCTTGTTGCGTTGGATGGTTTTTTCGAACAGTGTTTCGTCTAAACCCGCTCGGGCAGCTGTTATGGACTTAATGGTTGGGGGAAGTTGACAATGGTCTCCGGCAAAAATAACCCGCTTGGCTTTGGTAATAGGTATCCATGTGGCCGGTTCAAGACCTTGTGCTGCTTCGTCGATGAATACGGTGGTAAATCGTCTGTCTCTAATCTGATAATTGGATGCGCCCACCATGGTGGTGGCTATAACCTGAGCATGGGTTAAAATATCGTTTACAATATAATATGCTAACTGCTCGGCCTCTTTTTTCAACTGGGTCGATTCTTGCAACAGCAGGCGACGTTGCTGCCGTTCATCGTGCCCGAAGCTCCGTTTGTATTTTTTGGCGCTGCGAACATACTCCTCGGCCATTTTCTTTATGGCTTTTAAATCTTTATAACTACTGTGATGGGCAATTTGAGCATCCAGTGTGATGTTCAATATTTCGTTGGTTACTCTGGCCGGATGACCTATGCGTACTACCCTTATATCTTTACCTGTTAATTTTTCGCACAACAAATCAATGGCCGCATTGCTAGGTGCACACACTAATACCTGCTTTTCTTTTTTTAAGGTATGATGAATACTTTGTACCAGAGTGGTGGTTTTGCCCGTTCCGGGCGGACCGTGTACGATGGCCAGATCGCGGGCAGCAGAGATACGGTTCAGGGCATTGTTTTGGCTTGTATTTAGTTCAGGAAAGTGAATTGCCGGAACCTCGTCAAAGCTTGCCTCCTGGTCTTCCAGTAACAGTGCGCGCAGAAACAGTAAACGTTCGTCTTGCGGGTTTATCACTATGTTTAAAGCCCTTTCCATTTCCAGATATGCATTCTCATCGAACATTAGCTGTACCCCCAGGTGTCCTTTACGCAGCCATTCGGGTTCATCGTCGGCATTAAGGGTAATAATCATTTCGCTTTCGCCTACCCTGTTTACAACCGCACTTACGGCATCTTGCCGCTCCTTGTTATTGCCTGAATTGGAGAACAAAGAAACCAGTTTGCCCGACTGGAACAAATGCGACTCCCTGTGCTCTTTAGGTCGGGAAACGCGCACCAACAAACGTTCGCCTGCACTATATGCGGTACGTTCTATGGCTAACGGATACCAACAAACACCTTCCTTCCGCCTTTCGCTTAGTGAGGTGTCCGCCATTTTTCGCTTATATTGAAGTAAATCTTCTTCTTTTTCGTTTAAAAGGAGCGTACGTACTTTTTTAAGCTCTTCGACTGCTCTGTTCATTCAGTTTTTACATTTTATGCGAAAGTAACGAAAAATGGTAATTCTTTTTTGACAAAGTGGGAAGAAACCATTTTAATCATTTAATTTGTGTCGTACTAAATTTTAAAAATACATCTAACTATGAAACCGAGTAGATCGAATAAATTAAGAGTGATTAAAGACTTTGAAAAGCTCGATTCCGATATTCAGGAACAAATAAAACTGGTTTATCCGTACGGATTTAGCCAGCATTTGATTGAGTTTAAAAACAAAGACAACGAAACGGTTTATGCGCTTCCCTTCGAAACCGATGAAAAAATGTATATGGTGCGGATGTCGGTGAAAAAAGCAATTCAATTAGTAGAAGACGACGACGACTTTGATGATGAAGGTAACTTAAGGCATGACATCCGGGAGAAATATGAAGATGACCATGGTGATATCGAATACCTCGCCGAAAATGAAAACTATGATAGCTTGGAAGATTGAGCGTGAAAAAATTGAACTTAGCTTAGGTAAGCATTAATTGCAAATGCATGTATTAAATGAGCGAAAAGCTAATGTTGCAGATATCGTTTTACAACAAAGTTGTGGAGAAGTCCTTTCTTTCGTTAGAGAGGTAGTAGGCAAAGTAGGCACAATCTGTTTCAAGAGGTGTGGGTGGCGATGGAAAAGAAAATTACCCGGTGGGATCGTAAGTATTAGTTTAAATATCCGTAAGCCCTTCATTTCTATTTGCCTGCCGTATTGTGCGGACATCAAAACAAAGGATATGGCAATCTTTTGCTCCAACACACCATAGGATTTGCAACACCATAAGCAGCAAAAAATACACCTCGAGGTAAGTGTTAAAAGCGCGCATTTAATCGCCTGGTGCACAAAAATAGGGTTTTAGTACATAGGAATCGTAAGTCAATTATTATGCACGGGCAGAGGATACGGTAAAAATAGAATTGAAAATCGGCGTTACGCCTTTAACGTAAAAAGCCAGTAACGATATCAAGCAAACCAATATAGCTTTAGGATATTTAATTTCTGCAACTATATCAATACCAAAGCGATGGTTACTATGTTTCGTTATTGGCCTCGGCACGCGGACAAAGAATTATTGCGGGCAGCATAAGTATTCGTGATTTCCCCTGGCTAAGTGTTATCCATTCGGCAGCTTACGATATTGCGGGTTAACTAAAAAACTTCAGGTAGATATCTTGCAAAAGGTACCGGAGAGCGAGCTTGGGTTTGTTAATGTATCGGCGCAAAATTGTTTTTAAAAAAGGTTTAGCATCCTAAGGGTCAATTATAAGTACGATATGGCCATTTGCTTAATCCTTATAAAAGCACGCCATCCTGTTGTCAAAGGTTAAACAAGCCCCTAACCAAAAGGGTTGGTATGCGGAGCTTTTTACAAAAAAAAGATAGGGGTAAATTAAAAGAGTTCGGTACCGTGTTTTTTCGTGAAACTACCAGCGTAAACGTCATGCCTGAGAGTGCTTGAGGATGGCTTATACCGTAGGATTTATTTTTGATGATCCTTGGTCTATGTTAAGATGCTCCAACAAAAATATACCAACCCTAATTACTTAAGAAATATTAATTTTAAGTCCACCCACAACGGTCTTCATTCAATAGTTCTTCAATAAAAAGGTGCTGAGGAGAATAAATTACCTACTGGTTCTGAAAAAAAAATAACAGTGCCTTTCGTTTGCCAATATCATAGGGGAGGGTGAGGTGGAAATGCAGGCAGCTACCCACAAGCTATTTGCATATCGGATAGCAATAGCTCCTACGTGTAAAAGATTGAAATTACCGGGTAATAGATCTGCTTTATGCACTTTAATCGACTCTGTTTTTTCTTTTTAATTTTGTGGACAGCATGATGGGCATGCGTGTTTTTTTACGTACTTTTAAAAAAGTGTTTAATAATATTTGATTTTTGGCAAACATTTTACGAACCCTTTGGTTAATAAAGGAAGCCAATTATATCTATTTAGTGATGATAAAAACGCAGTCGTGTAAAAGTACAAATAACAATCAGGCGATACCGGATGAGGTGGTTGAGTTTAACCGAATTCTGCAAGGTTTGTCAAAATGTAATATGGAGCAAAAAAAGCGCCACCAGTCAAAGGCAAAGCTTTTGGCGCGTCAACGGATCGAGCTTTTGGTTGATCGCAACACACCCTTTGTAGAGCTTTCGGCATTGGCGGCCTACAATCAGTACGATAATGATTTTCCCTCGGCAGGAATCGTAACCGGTATTGGTGTTATTCAGGGGCGGGAGTCTGTTGTTATTGCCAATGATGCTACAGCCAAAGGTGGTACCTATGTAAAAGAAACCATTAAAAAACACCTACGTGCTCAGGAGATAGCCGAACAAAACAACCTGGCATGTGTGTATCTGGTGGATTCAGGGGGTGTTTTTTTGCCCGATCAAGCCAAAGTTTTTCCCGATAAAAACGATTTCGGAAGGATATTCTACAATCAGGCTCGTATGTCGGCCAAAGGCATTCCACAAATAAGTATCGTAATGGGATCGTGTACAGCCGGTGGGGCTTATATACCTGCAATGAGCGACGAAACCATTATCGTGGATAAACAGGGTACTATATTTTTAGCCGGTCCTCCCTTAGTGAAAGCAGCCACGGGCGAGGACGTTACGGCAGAAGAGCTGGGCGGTGGACGCTTGCACACATCAGAGTCCGGTGTGGCCGATCATCTGGCTCGCGACGACCATCATGCCATCCAAATATGTAGAGATATTTTTAAAACTTTACCACATCCCATCAAGGGGAGGTACAAAAGAGAAAAGCCTGAGCCCAACGGTTTTGCACCGGAAGATATTTATAAACATTTACCCACAGCCGGTGGTAAACAAAACGATGTTCGGGAGTTGATAAAGCATCTGACGGATAAAAGTGAATTGCACGAGTTTAAACCTGATTACGGTAATACCCTGGTAACAGGATATGCCAAAATAAATGGCTTTTGGGTAGGTATTCTGGCCAATAACGGAATCCTTTTTTCTGAGTCCGCTCAAAAAGGAGCACACTTTATACAATTATGTAATAACCGAAATATACCCATGGTGTTTCTGCAGAACATAACCGGTTTTATGGTGGGAAAAGCCTATGAGAAAAAGGGAATTGCCAAGGACGGTGCTAAAATGGTAAATGCGCTGGCCAATTCCCAGGTTCCGTTTTTTACCGTAATTATAGGCGGAAGCTATGGAGCCGGTAACTACGCCATGGGCGGCCGTTCGTTTGGTCCCCGCTTACTTTTTACCTGGCCGGGTTCCAGTATCTCCGTGATGGGGCCACGGCAAGCCGCCGATGTTTTGGTAACGGTTAAGCGCGATAAAGCTAATAGTACAGGAGCCCAAATATCTGACGAAGAACTTGAGCAACTCAGGGAGAAGACCCAACGTGGATACCAAAAACAAGCATCACCGTATTATGCTACCAGCCGGTTATGGGATGATGGCATTATTGATCCGGTACACACCCGTACGCTGTTATCCATTGGCTTATCCATTGCACAAAATAAATCCAATGATACCGCATCGTATGGTATCTTCAGAATGTAAAAAAGCTATGCAAAACATCACATTTTACATTGAAAACAAAATCGCATTTTTAGGACTAAACCGCCCCGATAAAAAAAATGCTCTCAACAAAGCTATGATAACGGAAATCATCGCCACGCTAAACATGCACAAGGCAAATCGTAGTTTTAGGGTTTTAATTATTTATGGCACAGGAGATTGTTTTTGTTCAGGTGCCGATTTAGATTGGATGAAGCAAGGATTAAAGCAATCCAAAACCCAAAATATTGACGATGCCAAGTTGTTTAATACTTTGTTCGAAACCATTTATACTTTCCCTGTTCCGGTGATATGCGAAGTGCGCAAATCGGCATTTGGCGGAGCCGTTGGGCTGCTGGCATGTTCCGATATTGTGGTGTGTGAAGCGGATTCTACTTTCGGTTTTCCGGAAGTTAAATTGGGTATTATACCGGCTACCATAGCGCCTTACATCATGTCGAAAATGGGAAATAGCAACGCGCGTAAACGTTTATTGATGCCGGAACCATTCTCAGCCAAAGAGGCACAAGCAGAAGCACTGGTGCATTTTATTGCTGATAAAGAGCCTGTTCGCGAAAAAACACTGGCCATTGCACGGGCGGTGGCCCAGGGAGCTCCCGATGCATTGATTCAGACCAAGGCATTGTTGCGTCGTCTTGAGGAGCACCTCGAGGACGAATCATCTAAGTTATTTTGTGCACGTATGATTGCCAGTGCCCGAATCTCGAACGAAGGACAGGAAGGTGTAACTGCATTTTTTGAAAAACGAAAGCCAGCATGGAACAAATAAATACGAAAAAACCAACTATTAATAGGATACTAATTGCCAACAGAGGGGAAATAGCTGTCCGGATAATTAAAACAGCCCGGCAAATGGGCATCGAAACTGTAGCTATTTATACCGCTGCCGAAAAATATGCACGGCATGTTGAAAATGCAGATATCAAAGTATTGTTAAAAGGGTCTACAATTGACCAAAGCTATTTGAATGCTGCGCAGATTGTAGATGTAGCATTACGTAACCAAGTGGATGCCATTCATCCGGGATATGGTTTTTTATCCGAAAATAATGACTTTGCCCAACGCTGTGCAAACAATGGTATCGTGTTTATTGGCCCTTCGCCTGCGCAAATTAAAATGATGGGCAATAAGGATGAGGCGAATAAAATAGCCGAAATCTGTAAAATTCCGTTGCTAAAAAAAGTAAAAGGAACGGTTCAACAGATACTGGAAAAGGCCGAGACCTTAAACCTGCCAATTGTAATTAAAGCCGCTGCCGGTGGTGGAGGTAAGGGGATGCGCGTAGTAAACGACTTTAAAAACCTGGAGACCGAATTGAACGTTGCAGCCGCCGAGGCTCTGCGTTATTTTGGAAATGCATCGGTTTATATTGAGGAATATGTGCAAAATACCCGCCATATCGAAGTGCAAGTTTTAGCCGACACGCATGGTAAGCTTATCCATCTTCACGAAAGGGAATGTTCGATTCAGCGCAGGCATCAAAAAGTGATTGAAGAGGCGCCAGCACCCAATTTAAGTGTTACAGTCAAAAATAACATTATAAACGATGCCTTATTATTAGCCCGGCACATCGGCTACACCAATGCCGGTACGGTTGAGTTTTTATTGACACCGAACGGAAAACATTATTTTTTGGAAATGAACACTCGTATTCAGGTAGAGCATCCGGTTACCGAAGAAATAACGGGGGTCGATATCGTAAGGGAACAGATTCGTATTGCCAATGGTTGGCCGCTTTCGATTAGCCAACAGGATATTACTGTCACAGGTCATGCTATTGAAGCGCGCATTTATGCCGAAGATCCCGGTAATAATTTTATTCCATCCTTTGGTAGTATTATCGATACCTATATGCCAAAGCATCCTCATATCAGAATAGATGCCGGTGCACATCCACAAGAAGAACTAAGCCCTAACTTCGATTCGTTGTTGACAAAAGTGATAGCCAAAGGAAAAAACAGAGCGGAGGCCATTGATCGTTTAAATGTTTTTTTAAGGGATTATGCGCTCTTTGGTATCAAAACTAACCGCGAAATAATTATGGAAGCTTTAAACGACCCGGATTTTAATGCAGGAAATTATTCTACTTCTTTTTTTAAAACAAAAAAGAAAGCACTCTTGAAACAAAAGTCAATCGATAACAATTGTATTAATATCCTATCCGCAGCCTTTGTAGCTTTAAAAAATTATCGTAAAAATCCGGGTAATGATGTGTGGAACCAACTCGGATATTGGCGTAGTTGGCATCATTATCAATTATTTATCCAAGGTAAAAGCGTGCGGGTAGACCTAAAGAATGTTTTTTCTGATTCTTTTGTCATTGTTGTGGATAATCAACAAAACTGTACTGTTTCGCATGTTAACATTGAAGCAAGAAAGCTGACCTTTCTTGTTGATAACGAGTTGTTTGAGGTGTGTTATGCGGTAAGCAAAGCGGGAATATGCTATATTCAGTACGATGGTTTGCAAGTACAGGTAACTGATATTCCCGAAAATAACCAAAAAAAGATGGAGAGCGATAACCTGGATGCTATCAGAACAATTATGGCACCCATGCCGGGTTTAATAGTTGATGTAATGGTGCAGGAGGGTGAGCAAATAAAAAAAGGAAATCCCTTACTGGTGCTGGAAGCCATGAAAACAGAAAATATAATTCATGCCTTTAAAGATACAACTATTACCAGGGTTTCGGTTGCCAAAGGGCAGCAAGTAAGTTTAAACCAATTGTTAATGGAAACGGAGTAACGGGTAGCTATCAGCTAATAACTAACAATTAAAATAGTATGAATCCTTATTACACTAAAGAAAAAGAAGAATTAAGGCAAAAAGTGCGGGAATTTGCCGAAAGAGAAATAAAACCATTGGCCCAGGAGTTGGACGCCAACGAAACATTTTCAATTGAACTGAGCCAAATGATGGGTCGTCATGGCCTGTATGGTATCGATATTCCAAAAAAGTATGGCGGACAAGGCATGGATACTTTATCGTATATTATTGCGGTGGAAGAAATTGCCCGGGTGGATGGCTCGCAGGCCGCTACTATGGCAGCCCATAACTCGCTGGGGGTAGCACCAATTTTTAATTATGGCACAAAGGAGCAAAAGCAAACTTTATTGCCCAATTTGCTCAATGGTAACGGTCTCTGGGCTTTTGGGCTTACCGAAGTAAATGCCGGTTCCGACGCCCGAGGTGTTGAATCAGAGGCTACCAAAACTCCGGACGGATGGGAGCTGAACGGTTCTAAAAGATATATTACCAACGGAAGTAACGATTTAATGGCAGGTGTTACCGTGCTTGCCAAAACAGGTGAGTTGAGCGGAAAACCCAGTTATTCTACTTTTATTGTAAAAAGAAATACTACGGGCTTTTCTTCAAAACGTACCTTGGGCAAAATGATGTGGAGAGCATCAGATACTGCGGAGATTGCCTTTGATAAATGTATGCTTAAAGAGGGTGACTTGTTAGGTGAAGAACATTATGGCTTGCCACAGATGCTAAAAACATTGGATAGCGGACGCTTGTCGATAGCCGCCATGGGATTGGGACTGGCGCAAGGGGCTTTTGAAATGGCGCTGGCTTATGCTAAAGAGCGCGAACAGTTTAAAAAGCGTATCGGTAGTTTCCAGTCCGTACAGTTTAAACTGGCCGAAATGGACATGAAAATTGAGTTAGCGCGCAATTTATTGTACAAAGCCTGTTGGCTTAAAGATAACAACCAGACTTTTGGTAAAGAAGCCGCCATGGCCAAATTGTATTGTAGTGAGGTGGCACAAGAGGTATCGGACCAGGGGATGCAAATTTTTGCCGGTGCCGGATTGTTTAAAAATCAGGATATAGAGCGTTTTTATCGCGACCACCGCATATTGCGTATTGGCGAGGGAACCACCGAAATACTTAAGATGGTGATTGGCAGACATATTGGTTTGTAATGTATTGGTTTTTTTGAGTTGGAAGAAAAGATTTGGGCTAAAGCCCGATGTGTGTTATCCAATTTCCCCAGGCTAAAGCCTAGGGCTAGTTATATGGTGAATCTAACATCTCAAAAATGCGAATGCACTTTTATAACTAGGCACGGCATTTATGCCGTGTGATAGTAATATTATGTAATTCGGTTTTAACCGAAATATAAATTGTAAGTTAACTAATAGAAAAATCACATGGAAGACCGAAAAAAAGAACACCTTCATTTGGCTTTTGAGGCAAATGTGAATCGTGCACAGGCCGACCCTCGTTTTATGTACGAACCTATGCTTTCCGCTCACCCCACCCGCGATTCTGAGCCATTTGTGTTTTTGGGAAAAACAATGAAGCTTCCTTTTTGGATATCTTCTATGACGGGTGGCACACAGCGTGCCGGAGCCATTAATTCAAATCTGGCCAAAGCAGCCGGTGAGTTTGGCTTGGGCATGGGATTGGGTTCGTGCCGATCTTTATTTTTATCAGACGATTATTGGGACGATTTTAAAGTGCGCGATCTCATTGGTAACGATTATCCTTTTTATTCTAACCTGGGCATTGCGCAGCTCGAAGAACTTTTAGTGAAAAATGAGGTCGAAAAAATCGACTACCTGAACCGTCAGCTTAAAACCGACGGAACTATTATCCATATTAATCCCTTGCAGGAAGCTTTTCAGCCCGAAGGGGATATACTGAAACGTCCTCCAATAGAGTGCATCCAGGAATTGTTAGAAAAGATAGCGTCGCCCATCATCGTAAAAGAAGTAGGGCAGGGTATGGGCTACGAGAGTATAAAGGCCTTGTTACACTTGGATATTGCGGCGCTTGAATTCGGTGCTTTAGGCGGTACCAATTTTACCAAGCTCGAACAGATGCGACGCATGGGTAATTCATCTTTATTTGAAGGCTTTACGCGGATAGGACATACCGCTGAGGAAATGACACTGATGGTAAACCAAATAGTTGAAAAGGGCGGTACTAAATGCCCACAGATTATTATCTCAGGTGGCATAAAATCATTGCTCGATGGTTATTATTTAACCCAATTATGTAAACTCCCTGCCGTGGTGGGTATGGGTGCCGCTTTTTTAAATTATGCACTCAAAGATTATACTGAGTTGCAAAATTTTATTGTTAATATGAGAAAAGGTTGGCAATTGGCCGAATCGTTTTTGCGGGTGAGGCAGCCGGAGGGAGTCGAGAGTTAAAAGTTGAGAGCAAAAAAGTTAAAAGCTAAAAGTAAAAAGATGAAAGTTACGAGTTAAGAATTTGAAAGAAAAAAGTTCGATATTACTTTTAGCCGATGGCTTTCATCTCAATACTTAACTGTTTAATACGGATACTTTTTATCTAACCTCTAATCTCTAATCTCTAACCACTAACCTTTTCTAATATCCCCCTTTCTGTTACAAATGGGGTTATCAATTGAATAACATGATTAAAGGATTTTCAAAGTTCAGCCAAGAACAAAAAGTAGATACGTTGGCAGCTCAGTTTAATTTGCCGGTATCTTTTAAAGAAACGTTAAGGTCACATCATCACCGTGAGCTTCAAGGCCTGTATAATCAGTTTGCCGAAAATACGATTAGCAATTTTTATTTACCTTATAATGTAGCGCCTGGTTTTGTTATCAATAAAAAGGAATACGCCATACCCATGGTTGTTGAGGAAAGCTCGGTGGTGGCAGCGGCTTCAAAAGCAGCTAAATTTTGGAGTGCTCATGGTGGTTTTAGCACAAAAGTACTTTCCGTCACCAAAAGTGGCCAATTGTTTTTTACTACGGAATGGAGTTTTGAGGAGCTAAGTGCTTTGATGCCTGACATTACAAGTGCATTGAGGTGCAGCGTAGGGGAAATTACTCACAACATGGAGAAAAGGGGAGGGGGTATTACGGGCTTTAAACTGACTTCCGAAAGCCTTGTTGATGAGCAAACCTATTGCTTAATGGTGAGTTTTGAAACCGCGGATTCCATGGGAGCTAATTTTATTAATACCTGTCTGGAAAAAATGGGCGATGCGTTGGTCACTTTTCTTATCCAAAAAAACGATAACCGGCATATAGAGATCAATATGGCCATTCTATCTAATTACACGCCGGAGTGTTTAGTGCAGTGTGCATTAAGTTGCCCTATTGAAGATTTACAGGCGTATAGTGGTGTTTATTCACCACAAGATTTTGCATTGCGATTTAAAAAGGCCGTCAGCTTGGCTAAACACAACCCTTCCAGAGCGGTAACGCATAACAAAGGGATAATGAACGGGATTGATGCCGTGGTGCTTGCTACCGGAAATGATTTTAGAGCCATTGAAGCTGGTGTGCATGCTTACGCCTCTCGGGCAGGTGCGTATGCATCACTCACCGACATTGTTTTGGAGAACGATACTTTTACTTACACCTTAAAGCTTCCATTGGCACTGGGAACCGTTGGCGGACTAACCTCGTTGCACCCCATGGCCAAATTATCCTTGCTGTTGCTGGACGAGCCCTCGGCATCGGAGCTGATGCAAATAGTTGCCGCTGCAGGTATGGCCAATAACTTTTCGGCAGTGGCGGCTTTGGTAACTTCCGGAATTCAGAAAGGCCATATGAAAATGCACCTGAGCAATATATTGGCTGCGTTAAATGCCGACCCTATGGAATGCCAAAAAGCCAAGAAGTATTTTAGTGAACGCGATGTCAGTCATTCTGCAGTTAAATTGTACTTGGATGCAGAGAGGCTGAAAAATAAGCGGCATGAATACTAAAAAATTGGACAAAAAACTTAAAAAAAGAGTACAAGTAACATGGTTAGCAATACTTCAGATCCCCTTATTTTTTCTTCCAGAGGCAATGGAAAGTTGTTGCTTTCGGGAGAGTATTTGGTTTTAAAAGGAGCACGTGCTTTGTCGGTTCCTTTAAAATTAGGGCAAAGTTTGGCTATTTACCAAAGCAGTGAGCCTGGCTTTGCGTGGGAGGCTCGTCACCCGCAAGGAATATGGAACACGGTGCAGTTTAATACTAAACTGAATATAAACTCGGCCAGCAATACTGATTTTGCCGAACAATTGCAAAAAATATTAAAGTTAGCTATGAACGCCGGTGGTTTTGAACCGGCCTGTTTAAAAGGAAAAAAGGCGATTACCCAAATGGATTTTATGCCAGAATGGGGGCTGGGCAGTAGCTCTACTTTAATTTATAATGTGGCTGCATTTTTTAATGTTGATGCATATCACCTGCTAAAATATACCTTTGGGGGTTCGGGTTACGATATTGCTATTGCAGGTAGGTATAAACCTATTTTTTTTAATTTAATTAAAGGTCGTCCGCAAGTTGCAGAAAGCGATTTTAATCCACCTTTTAGTAAAAATATTTACTTTGTTTATACCAATAAAAAGCAAAGCTCAAAGGAGGCGATAAAAGGTTTTAAGCAAAAAAACATTGCCTCGGAAAGAATACGACGAATAAGTGCTATTTCTGATTTAATGAGTACTTGTTCCCGCTTAGGCGAATTTCAGGAACTAATGACCGAGCACGAGGATATAATAGGAAGAATTTTGGGGGTAATTCCGGTGCAGCAAAAACATTTTAGCGACTTTGATGGTTGTATCAAATCATTGGGTGCCTGGGGTGGTGATTTTATAATGGCAGCAACCCACATGCCCCAAGACGATGTGATGGATTATTTTGGGCAAAAAAATATGAAAACCATATTTTCCTATAAGCAATTAATTATGTCTTAGTATAGATAATTAAGTTGTTGAATTGAAGGAGTTTAAAATGCGATAATAAATGAGGGTAAATAACAGAAGCTATTTGTCAAAAAGTGGATTGGTAGGTTACAGTAGTCCATCTAATATAGCCATCATCAAGTACTGGGGTAAAACAGGGGTTCAAATTCCGCTTAACCCTTCGCTTAGTTTTAGTTTAAAACATTCGGTTACCGAAACATCGGTTTCTTATGTATTAAATCCCGGGCAAAAAGACCTTTGTTTTAATTTTTATTTTGAGGAGGGTAAAAGTAAAAAGTTTGAACAAAAAATGGAGGTTTTTTTTAATCGGGTGATTGATAAATTTCTTTGGTTACATCACTATAAACTTAAAATAGAAAGTAAAAACACCTTTCCGCATTCTTCAGGAATAGCTTCATCGGCCAGTAGCTATGCTGCCATGGCTTTGTGTTTGGCAAAAATTCATCAACAAATAACAGGGATTAAACTATCTATGGAAGAGATCTCCAACATAGCACGTTTGGGCTCAGGAAGTGCATGCCGATCCGTTTTTGGAGCTTGGAATACATGGGGCAAGTTTGACATGGAGAATTCAAGTAATCTTAATGCACTTAATATCAGCCAGTACGTGCACCCTTCATTTGCAGATATTAAGGATACTATTTTAATTGTAAGTAAAGATAAAAAGGAGGTGAGTAGTACAACAGGACATCAACTGATGGAAAGCCATCCCTATAAAACAGGGCGAATACAACAAGCTAATGAGCACATGCTAAAGCTAATGGAGGTACTTAAAAATGGCGATTGGAATAGTTTTATTGAAGTAGCAGAAACTGAGGCGCTGAGCCTGCATGGTTTAATGATGAGTTCATCGCCGGGATACACTTTGCTTTTACCTAACTCTCTTCAAATTGTTCAACGTATTCGTAAATTTAGAGAACAAAACAAGATTCCTGTGTGTTTTACCATCGATGCAGGACCTAACATTCATGTGTTGTATTCAGCGTCAAATAAAAAGCAAGTCAGGGAGTTTATTCAAAAGGAATTATTACCCTATTGTGAAAATAAAAGTTTTATTAACGATGAGTTGGGCTCCGGGCCAACAGAAATAATTTAGCCGATGGCACTTAGCAAAAAAAACAGCATCTTTTATTCTAAGGTTCTCCTTTTTGGCGAATATTCCATTTTGTTGGAATCTAATGGATTAACTATTCCCTATGCCCATTTTAACGGTTCGCTAAATTTTATCAATTCCTCTGCGTATACCGATTTGGACTTTGCCAAAGAATCTAATCGTCAATTGAAGCGTTATGCGGAATTTCTGCGTGATAAGGCCAACGATATCATGGATACGGAAGAATTATTGGCAGACATCGAAAAAGGTCTTTACTTTGAATCGTCGATACCCGAAGGTTATGGTTTGGGCAGCAGTGGTGCGCTTGTGGCTGCTATTTATAAAAAATACGGCCTTAATATAATTAAGGCGAAGGCCGGACTCGATAACCACCAAACACAAAAGTTAAAAAGTCTATTTGCCAAGTTAGAATCGTACTTTCATGGAAAAAGCTCCGGTATTGATCCTCTTTTATGCTATTTAAAACACCCATTATTTATTAAAGATCAGCAGAATATTAGGGCTATTGGTATATCTCGTAAAAATATTAAATCCGACGATGCGGTTTTTATCGTTAATACCAAACAATCCGGAAAAACGGCTCCTTTGGTTGATTTGTTTATGACCAAATGTTTAAATTCTGTTTATATAGAAAGGATAAAAAAGGATTTAATTCCTACTACCAATCAATGCATTCATTCCCTGCTTCAGGGCGATATAAGTAATTTTTATAAGCATTTAAAGCAGCTGTCGAAGTTTCAGTTGGAGTATTTAAAAGAGATGATACCCAAGGAATTTATAAAGTATTGGGAAGAAGGGATAGCCAAAAATCATTATCTGCTCAAGCTATGCGGGTCGGGTGGGGGAGGATATATCCTTGGTTTTACGCGTGAGTTTAGCAAAGTAAAAATTGAACTGGCCGAGCAAGGTTTGGAAGTAATACCCGTGTATCAGGAATTTTAATAGAGCGGCTTTGTTTTTCCATAATATAAATATTCATTTGATTTTGTAGTATAATTCAATCATTGCTTTCTATTGTTGTTTTTATTTTTTAACTTCTGCCATTCAACCCCAAAACTTATCAATATGAAAACAACTTTTACACTACTGATTATCATTGGGCTAAGTATTCATACTTTTGCCCAGCACACCAATCCTTTTAACAAAAGATCGAATCAGCAAAATATTGAAAAAATAAATCAGCTCAAAAGCGGTCACCTCGGTTTTTTACCGGTTAGTATTACTATCGACAACTGGGAGGATGAAAGTTGGCAATTTAACCTAAGCAACACGTTTGAATACGACGAGCATGGTAACGTGCTGACTATGACCAGCGCTCAAGGTAAAACTATCAATACCTACGATGAAAATAATAACCTAATCACAAATATTTTTCAAGTTTATGTGCAAGGGGAAGGAAAATATGTTAACACGTTAAAATCAGAGTTTTTGTACGATGGACAAAATTTTCAATATGAAAGTCGTAGTTACATGTGGAGCAATGATGAGTGGCAGGTAACAACAGGTAACCGAACGGTTAGAGAATATGATACAAATGGTAATGTGATCAGTGAATTATTTTCCATGTATCAACCGGGCACAGGATGGTACGAATCGTATGGTTATAAAATTGAACGTATTTATTCCGGAGCATTGTTAACTACAGAGATATGGAACAACAGGGTAAGTGGAGGTTGGGAACCTGAGGAAAAAACAGAGTTTTTTTACGATACTGATAACAAACCCTATATGGCACGGGAATACGAGTACAACGGTAGCGATTTTCTGTTGCTGGGTCGGTATATCAATGTGAACTGGTATTTGTGGAATGGCAATATAATAGAAGATAGTTATCTCAATGGCTACACCTTTCAAACCTATAACGGTACGGGCGATATTGATGACGATGCCAGTTATACTAACGACGAAAAGATGACAGCTCTGTACCCCGAAGGGGTGGAAAATGGAATCCCCAGAGTGGCAGAAGAGCTGTATCAAACCTGGAAGGGGGGTGCCTGGGTAAATTCGTTAAGGGAAACGATGGAACACAGGAACAACTATGTAAGCGATAAGGAAGAGGAATGGCAGAATGACGTATGGATGACAAGTTACTACGAAAAAACATATACCACGCCAGCACTGGTTTACCACCTCCAGCATACCTATGCCGCAGGAACATTGATAAGAGTGGATCAGAATACAGAAAAGTTTGATGCATTTGCTAACCTTATTGAAGAAAAAAACGAGTGGCACAATGGTGATGCAAACTGGATACAGGAAGACGGGTATAAGTATAACATCAGCTACGAAGGTTCAACTGCTAAAATATTGGAACGTATCACCATGGTATGGAATTCATTTACCGGTGCGTATGTGAATGAAACAAGGGAAACATACGAATACGGAGCTACCAATATCAATGAGGAAGAAATAACGGTGTCAGTTTATCCAACTATTATTGATTCCAAAATTAATATTGTTTCAGATAAGGAAAGTTGGGCTACTTTTTATAGCTTAACGGGCAGTGTTGTACTGCAAAAACAGGTTTATGCCGGAGCTAATAATGTGTCAACGTCGGAATTGCCTGCAGGATATTATATTTTAAAAGTAAATAAGGATATTTTTAAAGTGATAAAAAAATAAGAAAGTCGTTCAAAAAAAACCCATCACAAATTTGTGATGGGTTTTTTTTGGGTGATTTCATGCTATTTTATAGTCTCAATATTATTTCTTAAAACTGGCAATGCTCTCCTCTATTGCTTTAATTTTAGCTTCTGCATCGGCTTGCTTCTGTTTTTCTATGGCTACTACTTTTTCGGGTGCACCCTTTACAAAACGTTCGTTGCTCAGTTTTTTTGTAACGGACAGTAAAAAGCCTTTGTTGTATTTTAAATCTTGTTCCAATCGAGCTATTTCGGCCTCTGTATCTACCAGGTCGCCCATGGGAATAAAAAACTCATTGGCCTTTACCATAAACGACAGTGCGCCGTTTACCTTTTCGTTTACAAAAATAAGTTCTTCGGCGTTGGCCAATTTTGCCAATACCGAATCGAAATATTTATCGTAGTTGCCGTTATTATCGAGTATGTTAAGGGCGATGGCATCCTTGTTGGGGATGTTTTTTTGTTTGCGTATGTTTCTCACCCCTGTAACCGCCTCTTTGGTCAGTTCAAAACCGGCCAGCAGATTTTGATCCACCTTTCCGGCAAGGGGCATATCCGATACCATGATGCTCTCACCGTCTTTTCTGTCTTCGAGCAACTGCCAGATTTCTTCCGAAATAAAAGGCATAAAGGGGTGCAACAAGCGCAACATCTTATCAAAGTTTTGGATGGTGGCAGTGTAGGTTTTAGTATCGATGGGCTGTTGGTAGCCAGGTTTTACAATTTCCAGATACCACGAGGAGAAGTCGTCGCGGAAAAGCGTATAAACGGCCATAAGCGCATCCGAAATGCGGAACTTGCTAAAATGGTCGTCCACCAAGGCTAAGGTTTGATCCAACTTATGGGCGAACCATTCTATGCCCCGGATTGAGCTTTCGGGTTGTGGTATACTGCTGTCAACCTGCCATCCTTTTACCAAACGGAAGGCGTTCCATATTTTGTTGGCAAAGTTACGTCCCTGTTCGGTCAATCCTTCATCAAAAAGCAAATCGCCTCCGGCAGGCGAGCAGAGCAGCATGCCCACGCGTACACCATCGGCACCAAATTGGGCAATCAAGTCCAGAGGATCGGGTGAGTTGCCTAATTGCTTGCTCATTTTACGGCCTAGCTTGTCGCGCACCATGCCGGTAAAATATACATTTTTAAAAGGGTAAGTGCCTTTAAATTCGTAACCGGCCATTATCATTCGCGCCACCCAAAAAAAGATAATGTCGTGTCCCGTCACCAAATCGTTGGTGGGGTAGTAGTAGTCAATCTCTTTATTGTCGGTGTTAAAACCGTCAAATACCGAGATGGGCCATATCCATGATGAGGCCCAGGTGTCAAGCACGTCTTCCTCTTGTTTTAAATCGTTTAAGGAAAGCGCAGTGTCGCCCGTTTTTTCACGGGCCTGTTTCAATGCTTCTTCAGCAGTTTTGGCTACTACATAATCACCATTGTCGAGATAATATACCGGTATGCGGTGTCCCCAATACAACTGGCGCGATATACACCAATCCTGCACGTTCTCCATCCAATGGCGGTAAACGTTTTTAAATTTGGCAGGATGAAACTGCACTTCGTCGGACATCACTGCACCGAGTGCTACCTTAGCCATATCGGTCATCTTCAGAAACCATTGTGTTGAGAGTTTAGGCTCAATCACGGCACCTGTACGTTCCGAGCAGCCCACTTTATTGTCGTAGGGTTCTACTTTTATCAGGTGTCCTGCTTTTTGTAATTCTTCTTCAATTTCCTTTCGCACCACAAAACGGTCTTTGCCAACAAATATTTCAGCCGCTTCGTTTAGGGTGCCATCGTCGTTTAAAATATCTATGCTATCCAGGTTATGACGCATACCTATTTCGTAGTCGTTTAAATCGTGTGCCGGGGTAATTTTTAAACATCCTGTACCAAATTCCATATCCACATAATCATCTTCGATAATAGGTATGGAGCGGTTAATCAAAGGCACCAAAACGCGTTTCCCTTTTAGATGTTTAAAACGCTCGTCGTTGGGGTTTATACATACGGCGGTGTCGCCCAAAATGGTTTCGGGGCGGGTGGTGGCGATGGTTACACTTTCTTCTTCGCCTTCAATTGTATAGTTTAGATAATATAGTTTAGAGTGCACTTCTTTATAGACCACCTCTTCGTCGGAAACGGCGGTAAGCGCATCAGGATCCCAGTTAACCATGCGCACACCTCTGTAAATCAAGCCTTTTTGGTACAGTTGTACAAAGGTATCCAAAACAGCATCGCTTCGCGTTTCGTCCAAAGTAAAACAGGTGCGATCCCAATCGCATGAGGCACCCAGTTTTTTGAGTTGCTCAAGGATGATACCGCCGTGCTTATGAGTCCAGTCCCAGGCGTGGCTTAGGAACTCTTCTCGTGTTAGGTCAGCTTTATCGATACCCTCCTCTTTAAGTTTACTCACCACCTTGGCTTCGGTGGCTATGGAAGCATGGTCAGTTCCTGGAACCCAGCATGCATTTTTGCCCATCATACGGGCACGGCGCACTAAAATATCCTGTATGGTGTTGTTGAGCATATGCCCCATGTGCAACATCCCCGTTACGTTGGGCGGTGGGATTACAACGGTGTAAGGTTCGCGCTCGTCGGGTTCCGAATGAAAAAACTTCTGATCCATCCAGTATTTATACCACTTATCCTCCGTATGAGCAGGGTTGTAGGTGCTTGCTAATTCCATGTGTTTTAAATTATATTTTTTAGATAAGAGATAATAGGCGGAAAATAATTCGCGTAACCCCTAGTTCTATACCATAGCTAAGCTGTGGCGCAACAGGACGGGGTACTGTTATTTTTGTTATCTCTTAATTTATATTGCTTATGTTGTTTAATTCGTTTTTATCTCTTATCAATATGCAAAAATATAAAAATATAATACATGGGCTACAATCGCTCTCTATACAAATACTTCAATTCCATTTTTTATTCAAGTACGGATAGTTCCTCTTGCGTAATGGTTAATTCTATTTTTAATTAGGCCGGGTGTACGATAAGGGATAAAATAAAAATATGATTGGCTGTTTTTTATAAAAATTATAACATCGCTGGCAATTTAAACAACTATATCAGCGGGGTAATAGCTAAGGTAACTCAGCTCCCTGGTATTATGGTACGGGCGGAGATAAATAGGGGAGCCAAATATATTTCCGCTTCATCGATACATTGTATTTGTGCAAAATATCTTATATATTGTAGTAAACTTATTATTGAATAATGGACGCTCTATGATAGGGTTTACATTTTGTGGACATTAAATATTAATTTTTTAAAAAATATAAGCATGAGCTCAGGAAAAGTATTTTTAGGATTGTTGGCCGGATTTGCCGCCGGCACTTTATTAGGTATGTTATTCGCACCTCATAATTGTGATACAGAGAACGGAAAACACTTTTGGAGCAAGGGTAAGGAGGTTGACGAAAGAGATGAGAAATTCAATGATTTTATTGAGGATATTGCGGAGAAATTTGAAGATTTAAAAGAAGAAATCGCGGTTGACAAATCAAAAGCCAAGTAAAATAGATAAGCATACATCGCCTTACATCCTTGTAGTCGCTTTTAATGTTCGTTTATACTAATTTTTCACCTATCATTCCCGCCAAAAATCCCAGGGAGGCGCCAAGCGAGGTTAAATAATTTTTTTCCAATTTACTTTCGGGTATGATATCTTGTATCAGCAAATATAGTATTCCACCACTTGCAAAGGTCATCAGGTGGGCAGTAAGGTTGGGGTAGTTACTTAATACAAAATGCCCTGTCAGTGCACCTGCGATACCAAAGAAGCTTAAAATAAAAAAGATAGTTAAGGTTTTTTTAACCGAGAAACCACTATTTACCAGATCGCGGAAGGAGTTAAATGCTTCGGGCAGGTTTTGCAATCCGATGATGATAGCCAGCAGCGTGGCCATACCTGGATGAATGGCAAATACAGCGCCCAGGGCAATCGATTCAGGTACAAAGTCCATCATCATGGCTAACAATGTTGAGGTTTGGCCGCCCTTTTTATCCAGATACCTGTCGATGAACATAAAGATGACAGCTCCGGCTAAAAATGAAGCTGACATTGGCACTAACTTAAGCTCTTCCATGCCTTTGGGTATCAGTACTAATGCTAAGGCAGATAAAATAATACCGGCTCCAAATGAAATGAGCGTATGGGTTATTTCGTATTTTACCGGGCTTTCTTTAACATGATGGTTAAAGTAGTAAGCCAAAAGTCCTCCTATAAAGACCGTTATTCCTGCAAATCCCGAGAATAATATTATTTCCGACAACATAGTTTTTTATTTATCGCGAGGCATCTTTATCACTTTTGTTATGGCAGGTTAATACTCACCCGAACGCCCCATCTATGGAAATCAACATCTTTGAAACCTACAAAAACCCCAAGGTTGGCCACGAGAAATATCCGGCTAATACCATAACCTATTTCGTTATAATTTTCAAAGTCGGGTACACTAAGGTGGCCAAAATACAGGTCCTCGTTCCATAGTTTATCTTGTAAAAAGGGCAAGTTTTTAATAAACAGGTAGGGCATGGAATAACTAAAGTGGGCTTCTACAAACCATTTGTTGGTGCTGTAGCGATAGTCGTGGAGCAGGTTAAAGCTGTTGCTCCATTTTTTGAACGATACAGGCACCTCGGCTGTATTAAAATGACTGAACTGTGAAAAGTGCATTGACGTATGATCGAAGTAATAGCCCGCCCTGGCGTTGTAATTTATTTTGTACATTAAGCTCCAATCCAATTCCTGCTCAATGCCAAGTTCCATCATGTGATAACGCGATTGGGTGTTGAACACGGCATCGGTGGCTCCTTTGTAGGTGAGGGTAAAAGTAGGGTAATCGGAGCTGACCATTCGTTTAAAATTATTTTCTATCCGGTAAAAGTATCTTGGCGTATATACCAATTTCGATTCCACCTCAAAAGCCCTGCGGTTAATGAAATGAGAATTCAGATTCCGATCGAATACCTTATTGTTGAGGCTGTAGTTTTTCTCGGGGTAGGCAAAGGAATAATCTGTTGTATTATTAAGTAGATCCATGTCGCGGTACTTTAGGTCTATAAAAAAGCGTAAACCATTGGCCAAATCCCTTCGCCCGCCTAGCCATAAGTAATTATTTCGATACAGCTTCATGTAGTTATCTTTTAGCAACAAGGAGGAAGCCATGTTTACAAAGGGAGAAATGCCCGTTTCTTCGTTAAAATCGGTGCTCCATTGGCCACCATCAACAAAAAAGCGGGTGTGGTTTATGTGCTCTGTATCTATCTTTATCCTTGCTTTCCACATAAGTTCCTGTGGTCCAAAAGCGTATTTAATCTTCGGGTAAAAATCGAGCCGCATACCATTGCTCAACAATTTTTTTATGTCGGCTTTCTGACTGAATGTTAGGGCATCTACCGAGTTAAAGTTGAAAGCGGTGGGGTTAATCAGTCCATAATATTTTATCCTGAAAGTAGAGTCGTGGTTATAATGTTTTGTTCCGGCGATGGCTTTGGCTATGAGCTCAACAAAATGTGATGTTTCCTTTTTATATTCGATGCTGTCCTCGGTAAGTCCGGCCATGGCCAGGGTAAGCGAATCGCGTATGCCAAAGCTTTGTATTTCTTTTTTACTAAGCGGAATGGGGCGATATTTGTTCCAGTCGATAGAATCGGGGCTTATGGTGTCCGTTACAATTTGAAACAGGCTGTCGCGTGATTTTAACCTTAATCCGGATTCCGATAGCTCGCGGTTTTGGTTTTCCTGCTCCATCAATCGCGATAGTTTTTTCATTTCGCGATTACTGATATTTTCTTTTTCCAGGAGCGATTCTATTTTCTGCTGTTCCTTAGTTTGCGTTTGTGTACTTTCTATTTCTTTCAGTATTTGTTTATCCGCTTCGGCCTTTGCATATGCTTTTTTTAGTGTTGTAGGCACAGGTAAGCCAAAATCTAAATCCACTTCTTTATACTTTACCGAGCCGCGGTAATTACCCGTAACATTAAATCCCAGTTTGTTTACTTCCACATCAAAATGATAGCTTACAGGCAACCAGGCTTTTCCTTTCACCGGTTCTTGTACTTGCTTTATGTGTATTTTACCCAGGAACTGCTCGTTTACCAAATCAACTGAATGAATGTTCCAGAGATTATCGACAATGTAAATGAATCCTTCGAACAGTTGTTGGTTTTTGCGTTTAGGGCTCACCTTTATCTTATTTACAAAATACTCCCCCTGCTGAAAAAAGCCTTCGTAACGGAAATCGTAAAAGGAGAATGCTTTGCGCGAAACGGGCGAGATGGCCAGCTCACTTTCGGAGTCGTAAAAACTGTAGTTTAAAAAGCCCAACACTTGTTCTTCGCCGTTGTTTGGGATAGTTGACCGTTTTGATATTTGTTTGTGCACAAACTGGTTGGGTGAATTAAAGGTGAGCTCATTCAGCGATTCGGCAACATAAGTTTTACCCTCTTCAATACCTTCATTCCTTAACTGGCGCCGAAACAAAGCAGGTATATTTTTCATTTCGAAACCACCTTTTAAGTATACAGTTGCCCTGTAATGTTTCACTTGCCTTAAAAAATAGGGAGCCAGACTAATGGTTTTACGCATAATTCCATAAGCCGGATCTTCATTGCCCGAATAAACCCGCACTTCCTTAATCATATAATCCTGGGTTTTTAATACAATATCCTTTCGTATGTCTGCTCCCTGCATGTTCACTTCCAGTTCTACTTTTATATAGCCCAAAGCTTGAATAGAAAGGTGAGTGATGCCCCTGGGCAATTCTATGCTGTATTCACCCTCGGCGTTGGTGGTGGTGCCGGTGGTGAGTTCCTTGATGTAGATAGATGCAAAAGGTATGGTTTCGCCATCGGATGAAGTGATAACGCCCGATATAACCTGAGAGAAAACAAGTGTACCTGCCATGTTTATCAGCAAAACAAGAAGCAGTGTTTTAAGCCTATAAGGCACTATATTTTTTTTAAATGTGTTTTTACTTGAGTTGTGCTGGAAGTATCGTGATAACATTCGGTTATTTTTAGTTTGCTTTATAAAATGTAATAATTATTGTAGCTCCTTTTTTATACAACAAATATACTGATTGTGTTTGGTAGGTTCACCCTTATAACAAGTTCGTTTTTGGATAGTTTAATTCATTCGGCTTGAAATGGTGATGGGTTTGATGCATGAATTTGTATTATGAACTTGAAATATGTCCTTGTACATATTGAACTCCTGAAATATATGTTGTAATTTAAGTTAAAAGTAATCAACACAAAATTTCTAAGCATGAAAAAGTCAGTCGTTATTGTTTGTGTCACTATCGCAGTTCTATTTACAGGATGCGATTTTATTAATAAAATAAAGGAGTTTTTAGGGGTAACAATACCCGATGCAACCGAACAGGCCATTGCGGTTATCGATCGGGGCATCAACCAGCTCGGCGTAGCTTCGGCCGATTGGCAGGACATTATGAGCACGGTAATAGAAGACCTGCCCGACGAAGTACAAAGCACCATTAAAAACGAGGTATCCAACCTTTTGCAACGCGGTATTGCAGCTGTGGGCGCCGAGTTTAGATGTAACGTCGATTTTTTGCGTATCCGGATGCGGCAAGGTTTGCAAAGGATTAAATCCAAATTGCTGGGCACGGAACTCCCTGCCATGGAACCGCATCTGTGCCAGGTGGTGCCCTCGGCCATTGATATGTCGCTGGAGCAGAACAGGCGCAATAAAATAGAGTTTTTTGGATATGATTTTGATGCCACCAATGTGCAGGTATTGCTGGTCAATGGATCCAGGGAAGTGAATGTCACCCGCCACCTGGACCGGCCCACCCATTACGCCATGACATTAAATTTAGGCGCTTCCGGAGTGCGGTTAAATGCGCAAAGCAAGCGTATTATTCTTCGGTGGAACGGGCGTAACATTTCTTCTATGGCTGTTATTCAGGCCGCACCAAATATTTGCGAAAGCAAGTTCAAAAATATTCTCCCATCCAACGTTTCCGGAATGCCATACCATACCGCAAAGCCGGGTAAAAGCAAGGGAGATAAAGAGTTTGACGGGCATGGGCCGCGCATGTATTGCAGCGTTACTTTAATAAACGAAGGGAACCGCGTGCGGGCCAAGGTTTATGCCACGGCAAGCGAAACAACCAGCGATTGGACTTATGGTAAAATGCAAAGGTTTTATACTTTGTATAACGTGGATCCCGGATATGTGATAGAAGATATAGTTAGCCCAACATTTGCGTCATATTCATATACGGATAGGAATCATGCCAAGGATGTGCATGCCGGGAGCGGGCCGGTGCAGAAATTTATATTAAACGGCGATGGGCCGGGCGACGATATAGGACGTAACACCAAAGTGGAGATTCAGTTTAACCCTATAAGGTTGCAGCTCAAAGAAACCGGTGATTGCGTTTCGACCGCTACCATACGTAAGTTGCAGATGGAAGGGGTAATAAGCACTGCTTTACAGAATAAAATTATAGCTACTCCCCAACTCAATTTCCTTGCCCCTTCCGAAATCGGGGAGATTGAAACAGAAACCATCCTGATGGTGGATACGCTCGGCCTAAGTGCCAACTGATAAAACAGAGCTATTGCATACCGGCTGCTACCCGTGAAAACAGCAGCCGGTTTTTTATTGCGTCAGCGAGAATCGGAAGCTCACCCCAAAATTACTGTTAGAAGTAGGGTAGGAGCTCGAAATGTAGGGTGATGTAACAGCACGGTCGTAGAACACTTGCATGTTAAAACGGTCACTTAGCACATAATCGGCTGTTACTTTTAAGGTGTTTATTTTGCGTCCCGAGGTGAGCTGGTTTACACCATCTTCAATCCTTCTGAAAATAGCAATATTGTCTTTCATGGAAAAGTCTACCCTGAGGTTCAGGTCGCTCGACATTTTTTTTGCGCCTGCTTTACTTCCCAGAATCAAATCCATTTTATCAAAACGGTAGCCCACCCCAATAGTCAGGTCGTTGTTGTGGTTTTCAATTATCTGGTTATTGCTAAGGCTTAGGTTGATGGTGCGTGTACGCTTGTTTTCAATTTTGGTAGTTAAGTTGTTTACCCAGGTGATGTTAAACCCGATAAGTGGCATAAACATTTCATTCAGCGATACGGAATTCACCTGATGCTCCGAAATAAAGTTGTCCTGTAAATTCCGAATCCAACTGATGCCATCCCCGCTGTTGCTGTTATAATCCGAATTGCTAACGAAGGAACCTACACTATAGGTAGATCGGTAACCATGTGTTATCTCAAATGTTTTGATGAGTTTTTTAACCGGCTTTATTTTGGTTAAGCCATTATAAGTAACCCGCCAGTTGGGGTGCATTTTCAGGATAGTGGGAAAAAGGTCGGTAAAAATATTATTGGCGTCCTTACCGCTGTAGGCTGCTAAAAATGCCGGAATTAGCACTTCCTGCGAGTTCAGTCCATAGCCATTCCCTCCGGCTTTGCCATCTTTGGGCAAGGGGTCGTACAGCTCGTTGGTGGCAGGGTCTACCAGGCCTACACGCTTCCGGGCCAATTTGCTGGCCAGAATCTGGCGGTTCTGCAAAAACTCATTGTAGGTCTTTGATTCGTATATACCCGTTTTGCTCACCTTTTCAAAGGCGGTGTTGATGAGGTTGAAAGTCATGGTGAAATTACCATTTTCGCGCATATTGTATGCCTGAAAACTGTCGCCTTGCTTATAGTAGTACTCGTTCATGTTATTAGAGTACCTTCTGTTTGCAGTTAAGTCAATTCTTAAACCGTCGATAGGCTCAATAGTCGATTTAATGGTAAAATCTTCCTGATGGGTCATTACATAAGCCTGATTGATGGTGTCAACGGTTACCCAACCTCTTTCTGCCGCCTTTCGGGCAAAGTCACGATCCTGCCAGCCCGCAATAAAACCATAGCCAGGTGCGTTAAAACCATTGTAGGTGGATGAACCCAAAAACTTAGATTCGGGCAGGTAACCGGGTAGAATCGTACCATTGGTTTCGGTATAGTTTACGCTGATGCTTTTAACTCCGGTAGCCAGCATTGCGGTATAATCGGCAATAGTTCCCAGGATGGTCGATTGGTCTTCGCGTGTTCCCGTTACCATCACGCGGGCGTTTTCGTAATCTACTGCGGGTATAAACTCTATTTTGTTTTGATCGATGGTAATTGATTCACCCCGTGCTGTACGTCCGTTTGCGTCGTACATGCGTGCTTTTGCGTCGTTACTACGCAATTTATGATTGATGATGTAGGATTGTCCCTTTTTAAGGTCAATGCCTTCTTTGTTGTATCTAACCGTTTGTTTGTTGCTGCTTCTGCTGCGTGGGTTGCGCCCACCGTATTTGCGCGACAGCCCTTTAAGGTAGCCCGAACGATTGTAAAGTGATTTTAAGTTGAGCTGCACACTCCCTTGTATGTTATTGGAATTACTTATGGTATTGCCCCATTCAATGGATTCGTTGGTTGATTGCGGTGCTGTTTGCCATCGGTACATGCCGCTGTAACGCACCGTTGTGTTGGTCCAATCCAGGTAGGGCAGTTTGTCAATAGGTACTTTATAGCTGGCGTTAAAGTTGTGCTGGTAATTGGTTACCCTGCCACCATTCATGATGTTGGACATAACGGAATCTTTCCATACGGTATAATCATCCTTTAAGTTTTTATCTACCACCAAAACACTTAGCGGCTCATCGATACGTGCATTGGTAACCGATTTAAAATCGAATTTTAACTGCTTGGTCAGGTTATAACGTAAGTCGAAATAGCGGTTCCAGTTAAAATCTTTACGCACGGTGATGGGTATGCTAAAATTGGGGTTATTCACATTACGTAATTGCTCCTGATTATATTGCCGGAGCATTTCGTTACGATACGATAATTGGGTGGGCATCAGGTAAAAGTTAAAGTCTTTTATCAGTTTAAAGGCTTCGCCATTCAGGGCCTTACTCTTTTTAAAGGGTTCGTACACCTTGGGTCTGTTGTTAAAGTTATAGGCCAGTACACCACGGTAATCCTTCGCTACTCTTTCCTCTGTATTGACGTTACGTGCGGTGGTAATATTGTAGGAGTAGGTGGCCGACAGGTTGGCTACGTCATAAATTTTTGATTGGTTGCTTTTGGGCATTAGGCGCACATTGGTAAAGTTTACACTCTTGCGTTTAACTACATCCTGCGACATTTTTTTAATACTGTCGCGTTGTGCACTACTGCCGGCATTGTCCAGTGCTACATCCAAGGGAATGTCCGGATCCAATGGGTAATAATCGGGGCTGGCCACCTCTTTTGAATAGCCAAAATAAAAGGGTATTGACAAGCGCGATTTAGCTCCGGTAAACTTACCCAGTTCCAGATTGGTGGCTATATCGTACTGGTAAAAATCTTCCTGGCTGCGCTCCATCACATTTTTCTCGATGCTCCCAAAACCCACGGTATGTGTGTTACCAGCCAGGGAAACGTTACCCAGATCCGATAGTTTTATGTTCATACGAGCATTGGCAGCCCAGCCACCTTCTTCGTTAAAATCGGTGAGTCTTAGTTCGTTAAACCAGGTTTCAAAAGTTACCACCTTACCTTCGGCCACGCTACGTACACCTATCATTATGTTGCGTACGTTGCTCAGGTTAGGGTTACCTTTAATTTTTACCCAGTTGCGGTTGTTCTCGTCGTCTTTGGCCGTATATACTTCATTTACCGGAGCGCCATTCTGATTTCGTTTTAACTTAACGCCCTGGAGTGCACTAAAGGCAAAGTCGAAACGGTTGTTCACCGGCCATATATCCCGCGCCGAGGTGGCACCATGCGGGGTCATCTCCAAAGGTATTTCGTACTCGTAATAATTGTTACGGCTGTCGGATCCTAATCGTATAAAAGCTCGTACATTGTTGTTGCCTATGCTGCCCTCTACAAACTCTTCGGCATGTACCTCCATCTTTAAGCGTCCGTACTGGCGCATGTCCATGTTCATGGTTTTAAACACGGCGCGACGGCTGTTTTTGGGCATGTCGCTTACTTTTAACGATATGGACTGCTCGTTTAGCTCGCGCAACTGTGGGTTGGCCGGGTCTATGATGCGGTCGATACCGGGAGGCAATACATAGTTGATGGGCGATCGGTTGGCATTTTCTTCAATGTTAACGGCGCCGGTTTCAAATTGGGTTTCTTCGTCACCTAATATTGTTTCGTTTTCGCTAAGGTCGTTGGTGTATTTGCGCCATTCGCTGCGAACCAAATCCAAGGTGGCAAAACGCAGTATGGTGGTGTCCCGGAAGTTGTGCATAAACATCCGCATAAAGCGGATAGAACGCATATCCTGGATGTTACCAATTGTGGTATCAGGCAGGCTGATGGGAATACGGAACTGATACCATTTTACGCGCTCCGTTTTTTTGTTTTTCAATTCCACCTCGGCCTCCCTCACATCGGTAATGTAGTTGGTACCCACTTCCATGTTGTTGGGGTCGAGGCTTACTTTATACTGGTAATAACTCTCGTTTTCGCTTAGAGTATTATCGCGATTGATATCCTCCATGTTAGGGGTAGATATAGAAGCTGTGGCGTAGGATTCGGGTGAATATTCGGAGGGAACCGAGTTGCCTTCCGGCCCGTTAAAATTTTTGTACCTGTCCAGAATGCTCACCTTATCACGGTCGAAGTCGCTGCCTCTGAAGTAATGGTAATCATCGGCAGCCGGATCGTTCATAATACCGTTGTAGGCCGCTTCCGACAGTGCTCCTGCTGCTCTAAGGGTTTCGATGCCTTCGATAAATTCTTTGTAGAATGTTCGTTCTTGTTCGCTGTTTAAGCCGTTTAATCCTACATCTTGTCGCAGCCGTGCATCCGGGTCGTTGCTAAAGGCGCTCACCAAACTCTGTTTGGTAGGTATTAGTCCCCATGCGGTGGAATCCACATCGAAAGGCTCGCCGGGCCCGGGCATGCCTTGCTCAAAAAACTTACGCGAATCGCTCAAAACATCTTCGGATATGTTACCAAGGTTAAAGTACAGATCGCCTGCTTTTTCGGGATTCTCATCATAAACAAACGGATCCATCATCCAAAATTCGATAAACTCGATGTTGGCGGCCTCAAAATCGCTCGTTTCCACCCGACGCTGAATGCCGCCCCAGCGGGTCTCGGGATTGATGAGGTTACCGTTGATATCAAGATCGGTGGTGAAGTTATAAGGGCCTCGTTCCTTGGGGTAGTAGGCAAAGTTTAGTACTGGTATATTGGTGGGTGTTCCTGTGGCTACATCCTGATTGGGGAATATCTCCTTGATAAATACCTCACGTGAAAAATGGTTCGACTGCAAGTCTAAATCGTTGCGCACATGGCTGGGCGTATATTGGTTGTCGCGCGAAAACAGCGGGTCGATAATATACCATGCCGCTTTGGCTCGTTCAAAGCCTGCACTCAAATCGTTGATAAGGTGGGCATTCGGAAATAAATCCGTTTGGCCTTGCGGTGTACTGGCAAGATTCCAGGCAGTCCAGTTGCGCATATCGATGGATATTTTGGTGCCTTCAAAGTCGTCGATGTATGCTTCGCCTTCGTTTTTGATTACATCGGGGTGTCCCGGTATTAATTGGGCAAATTCTCCCTCGAAGGAAATACTGGATGGTTCCTTCACTTGCAATAGGGGAATGTTATTAAGCAAATTCGTAATTACTTGCGACTCGGTAAAATACGAAGTGTTAAAACCGTAAATGGTATTGGCAATGGGTTCGTCGCCAATACTTACTTTTTGCGTAAGCGGTCTTTCGCGCAGGTGCATTATCGTACCCCCAAAATTAAAATCCTTATTGAACTGATAGTTCAAATGGGTACCCATCAGAGTTTTGGTTTGCAGGTTAAACAGGCTCTGACTTTCTAAGGATACCTGTATGGGCGAACCGCTGCCTAACAAGCCCTGATTGATTATTTTTACAGTACCAAAAGAATAATCTACCGTATAATCCACATTTTCCACCAGCTTAATTCCTCCTGCCGTAACAATGACCGAACCCTGTGGTATGTTTTGTGCGTTTAGCGATATCTCGCTTCCCGTGCTTGATTTATACTGACCTTTAAGTCGGAACTTGTTTTTCTCGGCGTTTTGTGTAGCTAATGTTTGGGTAGAATCGTAAAGCGCCTGGTAGCCATATTTTTTCCATCGTGGATCGTTTTCATCTCCACCAAACAGTTGTAATAGATGTGAGCCAAAAGGTTCCAGCACCGGAAAGATAACCCTTCCGTTTTGTGGATAGATGGTTTGGTTTTCGATATAGTCGAAGGTGCCATCAGGAATGGGATCGTAGGCTTCGTTCAGCTTGTCCAGTTCCATCAGGCTAAGCAAGAGTTTACCTTCTAAATTACCCTCGTCGGGCAGGTAATTGATCAACGCGCCGGTTGAATCGTCAACGTATACCACGTCAAAAACAAAATCTTCCCTATTCACCTGATAGGCACCGATGGCATAGATGTTTTTCATCATCAAATCCCATGTTTGTTTTACCGTTGGGGTAAGGTTGGTGCTTTTAAGCATTTTTAAAAACAGCGTTTGTGTGGATTCAATACCGTCGCCGGCAAATTCTCCTACCTGATAGGTTTGTCCGTTGTAATCGTACTCGTAGGCTACGGCCAACACTTCATCGGCATTGAGCGACATGTTTAAGGAGATAAATCCCAGGCGGCTATTTAAAGTGTACTCCGATGGCGATAGCAAACGGGCGTTCTCAATTTTTTCATAATCTCTGCCGTTAATCAATTGCGTACCGCTAAAATCTTGTGTTACGCGGTTAATATCTCTAACCGAACTGTAAGTGTTGTTGAGTTTTGAATATACGCCGTTGGCATCGTTGGCAGGGGGTGCATAGGGGCTGGTTCCCCATTCGGTTGTGTTACGGAGGTTTCTCGAGCCGGTTTCGCCCAGATCCATTAAGGCTAATATGTTACGGGCTTCATCAAATTGACCTGCCCGATTGGTAATCCATACCTCAATGCGGGTAACACTAATTTTTGAGAGCAAAGGATAATTCGACTGGGCATCGTTATATAAATCCCTAAAGTAGTTGGAGAGGAAAAAGTGGCGATTTTTATCGTATTCGTTAATGGGCAATTCATATTCTTGTTGCTGTGCACCGCCCTGGATGTCCATCACGGATGTTTCGCCCTTTTGTTGGGAAAACACAGAGGTAACACTTAGTTTGCCAAACTGCATTTCGGTTTTAACTCCAAACAAACTTTGGCTGCCCGTAATCAAGGTGCCGGGTAGGGGCAGGGAAACATTACCCGCTTCAATAGATTGTATGATGTCGTCTTCTTTACCTTCGTATTCGAGTTTCATTTCGTTTTCAAACTCAAAGGTTGCTTCGGTGTTATAGTTGATGCCCAGCTTTAGCTTATCGCCTATGTTACCCTGGATGTTCATTTGTATTTTCTCCTGAAAATCGAAGGTGGTAGTTTTTCGAAGGTTTTCCTGTAGCGTGGGATTGTCTATTTTATTACGGGTAACACCTATTTTAAGCTCGGCCATACCCTGTGGTTTTATGTTTATCAGGTTGCTGCCAAATATATTCCCCAGTTCACCGGCACCGATGTTTATGTTAGGATTAAAAATATTGAATTTATCGTTTTCTTCGGCTAGCCTGGCCCTGGACTCCCAATAGGATATCATCGAGTTGCGTGTTTGCTCATCGTTGTATTCTTCTAAAGTCATGGTATAGGGCAACTTAACATTTAGGTTGCCAATTTTACGGTACAAATGAACCTTACCTGTTTTGGCATCGTATTGGGTGGTATATTGCAAATTTTGCGGCGTAGCCAGCTCCATAGATTTTTCTTGCTCCGGATGCAAAAAAGGATTGTTGGATTGCTTTTCGATGGGGGCGAACCTGCTGCCTTGCTTTAGTTGTGCGCTGTCGGGTTGCTGTTGGATGTTTTGGTTGCCAGGAATGATGAAAGGATCAGCAAAATTGGTATCGGCACGAACTTCCAAAAATCCGGAACCCGCAAACAAAGTGACTATAAATGCACTAATTAAAATATATGGAAAAACTTTATTCAAGTTTTTTAGCATTGTTTTGGTTACTATTGATTAATACAGAGAAGGCTGGGTGTTAAATGAACGACGCACTGTAGCTATTTATTAAAGCATTTTCAGCGACCTTTTAATAACATCCTCCACTTTGCAATCCGGTTCTGAGGCTAAAATTTTATTAACTACTTTTTGTGCGCTTCCTTTCATAAAACCTAACATTACTAAAGCAGATAACGCCTCATCTTTTATTGTATTGTTTGGTTCGGTAAATATTTTTTGGTCGGCGGCCATCTTACCCAATTTGTCGGCCAGATCCACAATTATACGTTGTGCTGTTTTAACGCCGATACCTTTGATCCCTTTAAGTAAATTGACGTTTCCGGTAGCAATGGCTTCGTGTATCTCGCCCGGCGACATAGACGAAAGCATCATGCGGGCGGTATTGGCACCAATACCGCTCACCGAAATCAATTGCACAAACATATTGCGTTCGCCAGTTTCGTAAAAACCGTACAGGTTATGTGCGTCCTCGCGCAGGTGTTGGTAAATATATAATTGTATCTCTTTCTGGTTTTGTAGCTGGGTATAGGTATGCACCGAAATATTGATGAAATAACCTATCCCGTTGTTTTCGACAACACAATGTGCCGGACTCGTCTCTATAATATGACCTTTGATATATTCGTACATTTTTCTTCAGTTATCAGTAAACAGTTATCAGTAAACAGTTATCAGTAAACAGTTATCAGTAAACAGTTATCAGTAAACAGTTATCAGTAATCATAGTGTTTGTTTATTGCTTACTGTTCATTGTTTTTTGTGTATTCTTGTTGTTTTCAGAATCGAAAATAGAATTCTAGCTATTTCGTCGGCGGAATAAAATAAAATATGGTATTGTTCTTCAGGGATAAATTCTACTGCTAAAAATAAATCTAACCAAAATTTCGTCTCCAAGGTTTCTTTGTAAGCTATACTTACTTTGTTCGAAAAGTCTGCATCCGAAATTGCTCCATTTGCCTCAGCTAAGTTTGCACCTATGGATGTTCCACTACGTTGTAACTGATTGGCTAAATCAAATTCATGTTCTTCTTTTTTTAATACCCTACAAAACTTCACAATATTTACAGCAAAAATAAAGGCTTTCTGGTAAGCAATGCTTTTTTTCATGATACTAAGATTTGTATGGATGGAATTATTTCTACAATCAATTTGTCAATTGGAGTTTCTCTGCCTATGATTCAATGAGCGCAAGTACCTCTATTGTCCACTGCTAACTGTTCATTACTAACTGCTAACCGCTAACTGCTAACTGTTCATTGCTAACTGCTAACTGTTCATTGCTAACTGTTTACTGTACCGCGTTCCACCCTTGTGCTTGCAACTCCACTTCTTCATCACCATTGGTTACCAGATATTGGCCTTTACTTTCGTCGGTTATATGGCCAATAGTATATATTTTTATATCGGTTTCCTGGTTAAACTTGGCATAATCTTCTATGGAAATGGTAAAGAGGAGCTCATAATCTTCACCGCCGTTTAAAGCGGCTACAGTTGGATTCATGTTTATTTCTTCGGCAAAAAGTGAAGTGGCATGGTCAATGGGTATTTTGTTCTCATAGATACGGCACCCGGTGTTCGACTGTTTACAGATGTGCATGATTTCTGACGACAGCCCGTCCGAAATATCAATCATCGCCGTAGGCTTAACACCGATAGTTTTTAGGAACTCAATTACATCTTTGCGGGCTTCGGGTTTTAGTTGGCGTTCCAGAATGTAATCGTATCCGGATAGGTCGGGCTGGATTTCTGTATTGCCTTGATGTACACGCTTTTCGCGCTCTAACAACTGCAAGCCCATGTAGGCGGCGCCCAAATCGCCACTCACACAAATTAAATCGTTAGGTTTGGCACCGCTGCGATAAACGATGTCCTCTTTGTTGGCTTCGCCGATGGCGGTAATGCTGATGGTAAGTCCGGTAAGCGAGGTGGAGGTATCGCCACCAATTAAATCTACATTGTGCTTGTTGCAGGCCAATTTAATGCCATCGTACAGTTGCTCAACGATTGGTAAGCTGACTTTAGAACTCACACCGATAGAAACGGTTATTTGCTTTGGTGTGGCGTTCATGGCATACACATCGCTCAGGTTAACCATAACCGCTTTGTAACCTAAATGTACTATGGGCGTATATACCAAGTCGAAGTGAATGCCCTGAAGCAACAAATCCGTGGTTACGATTGTTTGTTTGTCCTTATAATCGAGCACTGCCGCATCGTCGCCTACCCCTTTAATGGTGCTGCCGTTTTTAATTTCAATGGAGTTAGTGAGGTGTTCTATCAGGCCGAACTCGCCAAGGGATTCAAGGGTTTTCTCTTTGTTTTCGCTCATATATGTTATCTTTTTTTCCTAAACCGACAAATTTAATAAAAAAACCTTGCGTGATACAAAGATATAGACTTAACTGGCTTATGCAATTTGCCGGTCAGGAACCTTTATCCGGTTGAATTAAATCTTTGCGCTGCGGGGCTTGAACCCCTTTGGATTATTCGTGTGTTTTAATGCAAGCGCTCATACCGGGCGCGCACAGGATATTGCAAATGGCACGTTTGGATACATAGTTGAAGCTTCGTGGCCAGTGCAGAGTTGAAAACAAAACTACTTTTCTTGATCTAAAAGAAAAATAAGGTATTGAATGAAGCTATTGAAAAACCGCATTGAAAAAGCCAGGAGGCCAATAGGGAAGCTGACCTTAACGTGGATGAACGTCCGCCAGCAAACAAAGGCAACGGCCAATGCAAGAAGACCTTAAGAGTTTTGCCGGTAACGTCGGTATTGAATCCCCTCAGGGGAGGCGCAGGCGCTACGGAGAAAAAACCAAACGATTGTAGCGGACAGCCTTGCGCAATAAATAATTGGCTTTTATGGGCAGGGAATGAGATGTAGGGGCATGTTGGAGTATATCCAAGAATGGTATCGCACGGCTATCTACCCTGCAGTTTTCACCCAAATAGCCAAAAAACATACCGGATGTAAAGGAATGGCAGAGCCGCCCCCTCCAGACCGTAAATGCCATTACTCGGCTGGATACTATGCACGTCAAAGTCAATGTGGGGAGGAAGGTAACCACCAACTCAATATTTTATTGTGTTGGTGGTTGTGAAAAAGGTGGCGCGGTATTAATCAACTATTTATTGGCCACCCTGAATTTCATTGTTTTGGTGCTTAGGTTGCCTAACTTATCTGTCGCTTCCACATTCACTACATACATTTTCTCCTTCTTAAATAGCTCACTGTCGAAGGGTGAATTAACCCCTCCATATTTATGTTTCACACCACCATCAATGGTGTAAAATATTTCCTGTGTGCCACAATAGCGATCGGTAGCCCCAATATACATTTTTACGTAGGGGGGATAAACATTTATTTTTTCACCTTCAATTACCTCTTCGCGCAAGGCTTTAATACTAAAATTAACATAGATAACAGGGGCTTCATTATCCACTATCAGCTCACTATGTTTCTCCGCTTCACGGTTATTAACCTTATCACTTGCCATAAAGCCAATGCTATGGAAACCGCCGTTGGGCAACTTAAAGCTATCCCCATTTTGATAGGCGCCCCCATTAATTCGATATTCAATCTGTTCTACTCCGGAATCTGCATCTTCAGATTTTAGGAGAATAGAAGTTTCGCTGGAGATGAAAAGCGTATCACGCGTGAAAAACTGAGGTCCTTCGTATTCAATTCTCGACAATGGGGGTTCGTTATCCATGAACACGGTTAGTTGTTCAATAACGGAACGGTTTTTAACAATATCAAATGCCTGAAACCATACAGTTTGCAAGCCCTGTTCGGCCTCAAGCTGTATGGGTCTGTCATAAATTTCATCCATATGTTGCTGACTCTTGCCATAGATAATATTGTGAATGGCCGATACCGTATCTCTGGCACTTAATTCGATTTTACTACGGGCTGACACATATAAAACCTCGTTTAAAAACTGATCACCAAGTACAGAATATGACGCTGTAGGTAAGGTTTTATCTACCACAAAGGCAATAACACTAGTCCCTACATCAGTCCCTTCAAAAATATTACCCACATTATCCTCAGCCCAGTATTTCAATTGGTATTCGCCAGTTGGTAAAGCACTCAAGTGGATACCGTCTTTATATATACGCACAGGCAGGTCGTTAATCTGATATCGAATCTGCTTCAAGCCTGAACGACTGTCTTTGGCCGTTATAATTATTTTAGAATTGCCGGAAGCTACTTTACCGTGCACATTACCTTCCAGGCTCCAATTGGCTATCGGCGCCGTTGCATCTATGGTAAACTCGTATGTTTTTTCTTCCTCCACATTGCCTACATGGTCAACGGCATAAGTTTTAAGCTGGTAATCACCTTCATCATCCAGCAGCAAGGTATCATTATATACAGTGTAGGGTTGCTTATTCAGACTCATATAAATATTTTCGACACCCGACATGTGATCAGTAGCCGATAGGTTAATTTTAAGTCCCTGGTTATAGTATACGGTTCCCTTGTTTACATGACGCTTAACGCCGTTCCATGCCACTTTTGTTGTAGGTGCAATGCCATCAGCATACACATCAAAAATAATATCGGCCAGCGGATACACCACCTTTTTTGTAACGGTATCCACTTGCGAAGGGGTGCGTATAGTGTTTATCCCTTCGGTATCAAGATAAAAGGGATTGGCGTATTGCGGCGTTTTTTGACTTTCTAAGCGATGCATATTTTCTGAAGGATTGGGTGTGTTTCCTACGAATAAATACAGCGGCTGCTGCTTATTGATATACAATTTGCCATCACTCGACTTGTGCATTTTAAAAGAGTGATTCAACGGTGCCTGACCGGATAATAGAAGGACATTAAAACTGAGAATCAGTAAGAATGAAAAGGTTAGATGTTTCATGTACTTTAATAATTTATTATTTGGTTAGTAAGTATCCTGTCCGCATTAATTTTTGTATGTATCCACCCTGAACTTTTATATTAATAGATTTGAAATATCCATATAGCCTGTTCTGATCCTTCCTAGCTTTGTTTTAAGCAACAGCAAGCTTAGGGTGTTCTACTTTTTATATATTATTATACTACGATAGTGCCACTTGCCGGTTGCAGTACTTTGACGGATAACAGATAAGTATTGATAAAAATAACAGAAGTTAAAAGCATAGGTTAATAAGCTGTATAGTGTAATTTATGTAAATTTCACTAAGTCAATAATATATCAGAATAGTGTAGCATAAAACGACATAGATTAAAGACTATCGATTAATAGATTTGAATTAATGCGATTCTATTGTAACATGAGATTGGTAACGCAGTAATTTATTGAACCTTCTCTATTCAGAAATTGTATTAAATAGCCCGTCTTCTATCAAACGTCATAAAGGTATAGCGTAGTAATTAGGAATGGGTTCCGCGCATTTAAAAGCTAACGACATTTCATGCAACCACCTAACTGCCTAATGCAAATATTCAAGCTTTGGAATTACACAATGTAAAATCAAATGAAGGTTAAATGGTATAAACATATTTCTTATATTTTGGAATCATATGTTCATGAAAATTAGCATACAAAGCAGAAGTAGGTTCACCCTGGTTAAATGTCCGCTGTGGGCAATAGGTCTTAAGACCTTCTCCTTGCAATTGATTAAGAAAAAATAGATGGGTGATTTAACAGCATACTTAAACCGAATATTTTTCGGAGCTGATAATAATACTACCAAATACTGCCCACATTCAAACACAAAACCTTTGTAAGCCTCCCCAATATCTGCTTAAAGAAGTAAATTGGGGTAGAGTGGTGGAGGACTGGTTTCCCTGAATAACTATACATCTGACTGTATTTTTCAATGGATTATGATAGTCCTTGTGGTTTAAAAATGAAACTTTTTGTGTAAAATTACTGAATAGGGATAAGCTAAGTAAGCTTGGGTCTACTACATAAAAAAAGGGCATGCCTTCAACCGACATGCCCTACAATGTTTTAATGGATGCACCTTTCCTTACACCATCCCGGCAAAGCCCATAAAGGCCAGCGCCAGTATCCCGGCCACCAAAAGAGCTATGGGTGTTCCTTTCATTCCTTTGGGCAGATCTACCAGATCCAATTGTTCGCGGATGCCGGCAAAAATAATCAGAGCCAAACCAAAGCCAATAGCATTGGCAGTTGAAAAGGCAACGGCTTCCAATAGATTCAAGTCTTTTTGAATGGTCATGATGGCCACACCCAGGATAGCACAGTTGGTGGTAATCAGGGGCAGGAAAACACCTAAGGCCTGATACAAGGGAGGACTTACCTTTTTCAGGATAATCTCTACCAACTGCACCAATGAGGCAATCACCAAAATAAAGGAGATAGTTTGCAGGTAGCCCACATTAAACGGCTCCAGCACAAATTTTTGCACCAAATAAGTAACTATGGTGGCGATAACCATTACAAAGGTAACGGCACCTGTCATACCGATACCCGTAGAAATTTTTTTTGATACCCCCAGGAACGGACATATTCCCAGGAACTGGGCCAGTACAATGTTGTTAACAAATATGGCCGCTATAAATATAATTACATATTCCATTTGTTAGGCTTTTTTAAGTTTATCGATTACTGCAATTAAATAGCCCAGGGCTATAAACGCTCCCGGCGCCAATACAAACACCAACATACCGTATTCTTCGGGGAATATTACCATGTCGAACATTTTACCGCTGCCCAGAAACTCCCTGATGGCGCCTAGCATGGTGAGTGCCATGGCAAACCCCAGACCCATTCCGGCTCCATCGAGGAAAGCGGAAGAAAAGTTGTTTTTTGAAGCAAAAGCTTCCGCGCGGCCCAATACCAGACAGTTAACTACGATAAGGGGTATGAAAAGTCCCAGGGACTCGAACAAGGCAGGCAGGTAGGCTTGCATCAAAAGCTCCACCACGGTTACAAAGGAGGCGATGACAACGATAAAGGCGGGGATGCGCACCTTATCGGGAATGGAATTTTTAATCAGGGAAACCACTATGTTGCTCATTATAAGCACAAAGGTAGTGGCCAGTCCCATACCCAAACCGTTGATGGCTGAGGAGGTTACACCCAGCGTGGGGCACATGCCCAACAGTAAGGTAAATACGGCATTCTCCTTAAAAAAACCTCTGGTAAAAATGGGTAACTTATTCATGATTGGTCTCCTTTCTGTAATGTTGGCACTGCGCTTTGGGCATCAGCCTTTTCTTTGTAGGTATCGTAAGCTATCATAATGGCATCTAAAAAAGCCCTGGAACTGATGGTGGCAGCAGTAATGGCATCAATATCGCCGCCATCTTTCGAAACGCTCATCCTGGTGTTCGCCGGATCACGGTTTACGATGGATTGTGAAGGATTGTCGCCCCGGAACCAATCGTCCATCTTGGTGCCCAGACCCGGTGTTTCTTTGTGCTCCAACACGGCGTAATTGATAATGGTACCATCGGGTTTCAGACCCACCATTATTTTAATTTCGCCGCTAAAGCCTTTATCCGTTTTGGAGGAGATGGCCACACCTAAAAGTTCGTCTCCTTTTTTACAAGGAAAAACTTGTAGGATATATCCCTCTTTCGAGGTCAGTTGGTACATATCGTCAGTAGGATTATTGTCGAACCCCGGTACAACCTCTTTAATGGCGTTTTGTTGTTTGGCCAATTTGGCCATGGCTATGGGTTCTTTGGTTACTTTATAAACCATGCCCAAACTCGCTCCTGCTATGGATGTAATTATAAGCAGGGCAAGCACCATATTTATTAATGTTGATTCTGTTTTTGCCATGATTGTTAATTATTTGGCATGAGCCGGTTTTTCGCCGAAGCGTTTTGGTTTTATATATTTATCGATTAAAGGAACAAAGGCATTCATTATCAGTATGGCAAATGAAATACCCTCAGGATAGGCACCAAATACCCGTATGGCTACGGTAATTACACCAATGCCGATAGCAAATATGATCCCTCCTTTTTTACTCATTGGCGAGCTGGAATAGTCGGTGGCCATAAATACGGCTCCCAAAAATAAACCTCCTGATAGTAGGTGGAACATAGGGGGGGCATACATCATGGGGTTGATATAGTGCAGGATACCCGTAAAAATAAATACTGTAGCAATAACCGCAGTGGGTATGTGCCAGGTAACTATCTTACGGAAAAGCATGATGGCTAATCCTATTAATATAGCTATACCTGCCATTTCGCCGGCGCTGCCACCCTGGAGCCCCAGGAACATATCGCGGTAGCTGGGTATTTGGTCCAGTACATTGGTGGGTAATTCGCCACTGGCGATGGCTTCTTTCATCACGGTAAGTGGTGTGGCGCTGGTTGTAACGTCGGTATAGGTAAAAGGCAGGTTTTTGGGAACAGGCCATGAGGTCATTTGTACGGGATAAGAGATCAGCAAGAAAACTCGCCCCACCAAAGCAGGGTTAAAAGGGTTGCTGCCTAATCCGCCAAACGACATTTTACCGATTCCGATAGAAACCAGTGCTCCGATAATGATAATATGGATGGGAAGGTTGCTGGGTATGTTAAAAGCCAGCAGTAAGCCTGTTATCATAGCCGAACCGTCCCATACGGTGGTTTCCTTTTTCATTAAATACACCTGAATCAGATGCTCAAAAAGCATGCATGATACAACGGCTGTGGCAGTTACAACAAAGGCGCCCAGTCCAAAGTTGTAGAAAGAAACGAGCAGTGCCGGAACAAGGGCAATAACTACTCCGTACATATTTTTTTTCACGCTGTCGCCACTGTGAATGTGCGGCGAAGGTGAAATAGTTAATGTATTCATATTAAAAATGTTTATCTATGTCGTTAGCTATTTATTTGGTTCGGCTGCGCATTATATGTCCTACCTTGCTTTTGCCAAGACGGATGTAATCCAATAAGGGACGATTAGATGGACAGGTGTAGCTGCACGAACCACACTCGATGCAGTCCATAATCTTTCTTTCTTCGGCCATATCATACATGGCTTTGTCGCTTACGGTCATTAGTAAATAAGGCTCCAGACCCATGGGGCATACGGTTATACACTTGCTGCAACGGATACAGTTTTGCATGGGTTTGCGCTTGCTTTCCTTATCTTTTATGAGAAGAATACCGGAACTACCTTTGGTAACGGGGATGTCAGTGTTCACTAAGGCCTTGCCCATCATGGGGCCACCGCCCACTATTTTACCTGTATCATCTGGCAGGCCCCCTGCGGCTTCTATCAAACTACTAATAGGTGTACCTATGCGGGTTAAAAAATTGGATGGCTGGGACACTGATTTGCCGGTAACGGTAACTATGCGCTCAAACAGGGGCTTGTTTTTTTGTACCGCCTCATAAACAGCTACGGTGGTTCCCACATTTTGAACTACGGCACCTACCTCAATGGGCAACTTGCCCGATGGAATCTGACGTTTGATGCAGGCGTCTATCAGCTGTTTTTCGCCTCCTTGCGGATATTGAACCTTTAAAGGCTCAACCGTTATTCCGGGATAGCCCAAAACTAACGTTTGCATATGCTTGATGGCATCGGGCTTGTTGTTTTCAATAGCAATTATGGCCTTATCTATCTTTAAGGCTTTCATAAAAATTTGCGTGCCCACTAATATTTCTTCACCTTTTTCCAACATCAATTGGTGGTCGGCTGTCAGGTAGGGTTCGCACTCCACGGCGTTAACAATCAGTATATCGCATGTTTTTCCGTGAGGGATGGAAAGCTTAACATGCGAGGGGAAAGTTGCCCCGCCAAGACCTACGATTCCGGCATTGGCAATGGTTTTTATAATTTCCTCGGCACTGATGGTGATTTCTTTTTTCAGTTGGGGGCTTCGGTCAATGTTTGTTTCCCATTCGTCGCCTTCTACTTTTATGATAATGGCTTCTTTTTTGTATCCGCTGGCATCCAATATTTTATCTATCTTAAACACAGTGCCCGATACCGGGGAATGAATGTTAGTAGAAACAAAGCCGCTCGACTTGGCGAGCAAAGTGCCTACTTTTACAGCATCGCCCTTTTTAACCACCGGAATGGCGGGGGCTCCTATGTGCTGGGCTATGGGTACAGCCACCTGAGCGGGTACGGGTAGTACCTCAATTTTTTTACCCGCCGAAAATTTGTTTTCGGGAGGATGAATGCCTCCGAGTGAAAAAGTTTTTAACACGTCTATTCCTCCTTATTTTTATTATCCGAAGATTTGTTGTTATCTTTTTTTACCGCATCAGCCGATTGGCTACTAGTCGGTTGTTTTGTGCTTGTTTTTTCAGAAACGTTTGTATTAGCAATGGGATTTTCAGTCGCCCCTTTATTCGCAGCCGGTTTGTCCACAACAGCTTTTTCGGTAACCCGTTTTTTCGCCGATTCTGCGGCGGGTTTTACCTTTGGTGGTGGGAAGTTAATTTCGTGAATGGCATTTGTAGGACAAACGGGAACGCATTTACGGCAGAGTTTACATTTTTCGTAGTCGATGTAGGCCAGGTTGTTTTCCATCGTTATGGCATCGAACGGACATACCTTAACACACTTTCCGCAACCGATACAGGCCACATCACAGGCTTTCCTGGCTACACCCCCTTTATCCTTGTTAATGCACGAAACAAAAATGCGGCGACCTTTAGGACCTACTTTGCGTAGTTCAATAATATCTTTGGGACAGGCATCCACGCAAGCACCACAGGCTACACAGTTATCTTTAATTACCGGCAGGCCGGTGTCAGGATCCATATACATGGCATCAAAGTTACAGGCGGCTACGCAATCCCCTTCGCCTAAACAACCGTAGGAGCAACCGGTATCGCCACCGTATAGCGATGCAGATACAGCACAGGAGCCGGCACCATCGTAGTGGTTCGTTTTGGGTCGGTTATCGCAGGTGCCAAAGCAACGCACTACCGCAATCAGCGGGGCAGCGGTGCTGGCCTCTTTGCCCAATATTTCTGCTACAGTGTTCATGGTGTCGGCACCACCAACGGGGCAGTTGAGGGCCGATATATCGTCGCTTTTTACCAAAGCTTCGGCAAAAGCCCTACAACCCGGAAGTCCACAGCCACCACAGTTGGCAGCCGGCAAGGCCTCCTCTACCAAGTCTATCCTCGGATCCTCGAAAACCTTAAACTTCTGTGCCACAAAATAGAGCACCAGTGCAGCAACCGTTCCGAGTACTGCGAGTGTTAAAATAGTTATGACTACTACGTTCATTTTATTTAGCTTTTATCTATTCTATTATTTCTTTAATTGTAAACACAAATGTTTTTTTGAGCATGGGTGTGTACATCTTAACCACAAAAAAATAAGGGATTAATATGGCCAATGATGCTATGCCTGCAATTCCCTCGCTTTTTGTAATTCCGTAAACCACAAATAAAGTGATGAATACCAATGCAAATGGATAGATGTAGGCTATTAACGAGGCTTTTAAGCCAAGTGATTTTTGTCCCTGAATAATGACTTTTTTACCAACGCTTAAATTGTTAAAGCCAAAGGGGCTAACGTCAATTGTTTTTTCTTTCATATCGGCTGCGTTGCAGGCTCCCTTAGCATGGCATGATGCACATGCCGACTCGCTTAAAATACGTACTTTGACCTGGCTCTTATCTATCGCCTCTATATATCCTGTATGCTCAACAAAGTTCAATTTCGACATCGTGTTTTAAAAATTTCAGAACAAATGTAGTTAATAGGATAGTACAGAAAAGCCAATTTTGTAATTTGGAATTGGTATAAATAAAGAAAAGTGCAATGTGGACATTGCAAAAGGCTGATGAATAGTGCAACGTAGAGATTGCAATTTGCAGAAATGAGGTGATTGTTTTTTTAATTTGTTTTTGCTGATAGCTTTGATAAAGCTATTTAATTGAACCGCCAATGGTGCGAATGACGCGAATGGAACTGCTGCGCAGTAGGGTTTGCGGCAGGTAATTTATTCGCTAAATTGGTTTAATTCGTGGTTGTAGAAGCGTGAACCGTTCATCCCTCCGGTTGCGACTTAAAGTTGCCTCCGCTGTTGTGAGTAAACGTTCTAGCTTATAAGGCTCCAGTTAAGCTTTTGGCGGGCCAGTTTGGTGAGTTGCCGTTTGAGTATTTGGTTTTCGGGGTTTTCGAGCGTGGGGTCTTTGTCGAGGATGGCATTAGCCACGTTACGGGCATGTTGCAGCAATTGGGAATCGCGGGTGAGGTTAGCTATCTTCAGGTCGAAGGGCAGACCGCTCTGTTGTGTACCTTCCATGTCGCCGGGACCACGAAGTTTCATGTCGGCCTCGGCTATTTCAAAGCCATCGTTCGTATCTACCATGATGCTCATGCGCTTTTTACTGTCTTCGCCTAGTTTATGGCCTGTCATTAAAATGCAGTAGCTTTGGTCGACTCCCCGGCCCACTCTGCCGCGTAACTGGTGCAGTTGCGAGAGGCCAAAGCGTTCTGCACTTTCGATAACCATTACGGAGGCATTGGGCACGTTAACACCCACCTCAATTACGGTGGTGGCTACTAATATATGAGCACGGCCACTGGTAAACTCCTGCATGGCTGCATCTTTCTCGGCCGGTTTCATCTTACCATGTACCATGGCTGTGGTATATTCCGGAAAAGCGGACTGCATATATTCCAGTCCTTCGGCCAGGTTTTTATAATCCATCTTTTCCGATTCTTCTATCAAAGGGTAAACCACATATATCTGTCGTCCATTATCAATTTCGGCTTTAATAAACCGGTTGAGGTTGTTACGGTGGTTATGGAAATAATGTTTGGTTTGTATGGGTTTACGGCCCGGTGGCAACTCATCAATTACGGACACATCGAGGTCGCCATAAACCGTCATAGCCAGGGTGCGGGGAATGGGTGTGGCCGTCATCACCAATACATGCGGTGGTATGCTATTTTTTTTCCAGAGCCGGGCACGTTGGGCTACCCCAAAGCGGTGCTGCTCGTCGATGATGACCATGCCCAGGTTTTTAAACTTCACTACATCTTCCAGTAGGGCATGTGTACCTATAAGTATTTGCAGCTTGCCCGATTGTAGTTCGGCATGAATCTGCTCCCGATCCTTTTTTTTGCTCGAACCGGTCAGCAGCTTTACGTTTAAATCCATCCCTTGTAATAATTCGATGATAGAATCGAAATGTTGCGAGGCGAGTATTTCGGTAGGTGCCATCAGGCAAGTCTGAAAGTTATTATCTAATGCAATGAGCATTACCATAAGAGCCACCATGGTTTTACCGCTGCCCACATCGCCTTGCAGCAGACGGTTCATCTGCCTTCCTGAGCCTACATCGTGCCTGATTTCCCGTATAACACGTTTTTGGGCTCCGGTAAGCTCAAAGGGTAAATTATGGTGAAAAAAATGATTGAAGTAATCGCCAACGGTGGTGAAGGTATGCCCGCTGATATTTAGCTTACGTTGTGTTTTTAGCCGTAGGATGCTGAGCTGAATATAAAATAGTTCCTCGAACTTCAGGCGAAACTGAGCCTGCTGCAACACCTGCGAATCGGCTGGGAAATGAATTGTACGCAATGCTTTGTCTAGTAGCATCAATTTGTATTGCTGAATGATATAGGCAGGTAGACTTTCGGATAGGGCTCCCTGAAATGAAAGGAAGATGTTTTGCTGCATCTTTTGTATGGTCTTGGAGTTCAGGTAGCTGTTCTTCATCTTTTCGGTGGTATTGTAAAAAGCTTGCAGGCCGAAGGTTATTTTCGGTTTGGCGCTGTCCACTTTTTCCATTTCGGGATGAACGATATTATAGCTCTGGTTGAATTTACTTGGTTTGCCGAAGATAATATACTCGGCTTTGGGATCCAACCCGGATTTTATTTGTTTAATATATTTAAACCACACCAGCTCTATTACGCCTGTGTCGTCGGCAAACTTGGCTACCAGACGCTGCGACCGTCCTTGTCCCATGCTGTTGAGTGAAATAACCTTACCTCGCAGTTGAATGTGCGACGAAGTGCTGCTTATCTCACCTATCTTATAAGTTCTACTCCTATCCACATATTTATAGGGGAAATGGTACAGCAAATCCTCATACGATTGAATTTTGAGTTCTTTCTTGAGTAGTTCGGCTCTCTTGGGGCCTACACCGGGCAAATAGGTTATATCTTTTGTGGATAATTCCGACATAAGGCCATTAAAACAAATTAGATTGTAGATACAAGAGACTGGTAGATAATAGACTTACATGCAAATGGTACAACATAAATAGCTTCATAGCCAGCTGTTAGACTTTGCAAAACCATAATCATTTATACAGTTACCAAAGGTCAAAAATAACGGATTAGTAACAATGTTCCAAACGTAATCCCAGCCTACTTAAGGTTTCATGGTTTAAAAAAGAGACACTTCAATTAATGATACATTGCCACGCACACCCTAGGTGTTACGGTATAATAAGGCCCTATATTACCGGGGGGGGTAAAGGAATGTCTTATCGTCAGCTTTGAAAGCGTTGACCAAAACCAAAAAGTCAACTCCTACAACCTTGTAATGATTTTGATGACAATACTCCGGTGAAACTCTTGGTACTGCATGGAAAATTCGTACCGAGTAGTTTATATTTTATATCATAAACCAATCACAATAGCTTCACTTGCGCGGTTCGCTTTTTCGCGGGCTTCTTCAATAGACGCACCTCTGGACAGACATACACCCATCCTCCGTTCGCCTTGCACCCCCGGTTTTCCGAATAATCTTATTTGGGTGTCGGGTTCGGTCAAAGCATTTTCCAGCCCCGTAAAACTCACCTGTGTTGAGTTTCCTTTTGCCATAATCACGCTGCTGGCAGCTGGGGCATGCTGTACGATGTTGGGTATGGGCAATCCGAGTATGGCACGCGCGTGCAGGGCAAATTCGCTCAAATCCTGCGAAATCATAGTCACCATGCCGGTATCGTGTGGTCGAGGCGACAGTTCGCTGAAATAAACCATGTCGCCTTTTACAAAAAACTCCACACCAAACAAGCCTCTTCCTCCCAAGGCTTTCACCACTTTTTTGGCCATTAACTGTGCATGGGCCAATGCTTTTTGGCTCATGGCCTGTGGTTGCCACGATTCCTTATAATCTCCACCCTCTTGCCTATGTCCAATGGGGGCGCAAAAAGAAACACCGTTAATATGACTGACGGTGAGCAGGGTTATTTCGTAATCAAAATCCACAAAGCCCTCAATGATAACGCGGTCGCTTTTGGCGCGGGCACCTTTAAGGGCATGATTCCAGGCGTAGTCGATATCCGCTTCACTTTTTACTATGCTCTGTCCTTTTCCCGATGAACTCATGATAGGCTTTACTACACAAGGGAAGCCTATTTTTGCAATAGCTGCTTCAAACTCCTCTTTTGTTCCGGCAAATTGGTAAGGTGACGTAAGCAACCCGAGTTCATCTGCTGCCAGGTTTCTTATGCCTTCACGATTCATAGTCAGTTGGGTGGCTTTGGCGGTGGGTATCACATTAAAACCTTCTTTTTCGAGCTCTAACAAGGTGTCGGTTGCAATGGCCTCTACTTCGGGTATGATGTAATGCGGTTTCTCTTCGCGGATTATTTTGGCCAAAGCTATCCCATCCAGCATGGATACCTGATAGCTACGGTGTGCTACCTGCATGGCTGGTGCATTTTTATATTGGTCAATGGCAATTACCTCAACACCATAGCGCTGAAATTCAATAGCCACTTCTTTACCCAGTTCGCCCGAGCCTAATAATACTATTTTGGTTGCGTTAGCTGATAAGGGCGTACCTATGCTTTTATTGGTTGTTGGGTTCATGTGTTATTTTTTTGGGAAGCACAAAAATAAGATTTATTAAAATAAAAAACGCAAAGACTTGCGATATGTCTTTGCGTTTGATTATAATTTACTTCAAAAATTTTTGCTTGATAGTACTTATTTTAAATACGAGTTCAGCATCCAAAGGGTTTTTTCGGTTTGGGCTATATAGTCGCTCATCAAGGCCACGGTTCCTTCGTCGTTGGCATCGCCGGCCAGGGCAAGTATCTCACGTTCTAAGCATACTAAAGTGGCAAAATTGTCCACTACCACTTCAACGGCTTTATCCCCTCCGCTTATGCCTTTTGCTTCTTTAATAGTTGCGGTTTTTAAATAATCGCTAAAAGTATGAAGTGGCTCTACCTCAAGGGTTAAAATTCGTTCTGCAATTTCATCTACTTTTACCACAGCATCGTCGTAAAACTCCTCGAATTTAGTATGCAGTTCAAAAAAATCGCGTCCTTTGATATTCCAATGAAAACCTCTTAGGTTCTGATAAAAAAGTTGATAATCGGCCAATAGCTCATTTAACTTTTCGGCCAATACTTTTGTTTTCTCCTTGTCTAATCCAACTAAATTCTTCATTTCGTTTAAATTTTTAGTATTTAACTTTTCGTTTGTTTTATTTTGTAGTACAAATATGTACATTTTTAAATCATCAATCAAATCGAATGTTTTGATATGTGTATAGATTATAACTATGACATCTGATTGCGAATGGTTTAAGTGGTGTGTAGTAAAAAAATAGGAATGATTACTTTAACACAGTTAGAATATGTGGTTGCCGTAGATACCTACCGCCATTTTGTAACGGCCAGCGAAAAATGCTTTGTGTCGCAACCTACTTTAAGTATGCAGGTGAAAAAACTGGAAGAAGAGTTGGGGGTGATGATATTCGACCGGAGTAAACAACCCGTGGTGCCTACGCATGTGGGTAAAGCTATTGTGGAACAGGCACGTAAAACCCTGGCAGAGAATAAACGAATTTATAACTTAGTGCAAGAGTTTACCAACCGCATGGATGGTGAGCTGAGCATTGCTATTATTCCTTCACTGGCACCCTATCTGCTACCCCTTTTTGTGGGCTCATTTTCGCGCATGTACCCAACCGTAAAAATAAAAATAGTGGAATTATTGTCGGAAGATATCATCGACCAGTTGAATAAAGATACGGTGGATGTAGGCCTGTTGGTTACACCACTGAATGAGAAAGGTATCCGGGAGAAAACCATCTTTTATGAGCGTATGTTTTTGTATGTCAATAATGAGCACCCTCTGGCAGCTTTGCCAAAGATAGATTCCGAAGATATGGACGTAGAGGGTTTATGGTTGTTAAGTAGAGGGCATTGTTTTAGAAGTCAGGTAGTTAATCTTTGTTCGTTTCGCGATAAAATGAGAGATGAAAATTCTATTGATTACGAAAGTGGTTCATTAGAAACGATAAAAAAGCTGGTGGAAATAGAAGGAGGCTATACCCTGCTGCCTGAGCTTTCGGTTGATGATAAGGTACGCAATAATAAATATGCCCGGATTAAGAATATTGGAGATAGCGATCCCTTGCGCGAGGTGAGCATGGTCTACTCCCGTAACTTTGCAAAGCAGCAGCTGCTCCATGTGTTGTTCGACTGTATAAGAGAATCTGTACCGCAACACCTACTCAACAAAAAACATGGACATATAGTGGAGTGGCGCAAGTGAGCAATTCATCTAAATAAACACACATTGTTCTGTAGGACTCAATAAGAAAGCCATTTTATCTTGAATATTAAAAATTGCAGTAATGGATAATAAAAAAATAGGAATTGCGCTTAGTGGAGGTGGAGCCAGAGGTATAGCGCATATTGGGGTGTTAAAAGCACTGGAAGAATATAAGATTGAACCGGCATATGTGTCCGGCACAAGTATGGGGGCTATCGTAGGTGTGCTGTTTGCGGCGGGTCTCAAAGCCGACGAAATAGCTACTTTATTTAAGGATGAAAAAATATTTAAATGGTTTAAGGTAGAATGGTTTAAACCCGGTTTTTTAAGTTTGGCAGGCTTAAAGGAAATTTTACTTAAATACATTGGTCACAATAAGTTTGATAAGTTGCAGCGTCATTTTTTTGTGGCTGTAACCAATCTGAATCTGGGTAAAGGTCAAATTATTCAAAAGGGGGATAAGCTCATCGATTGGGTGATTGCCAGTGCCGGATTGCCCGTTGTGTTTGCGCCGGTTCAATTGGATGGCTACATGTACGTAGATGGTGGTGTATTTCATAACCTGCCTGCCGAGGCTTTATTAGGAGAGTGTGATTTTATCATCGGTTCAAATGTGAATCCGGTAAGCCGCGACAATAAAGTGGAATCGGCCAAGCAAGTGGGTGAAAGGGTTTTTAACTTGTCTGTATCGCAAAATGTTTTACATAGCCGTTCGTACTGCGACTTTTTTATTGAACCCCGTGATATTATCAATTATTCGTTATGGGACTATTTTAAGATAGATGAGCTTATTGAGGTAGGTTATACGGCAACGCAAAAGGTTATAGAGCGGTTTATATTGCCTGAGTTTGGTGAACCAGCAAACAAGATAGCCAGGTAATGGTTTGTGTCGTTTTGCAATTTATCTATCTTAGCATACAAATTTTTTAAGGTGAACTGGTATCTGATAAAATCTTACTTAAGGTATAGATTAAAAACAAAGTACAGACCGAAAAACTCTTCTTTTATTTCTGATGTATTCGATAGGGTAGTTTGGGAGACTTATCCATATTATAACTTTACAGCTATAAGCAAAATTCGAACTGCCCTGCTTAGGTCTAAGCAAAAATTTGAGATAACTGATTTGGGGGCCGGATCAAAAAAATTTAAAAACAACAAGCGTTCCGTTCGTCATCTTGTAAAGTATAATGCCAGCTCAAAAAAACAGGGAGAATTATTGTTTCGTATGGTGGCTTACTTTAAGCCAAAAACCATTATAGAGCTGGGTACTTCGCTGGGTTTGGGCACCTTATACCTGGCAATGGGAAATCCAAGTACTCGGGTTCATACAATAGAGGGCTGCCCCGAAATTGCAAAAATAGCAGAACGAAATTTTAAAGCCGAAGGAATCGGGAATGTCACACAACATGTTGGGAGCTTTAAAAATGAATTGCCAAAACTGATTCATGTGCTACCTGCGCTGGATATGGTTTACTTTGATGGGCATCACGATTACATGGCAACCTTAATGTATTTTAATATGTGTCTGCCTAAAGCATCGGAATCGGCTCTGTTTATTTTTGACGATATTTATTGGTCGGCAGGAATGACTAAAGCTTGGAACCAGATCATAGGCCATCCCTCGGTAGCTGCTTCATTTGATTTTTTCGATTTTGGTATAGTCATATTAAAAAAGGATATGGAAAAGATACATGGCGTGGTGAAATGGAGCTAATTCTATTTAGCTGTTATTCGAAAAATAATGTAAAAAGCCATCAAACTGTATTATATGCCTGTTTTTGAGTGGCTTTACCTGTCTCAGGATTATTGTTTAGCAGCCAAATGCCATCTGTTTTCTGTTAATCGTCAATGATACTTTATCCGCCCACCATTACCTGTATAACGATCCATGTGATTAATCCGGAACATTGCTATACAACATTTAATAATTTGAGATTTTAACCTGAACAGTTCTGTTTTACTTTGTTAACTTTGCTAACGCAAAATAAGTCTGTATTAATCATTAAAATATTTAGATAGATATGTCTGAGTTTATTTATCAAAAGCCATTTCCTATAAATGGAGACCGCACCGAATACCGTCTGTTGACAAAAAATTATGTTTCAACCGTTGAGGTGGACGGGAGAAAAATTTTGAAAGTTGACCCCAAAGGGCTCGAACTTCTGGCAAAGGAAGCCATTGCGGATATCTCGTTTTATTTGCGCCCTTCACATCTCGAAAAACTATCCAACATATTAAAAGATGAGGAAGCGTCGGATAATGATAAGTTTGTTGCACATACCATGTTGATGAACCAGGTTGTATCGGCCGAAGGGGAGTTGCCAACCTGCCAGGATACCGGTACAGCTATTGTATTGGCCAAAAAGGGTGAAGATGTTTATACTGGTGCATGTGACGCCGAGCATCTGTCCAAAGGTATTTACGATACATACAAAGATAGAAATCTGCGTTATTCGCAGGTAGTGCCCCAAAACATGTTTGAGGAAAAAAATACGGGCAACAATTTACCGGCCCAAATTGATATTTATGCCGAGCAGGGCAATAAATATGAGTTTTTGTTCGTGACCAAGGGGGGAGGTTCAGGCAATAAAACTTTTTTATATCAGCAGACTAAAAGTTTGTTGACAGAGGAAAACCTAAGCCGTTTTGTAAAAGAAAAAATTAAAGACCTGGGTACATCCGCCTGTCCGCCGTACCATTTGGCACTCGTTATTGGAGGCACATCGGCCGAGGCTACCCTGGCTACGGTAAAAAAAGCATCGGCAGGTTATTTGGATCATCTGCCTACCGAAGGTAATGATAACGGGCAGGCTTTTCGTGATCTGGAATGGGAAGAAAAGGTATTGAAAATATGTCAGAACAGCGAGATAGGCGCACAGTTTGGCGGTAAGTATTTTGTGCACGATGTAAGGGTAATTCGTTTACCGCGCCATGCTGCTTCCTGCCCCGTTGGTTTGGGGGTTAGCTGTAGTGCCGACCGTAACGCCAAGGCCAGAATAACCGAAGAAGGCATATTTTTAGAGCAGTTGGAAAAGAATCCTGCACGGTTTGTACCCGAAAGGGCACCCGAGCTGGCTCCTGCTGTTGATATTGATTTGGATCAGCCCATGGAGGAGGTGTTAAAGGTGTTGACACAATATCCCATTAAAACCCGCTTGAATTTATCAGGCACCTTAATTGTGGCCAGAGATATAGCCCATGCCAATATTAAAGCCATGCTGGATAGGGGCGAAGAAATGCCCGAATACATGAAAAACCATCCTGTATATTATGCAGGGCCGGCCAAAACACCCAAGGGAATGCCATCAGGCAGTTTTGGACCTACCACTGCCGGACGAATGGATCCATACGTAGCTGATTTTCAAAGTAAAAGTGGATCTTTAATTATGTTGGCCAAAGGAAATCGATCGCAGCAGGTTACGGATGCCTGTAAAAAATATGGTGGTTTTTATTTAGGTTCAATAGGTGGCCCTGCGGCCATATTGGCCAAAACGAATATTAAATCGGTAGAAGTAATTGATTTCCCGGAGCTGGGAATGGAAGCGGTACGTAAGATACGTATTGAAAATTTCCCTGCCTTTATTATTGTGGATGATAAAGGAAACGATTTTTTTGCAGATATGAAGTAAACGCCCTGTGGGCAGATAAGAAATATATCGTTCTCGGTTACAGGTGTATCGGGAACGATATTATTTTTTAAATGGGTAGGAGGCTGCTAAGGCCTTCTGTAACAATTTTTGGTGCTGCCATCGGTTTGCGCGAAACAATATCTACAAAAGCTACTTCCGAATTGGCCCTGCTCACCAATTTGCCCAGTTCATTTTTTATCTCATACGCAAACATGAATTTAACTTTAGGTATTTCTTTTATCCGTGTAGTAATGGTAAGAAGCTCATCGTAGTGTGCCGGGTTTTTGTATTGGATGTTAAAGGAAATAACCGGCATCATAATACCGCAGCTCTCTAATTTTGCATCATGGATACCCATCGTGCGTAACATTTCGGTGCGTGCCTGATGGCAATAACTTACATGATTAGCATGGTACACGTAGCCCATTTGATCCACCTCGTTGTAGGTTGGCCTTATGTTAAAATGGTGTTCTATCATTTGTTTAAGTTTTTTAGGGGTTGTTTTTATTTTTACTTAATCTGTTCCCATATCTTTTGCACACATCTAGTTAATTCGGATGTGCTGTCATGTTCAACAATGGTTTTACCTTCAATCATAGCTTGCACCACATTTTTATCGAACGGTATATGAGCCAGTACGGGTATTTGTTCGCTGTCGAAAAACTGGCTGATCATCCGGGTCATCTCGCTGTTGATATTGGCTTTGTTGATGATGCCCCTTACCGGAATGTTAAACGATTGCGCCAATTGTACCAAACGTTTGGCATCATAAAGCCCCGACTGCGAGGGTTCTGTAATCAGTACCAGTAAATGGGTACCGGATAAGGCCGAGATAACACTGCACCCAATTCCGGGAGGGCCGTCGTTTATAATAAAGTCGGCTTGGATTTCTTTGGCAATTTCTCTGGCTTTTTTGCGTACGGTAGAAACCAATTTGCCGGAGTTCTCTTCGCCCGGTCCCATGCGGGCATGCACCAAGGGGCCAAAGCGGGTGTCCGATTCGTACCAATAGTTATTTTGGCTTCGTTCGGAAATAATGGCATTTGCCGGGCAAATACGTTCGCATAAACGACAGCCTTCGCAACTGATTGGGTTTACCTCAGGATATCCTGTGGCATTCATATGGATGGCATCAAATCTGCAATTTGTTATGCACGCATCACATTGTGTGCATTTGTTTGAATCGATGGTCGCCTGCCATGCCCCTTGAAACACATGTTTACAGCGTACTTTAGGATGGAGTATCAGGTGTAGGTCGGCGGCATCTACATCGTTATCGCATAGAACAGCCTTGTGAGCTATAGAAGCCAGAGCTGCTGTGAGGGTCGTTTTGCCCGTTCCTCCTTTTCCACTAAGTAAGGTTATTTCCTTCATGGGATAAAATTTTGGCTTGCAAGCGATTTAATACATTTTTTAAACTTTTTGTTATTTCCGGTGGCAATGTTTCCAGTAACTTCCCTTGTGCATAGTTGGAAGCAAAGGAGTTTGCAAAAGGTATTTCGCCCAACAATTCCAAGTTGTTTTGCCGGATGTAATGGTAAATATCTTCATTGCCTAAGCCGGCTTTATTAATGATTATGCCGAAGGCTTTATTGAGCTGTTTCATCAGTTCCACGGTTATTTTTAAATCGTGCAGGCCAAATGGGGTGGGTTCTGTAACCAACAGCACATAATCGGCATCGATGGTTGTTTCCACTGCTGAGCAACTGGTGCCGGGAGGACCATCATAAATTACAATTTCCCTGTTGGGAGCTACTTTTTTTTTGAGTTCCCGAATAAGCATGGTTTGCATAGCCGAACCGATGTTTAACTTCCCTTCCAGCAAGCCCTCGCCAACTTTGGTTTTGTAGTGGCTTATTTTCCCGATAGGGTGGGGGTGCTCCGTTATTGCATTGCTTGGGCATGCCACCAGGCAAGCTCCACACGAGTGACACAGCGAGGAGTTTATCTCCGCAAATTGGGCAGTGGGTAATACTACAATGGCGTTGAACTCGCAGTATTCGGCACATTTACGGCAGAAGGTACATTTTTCTGTGTCAATTGCAGGTATCATCTGCAATACATCCTCGGCACCTGCCTCCTCTGCATCGTCAAAAAAGATAAGGTCGTTGGGTTCTTCTACGTCGCAATCTACCAGTTGCACTTTGCCCTTGCTGGTTTGAGCCAACATATGATAGATGCTCACTGCCACGGTTGTTTTACCCGTTCCTCCTTTACCGCTCGCCACGGCTATTTTGCAACTCATTTTTAATGGTCGCAGTAGTTGCCGGTAAAAGACAAGGTGCCGTTTAAAAAACCTTCCACCAGCTCTTTGGCCCTTAGTTTAGGTGCACCTACAAAGGCATTCACCTTGTTGGCATTAAACAGCTGAATGGCTTTTTGACCCATTCCGCCAGCTATAATATCGCTTACATCTTTTTCGGCCAGCCATTTAGGTAAAACCCCTGGCTCGTGTGGTGGCGGTATCAGTTTTTCGGTAGATACGACTTGCCCATCGTTAACGGTGCTTATATAAAAGTATTGGCAATGACCAAAGTGGGCATCCAATACATCTTCATTGTCCACGGGAATCGCTATTTTTTTTATCATCTTATTCTTATTTATTTTTCATTTTTTGTACGATATCATCTATGCTTAAGCCTGCATTTTGCAGAATAACCATTTGAATATTAAACTTATCCAATAAGTTTTTGGCTTTGGGGCCAAAATCGCCCGACACAACTTGGGTGATACCGAGCTCTATCATACGCTCGGCCACTTTAACGCCTGCACCGGAGCTGTTGTCTTTATTCTCGTTTTTAAGAAATTTGCTTTCTCCCGTTTTGCTGTCGTAGATGCAAAAGTATTCGGCTCTGCCAAATCTCATGTCGAATAATGATGATAAACTATCGCCGGATGATGTGATTACTGTTTTCATGTTTTTTAGTATTTAGTATCAAGTATCAGGGGTTTAGTGTCAAAATAAAATGATGCATCTTTATACGCTTCCTGCCGGCAGACAAATCATATCTTGATACGTTGAACTCCTTCGCTTCGTTTAGTTTAAGCTTGTAACAATTCTATTGTTGGGGAATTACATAAAGGGCAGTGGCTACCTATCGAAGTTTTTGGCAGTGTAAACTTAGCATTACATTTGTCACATAAATACCAATTGCCTTCTAAGCTGGCATTGCCAAATACCGATTTAATTTCCTTGGTTTCTACCAAAGCAACGGCTATTTTACGTCGGGCACTTTCATAAATACGGGCAAAAGTAGGTCTCGAAACACCCATTAGCAATGCGGCCTCGTGATGGTTCATCAAATCGTAGTCGGCCAGTTTTATGGCTTCATATTCCTCGTACAACAAATCCACTGAACCGTTTGATCCTCCTCGGTTACCATAGGGTTTGTATCCTTCAAATTTGGGTGGGGCAACCACTTTTCTCAACCTTTTTCTGCGTGCCATGTAAGCTTTTAAAAAATAGTAACGAAAATATTCTCGCCACAAAAGTAATGAGAATATTCTCATTAAAAAGTTTTCAGTGTGAAAAAATTATTTTTTTTACGGATTGATGAACACCTAGGTTGAATCCAAATTATTAAAGAATTATTTCTACCTCAGTTAACGACTAAGTTTTACTCCTGTTTTTTTTAAAAAATTAAAATTCAGCTATGTTGCTTGCCTGATGCAGACAGGGGTTTAACCCTGTAAAAAAAACGGGGGCTTGGGCGGAAAGTTCTGAACTATATTCATATTTCGGAAAATTTATGAATAGTTCAGGTTAAGGGGTCTGCAAGGCGATGGCCTTATTTAATTTGCGGAACTCATAGACCGTAAAAAATACACAAACGCAAGCTGACATAGTGTCCGATACCGGAGCTGACAGCCAAACACCGGCCAAGCCAAAATAATTGGGCAGGACAAACAGGAGCGGAATGAGAAAGATAACCTGGCGTAAAACGGACAGAAAGGCCGATATGCCGGCTTTGCCGATTGATTGATAATAATTGCCAATAACGATTTGAAAACCGATTAATGGCAAGACCATTAAAAAAATGCGTAAGCCTTGTGTACCAATCCTTAGTAGTTCGGCATCTTTATTATTAAACAGTTTAATAATGGCGCCTGGCATTAGTTGTGCTATGGCAAATCCTGCAATAGAAATAACTGTAGCCGCAATAATGGAGATACGTAAAGTTTCTTTTACTCGTTTGTAGTTTTTAGCACCTATGTTAAACCCGATGATGGGCTGATTGGCCATGGTAATGGATATTACCGTCATCACCATTAACATGGAAATACTGATGATAACCCCCATAGCCCCAATTGCCATGTCGCTTCCGTATTTGATGAGTTGAATATTGTAAATGCCAAATACTGCACTGGAGGCTATTTGCATGCTAAAAGGTGCAAAGCCGATGCTTACAATATACCAAACCACATTACGGGTCAGTTTTAAACTGCGTGCCCGAAGTTGGATGACAGAACGTGAGCTTTTAAAATGGGCTATTACCCATGTGGTTAATGCGACTTGCGACAGAACCGTTGCGTAAGCCGCCCCCTTTACACCCATCTGTAAGCGCACAATAAAAATATAATCCAACAGTATATTTAGTCCGGCACTAATAAGCATGGATATCATGGCAATTTGGGCACTGCCTTCGGAACGTATCAGGTTGTTTAAGCCGTAGCCGAGAATATTAAATACGGTTCCCATTAAAATAATGTGAAGATACTCTTGTGCATAGGTGTAGGTTTGTTCGTTTACACCAAAAAATTGCAATAAGGGATGGCTTATGGTAAAGCCTATCACGGTAATTAATACCGACACTATTATCATCATAATAAAAGCGTTGCCCAAAACCAACTCTGCCCTGCTATAGTCCTTTTTACCCAGGTTAATAGAAATGCGCACGCCAGCGCCCATCCCTACCAACATGCCAAAGGCCATCATAATAATCATGATGGGGAAAATAGCGCTCAAGCCTGCCAAAGCAAGTGCATCAACATATTGCCCTATAAAAATCCGATCTACAATATTATAAAGCGAATTAATGATAACCCCGGCAAAAGCAGGTAGAAAGTAACTCCACAATAACTTGGGAATCGATTCAAATTCTAAGGCTGTAATTTTCCCTAATTTACCCATTCGTTTTTATTAGAACATCATGTGCCAACTTGCAAAATCAGCGTGCAAAGGTAACAATACATCCCCGTTAAATTGTAAAAAGTGGCTTAAACATCTAAAAAAGGAAATTTAATCTGTGCAGGTTTAATTTATCCGGAATATGATACGAGTCCAAGCTATTCATCAAAGAACCTTTTGCTCCGTCCTAATGTTTTACTCTTCTTTTTCTACGTTTCCGTTAAGAATTAGTTTTTCGGGGTTGCCGTTGTAGGTAACTCTTCCACCGGTATTTGTTTTTGCCTCCAGCTTTTCTGTGGCGTTTACCCAGGCTGTGCCACCGGTGCTTGCTTTTACAAAAGTTTGTTTACTGGTAAGCATGTTGGCGATGTATTTGCCCCCGGTATTGGTTTTTACATCCTGGAACTCGGTTTTCCCTGCTAGCTCTATCTTAGACGACGAGAGGGAGGAAGAAACTGTTCTGGTATCGATATCCAAAATAATGGTGGAACCCGATCCGGCTCTCAAATCAAGGTTTTCGGCATGTATTACGTTGTTGGCGTCAACAAAAGCACCCGTTCCGGTTTTTATGGCTTTTATCGATTTGTACGTTACATATACCTGCACGGCCACATCTTTGTATATTTTTGTTTTAAGCTTAATTTCCAGTCTGCGCCCTTTTAGTTCGGTAATTACGTCGCTCAGGTCGGCGTTTTTTATTTCTACTACCAGCTTCTCCTTGTCGCCTTCAATTAGTGTAACGTTAATGCCTTTTCCGGCATCTAATTCGTTGAATGTGCCAATGTTACGTTGCTGGCTTTTTTTATCCTGGGCAAAGACAGTTGTGAGGATTCCGAACAGAACCAGTGCTAAAAATAGTTTTTTCATCATGAATTGTTTTAAATGTTTGTTTAATTTATTCCGCTGTTTTTAAATACAGCATCAACATACGTTTCTTTCGTTAGTTTTAATGATACCTGCTGCACAATCAAAATCTGTACCATGCGATAGTAAGTGTTATAAAAACAATGCTTTAATTTCGGTTTCGTCCAGGTTTTTAAACGGATTGTTAGAATTGATAAAGGTGTCTGCCAACTCGGATTTGTGTTCCTGCATTTTTTTAATTTTTTCTTCAATGCTACCCGTTGAAATAAAACGATATACAAAAACGCTTTTTGTTTGTCCAATACGATGTGCCCTGTTTATGGCTTGTGCTTCGGCAGCCGGATTCCACCAGGGGTTCAGCATAAAAACGTAATCAGCACTTATTAAGTTTAAACCCACCCCTCCGGCTTTAAGCGAGATAAGGAAAATTCGGCAATCGTTGGTTTTTTCAAAGTAATCTACCACCTGCTGGCGGTTTTTGGTGCTACCTGTAAGCTTACTGTAATTTATTTTTTGCTTCAGCAGCACCTCTTCTATCAGTTCTAAATCTTTAACAAAGGAAGAAAAAACAAGTACTTTATGTTTTTCCTGTACAATACTTTTCAGATTGTTGATGATAAGGTTAAATTTACCCGATTCCCCTTTGTATTCGGCATCTACCAGTCTGGGATGGTTGGCCATTTGCCGCAATCGGGTTAAGCCTTGCAGAGCCAGGAATGTTGATTTGTCAGTGCTCTGGTTTTCAAAGGTTTTAAGTAGTTCGTTTCGTATGCCCGACTTTTCTGATTCGTATATTTTTTTTTGCTCTTTTGTCATATCGCAATAAACTACTTGTTCGCTTATGGGTGGTAGTTCTGTGGCCACTTTGTCCTTGGTTCTTCTAAGAATAAAAGGCGAGATGAGTCTTTGCAGTTTTTCTTCCTGTTCTTCGCTATTGGCTTTTGAAATGGGTGTTACAAACTGACGTTTAAAAAAGCTAAGCCCCCCCAATAAGCCTTTATTTACAAAGTTCATCTGTGCCCATAGATCGGTAAGGGCGTTTTCAATAGGCGTTCCGGTAAGGGCTATTTTTTTGTGGCAATTGATTTGCGTAATGGCCTGATATATCTTTGAACCGGGGTTTTTGATGTATTGGCTTTCATCTAAAATAAAATAATGAAACTTGTAATGTTGCAGGTATTCAATGTCGTTACGTACGATGCCATACGAAGTCAGTACTACATGATAGTGACGAATAATACGGCCTATCTCCTTCGATTTTAACCTGTTTGCTCCGGTGTAGATATATACTTTTAAGGAAGGTGCGAATTTTTTAAACTCGCTCAACCAGTTATGTATCAGTGAGGTGGGCATGGCGATAAGGCTGGTTGGTAGCGCACTCGTATTAAAACCTTCAATAGTAGAGGGTTCAAACAGGTTTATTTGTTGCGGAGGCCGGGTTTCGTTTGGCTTTAAACCATGGCGCTCATATATTTTGAGCAATAGGGTAATGGTTTGCAATGTTTTGCCCAAGCCCATGTCGTCGGCCAGGATGCCCCCAAAATTATTTTCGTGCAAATAATGCATCCATTTATAACCCTGGAGTTGATAGCTTCGCAAAGTAGCATTGAGCGATGCGGGTACCGGGATATCCGATTGGGAGGATATGCTTTTTATATCTGTATATTTTTGGTCAGTAGGATGGTCAAGCAGGCCGTAGCGCATCCTGCTTAACCTTATCTTTCCATCCTTTTCTTCGGCATAGGTGAGGATGTCGCCATACTTAGTAAACCATTCCTGCGGTATAATAAATATTTGCTCATTGGGTAAGTGGTATTCGTTAATACCATTAATAATGCATTTACGTAGTTTCATAAACGGAATTTCAAATTCCCCCACCTTTACCCTCATTTGCAAATCGAACCAATCGCTTTTTTTTACCGATTCGAAATGGCAACTAAAATCGCCGATAAAATATTTGCTGTCCAATTTTTTTTGTATCACAGGCACTCCTTTTTTGTGTAGTGTATTCCTGTTTTCCTGCAGCCAGCTTACTATCGAAACAGTAGTTTCGGCAGTTTCCGACTCTTCATAAGGAACAAATTGGGCTCCGCTCCTTTGCTTCAGTCCCAGGGAGGTAAGCAAGTTTACGATGCTGTTTTCCCAGGTAATATCCCGTTGGTATTTGGTGAACACATAATTATCGTAACCTGGTTTATTATTTTGATGGTTAAGTTGAACAGCAACGCCGGAATGGCTATTGGCCAGATATTCTTTTTGAGCATACTTGAACTTCAAAACCAAAACAGTAAGGTGGGTGATGTCGCGTTCTAACCACAAAGAAGCGGTAGGTCGGGTGTCATCTTCGTTAATGGTGAAGCCAGAGGCAACCACGTGATGGTTTTTTATGGCATTGGTCACAAAAGTATCCATGTATTTGGGCACGCTGCGCCATGCTACTTTAATATGTTTTTTCTCAAAAAAAGGCAAGAATTTTTTACTGTCGGTGCCGGGTATGCGATAAAGTTTCTCGCGGATGAGCAAGGTGCAGGGCGAATGGGTAATGATGATGGGTTTTTTGTGCGTTAAAGCAAGGTCGCCTTTGGCCAGCTTAAGCTTTAAGGAATAATCGAGGCCATCTCCCGTTAGGTCGAAATAAAAAACCGGCTCCACATCTTTTTCGTAAATCGATATTACATCCGATTTGTAGAGGTTGCTGTACCCACTATCCTTAAAATAAATAGGAACCTGCGGACATTTGGCCAGTTTATCGAAACAGACCGACATGTATTTTTCAATATGTGGTCGGATGAATTTTTCAAAATTATTTTGATCCAGATTGTCATAAAATGCTTTTATACTATCGTCCTTCGAAAATAACCTGAATAGGTACCTGTCGCTCAGTTTGTTTAGTGTTTTTAACAAATCCAGTTCCTTGGCCGAAAAATCGTATCCGTGGCACACCGGGTTCTCCGTGTTTACCTTTTCGTTCAGGGTCAAGGACGACGAATCTGCCAGATCTTCGGCAAGATAAGGTACAGCAAGCATGCCCAGATGCCTGTTTTTGGTTAGTACAACAATGAATTTATCCATTCAACAATTGGCTTGTTATTTTTATCAGTGAATAAAATAAGAGGGTAAAAATAGTAGGATGAGTTGAATAATTATAATCTTTGGCCTTTTCTTAAAGCCACTATTTAATATTTACAACATTTTAAGCGATAAATAACTTAAAAACAAATTGTACTTATCCGTGTTTAAACAGTTCAAGTAAGAAAAAATAAGCAATTTTATTTACAACTATTTAAAAGTAACTAATGACACATTTGATTGTATATGCACATCCATCCTCCGATAGTTTCTCAAATAAATTGGTAAACAGTATAAAGTCCTATTCAGAAACCCTAAATAAAGTAGTAGTAAGAGATTTATATGCTATGGGTTTTAATCCTGTATTAACAAAAAAGGAATTAGAAGAATTAAAAAAAGGTGTGCTGTCCGAAGATGTGGATAGGGAACAAGCGTATATAGAGGAAGCCGATATTATCTCATTCGTTTATCCGCTTTGGTGGGCTTCATTTCCGGCCATCTTAAAAGGTTATATCGACCGGGTATTTTCGTATGGCTTTGCTTATCGCGCCGGTGTGGATGGTATTCAAGGACAGCTCACCGGGCGTGGAGTGGTGATGCACACCTCCATGGGTAACGGGATAACAAAGGACGACGAAGAAAACCTGTTGCCCAATTTCACCGATACACAGGGGCACCAGGTATTTGGTTTTTGCGATATGGAGGTAATGCAGCATTTTTTTTATCCGCAAATAATGACAGCCACCGAAGAAGAAAAGCAAGGTTACATTGACAATACCATCGAATACTACAAGGAGCTTTTTATTAGTGAGAGAAATTAAGCCCAACATAGAATTCATAATAAAGGGGCAATAAAAATAAGTGCTAATGCTAATGGAAGCTAAAATCGGAAAGTACGTTCATATGAAGAAGCGATGGAAAAGCGCAATGAAGAGTGTAGCTATGCTAACTTATCGCCATACACATGAGAAGAACGAAATATTATTAGTAGACATACAAAGCAGCAGGATAAATCATTAAAATTAACGTGAAACGAAGTTTAACCAATTTTTAGGGTAACCAATATTTTTTATACTTTTGTACGCTGAAAAATAAAATATAAAAATCATGTTTGATAATCTGTCAGAAAAACTTGAGCGTTCCTTTAAGCTTTTAAAAGGTCAAGGTAAAATTAGCGAGATAAATATCGCTGAAACCCTAAAGGATGTGCGCAGGGCTCTCCTCGACGCTGATGTTAACTATAAAACGGCCAAATCATTTACCGAAGGCGTTAAAGCCAAAGCTTTGGGATCAGATGTGCTCAATGCGGTGCAGCCCGGACAGATGATGGTGAAGATTGTTCACGACGAGTTGGCGCAGCTAATGGGTGGTGAGTCGGTTGATATTGATATTAGTGGCAAGCCGGCGGTTATCTTAATGGCAGGTTTACAAGGTTCGGGTAAAACCACCCACTCCGGTAAACTGGCCCATCTCCTAAAAAATAAAAAAGGTAAAAAACCATTGTTAGTAGCTGGCGACGTGTATCGCCCTGCTGCTATTAACCAGCTTCAGGTGTTGGGTGAGCAGATAGGAGTAGACGTTTATACCGAAGAGGGCAATAACGACCCGGTTAAGTTGTCCAAAGACGGCGTTAAGCACGCCAAGGCAAACGGGCACGATGTGGTGATTGTGGATACGGCAGGTCGTTTGGCCATCGACGAGCAGATGATGAAGGAGATAGCAGCCATTAAAAATGCTGTTACACCCCATGAAATATTGTTTGTGGTGGACGCAATGACAGGACAGGATGCCGTGAACACCGCTAAGGAGTTTAACGACAAACTCAACTTTGATGGAGTAATCCTTACCAAGCTCGATGGTGATACACGCGGTGGGGCGGCACTCTCGATACGTAGTGTGGTAGAAAAGCCTATTAAATTTGTGGGTATGGGCGAAAAGATGGAAGCCCTGGATGTTTTCCATCCCAGCCGTATGGCGGACCGGATTTTGGGTATGGGCGATATCGTATCGCTGGTTGAACGTGCCCAGGAGCAATATGATGTGGACGAGGCCCGCAAGCTCCAAAAGAAAATAGCCAAAAACCAGTTCAGCTTTAACGACTTCCTGAGCCAGATACAGCAAATTAAAAAGATGGGTAACCTGAAGGATTTGGCCGGCATGATACCCGGAATGGGCAAAGCGCTTAAAAATATGGATTTCGACGACGATGCCTTCAAGGGTATTGAAGCCATTATTTATTCGATGACCCCCGAAGAGCGCGAAAACCCTGCCGTGCTAAATGGTAGTCGCCGTAAGAGAATAGCCATAGGTAGCGGAACAAATATTCAGGAAGTGAATCGTTTGATAAAACAATTTGACGATACCCGCAAGGTAATGCGCATGATGACCCAGGGAAAAAACATGGGTCGTATGATGCAAAATATGCCGTTTGGAAGAAGGTGATATTCAGTGAACAGTGAACAGTGAACAGTGAACAGTGAACAGTTATCAATTATCAGTTATCAGTGAACAGTTATCCGCGAACAGCTTGCCCATGATATTTATATTACCGTATGGGCGGGAGAAGCTTTGATACCTTCCGCTTTTGCGAGTCAGGTTATGTATGGGTATTTGGTTCTTGATACTTGATACTCTATACTTTACTTTGTACTTTTTAAAATCAACTTTATAAACTCACCGCTTATGCAAATTATTGATGGAAAGGCCACTTCGCAAATAGTAAAGGATGAGATTGCTGCCGAGGTGAAGCAAATTAAAGCCAAGGGTGGCAAAACTCCACACCTGGCGGCTATTTTAGTTGGTAACGACGGGGGTAGCGAAACTTATGTTGCGGCAAAAATAAAAGCTTGCGAATATGTAGGTTTTAACTCCTCGTTGATACGTTTTAAAGACCATGTGAGTGAGGAGGAATTATTGGCCAAAGTACAGGAACTGAACAATAATGCGGATATTGATGGCTTTATCGTGCAACTGCCCCTACCCAAGCATATTTCGGAACAAAAAGTTACCGACGCGATAGATTACCATAAAGATGTGGACGGATTCCACCCGCAGAACGTAGGCCGCATGAGCATCGGGTCGCCGTCATTTGTGTCGGCCACACCACAAGGTATTATGGAGTTGATAAAACGTTATAAGATTGAAACTTCCGGTAAACATGTGGTGGTAGTAGGCCGTAGTAACATTGTTGGCCGCCCCATGAGTATATTGCTTTCGCAAAAAGGGTATCCGGGTGATGCCACTGTTACGGTGTGCCATAGTCGTACGGCCAATCTCCGGGAGCTTTGCTTGCAGGCCGATATTATTATTGCAGCAATTGGTTCGCCGGAGTTTGTTAAAGCGGATATGGTAAAACAAGGTGCGGTGGTGATTGATGTAGGTACCACGCGCGTTAAGAGTGATACCACAAAATCGGGATGGAAACTGAAAGGCGATGTGGCCTACGACGAAGTAGCGCCAAAATGTAGCTGGATAACGCCTGTGCCCGGAGGAGTGGGCCCCATGACCATTGCCTCCTTATTGCAAAACACCCTTAAAGCAGCCAAAAAAGAGGTTTATTAGTTGGCACTACAGACCTGAATTTTTAAATGGCAATGCTTTGCTTACCTTTGTGGGTTCATTTCAGAATATACAAATGAATAACATGAGCATTGAAAAAGAATTGATTGCACGAAGCAGTTCGGCATGTGAGCTGTGTGGTGCAAAAGAAGAATTGTCGGTATATGAAGTGCCGGACTCACCCGACAATGGGGCAGAGGAGAGTGTGTACCTTTGTGCTACTTGTAAGGCCCAAATTGAAGACCATGATAAGGTAGATCCAAATCACTGGCGCTGTCTTAACGACAGCATGTGGAGCGCAGTGCCCGCGGTACAGGTGATGGCATGGCGTATGCTCACCCGCCTTAAAGCAGAGGGATGGCCGCAAGATTTGCTTGATATGATGTACTTAGAAGAGGAAACCCTTGCCTGGGCGAAAGCGGGCAGTGAGGACGAAGACGAAGAGGCCATCAAGCATATCGATAGCAATGGTGTGCGGTTGCAGCCCGGGGACACCGTGGTGTTGATAAAAGATCTGAATGTAAAAGGTGGCGGGTTTACCGCCAAACGCGGAACAGCGGTAAGAAATATTAGTTTGGTACGCGACAACCCCAAGCATATCGAAGGCAGAGTAAGCGGTCAGCAGATTGTTATTCTTACACAGTATGTTAAGAAAAGTTAAGACCAATAAGTGTTAGCTGCCCTTAGATTAATGCTCGCAGGACAATGCGTAATGCAAGAAAAAATTAAAAAGATACATTTTTTTACATTTGTCAATAAAATTTAATACTTTTGTATAGGTTTTAAATTTGTCTAATTTTAAAAATGTGACTTATGAGCTTAGTAGGTGTTATTTTAGTAGTTATTGGAATTGTGTTGGTTAGAAGAGAAAGAAACAAATTGATGGAAAAATTAGGATCAGCCGATTCCTTCAGATAAAATTAGTTAGCATTGCTTGCTAACTTGAAAATAGGTTTAATAGAGTTAAAGCAAAATAGCAAAAGCATCCCAAGCATTAGTTGGGATGCTTTTGTTTTTTAACAAGTGCTACTCTGCGCGTTTTAAAACCGTTAAGGCGTTGTCGTTTTTCTGTATCATCTTAAAAAAATCTACAAAGTCGCTGTATTCATCTGAAGTGTATATGCCGCTGTTAAATTCGATGCGCCTTGCATAAATAAGCTTATTGCCGTTTAATTTGATTTCTGATTTGTAAATTCCATATTTGCTTTCAAGGCTAACATCTTCGGGAAGCACTTCAATGATATAACTATCGGGTAGTGTATAACAGATAGTGTCGGTATTCAGAAATTCTGAATGTACATGGATGTCGAAGCTTCGATTCTTTACTTTGCGGGGTACATAATCCCACTTGCTGGCCAGGTTAAGGGGTAAAAATAGTCTTGTTCCGCTGGATGAGGCATACTTGGGCAGGGTAAGGTTTATTTCTTCAAAAAGTTTTGGCTGGCTTGTTTGGGTATTATTTAAATTAAAACTATTGATGGTAAAGTTGGGTATGTCGAAATCTTTGTATAGCATTTTCAACTGCTGTTCTTTATCCACCGCCGTAAGTCTGTGTTTTGCATCATATTCTAAACCTGTATAGGACGAAACCAGCTGCGCCGTGCAATCACCGCTTGCCATTACTTCCACCTCTGCATTACGGTACAGTTTGTTTTCTGTTTTTCCATATTTGGGTGTTTTGGCCAGTACACCTCCCTGCTCGGTTATCAAAAGCACCTGTCGGTTATCGGTAAAATTGCCCAAAAAACCACAGGGAATGGTTTGGCTGGTGCACTCTAACCATATAGTGTCTTTTTGAAGAGGGACACATAAGATGGCATGGTTAAATTGATGCCCCACGTAGTCCACATCAAAACTATAATTTTGGGCACCTGCATTTACCAGCGTAAAGTACGATTTTATACCTGCGTGTTTTAGCAGGGCATACATGTAGTTCGATAGTGCCTTGCAATCGCCATATCCATTTTCGGATACCGTTTGGGCCGGAAAGGTTTGTATACCGCCTATGCCTATTGAAATGTTCACATAGCGGGTGTGCGATTGCATATACTGATAGAGGGTTTTTACTTTAGAGGCAGCGGTGGTGCAAGTGTCCAATAAACCATCTACTTCCATTAATCTTTCTTTTGGTAGGTGGTGCCTATCGTTGTTCAGTTGGGCAATAAACATTCCAAAGTCTTTCCATGTGTCCGATTTTCCGGTATAGCCACTATAGCTAAAATCGTTGGCATCGACACTTATGTAAGGCAAATATTCTTTTTTGGAAGGTCGGTAGGGTTCGCTTTTATAAGCAGGCATATTGGTCAATTCCCATGTAGATATTAAGGGGGTGCTTTGTTTTGCGATATGTTTGTTAAAGTTATACTCTTTAAACTTTATTTTAAGATCGGATGTATTGCGCAGTACAAAGGTGCTTTTTTCGATGGACAGATTATCCTCCCAAAGGGGATGCCATCCGTCTATCATATAGGTATTGTTTCGTTCATAACTAACAGTATATTCAATGGTGTAGGGATAACTGTTGCTTACTGGTTTGCATATTAACATACGGGTATCAGAATAGGCTGTTCCAAACGGATCGTAGCTCACATCCTCCCATTTACTCTTGTTCCACTTGTCCACCTCCTGGCCTGTTGCATTGTACATACGTGCTGACAGATCGGTGATTTTTTTATTTTCATCGTACGAAAAAGCTTCCCAGGCCTTCTTTTTCCCCTTGCTGTTGAGCACGGTGATGGCTTTTATCTGCTTAACCCGGACTTTGGTTTGCGAAATTATTTCTACTTCAAAGTGTTCGTTACGTATTACTGCGGAGGCATTTTCTTTTAAGGAATCGGAAATCAAAAAAGCCGTATAAAATAAATCCTTGGCCTGTGTGCTCAGGGATATCATCAAAATGAGCAATAGGGTAGTAGATTTTTGCATGGGTTGTTGAGTTTGTAGGGTTCAGATTTTACAGGTCAGTAGTTATACAGCATTGGAGTGTTAAGTTTGTGCTTTGATTGCATGGAGCAAGGGGCAGCGTTATTTTTACCAATGACTAAATATCGCCTGCCCCTCATTATCTAATTGTTAAATTTTCTTAATCACCACTTGTTCCGCTTCTTTACCAACTATCATTTCGTTAAATTTTTTTAAGGTGGCATATTCTGTACCCGGAAATATGGTTTGGTTTATATGATACTGATTAGTCAATTGTATGGTTCTGCCCTGGGTTGCGGTAACAAACACATATTTTCCAGCGTTGTTGGGTAAAGCAACAGCCATTTTCTCCGGTAATTCATCCACGGCATAGCCTTCAGGAACTGTTATCCGGATGACAAATTGTTTTTGTATGGGGTAGTTGTAATCTACAGGGTAGGTTCTTTCTTCGCGTTTAAAAATATTCTCCACCATTCTGTTAATCACCTTGGGGTTTAGAAAAGCCATATCGCCGGCAGCATTTATCCTGTTTTTTAAGCTGATGTTGGCTTTGAATACCACCGGTTGGCTTAAGCTATCTAAATTTTCCATTTTAAAATCCGATATCTTCGCATCTTTTATTTCTTCTTCTAACCACGTGATAAAAGATTCTTCATTTTCTCGCGCGTTGTATTTTTTTCGGAACTGAACAGCACCATAATCATCGGCTTTGTAGGTTAAGGAACCTGATAAGTTAAACTCGTTGTCCATAATTAGGTTTGCCATATACATTTCTTTCTCTGCTGTTTGCGTGTATAGGTCAACCCATTCACCTTCGCCCTGGATCACCAATCTTCCTTTCCCGTTTAAACTATTGGCGGGGAGTAGGTTGTAAGGACAGTTTACGTCGGTGGCATCCATTAATAGGCGCTGATCATCTATTATAACTGCGGCAATAACGTGATTAAACTGTGAAAGGCTTATCAGTCCGGGCCTTACCATACCATGATCCCTTGTGCTTACTAAAACAGGATCTGCCTGTAGTCCAATTTTCCTGCAAAGGGCTATCAGGTTTAAATTTATGTCGGACGAATGGCCTTTGCTGTCGTTGTAGGCTTTTCGGATGGAGCTACCCGCCTGAGTGCGGTAAGTACCATCCCATACCATTTTATTATTGATGTGCTCGTAGGCCAAGCAGGCTTTCTGCTCGGGGGTGGCGGACTGGGCCACAATGCTTTCGGCAATATCCTTAAGATGTCCGTCGTTGTTTAAGGTTAGGCCAAAGTTTTGGCCGTCCAACAGTTTTTTGTTGAGTGTTTGCCAGTCTGTGGTATAGTTTTTATAGGTATCCCAGGGGTAACGGGTCGATTGTAATTCAAACTGAACCGAAGAGAGATAATCCTTTGGTGTAGTGATATGGGGCTCGTTTTTAAAGGCCGGAACATTGGTGGCCGTATAGGTCATCTGAGTTACTTCGGCATCAAAGTCAACGGTACGTGCAGGCACCCTCCCACCATTAGCTCCGCCCAATCCCGGATTTATTGTTGCTTCCGTCCTGAAACTGAATTTTTGTCGTTTTGTATTTTGTGTTTTCTCTATTGGAATATATCCTTCCGTCCAGTTTTTGTAATGGTACCACTCAATAACATCCACTTGATATTCGGAATAAAGTGTGGGTATGTCGTCCTGGAAGCGCCAGTTTTGCAAATTATAAATATACGGGCTTTGGATGAGGTAGCTCAATTCGAGGATGGAGCCTTCCTGAATATTGGGCATGGCTACTTTTACCACATTATGGTTGCTATTCAGCTCTTCTTTAAAAATATTGTCTTTTTTCAACTTTGTTTTTTCAAGCTTGCCGTCTTTTAAATTATACACAACACCTTTTAATCCCATCAGTTTTTCTTCGTTTCCCGATCGGCTTTTGTACAGGTAAATACTGAAATTCCCTTTCTCGAATGATTCCTTATTGAAAATTTTGATGCGTACATGACGGTTAAATTCAGTAAAAATATCCTTTTCGGTAATTTTAAACTCGGTATAGCCAAAAGCGCCAAGCACTACCGCGCCGGCATTGCTGTCTATGGGACAAACCGTCATTTCAATTTCAGACTGGTCAATTTTACCAAACCTCATCCGATCGCGATTGGCGTGAGTGCAAATTGTAATGGTAAATAGAATTACCAGGGTAAGTAATACTTTGAGTAGATTCATAGCTTGTAAATTTTAATATATAGTTGAATTAGTCGGTTAGGCAAGATAGGTATTTTTATGTTTGTAATGATTCTAAATTGGTAGTTTCCATTTTTTTATTAGGTAGTAAAAGTAAACGCTGTATCGAGGGTGATATTTCTTTTAAAATGCTTTACTTTTCTGTATTAGTGATATTTAAATTTTTAAAGTAAATGTTTTATTTTTTTCAATAAGTTTTTCAATATCATTGATAGTTTTGTTCTTTTATAACACACATTTTTTATAATGACTACATTTTCATACGAAAACGGAATTTCTGATGTTCCGTTGTTGGGCGTAACCATAGGCCATAAACTAAAGGAAACTGTAAAGCAATTCCCACAGCGTGAGGCACTCTCCGTGCCGTATCAGAACTATAGCGTTAACTATAAGCAATTTTGGCAGCAGATAGAAGAAGTGGCCAAAGGAATTTTAAGTTATGGTATTAAAAAGGGGGACAGGGTAGGTATATGGTCGGCCAACCGTTACGAATGGGTGCTGGTGCAGTTTGCTACTGCCCGTATAGGGGCCATTATGGTGAATATTAACCCGGCGTATAGGGCGGCCGAATTAAAGTATGCTTTAAAGCAATCGGAGGTAAAACTTTTGATTATGAGCAAGGGTTTCCGTAAAACGGATTATATGGCGATACTCAACGAGGTACGAGCGGCATGCATCCGCCTCAGGGATATATTGGTTATTGATAAGCACTGGCAAACCATGCTTGAGGCGGGTAAAAAAATATCTACACAGGAATTGGAGGAGATAGAACATGATTTGCAGTTCGACGATCCCATTAATATTCAATACACTTCCGGAACTACGGGTTTTCCTAAAGGAGCTACGTTAACGCACCATAATATTCTGAACAACGGTTACTTTATAGGTAGACGGTTAGGGTATAACGAAAACGACAAGGTGTGTATTCCGGTGCCATTGTATCATTGCTTTGGTATGGTGCTGGCCAATATGGCTTGTATAACACATGGTGCCTGTATGGTACTCACGGGCGAGGCATTTGATGCGGAGGTGGTGATGCAAACGGTGCAAGATCAAAAGTGCACCTCACTGTATGGTGTTCCTCTTATGTTTATTGCACAACTTAATCATCCACGTTTCCCTGAGTTCGACTTTAGCAGTTTGCGTACGGGTATCATGGCCGGTGCTTCCTGCCCTGAATCAACCATGAAAGACGTACGAGAAAAGATGAACATGAAACAAGTGGGTATTTGCTACGGTATGACCGAAACATCGCCCGTAAGCACCCAAACTTTTGTAGATGATGATGATTATCGCAGATGTACAACCGTAGGTAGGGTTCATCCGCATATCGAAATAAAAATAATAGACCCCGATACCGGAAAAATAGTGCCACGCGGATCCAAAGGTGAACTATGTACCAGAGGATACTCCGTTATGCTAAAATATTGGAATAACCCGGAAGCTACCGCCTCTGTGATAGACGAGGGAGGATGGATGCATACCGGCGACCTGGCTCAGATGGACGAGCATGGTTACGTTAAAATAGTAGGTAGAATTAAAGACCTTATTATCAGAGGGGGTGAAAATATATCGCCCTTCGAAATTGAGGAGTTTTTACTCAATCATCCGGCGGTCAAGGATATTCAGGTAATTGGTGTACCGGACTTTAAATATGGCGAAGAAGTGATGGCCTGGGTTATTTTAAAAAATGGAATGCAGGTAAAGCAGGAGGAGCTGAAGAAATATTGTCAAGGCCAAATAGCCACCTTTAAAATACCCAAGCACTGGAAATTTGTAGCTGAATTTCCAACTACGGTTACCGGTAAGGTGCGCAAGGTGGAAATGCGTGAAATATCCGCCAGGGAAATAAGCGTATCGCACAGGTAGTTGTTAGCTGATATAGTTAGGCGGATTGAAACGCCTGACAGGTGTTTAAAATCTGTTAGCTTTGCTTTCATTTCCAATTGCACTCTAATTTAGTTGTTTGTTTTTTGCAATTAAATTAATTTAAAACCCTATATTCGCGCTTTCATTGGTTTTCAATTTCCATCGGGCAATTGCCTAATGGAACCGAAATTAAAAGGGAATGCCGCGCAAATCGGCAACAGTTCCCGCTGCTGTAATTCTCAAAACGGCTTTAAAAGTTTTTAACCATTGTCCGGATAAATCGGGACGAGAAGGTTTTTTAAAGTGGAGATAAGTCAGAAGACCTGCCATTGAACATTTGATTTTGCAGCCTGCGGTGAACGGGTAGCTTATCAGCACGATGTTTAATGCTACTTCCTTTTTAAGCCATCGTAAGCTGCAAAATCAAACAAATTAATTGTTTAATTAAAGCAGTTGTGATGGGAAAATCAAAAATCAATCTTTCAAAGATCAATCAATGCCACGGGATTTTATCCCTTTTGGTATTGCTGGCCGCATATAGCCGCACCATACCGTATTCCCCAGTATATATGCCTGGTACCCTGGCGACGTTTGGGGTACGCTATTTTTCAATAAAATATTTCCCGCTTATAATTGCTGTTCTTTTGTTGTGCTTTAAGGTTTTTTTTATCAATACTATAATCTGCACTCAATTTAAAACCCTGCTAGTACCCTTAAACCCGCATACCGTATGAAAAAGAAATGTCCACGATGTAAGGGTAGTTTTGAGTGTAAGGGCAGCAACATTCAAAAGTGTCAGTGTAAATCAATAAAATTATCAAGCCAAGCTTATCAATTTATCCGTGATAATTATACCGATTGTTTGTGCCTGGCCTGTTTACAACAAATAGAAAAGGAACGGCAGTGTTCGCCAAAACTGTCTGCCGTTCCCAATAATCAATAATACAATCATTTAAAAATTAACAATTGCATTATGAAACAAATTTACTTTTTTCTGCTCACTTTTTTAAGTTTGAGCATCGGAACTTTTGCACAAAGCAGCTGGTTTAACACAGCGGCTAACTATGTGGGCAAAGATATTGTTGTGGACAAGGCTTTTGCCTGTCATGATATACTTGGCAACAACTTGTATGCTATTGATAGCGACGGCCTGTATTGTTACGACCTCACCACCATGGAACAGACGCATAATTTCGGAAAGGTTCCTGAATACTCCGGCTGGGTGAGCTTTGTTACTGCTGATACGGATGGAACAAAAGTTTGGCTTGGTTATACCACCGGCGGATTAACCGACGACAGGATATACAGTGTGGATATAGGCACGGGTACCTGGACCCATGAAGCCACTTTTCCCGGTAACTTTGATATGGAATGTTATAATGGTAATTATTATGTATCGGGCTTAAATACCGAAGGATGGGATGGTGTAAACGATGTAAACTGTATCTCGCTATTGGATTTATCAGGGAATAACGATCATAAAAAACTGATTGAGGTAGGTGGCAATTCAACAGGATTGGCCATCGATTCTGAAGGAAGTGTTTTCAATGCGGTGTATAGCCCCACGGGTGAGACCTCAATGTATAAATGGGAGGGTGCTGATATAAAGGCTATTATAGATGCGGCAGACAATAGTTATCTTACCCTGACCGATGGTACTGAGCTAACCCTTATTGCCGGCAATGGCCCGTACGATTGTGACGTGGATGCTGCCGGCCATCTGATATTTAACTCCAATGATTTTACCAGCGGTAGCTATGTTGCTGTATGGGATGGCAATATAGGACAAGCCCAAAACTATAATAAAATAGGCACCTACGGTGGTTCTTCTTTCGCTTGGTTTGGTATGCTCAAAGCAACGGGTGATATTACAGCCGATGGTAAGGTATATGCGTGTAACCTGGGCGACCCATTGGCCGAAGTCAGGCTAAGCAAAGCCCCCGCTATTGCACGTCCCGTAAATGATATTCTATTGCCTAAAAATGCACCCCAAACTATAATTAATCTATCAGATTATTTTACAGTTAAGGAGGGCGAAATAATTAGCTATGCTGTAGCTTCGGAAGCCAATGAAATTTTGTTGGCCACAACTATTGATGATTCCGGTGAAAATCCTCAGCTGAATATCGATTATGTTAGTGGTAAAACAGGTATTGCACAAGTTACTGTTACGGCCAGCTCTTCCGGTGATGCAAGCGAGCTAACTTTTATTATTGAGCTTCGTGATATAGATTATTCCAATGGTGTATTTATCGTAAACGAAGATTGGTTTGGACATAGTGAAGGTACAGTGAGCTACCTGGCCTCGGATGATCAATTTGTTTATCGTGCTTATCGCCAACAAAATGAGGGAAAAACTTTAGGTACTACCACACAGTTTGGATGCATATATGGTAATCAATTTTACTTTATCTCTAAGCAAGGAAACCGACTTGTTGCCGCAGATGCAGCTAACATGCAGGAGCAAACCACTGTAGCAGAATTTAACCAGGGAAATTCTGCCGACGGAAGGGCTTTTGTGGGTGTAAGCCCTGAAAAAGGTTATATCAGTACCTCAAACGGTATCTACCTATTTGATATTGCACAATCTAAAGTTGGTGCTATCGTTGAAGGAACAGGGGGCGAAGTTGGTATTATGGTTCGTGCCGGAGCTTATGTGTTTGCCGTTAAAAAATCCGAAGTTTACATTATTGATGCAGCCACTGACCGGATTGAAAAAACCATTACCGGAACCACATATGGTGCTGTGGTGCAGGCCTTCGATGGCCAGGTATATATTGCAGCAGGCACGCAGTTAATTAAAGTGAACCCATACACGTTGCAAGAGGAGGTAATAACCATGCCCGAGGGTATCGAAATTCCATCTTCATTTGGTTTTGCATGGAGCGCCAATAGCTTCTGCGCAAGTGCCACAGAAAATGCCCTTTATTGGGCAAAACCAGCAGGATGGTCGGGCAGTACTGAAATTTATAAGTATATTATCGGCGATGATAACTCTTTAAGCATGCCCTTTGTTACACTTGAGGAGGGTATGGAGTTATATGGTGCCGGTATTCGAGTTCACCCATCAAGCAACTTGCTTTATGCAACAGGCATGAAAAGTGGCTGGGGCCATAATTCCCAATACAATACCCTATATGTATTTAACGGAACAGATGGTGCCGAAGTATCGCGTCATCCTTTAGATCCCTACTATTGGTTTACAGCCATGCCGGTTTTCCCCGATGCATTTTTACCTGAATTTAATCTTGCGGATTTAACTTTTACGCAAGGAGATAATTCGCAGTCTATAGCGCTTACTTCCATAGTGTCCGATGTGGATAACAATGATGCCTCGATACTTGTAAGTGTTGTTAGCAATAGCGATGCTTCTGTTGCAACCGCTACCATTGAAAAAGGTCAATTGCTTGTTAGTCCGGTTGGTTATGGATCAGCCTCAATAACCTTGCGCGCCAACTCAAATGGTAATGTGGTTGAGGAAAGTTTTGATGTTACTGTATCTGTATCAACCGACGTAGAGGATACAAAGGCAAATGATATTAGTATTTACCCCGTTCCGTTCGATAACTACATTCATATAAATGGGTCAGCCTTAGGTGATGCAAGCTATAGCATTGTTAACCTTAGCGGAAGGGTAGTTCAAAATGGCATGTTAAACGCTCATGTTAACCGTGTAAATACTTCGGACCTAGCCAATGGATCTTATATCATCCGGGTTAAATCTGCTGTAGGAGTGGTTACCCAAAAGGCAGTGAAACAATAAGTTGTTATTTATTCTGAGATAGTCGATTATTTTATCGGCTATCTCATTTAAACTGATTAAATATGAGGATTGTATTTTTTTTGATAGTACTGCTATGCTTACATATTACTTTAAGTTTTGGTCAGGTTCAGTATGCCACAAAACTAATGGAGTACAGGCCGGCTCCCGGTCAGCACATCAATAAATCACCGGGCTTACCGGCCAATGCCGAATCTATTTTAAATGGAGCGGCCAATCCCGGTATGATGGTATCCTTAGGGTCTTGGGGAGGTTATATTGTATTAGGCTTTGATGCCCCGGTACAAAACCATCCCGATAATCCCTATGGGGTTGATTTTACTGTTTTTGGAAATCCTTTTTTGGGTAGTTCGGAGCCTGGTATTGTTCAGGTAATGAAAGATGAAAATGGAAATGGAAAAGCGGACGATACCTGGTATGAGCTCAGAGGCAGCGATCATTTTTTATCTACCACAAAAACCAATTATACCCTTACCTACACCAACCCTAAGGCTAAAGCCGATGTGCCGTGGACGGATAGCGAAGGAAACTCGGGTGTGGTGGTTTACATGAAAGCTTTTCATCCGCAAGCGCATTACCCTATGGCTACCCACTTTCCTCTTATCAATCAGGATAGTTACGGGTTTACCGGCACATTGTTGAAATCGAGAACAACAGAAGGTAGTATCGTCGTTAACGATCAGTTTGATTATGGCTATGTGGATAATAAACCCATTAAAAGAGGTGTGTCAATGGATATTCCCGATAATCCTTATACCCTCGACGTGGTTGAAGGCTGCGGGGGTGATGCTTTTGATATTAGCTGGGCTGTGGATAAAGATGGTGCTTATGTTGAGTTGGATGAAATTGACTTTATAAGAATTTATACCGGTGTAAGTCAAAATGCAGGAGCTATTGGTGAGGTTTCTACCGATGTGTGCGGAGTGGCATTGGTTAAGCCGGATAATACGCTCACGGGCAATAGGCATGTTATTGTATGCAACCAGCCCGAAAATGTGGGTACTTACCCTGTTCAGAAAGTGTATAAATGGTATAAGGATTATACCTTCCCCTTTGAAGCACATGTGCTTACCGGCGGCAAAAAAAATGCTAATCAGCAAATTAGATGGGAGTCCAGTAATCCGATAGTCGCATCTATTGATGCCGAGGGACGATTTACAGGGCATCAAATTGGCAAAACAATCCTTACTTGCTACTGGCTGCAGGACAACAGCATTTCCAGGTCATTCGAGATAGAGATTGTAGACGATGTGCCCACAGCCATCTCTGCGGTTGAAAAGCTTGACGTAAACGTTTATCCAAATCCTGCCACTGATATAATCTATGTTGAAGGGATCACTCAGGCTTGCGTTTCCATTTATAGTGCAACAGGAGTTCTGCTTAAGGAATTCCAAAATTATGACTCAGGTAAGCCTATTACAGTTGGCGAATTACCCAAAGGGGTTTATTTGCTGAGGATTAAAAGTGGCGACCAGCATAAAACGTTACGGTTTTTAAAGAGATAAACGTGGGGTTTAGGACCCAATAGAGCACAGAGGCAAAACAATGTTCATCATAATTATTAGGGCGTAGTGGCCGCTTTTAATCGCTGTCTTTGCAGGTGGGGCGAATTATAATCTCACCGAACATGCATAAAACGCAGCTATATATATGTGTTGTATTAATAAATCGAACACGCAATAAATGAAATTCATAATTACCATAACTATTTTTTTTTGTTTATCTGCCCTATCCCGGATTTCCTATTCACAGGGAATCCGGGATTCCGTTTACCACATCCGTGAAGTGTCCGTAAGGGCCGATCGTATTTTTAAAAAAGAGGAGGCGGGTAGGAAAGAAACCAGGGTAGATTCTTTGGTTGTCATGTCAAAAATTAATCGATCCATATCCGACATACTGGCCGAAAATACTACAGTTACCATAAAAGATTACGGCCGTGGTGCCCTTGCTACCGCATCGTTCCGTGGCACCTCACCAACGCACACCCAGGTATCGTGGAACGGCATTAACATTAACTCACCCATGCTGGGTATGGTGGATTTTTCTCTCGTACCGGTTTTTATTGTGGATGATATGAGCTTGCAACATGGTGCTGCATCGGTAAGCCACAATAGCGGTGGGTTGGGCGGACACATCAGTTTAAATAACAAAGTAGATTGGAACAACACTGTGAGCGGACGTTATTATCAGGGCATAGGCAGCTATAAAAGCCACGACGAATTTGGCCAGTTTAATATCGGTAACAAAAAAGTACAATCCAAAACCCGTTTGTATCATAGTTACTCAAAAAATGATTACAAACTCATCAATAAACATCAGATTGAACGCGATGAAGAAGGAGAAGTATATAATCCGGAGCAACGCAACAAAAACGGACAATACAGCAAATACGGAATTCAGCAGGAGCTCTATTATAAAATAACCCCCCACTTGTACTCGTCGGTACGGATATGGTATCAGGATGTGGAGCGCAATATTCCGGAGGTGTTGAGTAATGAGGCCGTTGACACCATTGCCAGCCGAAAAAACGAGCAGGCCGACAATACCTTGAAGGGGGTGGTGCAGTTATCGCATTATCATCAAAAATTACAAACCAAATTTACCTCGGGTTTCGATTATCAGCAATTGGATTATGTGGTAAAAATAAAAAACAGTGGATCGCAATTGAATATGCCTGTTAACTCGGGCAGTAAAATGAAAAGCTGGTACAATAAGCTGAATATGCGTTATGCTTTTAATCCTAAGCTTAGTTCGCAGTTAAAGTTGGATGTAAACTACTTTGACATCACCTCCAGGGACAATGCCAACCAGACCGGTTATACCGAACAGCGGATGGAATATTCCTTGTTTGGAGCAGGGTATGTAAACCTTACACGGTATTTAAACCTATCGTTGGAGCTGCGAAAGGATTTTATTGCTGATGTGGAGTCGCCACTTATTTATAACATGGGTATTAGTTACAAGCCTATGGCTGATAACGACCTGGTGCTGAAAGCCAATTTTGCGCGTAACTTTCATTCGCCCACTCTAAATGATCTTTATTGGCAACCCGGTGGTAATCCCGATTTGTTGCCTGAAAAGGGGTATACCGGCGAAGTGGGGCTGCATTACATTAAAAGAATACGTAAAATGGATATGGAAACACAGCTAACGGGTTATTACTCCGATATTGATAATTGGATATTGTGGTTGCCCAGCGTAAAGGGATATTGGGAAGCGCAGAACCGTAAAAAAGTACATGCCTATGGTTTAGAGTACAACCTGAAGCTCGGCTTTGTTACCAATAAAGTTAAATATACCTTGCAGGCAACTTATGGCCTCACAAAATCCATTAATGTGGGTCAGCGCCTTGGATCCAATGATGCATCTATAGGATCGCAGTTGCCTTTTATTCCAGTACACTCGGGCAACATGCTTTTGGCCGTTAAATACAAAAGTGCATATGCCCATTATCAGTACCATTACTATAGTGTGCGTAATATTTTAAGTGCCAATGAGCAAGTGCCCGAAAATGATTTTCCGTTTTATCGCCTCTATGCGCAACACCTAAACCATGTTACTTTTGGATATCAGATAAAATTGGGTAAATCCACTAGTTGCGGTACCGAATTGAAAGTACATAACCTTTTTAACGAGGTGTATAGAAGTGCTATAAACCGAATTATGCCCCGCCGTAATTATACCCTAATGCTTATGTTTAATTTTTAACCAGTGGGACTGGAGCCAATACCAAATTCAAACCTCTTCCCGCCAAAAATAAACAAAAGGCGGCGGGATGTCGCTTTGCTCCAAACTTCTAACTTCTAACTTCTAACCTCTAATCCCTAATCTCTAATCTCTAATCTCTAACCTCTAGTCCATTATGAAACAGGCATTCATCTATTTGTTATTAATTTCTGCATTATTATCCTCCTGTATGAATGATGATGCATGGTTTGAAATGAACAAATCGGATCTTCCTCCAAGGGACTCGATCAAAGGACTTTTTATTACCAATGAGGGCAATTTTATGTACGATAATGCTTCCCTCTCGTATTACGACCCATATAAACAAAAGGTATTCAATAATGTATTTTTTAATTCTGTTGGCGTACCCCTGGGCGATGTGGCCCAGTCGATGGTTATTCGCGATTCTCTGGGTTATATTGTCATTAACAACAGTAGTAAAATATACGTTATCAATATAAATACCTTTGAATATGTAGGTAAGATTATTGGATTGACCTCACCCCGCTACATTCATTTTTTAAGCGATACCAAGGCCTATGTCACCGATCTGTATGCCAAATCAATTTCCATTATTAACCCCACCACCTTTGAAATTACCGGATCCATCAATGTGGATAACGGCGAAAGCGATTTTTACCAGCATCCCACGGAGCAGATGGTGCAATACGATAAATATGTGTTTACCAACTGCTGGAGTTACGATAACAAGATACTGGTGATAGACAGCGAAACGGATCAGGTGGTGGATTCCATTTTAACTTTAAAACAGCCCAACGCGCTAGCCATAGATAAATACAATAAAATATGGGTTACAAGCGATGGCGGCTACCAGGGCAGCCCCTACGGACAGGATACTCCGGGATTAACACGTATTGATGCCAAAACACGGGAGGTAGAAAAAGTGTATCGTTTTGATATGGATGACAGCCCATCGGAGGTAAAAATGAACGGCACACGCGATACCCTCTATTATATCAATCGACATATTTATCGCCATGCCGTAAGCGCTGACAAAGCGCCGGAAATTTTTTTGGAAAGCCAATATGGCAGTGCAGCTACCGGTGGTTTTTATGGCTTGGATATCGATCCCTATACTTCCGAAATATATGTAGCTGATGCCATCGACTACGTGCAACGTGGTGTTGTTTATCGCTATTCATCTCTTGGTGCAGCCATTGATACTTTTAAAGTGGGTATAATCCCGGGAGGATTTTGTTTTAAAAGATGATGCTAGCTTTTTTTAAAGATCGGAAGAAAGCTTAGTTGCTAACAGTGACAGAAAGAATCAATGAATATGCTGGGTTAAATGTAGCTGGGTTCATTTTTTCAGCTGCACCTTTTGCTCTTCAATCTTTTTCGCATCGGTAACAAAGGAAATGCCCTGTTGGCCACTGGTGCCAATCATCACAGTCTGTATTAATAATTGATCGGCGTACTTTGTTGCGCCCCATTTAACAATGAAGTTGGCCCCTGCACCCCCGGTGATTTGCTTTTCATCTACCACAAACTCTATGGCTTCCAGTGGGGTCAATAAAATAGTGGAATCTACATAGCTATATAAATGGGTTCCATACGAATCGTGGTAATTGGCCAGGAGTATATAGGCCGAATCCGTGCGCGAAGTATTACGGATACTTAAGGTTACCGTCAGACTAAAACGTCGGGTGCCATCACGATGATAAATATCGGAATAAACCGGTACGTAATCCGTCTGCACATAGGCTAAATCAGATCCGCTGATAGGGCTGTAGTTATAAATATGGCTAGGGTGGCTTTTTTTGCTGTCGCTGTCTGATTCACGCAGCTGACAGGCATTAGTGGAAAGTATTAAGCCGAGCAAAAGAAGCCATGGGAAATTGTTTTTTTTTATAGACATAGGTGAATCGTTTTGAACTATGTTTAAATACCTTTTTTGTAAAGTTAATAAATATGGCAGGTATATTTTTGTGTGAAACGATTTATTGCAAATAATAGTAATAATATCTATCTTTAAAACGGAAGAAAACAGCAAAAGTACGATGCATTTTTTGCTGTCCTTTTGCTAGTAGAAAAGTCGATCGGATAAATGCAGAATAAGAAAAGGTGATTTCGTCTTTTGCTTTCTATGCAGTATATTAGCCGGTCTTTTTAATTTAAACGGGATATGCCGAATAATAATGCCTTTAATTCTGATGTTTTACCTGTTGCTGGCTACGGCCAAAAGCAAGGGGGCGAGGTAGCTGTGCATAGCCACCCTCAGAAGGAAAGTGGAATAGCGGTATACCCCATGCGCGGTATTCCCTGCTTAGGGATAAAGAAAAAATACTACATCTGCACCGGGCATAAAAATACAATGAAACGATTATTGATTCCCAAAATAGTGTTTCAGCCGGGAAAAGAAAAAAAAGTTCACCTATAAACAGTTTATCAACTAATTTTTAATGGTTTTTGTAATTGTCCCCGGGTTATTTGCAGGGTTGGTAAACAGTACAAATAAGTAAAGGATTTATTATAATACATATGAGAGGAGTCATAGGAATGTTATGTGTAGATGAGGTAAGTTGTTTAATGAGTTACCCGTCTACCGGACAGGCCGGCATCGAATACCAATAAAGAACAATTAATTACAATGAGATGAAAGGAAATATTAAAATTACCGAATTGGATTATGAACGCTTAAATAGTCTTATAAGCAGGGCTAAAACGGACAGTAGCATTGAGTTTAAAAATTTGGATGTGCTGGCCAGTGAAATTAAGCGAGCCACAAAAGTAGATTCTAAAAAAATTGAACCGGAATTTGTGACCATGAATTCCGTGGTAAAAGTGGTTACGGTTGGAACGAATAAACCAATGACGGTGAAGGTGGTGTATCCCAAGGATGCTGACTTTAAAAAGAGGCATGTCTCTATTTTTTCGCCACTCGGAAGTGCGCTGTTAGGTTACAAAGTGGGCGACACGGTATCCTTTGAAGCGCCCAAAGGCGAAATAGACATTAAAATTGAAAGTATTGATTATCAACCCGAATCAAGCGGCGATTTCTCCTTGTAAATAGAAGATAAGTAACGGATAGTTTTATACCTAACAGGTTTATTTGTGAAACGTAAATAAACTTGTTAGGTTTTTTATTTTTATAAGGTGTAACTATTTTTGAGCTATGGCAAATTCAGAATACCCATTATATAAGGTGGAAACCTTAATTAAATTGTGCTGGTTGGGGAATACAACAACAGGAGTGGATGCGAATATCGACCAGGATATTATTGCTTTGGGCTTGCAGCATGGCGTGGGTGCCTGGTGTTACTCCAGACTTATAAGTATCGATTCTAAATATGCGAATGATGAATTGTTGTTACCCTGGAAAAAACTATACATTCAAACATCTATTAAATATCAACAAAAGCTAAAAGTTTTCACACAAATAAAAAAGCTATTTTTAAAAGATAATATTTCTGTGATTGCTTTAAAAGGTATGGCGCTGGCTTCTGGTGTATATAAGGATGAAGGGGTTCGCCCTATGGGCGATATGGATTTACTTGTTCCCGAAGGAGAAGGGATGCGAGCGCTTCAAATATTGTTAAAGGCTGGTGCACAGATGACGGTTGTCCCACGTTCTGTATTACATGAGGAGGTTCATTCACACGTAAGAGCAATTTTATTTCATGGTATTCTTATCGAAATTCATCAGCGTTTGTTTTCAATGGGCGGTACTTTCTATATAGATAGCATCGATTTATTTGAGCATTCCATTAATATTACCAAGCAAGGTGTCAATTTGCAGATATTGAGTGATTTGCACATGGGCTATCACCTTGTGGCTCATGCAGCGTCAAATATAGTGGGGGGAGGACTCCGGCTGGGGTGGCTGTTGGATGTGGCTTTATTATGGAATCAGGTAGCGGATAAAAATAAGTATATGCTTGATGTTTTGGCTGTTAAACCCTGTCTCAAAAAAGAAATGACACGTGTCTTTTATATGGCTTCTTTATTTTTGCCTAATCTAAACCGTAGTGTATTGTTTGAAGAAAAGGAAGTTCTTCAAGATATAAGCAGCTTGATGATAGTGAGTAAGGTGGAAGAAAAACATCGCGTTATCAATATTGTTGAAATACTTAGGACGCCAGGCTTAGATAAAAAGATGAAACTTTTATGGCGAGAGTTTTTTCCCGTGGCCGAATATATGCGGTATAGATATAAAACGCACACCGTAACTCCATGGCTTTACTTTAAAAGAATATTTAGGTTTTAAGAGGAGGGAGGTGCTTAACACTTCTATTCATTCAATTCCCCTGTTTGGCTTTAAACTGAAACATATCTTTACACTGCCCCCTTTTCCAAGGGGGAATAGGCTTTGTGCTATTGCAGAAAATCTATTTGGATTAACGTTAAGTTTTCCCCCTTAACAAAGGGGGTGATGTATGTAGTTGCTTGATAGGTATAGGTGTAGGGGGATTTGTTATTGCAGATGAGGGATGGGTTTCAATCAAGCCTCTACCAATTCAACCCCCCTGCCTGGCTTTAGATTGAAATAAGACTTTAAACTACCCCCTTTTCCAAGGGGGGGAATAGGCTTTTTGTTATTGCAATATGTCTGTTTGGATTAACGGTGGGTTTTCCCCCTTTCCCAAAGGGGGTGATGCATGTAGTTGCTTGGTAAATATGGATACAGGGGGATTTGTTTTTGCAGATGAGGGATGGGTCTCAATTAAGCTTCTATCATTTCAATCCCCCTATATGGCTTTAAATTGGAATAAGACTTTAATCTGCCCCCTTTTCCAAGGGGGAATAGGCTTTTTGTTATTGCAATATGTCTGTTTGGATTAACGGTGGGTTTTCCCCCTTTCCCAAGGGGGTGATGCATGTAGTTGCTTGATAAATATGGATACAGGGGGATTTGTTTGTGTTGATGGGGGAGGTGATTTCAATTAAGCTTCTATCTATTCAATCCCCCCTATATTGCTTTAAATTTAAGCATGGTTATTAATGACCCCCTTTTCCAAGGGGGAATAGACTTTGTGCTATTCCAGTAAATCTATTTGAATTAAAAGTAGATTTTCCCCCTTAACAAAGGGGGTGATGTATGTAGTTGCTTGATAGGTATAGGTGTAGGGGGATTTGTTTGTGCAGATGAGGGCGGTGATTTCAATTAAGCTTCTATCATTTCAATCCCCCTGCCAGGCTTTAAATTGGAATAAGACTTTAATCTGCCCCCTTTTCCAAGGGGGAATGGATTTGTTTAATTGCAAGAAATCTAATTGGTTTAACGGTGGGTTTTCCCCCTTTCCCAAAGGGGGTGATGTATGTGGTTGTTTGATAAATATGGATACAGGGGGATTTGTTTGTGCAGATGAGGGCGGTGATTTCAATTAAGCTTCTATCATTTCAATCCCCCTGCCTGGCTTTAAATTGGAATAAGACTTTAAACTGCCCCCTTTTAAAAGGGGGAATGGATTTGTTTAATTGCAAGAAATCTAATTGGTTTAACGGTGGGTTTTCCCCCTTTCCCAAAGGGGGTGATGTATGTAGTTGTTTGGTAAATATGGATGCAGGGGGATTTGTTTGTGAAGATGAGGGATGGGTCTCAATCAAGCCTCTACCAATTCAATCCCCCTGCATGGCTTTAAATTGGAATAAGACTTTAAACTGCCCCCTTTTAAAAGGGGGAATAGGCTTTGTGCTATTCCAGAAAATCTATTTGGATTAACGGTAGGCTTTCCCCCTTTCCCAAAGGGGGTGATGCATGTAGTTGCTTGGTAAATATGGATACAGGGGGATTTGTTTGTGCAGATGAGGGATGGGTCTCAATTAAGCTTCTACCTATTCAATCCCCCTGTTTGGCTTTAAATTGGAATAAGACTTTAAACTGCCCCCTTTTAAAAGGGGAATAGGCTTTGTGCTATTCCAGAAAATCTATTTGGATTAACGGTAGGCTTTCCCCCTTTCTCAAAGGGGGTGATAAATGTAGTTGCTTGATAGGTATAGGTATAGGGGGATTTGTTTGTGCAGATGAGGGCGGTGATTTCAATTAAGCTTCTATCATTTCAATCCCCCTGCCTGGCTTTAGATTGAAATAAGACTTTAAACTGCCCCCTTTTCCAAGGGGGAATAGGCTTTTTGTTATTGCAAGAAATCTGTTTTCTTTGACGGTGGGTTTTCCCCCTTTCCCAAAGGGGGTGATGTATGTAGTTGTTTGATAGGTATAGGTGTAGGGGGATTTGTTTTTGCAGAAGAGGGATGGGTTTCAATCAAGCCTCTACCAATTCAATCCCCCTGTTTGGCTTTAAATTGAAAACAAGACTTTAAACTGCCCCCTTTTAAAAGGGGGATTGGATTTGTTTAATTGCAAGAAATCTAATTGGTTTAACGGTGGGTTTTCCCCCTTTCCCAAAGGGGGTGATGCATGTAGTTGCTTGATAGGTATAGATGTAGAGGGATTTGTTTGCGCAGATGAGGGATGGGTCTTAATTAAGCTTCTATCATTTCAATCCCCCTATATGGCTTTAAATTGGAATAAGGCTTTGAACTAGGCTCTTTGTTTCTTGATATCAAACTTTAAAACGACATAAATAAGTGCTATTTTTGTACTTTTTGAAACCAAATGACCCCGCAAGATGCCGCAACTAAACGGGATGATGGAACAAGTTGCTGAGAAGAGAAGCCGGAAATAATACAGAAAACAAATTATAAACATTATAAATAAAACAGCATGACACAAAAGCAAGTATGGATGATTTTATGCCTATGGGCTGGCCTGATGGCGACTCAGGCGACAGCCCAAAGCACAGCTGACTATCAGGTGGTGCCTTTGCCACAAGAGATTAACGAGGAGCAGGGGCAACCTTTTTTATTAACAACAAAAACGGTGATTGCTTATCCCGACGGCGGAGCGCAGATGGCGCAAAATGCCGCCTTTTTGAGCGAGTATATCCATGAGCAAACGGGGATGGAACTAAAAACAAAGGCTAAAGATGGTAAAAATGCCATCGTCCTGCGTATAAACGCCGACAATGAAAAGCCGGAAGGCTATACCATTAAGGTAGACAACCAAGGTGTACTAATTACCGGAGGAAGTGCAGCCGGTGTGTTTTACGGCATTCAAACCCTGCGTAAGTCCCTGCCGGTACAGCCGGTGGCAAGCGTGAAGCTGCCCGCCGTGAGCATCCAGGATGCGCCCCGCTTTGGCTACCGCGGTATGATGCTGGATGTGGCGAGACATATGTTTTCGGTAGACGAGATCAAGACCTACATTGATATGCTGGCGCTGCACAACATCAATAACTTCCATTGGCATCTGAGCGAGGATCAGGGCTGGCGTATCGAGATAAAAAAATATCCCCGCCTGACAGAGATTGGCTCTCAACGTAAAGAAACAGTGATTGGTCGCAATAGTGGGGTGTACGATGGTCAACCCTACGGCGGTTTCTACACCCAGGAGGAAATCAAAGACGTGGTGGAGTACGCGCGCAAGCGCTACATTAATGTGATTCCGGAAATCGATATGCCCGGACACATGCTGGCGGCATTGGCGGCTTATCCCGAGCTGGGGTGTACCGGCGGCCCCTACGAAGTGTGGACGCAGTGGGGTATCTCGGATGATGTATTGTGCGTGGGTAACGACAATACATTGAATTTTGTGAAGGACGTGCTGAACGAGGTGATGGATCTCTTTCCCTCAGAATTTATTCATATTGGTGGCGATGAGTGCCCCAAAGCGCGATGGAAGGAATGTGATAAGTGTCAGGCACGTATAAAGGAGCATGGTCTGGAAGCTGATGAGGCTCATAGTGCCGAAGAGCGATTGCAGAGTTATTTTATCAGCTATGCCGAGAAGGTAGTTAACGATCGGGGACGGCGTATGATTGGCTGGGACGAGATACTCGAAGGCGGTCTGGCACCCAATGCCACGGTGATGTCGTGGCGCGGTATGTCCGGCGGTATCCAGGCAGCACAGATGGGGCACGATGTAGTGATGACACCCAACTCGCATGTGTATTTCGACCATTATCAGTCCACCGATGTAGCGCGCGATCCCCTGGCTATTGGAGGTTATTCACCCTTAAGCAATGTGTATAACTTTGAGCCTGTTCCGGCAAAGCTTAAGCCCGAGCAGCAGAAGCATATCCTGGGTGCACAGGCCAACTTGTGGACTGAATATGTGCCGGTGTTTTCGCATGCCCAATTTATGGTGCTCCCCCGCATGGCGGCATTATGCGAGGTGCAATGGATGCAACCGGAAAATAAGGATTATGATGCCTTCCTGGGGCGACTGCTCAATCTGATAGAAATTTATAAGACGCAAGGGTACAATTATGCTAAACATATCTACGATATCGAAGCCTCTTATACACCCAATGCAAAAGACGAAACCATTGATGTGCATCTTAAGGCACTCACCAATAGCCCCATTTATTATACCGTGGACGGAACAGCGCCTGTGAAACACTCACCGGTGTATAAGGATGTGCTCAAGATCAACAAGGATGCTTCTATCAGCGCCCGTACTTATTTTGATGATGGTGCCAGTCGCGTGTTGCGCGAGAACATCGTATTTAGCCAGGCAACCACCAAACCCATAGAAGCATTGCAACCCGTGGATAAGCAGTATAGTTTCAAGGGTATTAGTACCCTGGTGGATGGCTTGCAAGGAAATGATAATTACCGCACCGGAAGATGGATTGCCTTCAGAAGAAATGACCTGGAGGCGGTAATCGACATGAAGCGACCAAGCAGCATTAAAGAAGCCTCCATTAACACAAACGTTGTAAAGGGCGATTGGATTTTTGATGTGAGAGAGTTTAGCGTACAGGTGTCCGACGATGGCATAGCCTACCGTACAGTGGCTACCCGAAGCTATCCATCCCTTTCGCAGAATGATGCCGATGGAATTAAAACCCATACGCTTAAGTTTGAGCCCGTACAAGCACGTTACGTGAAGGTGATAGCCGTACCCGAAAAAGAAATGCCCGCATGGCACGGCGGTAAAGGGCACCCTGCCTACTTATTTGTAGATGAAATTGTACTGAAATAATTAAAGATTAAGCTTTGATACCAAGACCTGACAGGCCGATTCGCTTGTCAGGTCTTTTTTGTTTAAGATATGCTGTTCAGCGTAGTAAGATTTAAGATTGATTTCGCTGTTGGCGGTTGCTTCTTTCAATTCAATCCCCCTGCCTGGCTTTAGATTGTAATAAGGTTTTTGAGCTGCCCCTTTTAAAAGGGGGAATAGGCTTTGTGCTATTCCAGAAAATCTATTTGGATTAACGGTAGGTTTTCCCCCTTATCAAAGGGGGTGATGAATGTGGTTGCTACTTGTAGATAGTTGCAGGGGGATTTGCTTTTGCAGTTGAGGGAAGGTTTTTGATGGAGCTTCTTCCTTTCACCACAACCACCCCGTCTGCTATTCGTGCCTCATAGCATCCACCCCTCCTTTAAAAGGCGGGGAGCCGGTAAAACTCTAATGGGGCTACCAACCCGAAGTTGTTACCACTCTGTTTACTGTTTCATGTTCCTAATTCAATCCCCCTATATGGCTTTAAATTGAAAAAGGATTTTAATCTGCCCCCTTTTCCAAGGGGGAATGGATTTGTTTAATTCCAAGAAATCAAATTGGTTTAACGGTGGGTTTTCCCCCTTTCCCAAAGGGGGGGATGAATGTAGTTGTTTGATAAATATGAATACAGGGGGATTTGTTTTTGCAGATGAGGGATGGGTCTCAATTAAGCTTCTGTCTATTTAATCCCCCTGTCTGGCTTTAAATTGAAACAAGACTTTAAACTGCCCCCTTTTCCAAAGGGGGAATAGGCTTTTTGTTATTGCAAGAAATCTGTTTTCTTTGACGGTGAGTTTTCCCCCTTTCTCAAAGGGGGGGATGAATGTAGTTGTTTGATAAATATGAATACAGGGGGATTTGTTTTTGCAGATGAGGGATGGGTCTCAATTAAGCTTCTATCATTTCAATCCCCCTATATGGCTTTAAATTGGAATAAGACTTTAAACTGCCCCCTTTCCCAAAGGGGGGGATGAATGTAGTTGTTTGATAAATATGAATACAGGGGGATTTGTTTTTGCAGATGAGGGATGGGTCTCAATCAAGCCTCTACCAATTCAATCCCCCTGTTTGGCTTTAAATTGAAAACAAGACTTTAAACTGCCCCCTTTTAAAAGGGGGATTGGATTTGTTTAATTGCAAGAAATCTAATTGGTTTAACGGTGAGTTTTCCCCCTTTCCCAAAGGGGGTGATGTATGAAGTTGCTTGGTAAATATGGATATAGGGGGATTTGTTTTTGCAGATGAGGGATGGGTCTCAATCAAGCTTCTATCATTTCAATCCCCCTATATGGCTTTAAATTGAAAACAAGACTTTAAACTGCCCCCTTTTAAAAGGGGGATTGGATTTGTTTAATTGCAAGAAATCTAATTGGTTTAACGGTGAGTTTTCCCCCTTTCTCAAAGGGGGTGATGTATGAAGTTGCTTGATAAATATGGATACAGGGGGATTTGTTTTTGCAGATGAGGGATGGGTCTCAATTAAGCTTCTATCATTTCAATCCCCCTATATGGCTTTAAATTGGAATAAGACTTTAAACTGCCCCCTTTTCTAAGGGGGAATAGGCTTTTTGTTATTGCAAGAAATCTCTTTTCTTTGACGGTGAGTTTTCCCCCTTTCCCAAAGGGGGTGATGTATGAAGTTGCTTGGTAAATATGGATATAGGGGGATTTGTTTGTGCAGATGAGGGATGGGTTTCAATCAAGCCTCTACCAATTCAATCCCCCTGTTTGGCTTTAAATTGAAAACAAGACTTTAAACTGCCCCCTTTTCTAAGGGGGATTGGATTTGTTTAATTGCAAGAAATCTAATTGGTTTAACGGTGGGTTTTCCCCCTTTCCCAAAGGGGGTGATGCATGTAGTTGCTTGATAGGTATAGATGTAGGGGGATTTGTTTTTGCAGATGAGGGATGGGTCTCAATTAAGCCTCTACCAATTCAATCCCCCTGCCTGGTTTTAGATTGAAATAAGACTTTAAACTGCCCCCTTTTCTAAGGGGGAATAGGCTTTTTGTTATTGCAAGAAATCTGTTTTCTTTGACGGTGGATTTTCCCCCTTTCCCAAAGGGGGTGATATATGTGGTTGCTTGATAGGTATAGGCGTAGGGGGATTTGTTTTTGCAGAAGAGGGATGGGTTTCAATAAAGCTTCTATCATTTCAATCCCCCTGCCTGGTTTTAGATTGAAATAAGACTTTAAACTGCCCCCTTTTCCAAGGGGGAAAAACTACCAATTACCTGCTGCTAGCTACTTTTTTACTACCTTTATCAGCAAACTAACACCTTATGCACGAGAAGAAGAAAATACTCATTTTTATCGATTGGTTTTTACCGGGATATAAAGCCGGGGGGCCGGTGCGCTCCATGGCCAATATGGTAGAATATTTGGGCGATAGATATGATTTTTATATTGTTACCCGTAATACAGATTATACAGAAACAGTACCATACGATGGAATTAGCCCTAACCAATGGATTGATTTTGCTCCTGCTGTAAAGGTGTTTTATTGCTCGCAAGCCTACCAAAATCTGTCCTTCTTTCGGAAGATCATTAAAATGGAAAAATTTGATGTGGCTTATGTAAATGGTATCTATTCCTGGAAATACTCCATCTTGCCTTTAATAGCCTTGCGAAAATTTGCAGGTAAAAAGATTGTTGCTTCCAGAGGGATGCTTGCCACGAGTGCCATCAATGTTAAGGGGGGAAAGAAAAGGCTATTTCTAAGCATGGTTAAATGGCTCAACTTATACAAAGGGGTTACTTTTCATGCCACCAACGAGCGGGAGAAAGAAGATGTTAAACGAGAGATCGGGTCGAGGAGTAAAGTAGTGATTGCCGATAACCTGCCCAAAAAAAATATGCCGGAAAAAAGAGCCCTGGAAAAAAGAGCAGGTAAACTAAAACTAGTTAGCCTGGCTCGTATCTCTCCCGAAAAAAATACCTTATTTGCTATTAAGTGTCTAAAGCAGTTAGGAGATTTTGATGGAGAAATTAACCTTGATTTATACGGACAGATTTATAATCAAACGTATTGGGAGCAATGTAAAACTATTATCCGTAGGTTGCCTAAGAACATTGCAGTTACACACAAAGGTATTGTGGATGCCGAAAAGGTGGGAGAAACCATACAGGATTATCACGTAATGTTTTTACCATCGAGGGGCGAAAATTTTGGTCATGTGATACTGGAAAGCTTTATGGCAGGAAGGCCGGTGCTTATCAGCGATCAAACGCCGTGGAGAGAATTGGAAAAAGACAGCTGCGGCTGGGATTTATCATTGGTTGAAGAGCAAGGACCAGTGAGCAAGGAGCAGGAGGCAAAGGGCAAAGAGTCCTCCAACGCTAAAGCTACGCAGGACAAAGAGTGGGGTAGGGTGCTGCATGAATTATTACGGATGCAGCAGGAGAAATTTGATATTTTGTGCGAAGGAGCCGAAAAACGTGCAACGGCGTTTATTAACGACCCTGGATTATTGAAAGCCTATGAGGGCTTGTTGGAGTGTTAGGTTATTAGGTGATTAGGTGATTAGGTCAATAGGTCATTAGGTGGTTAGGTCGATAGGTCTTTAGCGCATTTTAATACTCAGTCATTCTAACGACCTACTAATCTACCGACCTATTGACCTATAACCTACCAATCTATCAATCTATTTCATTTTTCTCCATCCAGTGGTTTAATACTATCAGAGGCCATAAACGTGAATAGGTAACACTGGGGTTGTTGTTATTAAATTGGGTCCATAAATCGGTCAATGCATCGACTTTGAAGTAGGGGCGTTGGGCTAACTGGGATATATGATGCGTACCTAATTCGTATAAATCTTTTTTGAGCCATTCGCTCCATGGGAAAACAAAGCCCATTTTCTGGCGATTAACGATATAATCGGGGAGCAGATGGGGCAGGGCATCGACCAACAATTTTTTAGGGCTGTGCGGATATTTAAATTTATCCGGAACAGAGAGCATGAACTCTACCAGTTCGTGATCCAGGAAGGGAACACGGACTTCCAGGGCGTGCGCCATGCTCATTTGGTCGCTGTCGCGCAGCAGTACGTTTTGCATGTAGGTGCTGACCTCGGATATGGATACTTTTGTGAGTATGGATTTATCGTTCAAGGAAAAGCTTTTTAGCAATTCAATGGGCAGGTGTGGGCTTTGTGCTGGGGTGTGCAACAGCTGGTTTACCCGATCGTCTAACAGCACCTGGCGCGATATGGAATATTGCGTGGCAAAGTCGTAATTTTTAAGGCTGAGCAGTGCTTTCATCTTATTGGAAGCTACTCCCGGCTTTACTTTTTGTAGTGCGCTACCCAATGTTTTTCTGAGCCCCAGCGGTAATCTATAAAGTGCTTTGTAGCTTTCGAGTTTTGCCATGCGGTTAAAGATGGGATATCCGGCAAAAAGCTCGTCGCCACCCAAGCCCGATAGTGCCATCGTAACCCCGGCCTGTTTAGTTACCTTGGAAACCACCCAGGTGTTGGGGCCATCGCCCGACGGATGGTCGATGGCATTGAGTGCGTTGGGTAGCTCCCTTAAAAAATCGTTCGGCGAAAGGTTTATCTCGGTGTGATCGGTCTGGTGCAGTTGGGCGATATGCGAAGCGTATTTGGCTTCGCTGAATTCTTTTTCGGCGAAGGATATGTTAAAGGTTTTTACCTGGCGGTTAGATACCTGTGCCATGGCGCCTACCACGGCGCTGGAGTCGATACCTCCGGAGAGGAAAGCCCCAAAGGGGACATCGGCCACCAGGCGTCGCTCAACCGACGCGTAGAATCGTTTGGCCACTTCGGCCTTTACCTCCTGATAGCTGCCCGGAACTTCGCTTTGGCATTTGTCAATATGCCACCATTTTTTTGTGATGAGGGACTTTTTATCAGCCTTTATCTCCAGATAAGAACCCGGTTCCAGCATCCGCACGTTTTTAACGATGGTATTGGGTGCTTGAACCGTTTGGTAGCGCAGGTAATCGGTGAGTCCTTCGGGGTCTATTTGGCGCGGTATTAAATTACTAGCCAACAAGGAACGCAGTTCGGAGGAAAACAATAGTTTTTCGTTATCGTAAAAATAGTACAGCGGCTTTATGCCCAGGCGGTCGCGCACGAGCGTGAGCGATTTTTCTTTATCGTCCCATATCGCAAAGGTAAACATACCATTCAGTTTGTGCAGACAAGCATTACCCCAGGTTTGCCATGCAGCCAATATTACTTCGGTATCCGTTTGCGATTGAAAGGGATAGTTGAGTTCTTTCTTTATGTCGGGGAAGTTATAAATCTCACCATTATACACAATCGTATATCTTTGATCCGGGGTGTGCATGGGCTGATGCCCTGCACTTGATAAATCGATGATGGACAGGCGCTGGTGTCCCAGGGTAATATAATCAGACGAAAAAGTACCCTTGTCGTCCGGTCCACGGTGTGCCATGGCTTTGTTCATCTGTTGCACCTGTGGCAGGTAGCTTTGTTTGTTATGGGAAAATATCCCGTTTATTCCGCACATGATTTTAGGAGTTAGGGGTTAGGTTTGCGTTTTTACGGTTTGTGGTGTGCTAGGGTCTGTTGTTATTTTACCCTTCTAATATTCTTATTAAATCATCATTGACATAATACACCTCTACGCCATCTTTTTTGGGTCTAAGGATATTATTATTCACTAGTTCATTGACATATTTGGTTAATGTTGTCCGAGATGATTTGCCAATAATTTCTCCTATTACACTTGGCTTTATATATGGCTGACTGAATATTGCTTCGTTTACTTCTTTATTATACCATTTAATTTTTCCTTTTGCATATTCAAGCGTCGCATCCATTTGTGCTAGTATTTCATTGATTCGAATATTTGTTAATATTGAAGTTTTTTCTGTTGCCTCTAACATAAATTCAATCCATGGTTCCCAAGAATTCCGTTGTGTCACAGCTCCCAATTTAAAATAGTAGTCCTCCTTATTTTGAATGATAAATTTTGACATATATAATACGGGTTGACTTAACAATCCTTTACTAAATAAATACAGGAGATTCAATATTCTTCCTGTTCGGCCATTTCCATCTTGAAATGGATGTATCGCTTCAAATTGATAGTGAGCTACGCACATTTTTAATAGTGGGTCTGCAGGAAACAAATGGTCATCATTCAAGTAGTCAACCAAATTTTCCATGAATATCTCAATCAGCCCTTCAGCTCTTGGTGGCGTATAAACTATTTCTCCTGAGCGAAAATCACTTTCACCTCTTTTTATGACAACTTGCGCTTGTGGTGGCCTATATCCTGATGTTGTTTCTTTTATTTGATTAAAAATTTGCGTAATCAGTTTGGTATCAATCTTCTGATTAATTTGTAGTTCTTTAAATCCAGCCCATAGAGCCTCTCGATATTTCAATACTTCTTTTGTTGCTGGTTTAATATTTGAGTCTTTATGCGTATCAGAAATTGCTTTATAAAGTTCATCTTCTGTTGTGAAAATATTTTCTATTTCCGTGGAAGTCTTAGCTTCTTGTAAAGCCAAAGTATTTATTAACATTAATGGATTTGGTAATCGATTTAAATTCCCATTTACTGTTGCTAAAGCTCGTGATGCAGAAACTAAACGTTTTAATATTGCCGGATTATTGTCAATATCTTTACACGGGGGTAACAAGGGTAAATTATTGTAAGGTTTTTGTCTATCAAACTTTAGCTCTTTCATGTATGTTCAATATTTGTAATTTTATGGACGCATTACAAATATATGTTCATTTATTGAAATGAAACCAATTAAATGTTCATATTTTTAAAATTATTGAACACGCACTAAATCGATGACTAAAAAATGAACAAACATTTAATCATGTTTAGAGGTTGATCTATTTTAAACCGACTAATCCGCTGCAATAAAGCGCCACTGTTTTTTACATTATACGCTAGCTCCTTCAATCACACCCCGTTCTCATATCACTATCTGTGCCCAAATATCCGGGGTATGCTTCATGCCCAGCTCATGCGAGCGCAGGCTCATATTTTTCAAGGTAGCCTGATCCATGTTCATCACCTTTTTAAGGGCTGTTTTTAAGGCTTCTTTGCTCTCGTTCTTGAATATAAATCCATTTTCTCCATGGTGCAAAAAGGTGCTTGTGGCGCCAATGGCCGAGGAGCACACCATAGGGAAGCCTGCCACCGCCATTTCGTGCACTACTACGCCCCAGGGCTCAAATCGGCTGGGCAGTACAAATACGCCTGTTTCATTTAGGTATTGCGGCATATCCGTGGGCTGCACAAAACCATGGTGCTTAATTTGGGGGTGGGAGGGACGCTGGTCGTATTGCTCACCGGCCCCCAGGCACCATAGTTCCCATGGCGATGGTGTTTCACTTTGAATCTCTATAAAGGCATCAAATAGTAAATCCAATCCCTTAGCCGTGATGTAACGTCCCACATACAACAGGCGCTGAGGTACGGTAGTTTGGGCTGCTTTTTTTTCATAGACCTTGGAGAAAGAGGCGGTATCGGCACTGTAAAATCCGGTTTGTATCTTCGCTCCAAAACCCAGTTTGCGCGCGTAAACGGCTTGCGGTTCTCCCGGCACCCAGGCATGGGAGAAATGTTTTTTCAGGTAAAAGGGCGAAATCAAACGGGCTACCTGTTGCCTGAAGCTTCCGTTCCACTGGTTGTCTAAGGTTAATACGGTAGGCACTTGGTTAAAAAAGTGCTTGGCTACTTTTAGATAGCCTTTGTCCACCCATCCGCTGACGATGATTTTATCGGGGTTGATACCTATCACCAAATCAAGCAATTGTTCATCAGTGTAATTGGGGCGGTCGTAGATAGTGACTCCTTCCGGAATGTCGAATTCAAAAGGGGCTTCTTTGTTTACAGGCCAGCGCACCACATGTACTTGCGTATTCTTATCGGCCAATGCCCTAAAGCAGCTCATCACGTAGCCGGCCAGTTCGGTATAAAGGAATAGTATTTTCATGATATTAGGTTGTTAGGTATAGGGTATAGGGTTTAGGTAATAGGTTATGGGGTGTTGGACCTAGGACTTTGGCCTTTGACGGCAGCAAAAGATAGGTAATTGTCTGGTGTCCTACAATATGTGATGCTTTGTACATAGTGTGCTTATTTCTTTTAAAGTAATTTATCAATTGAATATATTGTTAGCGTTTTGAGGTTATTAGCGCGTTTAACATTTTTAATATTTCCATGCTTTTAAGCTCCAGAAGGTCAAGTTTAGATTTTTGAATATATCCTCTACGAAAAAAAATGTTTAGTACAGTAATTGCTTCAAATAATGAACCTCTGGCAAAATGTAGAAAACGAACAAAATCTTTATTAGAAAAACGCCCTTTACCTTCGGCTATATTCTGGGGCACGGAGCATGAGCATGATTCTAACTGTTCGCATAAGCGAAAATGTCCTTTAATGGCTTCAGTAATTTGAAGACATTCGTCAGCGAAATCCATGGCCTTCTGCCAAACTACCAAATTCTTAAAGCTAAATTCGTCCATCTCTTATTCAATTTATCAAATTTTACCTTTGTATGGGTATAGGTGATACATCGAAAGATATAGGGTAAAATGAAATCCTATAACCCACTCCCTATAACAACCTATTACCTAAACCCCACATCCTAAACCCTAAACCCTATCTCCTAATTCCTCACGCTCATAAAACGCACTATTGCTCAGCAAACTCAAAATAATAACCAACTGAATGGTAAAGGGGTTCATACTTGCGGCCAGCCAGCTTTCTACGGTGGTAGACAGGATAATGCCGAACAAAACTGCCCATACCACCGGGGTAAAGAGCGAAGCACGATAAAAGTTTTTTAGCCAGCCCCATACAAAGGCCACCAATCCCACTAAGCCGGTATCTAACCAAATAGTCAGGTAGCTGTTGTGCACATTGCCTTGATGCCCTTTGTTCAGGAAGTAATCCGCATATTGGTGCATCAGGTGCTCAGTATATCCAAAACCTTTGCCCCACCAATAGTTGTATTGTATGTGTTGCCAGGCAAATTCAAAGGCCACTACACGTCCCGATCCCTTCTCCAGGGTGTCTATCCTAAAATAGTCTTCCAGGCCCATGGAGGCAATTATTTCTATGGCATTGTTTACCACCAGCTGGTACGATATAAAAATAGCAATCATAACCACAAAGCCCACCAAGGTGTTGCGTTGGAATAATATAAAACCGGCCAAAAATAAAAAGGAAGAGAAGATACCGCCACGGCTCCCCGCAAAAATGAGCGAAAGGCCTATGGCACCCAAAATTATATAATGTTCGGCCCGGGTAAAATAATGCCGGTGAAACCGGTGGATGAGCATATACATCATTAAAAAGCAAAAGGCAAAGATGCCCAGTCCGTTGGGATTGCCCAGCAGACCGCTGAAACGCTCCCCCTTGAAAATGACCATGCCGGGCAACACGAAGCGCAATGCCAGGCCTATGAGCAGTACCAGGGTGCCGGTGGTTACCAATCCGCGTAAAAAGCGCTCTTTGTTTATTAGTAGCAATCGATCCACCAACTGCGGTACCACAAAAAGGACTAAAAAGTAGGAAAAAGTTTTTTGTAGAGAGGTAAATTGTACAGGACTGTTAAAAACGCAATAAACGGCAATAACAAAAAACAGGATAAAAGAATGGTAAAAGTGGTTTTTAGGCCAATACGCCCGTTCTTCCCATATCAGGTAGGCTACCACCACCATGGCCACCGGTTTAACGGTTTGGGCAAAGCCAAAGAAATACTGGCGGCTGTCGGACAACAGGAACAAAAACCATAGCCCCAACAGCAATAGCAGATGAGCCTGCTTTTGGCGAAACGTAAATATATGCAAGGGTATGATGACCAGCGCGGCGGTTGACGAGGCCATGCCGATTATAGTCCACACCAACAGGGTAAGGAAGAGTTTTTTTTCGTAGATTAGGTAGTTTATCATTTTAGATCAATAGGTAGTTAGATCAATAGGTCGTTAGGTTGATATATCGTTAGGTTGATAGGCGGTGCAAGGTTAACGGTACACGGTTAATGGTTTGTCGGTGTGCGTTATGTGGTGCATGGCTTGATGATTTTTTGTTTATGCAAAAAAAGCAAAGAAAATAGTAACGGCAAAGGTCACGTTTAAATTAACGGCAAAGGTCACAATAATTTCACGGCTCGCTATGATATTTGTGATATCGCAAAATATTTATAAAAAGGCAGCACGCTTATACTGCAGTCAGATTCTGTTATTGTCTCCTCCTCATCCAGTGTGATGATGGTGCCACGATCAATCTTCAGAAAATGACATGCGTTAACAAGGCCTTTTATTTCTCTTGTGCGTGTTGTCTACGATCTTGATTCGTGAGATAAATTAAGTAAGAAGAACCAAGGTAATATCTTTTTATTGGTAAAAATTACTAAAGTTTATGATGTTTGATATTGATTAGAGTAAAGGTTGTTCTGCACACACTTCTAAGTTTTCCGTATATGATCTTAAAAATTATTCTTTTTCAGGAAAGCCCTTAGATGCAGGTGTTGAATACCTTTATATGGACCTATCTGAACAGGATCGAGCGAAACCACATATTTGGGGTAATTATCTTTTATGAGCAGTAAGTTGCCAAATTCCCGTAATTTCACCTTTTCGTCCGGTATCAAATAAGCTACCTGGATATATAGTTTTTCACCGTCTTTTTCTGCAATAAAGTCTATTTCGAGCTCTTTCATTACCCCAACATATACTTCGTATCCCAAAGTCTTTAGGTGGGCAAACACTACATTTTCCAATACATCGGGCACCGAATAATGATGCAGCCCAAGAAGGGCGTTGCGCAAGCCCCAATCTTCGAAATAGTATTTATTATTGATCTCAAATACCTTTTTTGAATGTACATCCACCCTGTTAACTTTATACAGTAAAAAGGCGTTTTGTAGGTGCTGCATGTACGCTAAAACTACCTTTGTGGATATATCAACTTTCTGTGATTTTAGATAATCGCTTATTTTTTTTGATGTTATAAGGTTGCCGGTGTTCGAAGCCGTATATAAGATGAGACGTTCAAAAAAATCAATGTTCCGTATTTTATAACGTGATATCACATCTTTAAACAGTATGGTGGAGAGTATGTTTTTTAGATAATCAAAGATGACTAGATCATTTTTTTGTAAGTTTTTAACGTAGGGCAGCCCTCCCCATCTTAAATATTTATACATGTTTTCGTCATGGTCTTCAAAATCGTGAAATTTTAAAAATTCAATATATGACAAAGAGTTGATTTGGATTTCGATATAACGCCCGCTTAACATGGTGGCCAGATCGCCCGAAAGCATATCTGCATTGCTGCCGGTGATGTATATGTCGGCTTTGTTTTGGTTCTGAAAGTGGCGCAATGCTTTCTGAAAAGCACTAATCTCTTGTATTTCATCGATAAATAGATAATTACTTTTCGATGCGTCAAGCCGCTCTTCTACATATTCAATCAGATGGTGATAGGTGCTGATATGGTCAAAATCATATAATTCTTTGTCGATATAAATGATATTGGCCGAAGGGTTACCTTTGAGTATATGATTGATGGTTGATTTTATTAAATACGATTTGCCGACCCTGCGCTGGCCAACAAATACTTTGATTAGATCTTTGTCAACATAGCTTTTTATTTTGTCCAAATATCTTAGTCTATCTATCGCTTCCATAAGTAAAAGTTTTATGCGAATGTACGAAAGATTTACTTACAAGTAAAACTTATAGACTTTTGGCTTTAAGTTTAACTTATAAAGACCTAAATGTATTAAAGTGCTGATAGGCAAATAAGGCGTTGAAGCGGAGTGTATTGGTCAACGAATTAAAGCTAAATATTACTGCAGGGCAGTGTTTTTTGTCAACACCGTACATTATTTAATGACTTTTATATTATCACGATAAGTCAGGATTGATTTGTATAGGTTGCCATAATAGCTGGTGTTAAAGGTGTATTGCAAAGTTACAAAAACAATACTGCAATTAAGACCGAGCCTTACGTACTAAAGGCCGGCAGATCCGGGTTAGCGGAGTTATCAGCTAATGTGTCAGCGAATTAGCACGAATTTACGCGAATTAGAACTGCTGTGCAGTTTGGTTTTTGTCAGCGAATTAGCACAAATTACTGCTGCGCATTTCGCTATCAGGAGCTACGCGCGCTGACAGGTTTATACTTTCTTCCAAGGGTTTATAATCATTCGTAAAAACCTGTCCGGCTCCCTGATAGAATCGTGTTAATTAGTTGATCTAATTTCTACCGACCTCTCCGGGTGCAAGCACGCCGAAGGGGCTATGTCCTGCCGGGTTGATATTGTCAAAGCTAATTTTGTTAGTGGGTTTAAAGTTTCAGAGCTTAAGTTCTCGGCTACCGTTATTTCGCATAGGTTAACGCCAATCCGTCAAGGGCCGGACAAGGTTGGTCTTCTTTCGCTAAAGCTATGGCGGACGAGGTTATTAGGTCAGCAGGTTAATACGATTTATTACTGCTGCGCAGTTTCTCTACTGATATTCATTTAACAAAAGGAAGTCGGCGATGTGTATGTGCCTTACTCCCTCGATATTATCCTGCCAAAGCGTATCCATGGTTACCACATATTTGGGGTAGTTGTCCTTTATCTCTAGTAAGGGTTTGAATTCTCTCTCAATGGTCGATTGCTCTGCCAATAAATATGAAACCTGAATATAAAGAGTTTTGTTACCTTTTATTGCAACAAAGTCAATTTCGGTGTTGTGGAGCTTACCCACAAACACCTTGTAATCACATCGCAGTAATTCCAGCATAACAATGTTTTCGAGGACACCTGCTATAATGCGATCTTTGTATCCCATAACTGCATAAATCAAGGCAGAGTCGGCTGCAAAATATTTTTCCTGTGTCTTTAAAATTTCTTTGCCTTTTACATCAAAACGGTTTAATTTATGAATGATGAATGCACTTTCGAGAGCAGCCAAATAGTTATATATGGTATTGATATCTACTTTTCGGTACTGGCTTTTAAAATAATCCGCTACCTTTTTGCCGGAGAATTTACTTCCAATATTGTCGAAAACATATTTTACAACACGCTCTAACAGCTCAATGTCCCGTATCTTGTTACGCTGAATGGTATCCCTTAGGATGACAGAGGAATATATGTCAAAAACAATTTTGTATGCGGTATCGTACGAGTAATCCGAGATGTGTAATACAGGAAAGCCCCCTGTCCGTAAATATATTTCAAATTCCTTATAATTATCAGTGATTTCCCGCTTACGTTCTTTCTTAAAAAAAAGATACTCCTTAAATGATAAAGGGAAAATATGAAATTCGATATATCTACCGGCCAAGTAGGTGGCAAGTTCTGAGGATAATAAATTGGAGTTGGAACCGGTTATATAAATATCCACGTTAAAATCTACCATGAATGAATTAATCGCCTTTTCCCAGTTGTTCACTTCTTGTATCTCGTCAAATATTAAGTAATAGCGCTTGGGAGCTGATATTTTAGAACTTATATGTGTGTGCAACGAAATCGCATCGCTTAAATTGAAATTCCTGAAACTTTCAAAATTGATGTATATAATTTGATCTTTACTTATGCCTCGCGACATCAGGTCTTTAGAAAGCAGCATAAGTATCGTGGATTTGCCGCTTCTGCGTATGCCTGTTATAACTTTTACAAATGGTTTATCAATGTAGTGCTGTATTTTATTTATATATAGATTTCGGGTAAGCATTGTGGATGGTTTTTAAGGTTGTAACCATAAAGATATGGATATATTTTTATTTTTTAAGGTTATAACCATAAAAAGTAATAAAATTGGTGTGCGCTTATTGGGTTGTTAGTCCTCCTTCGCTAAAGCTATGGCGGACGAGGTTAACACAGCCTGCCCCTTTTTAGGGGGAATTAGAACTGCTGTGCAGTTTGGTTTTTGTCAGCGAACCCGCCTGCCGGTCGGGCAGGTTAACACGAATTAGCACGAATTACTGCTGCGCATTTCGCTATCAGGAGCTACGCAAGTATAGGTCAGTAGGTCGTTAGGTCTCAGTAGGTCGTTAGGTCTCAGTAGGTCGTTAGGTCAGTAGGTTAATAGATTGGTAAATACTTTCTATCAACCCCAGCCTGCCGGCAGGCAGGTAACAACCTATCAACCTATTAACCTAACAACCTCCAGGCTTTGCCTGGCCACAACATCCCAGGTGTATTTCTCTTTTACTTTGTGCATGGAAGCTTCTTTCATTTGTTGTAAGGAGCTTTCTTCAATGGACAGGGCTTGGCGCATGGCATTTTTTAATCCGCTTACTAAATCATTTGCGATGTTGCCTTTGATAAGCCATCCGTTTTGGTCGTTCACCAACTCGCCCGAAGCCCCCACATCGGTGGCTATGATGGCACAGCCGCAGGCCATGGCTTCCAGTATTACCGTGGGCATGCCTTCGGAGTACGAGGGGCACAATAGTATGTCGCTCTCGTGCAGCAATGTTTGTATGGTTTGCTGTGAGGTGATGGAACCGTGGTAGATTATAGGGTTTAGGTTGTGGGGTTTAGGTTGTGGGTTGTAGGGTTTGGGGTTTAGGGTTTGGGGTTTAGGCTGTGGGTTGTGGGAATTAGAATTTCCCGTATTTGCTTTTACGCTATCACCTATATCCTTTTCCCTATGCCCTATATCCTTTTCCCTATGCCCTATATCCTTCGCCCTATATCCTATACCCTTTTCATTATCTCCTAAATCCAACCTTTTATTCTCTGGGATGGGCCCCACAAAATCGATTTGGAAATTGCGATGGCCTTCCTGCACCAATTGCTCCACGACTTGGTTGATTTCTTCGATGCCTTTGAGGCGTTCGTAACGGCCGATGAAGATAAAACGGCGGGTTTTATTAATTTTAACGTAGTCCCGTTTTTTATTCAAATTTTTAACCTTATCCGGTTTGGCATTGCTGACAGGTGAAAAATCAATCCACTCCCCGGCAATGGCATTGGGCACCTCGAAAACACTGTTGGGCTGGGCACCCTGCTTGTAAAGAATGTCCGTTAGCTTGCCTCCCAGGGATATTTGTTTGTGCGACTTTAGTATAATGGGCTTGGCGGGGATGCGCAATAAAAGTAGCTGTATCTTGTGTTTTATATTGACCGAGGCTTGAAACATATTTAAACCATGCAGGTTGGTAACCAGGTTGATATCTTCCTGGTTTTTTACAAAATACCATCCGGTAAAGCCCTGGGCATAGATGGCATCATATTTTTGGTTCCCCACTTTTTTATACAAGGCCTTGCTGTAGCGGTAACTGTTGTAAATGTAGTGGCCCGGAAACTTTATGGATTGTGGATGCTGCACATATACAAAATGGATGCGTTCTAGTTCTTCCGCCGTAAAATGCTCGTTCAGTACTTCCGCCTTGTATGGGTTGGGATGATACACATGTACGGCAATGCCTTGCCGGGCCCAGTACTTGGCCAAATAGTAGCTGTGCTTTTGTATGCCGCCCATGGTAAAAGGGTAGAAGCCGTCGGTGAGGAGTGCGATGGTCATTTTTTTGAGGTGTTAGGTGTTAGGTGATAGGACGCAGCAAAGCTGCTTTAGGGTATGGGTTGTTAGGTCGATTGGAGCTCAGCTCCATCCCGTCGCCTAAAATTTAATTTATGACGGGAAGGTTGATTGGTTGTTAGGTCGATAGATCGCTAGGTTATTAGGTAATTAGGGTTTAGGGTTTAGCATATATCAATAACCTGCTTCGTGTTTAAATTGAATCCGGTTTGATCTTTAAACAACCATCGTCCGATTCACATCCTTTGACAATAGGGCCAAAATTTTTTATCTTAACTTTAGTCATGGATTTTTTCTCGTTGAACGCCTTGTAAAGTTACATTTTTTAAATGCCGGATGGCTAATATTCCGAAATAACTGCCCATTTTTACCTAACTGCAATTGTAAGCACCATAATATGAATCAAATACAAGATTTAAGAAACAAGGTTGTTGAGAATGATATTTGCCATGTTCTCCCGCCTGCCTGCCGCTAGCAGGGATTATTGGATAGACCCCTTGTTTTGCGGCTAGGATACTGTTTACTGACCACCTACCGATCTAATGGCCTAATGACCTACCGATCTAATTATCTGCATATATTTCTCTGCAATATCTTCCGATTCCTTAGCTAAATATTTTTCTACAATCATCCTCGATTGTTCCCTATCTGCATCCATTATTTTTGATAGGCTTAGCTGCATGCCCTCTTCCCAGATGTAACCTGTTTTTGTGTTGGCTATCAGCTTGCTGTAATCGCCAATATTCGGCGAGATAATCACTTTTAGTCCGGCACGTAAATACTCGGCTACCTTAACAGGAGAGGCCACCCGGTTGGTAAGAGTGGGGTAACGCAATAACAAACCATAATCGCATTGGCTGATGATGGTGTGTACTTGCTCCGGTGATACAGTTTCTATATGCACTCTGTGTGGATATTTTTTTTGTAGTTTTTCCAGTTCGCTGTTTAAGGGGGTGAGTAACAAGGCTGCCGAATTATCATTTCGTTTAACCTCTTCTTCTAAAAAAGTAATCAATAAATCGATGCCTTGCCATTTGCCATTGCCTCCCGCAAAAGTAAATATAGTTTTGTTGTGCATACATTGTATAAAATTGGCGATGGATGAGGGGATACTTTCAGATTTGTCCGTTTTAGCCGATGATACCGTGCAAGGTATAACGCTGTGTTGTGTGCCGCGGTATGCGAACCTATCTTGCCAGTGCTGCACCAATTGTTCCGTTACCGCTATGCACCAATCGCTTTTTAATACGGCTTTTTGTTCAATGCTGTATAACTTGTGCTCTATACCTGAACCATCATATACACCATACTCCTCTTGCTCTGCCACAACTGCGCCACGCCCATCGTATATAACCGTACTGTCTTTAAAGGCATCAATGGACAGACAGGTGGCTACAGGGCCGCGACATATTATTTTTGAAAATCCCGAAAACAAACGGATAACGAATAGCCATAAAATATTTACACGCCAATATTTTAATGGAGCCAAAGTAGGAAGGACAACGGCATTGGGAATGAGTGCTTTTATTTGCTTTCTGTTTTTTAAAAACCCCCTGGGTGATATAATGGACAATAGCCTAACCTTTGTTGCAGGGTTTAAACCATTCAAATAGTTAACCACCTCAATCACCTGACTGTTGTAAACACCGCCGGGCAGATCGTTGAAGGTAAAGTAGAATAGTTGTTTATTTGGCATAAAGTAGGTTGTTAGCTTAATAGGTTATTAGATTTTTAGGTCGATTGGAGCGTAGCTCCATCCCGTCGCCTAAAATTTAATTTATGACGGGAAGGTTTTTAGGTCAATAGGTCAATAGGTTTTTACCTGCCAGCCGGCAGCCCGGGGTTAATAGGTCAACGAAATTACAGAATTATCACGAGTTTTACTGCTGTACAGGGGGTAACACTAGACTTTACATATTTGATTCTGTGTTCGAAACAACTTTAGGCATTTGCAATAGCTTCATCTTAATCATATAGGCTAGAAGTTCCAAAAACTGAAACATTGTATTTAGCCTGCCCTATTGGCTGCGTACTTTGTCGATGAAGCTTAAGCGTTCGGCGCAGCCAATAGGGCACCAAAGGCCGATTCAGCTTAGGCTGAATAGTATGTTAACCCTCGTAAAAGTTTTCTTAACTTTTAAGGCTTTCCGCCTATTAAAGCGTAACCTGAAAAATGTGTGCATTTTCAGCTTAGGTGTTTTTTCCCAATTTAAAACGCCGATTCGCTTGACTTATTGTAAAATAATCAATACATTTATTATCGTTCATTCATTTTTTTAACTTTTTAAACTTGTACTATGTCCAATTCCGATGATTATGCTTTAAAGTTGCCACTTGCCATGCAACTAAAACCTGACGAAATTAAAACCCCTTACATCCCCGTGGGCGTTTACCTGCAGGAGGCCGAGGATCTGTACCACTGGTGCCAGCCCGACAGAGAGAAACTGTTGGCCGCCGGGCTCGACGAAACTTTTGTAAATGATTTACCTGTTTTGGCAGGGGCCACCCGCGAGGCGCAATCCATATGGATGAAAAATGCACAGGCCAGGCAGGATGCAGAAAAAGCCTGGGCGGAGGAGGCACCCAAGGCCATTGATTTCCGCGACCAAATGCTGCATACCTTCCGTTATGCTTACCGCCAAATGCCCGATGTGCTGACACGTATTGCCGAAATTAGCGAGGGCACAAGCCATGCCGACATGATACAGGACCTGAACGACCTGGCCGTATTGGGGCGCGAAAACCCGGAACCCTTAACTACCATTGGCCAAACTGCCGATTTGTTTACCCAAGCGGCTACGCTGAGCGACGAGATGGCCGATTTGCGCGCCCGTGCCAACGGCGAAAAATTTGACGAGAATGAGCACAAACAAAATCGCGACCGACTTTATACCCTGCTTAAAACAGCCGTTGACGAAGTGCGCCAATGCGGTAAATTTGTTTTTTGGCGCCAACCCGATAGGTTGAGGGGCTACAATAGCAAGTATATACGGCAGAATATTAATAAGTAAATTAGGTTGTTAGGTTGATAGGTTGTTAGGTTGATAGGTTGATTGGAACGAAGTGACCCCGAAATGATATAAATATAACGCATCGGGATTTCACTTTATTCAACATCCCGTAGCCTGAAATATAATTACTACGGGAAGGTCGATAGATCGATAGCTTGTTGCCTGCCTGCCGGTAGCACCGACGGCATTCCTTACGCTTGCGCTGGAGCTTCAACGTAGGCGCATGGCGACCGATGGCAGGCAGGGGTCACTAGGCCAATACCTTAGAAATGTAACGATGCGATGTGCGTATAAATTATCCCGGCTGATATATTTGGCCGGGATTTTTTATTGGTATTCCTTAAAACCCAACTTGGACAAGCAAAACCAAACAAGGTGATTACGTAAACACTTGAGATATTCCTGTTTTGGTTTGTCCAAGTTGCCCGGCAAAATTTAAAATGCCCATATTACAGTAAAGCGCTTTTTTATTTTTCCTCTTTTCTCTAATATTCTGCCAATTTTTGGCAGAATATTAGAGAAAAGGTACTAATTAGTTTATCACTGAGATTCCCCGTAAAAACGGGGCAGGCTGTGTTGTTCTTGGCAGTATATTGTTAATAATGTAAAGAATTCCCCTAACAAACGAGGCCTTGATACTTCCCGCTAATGCGGGACAGGTTGTGTCTTGATACTTGATACTTGATACTTATTTCTTGATTCCTGTGTCTTGATTCTTGATACTTGATACTTGATACTTTGTCTTTTCTGGCGGATGGCCAAACACCTATTAGTTAAGGTCAAACACCTATTAGTTGACTAAAAACACCTATTAATTGAGCCCAAACACCTATTAATGGCCTGCAATTACCTATTATTTCAATAATAACAGCTATTAATTGGCTTAAGTAGTTATTAAATTGCCCCAAACTACTATTAGCGGGCTAAAATATCCTATTAATACAACCAAATTATCTATTAGCTGGCCCGGTACTGCTATTACAGGGCTTAATTATTCTATTTATCCACTTGCTACAGTTATTGCAAATGCAAAAAACCTATTAGTGCCGACTAAGCGATCGGTGTCCTCGATATATTATGTCCCGAACCATCGCCTAAATTGCTCTGCACCACGGAAACCAAAAATACGATAGAGCATCAAATATCCTTTGGTACAGTGGTTTTGTTGCGGTGACGGCCGGTAAGCTTTGCCCAGATGCTCGCCAAACAATTGATTGGCCTTTTTTAAATCGTGCTGTGCCATAATGCGCAGGATGCCAAATAAACTGTCCTTGTATAATGCCTCTTCTTTTTTGTAATAGGCGGTTTGGGTGTTTTTAATCCATTGCAACATTTTTAAGCGTACTTCAAAATATTGCACCCATTTTTCACTGGGATTACGCTGACTGATTTGCCCGGATTCGCGCTCCCAAATAATGGTTAGGGGTGTATTGTTGAAAAACAAATTGCTTTAATTCATATTCTCTATGCGCTGTCTATCTATATTTATTCATCGAAATTGTGAAATATAAAACTTCATTCTCTCAATGGGAGACAGTGACTTATGTAACATTAATGTAGATTTAGTGAAGCTTTTATAGCTGCCATATTTTTTAGTATGATATAAACATTCGTAAATCCTTTGGCTTAGCTGGTTAGCAAATATATTTTCATCATATATCATTAATTGATTATTTGCGCGAATCAATTTTTCACCAAGACTAGAAAGGATAACTAAAGATGCTTTATTGAAGTTAAAATCATAGCTAAATAATTTAAACCATATCTCACTCTCAATTTGATTTAATATTACTCCCAATTTTGTTAATTGGCGCATATTAATTTCAAAAGCCTTGTTCACCATTAATTCATTTTGAGTATAAGTCAGGTTTGCAGGGTGGGAATAATATTTTACCAAAACTTCATCCAAATTTCTTAATTCAAAACAATTCTGTGCTCTTTCAAATATATCATAATCCTCAGCTACTGGGAAGTTCTCATCGTATCTTAGATTGTTTTCAATCATCATTTTAAGGCGCATCATCAGGGTAGAATTAATCATTGAAGAGCCCCAAAATAACCTACACTTAATGTTTTTAGGTTCATTAGGATATTCCCAAATTCTTTTCTCTCCTAAGTGGTCTATCCTAAGCGCTTTACCACCGAGAATGCCAATTTGAGCATTGCTGTCTAAAAATTTGACTTGCTTCTCTAAGCGTTCAGGTAGCGAATAATCATCACTATCATTGATTGCTAGATATTCGCCACTTGCTAATTCAAAGGCTCGGTTTCTTGTGTAAACTACACCTTTGTTTTCGCTGTTTTGATAAACCTTAATTCTTTTGTCGTTGTATTTATTAACTACTTCAATGGAATTATCCGTTGAGCCATCGTCAATAATTATTAATTCGAAGTCTTTATAACTTTGTTGTAATAAACCTTCAATTGCTTTACCAATAGATTGTTCCCTGTTGTAAAGCGGAATATATACTGATACTTTTGGCATAGCTAAAATAAATCAGAGTTTATACTTGTATAGTTTTGTTTAACCCAATTGTAACCATTTTGTCCAAGTGTGGTTTGAAGTTCTTTATTTGTAAGTATTTCTTCTATTGTTTGAGTAAGTATGGTTTCGCTGTTGGGTTTGTCAAAATCAATTATATAACCTGTCTTTGTATCATTAATGGCTTCCGGTACACCACCGTGATTACCTCCAATTACGGGGGTGCAAAAATAGGATGCTTCAATAAAGCTAATGCCAAAACCTTCAAAATCTTCTTGCCCGAGGCTTTTGGTTGGCATTACAAATAACCTGGCATACTTTAATATTGAATATTTAGTTTGGTTATCAATGAATCCAAGAAGCTTTATATATTCTTTGGCATTGAGGTGGTTGATTTGAGTTTGCAGCGAGTCGTACATATTACCTCTACCACCAATTAGTAATATTGAATCAGGATGCTTTTGGTGGTATTTCATAAATGATGTTATTAAAGTGTCTAAACCTTTTCTTTTATCCAGTCGGCAGATGGAAGTGACAATTTGTTTATTTGTTAGCTTGGCGCCTGTTTTATGTTCTAATTGGCGTAATGAATAAATTTGCTCTTTATCTATTTCTTCGGGTTGTATTACAGGGTAAATAATTACTTCTTTCACTTGTATTTTACCATAGTTGGCATGTAGTGCGTTTTGACTGGCTTTTGAATTAATATAAATGGTGTGTGCCCCACTATATACCCATTTACTTAGTCGATAGTCAGATTTGGCATTGCTGATTATATCAAGACCATGTAATAGTATTGAATATTTTAAACCAAACAACTTAAGCGGTATAATATATAAAAGTTGAATTAAACCAAAGCAAGAATTAACAAAGTAATGTTGTTGAGGTTTTCTTAAAAACTCGATAGATGCTAGAATTAAAAGTTTAATATAATAAAAGTATCTTGCTATCCTGATTTTGCTGTTTAAGCTATTGATGGTTTGCGTGCAACTCGATAAAGTAATTGGGTAATTATATTGCGCCAATGGCTTACCATTGGTTGTTATGATTTTTGTTAGTTTCTTGCTTTTATATAGTTGTTTTGCAATAGAGTTAGTAAAATGTGATATCCCCCCATCACAGGGGTCGAAATTTAAGGCTAAAATAGTATATACACTCATTTTCTTTTAAATAACTTATTAAAGATTCTGGTAATTGCATAATTTGAATGGCTCCATATTTTGAGTATTCTATACTCTTCATCATTAAAAAAATTACTTGGCTTTAAATAGTTAAAAATTACTTGCCTTATTGTTCCATTTGATAATCTTTTATAATTCCAATAACAGAATGTAAGAAGCAAGCTGTTTGTATAGTTATCTTTTTGCGGGATTGTAAGTTGCTTTATGCTATGGGGCAAATGTTTTTTCCACTTCGTTGTGAATACAATGGAGGCTTCTGCCCAATGATTACTAACACTACCACTTGATAAATGAGCAATTAAAATATTGTGTGCTACAGCTACCTTATAATTAGCTTTATTTACCTGCATACAGATGTCTAAATCGTAGCAATGGAAACCATCAAAGGTATCGGTATCAAACTTAATGTGATTGAAAAGGTGTTTGGGTATAGCCATAAAAAAACCATCCACCGATGTTACCTGATTAATATTTTGGCTGGTATCATTTTCCTTATGGTAAATTAGGCTGGTATCTTTATAAGGTTCATTATAACTCCAACGTTTTATATTATCTCCCGGCTGCCATTTTTGCAATAAATGGATATAGTGTGTATTTACTTTATGACGATTCCACCAAGGCGCCGGCGCACCCGGTAATGCCGTACTACCCACTGTGCCTATTAAACCAAGTTGAGCGTCCAGTTTAAAATGCTCTAATAGCTTTAAACCCCAATCATTCGTATAGAAGAGAATGTCTTCATGGGCAAAACAGAGGATTTCGCCTTTGCTTTTTTTAACACCTAGGTTGTAGGCTTCAAATATATTATAATGGTTGTTGCTGTTGTCAATTGTAACAATCTCAAAGGCACAGCCAATAGTTTCACTTATGTTTTTTTTGAGTTTATTTAAAAGCTCAACTTCGCGGGAGCATACTATTATACTAATCATTTAGGGCAGTATTTAATAATTTAGGAGCAACTTTTTCAATATCATATTTTTCTCTCACAATATTGTAGCCTTTTTCACCAATTGATTTTAGTAACCCTTTGTTATCATATAATAAATTGATTTTTTTGTACACCGCATCAATATCCATATAGGGTACAACATATCCTGCACCCTGACTGACAAATTCCGGTTGTCCTCCTGCTTTTTCGAAACATATGATAGGTACTTTATTTAAAGAAGCTTCCAATCCAACCAGTCCAAAACCATCACTCTTGCTTGAGAAGAAGAAACAATCTAAAATAGAGAAATATTCAATTGATTGGTTTGGCAAAAAGGAATCAACAATAAATTTATCAGTGAGATTTAACCTGATAACATCATACTCAATTTCGGTTTTTTTTATTTTATTAGGCATTCCATACCATATAAAATAAAACTCTTTGGTTTCCCTAAATTTTGCCGCTAATTGTAAAAAAACATCAAATCCTTTAATATTACCCAGATTACCACATCCGCCAATAAGAAATGCCTCTTTAGGAATATTATATTTTCTTCTTAATAAATATTTCGATTTTATATTAGTTGTTTTCAATTCAATATGATTATTAACCACGCTTATTTTAGTTTTATCTACTCCATACCTTACCAAAGCGTTACTTACAGCATTAGTTATTGCAATAAATTTATCGGCATGTTGATTGTTTAATGAAATAATTTGCTCTCCACCAAAATCATTGTACGTCAGATCTACCTCTCTGGCATGTACAATTTTTTTGCATTTTATTGAAGATAAAAAGTCTAATACATCAGCATTTACAATAGTGTTGGAATAGATTAAATCATAGTTGTTTTTTTTTAATTTACAGAGAAGCAACAATTTGTGTATCCATTTTGTTAATAATAAAATTTTAGAATGAAAAGCTATTCGATTAATTATTGAACCACTTCTTTCTAAATATGGGGGAGTGTAGAGGTAAGTATTTATAGTGTCATCTAAAAAAGGTAGCTTAACTCCTCTTCTAAGAAGAATATCACATTTAATATCACTACGATTGTTTGCAATCCAATTAATAAATAGTCGAAGAGATTTTGGAGCTCCTGAGTGGCTTGTGTCGTGTGATATAAATAAGATTTTCATTATTGTTTCAAAGGAAATATGTTGTTACGAAGCCCAAAAATTAAATAGGCAATTCTATTTCTACCAAAGCAATTGTAAACAATATTGTTGAATAGTGACCTGTATAAATTATAACGTTTAAAAATCACATACAGGAATATATATAATTTTACCAGGTAGTTGGCATTAAAACTTAAATATGATAGGTAAAAGTATTTACAAGTTTCTAAGGCAGATTTAGGCATTTGATTTTTTAACCCCCATTTATAAAGTCCTTTATATAAAGGCAAATTATGCTCGAAGTTTCTTTTTGTTTCAGTGACTCTGTTTTCATCGTGCACTCCTCTTAAAGCAACTGCTTTGTCTATTGAACCAGAAGCTAGTTTACATTTTGTAGCAAGTCTAATAATAAAGTCTGTATCCTCAAATAATTTGAGTGACTCTTTAAATGGTTCTATTCTTTCAAAAATATTTTTTTTAATAGTTAAAGCTACACATGAAAAATAGCCTTTTGCTTTGCTGCTAATACCTAATAGTACATTTAATACCTCATTAGAATCTATTTGAGAATCTATTGTTGTAAGACCTCTCATGTCCAAATCGTCATATTTTTGTTTGGCTTCATTTGAGTAGTAATGAAAACCTAAGGCATTATAAACTCCTTCGATTGATTCATCTGAGTTAAATATTTGTTCATCAACTTTAAATCTATCCGAAAGATAAAAATCATCAGCATCTAAAAAGGCTATATATTCACATTGTGCCTTTTTTATTCCTAGATTACGTGATGCAGCAGCTCCTTTATTTACCCCACCTGGATGTTGAAGTAACTTAACTTGTTTATGCTGTTTAGATAGTTTTTTGCAAATAGCAAATGAGTTGTCTGGAGAACAATCTTCAATTAAAATAACTTCCTTAACTTGAGGTTGCAGTAAAGCTGAATTTGCTGCTTTAACTATATGTTTTTCAGCGTTATAAACGGGTATGATTACACTAATTTCCATGTAAAATAGATGTATTAAATCTAGCTAAGTTTATTTAATTTCTTAATCGCTGATTATGCTTGAAAATGGACACCAATCTACTTTTCAGGTTAATAATATGCAGTGTTAATTTGATTAAATTACTTGATTTGAGACCTTCAACTTCTATTTTATATTTATTTTTTTCAGATATGATATTTTCAATATCAGACCATATTTTTTTTGAGAGTATAGAAGACTTTATTGTAGAGCGTTCCTTTTGTAATAGACTCTTGTTAATAGTGCTAATGCCATCGATTGCAGGGAATATAGATAAATCTTCATTGATATATTGCACAGTAACTTCTTTAGTAAAAATTAGATTTAATAAAAAGTCATAATCAGATGCAATTTTATATTCTAATGAGTACAATCCATATTTATGGAATAAATCAGTTTTATGGAAGATAGATTGATGACAGATCGTTCCATTGACAAAATACTCAATTGAGTAGTTGGTATAACTTACCTTTTCAAAATAATTATCCCTAATTATTTCAGAATTAAAACTGATGATATCGCCAATTAGTTGATATCGGGATATATTAGATAATGTTCGATGTTCATATAGTAAATCCCCACTATTCAAAAATAAACAGTACTCACCTTTGGCCAATTTAATCCCCTTATTCATCCCATCGTAAATACCTTTATCGGGTTCGCTTTTCCAATAAAGTCGACCTTGTACGTGGACATATTGCTTTTCGTATCCCTTAATTACTTCAACAGAGCCATCGGTGCTGCCTCCATCGATAATAATGTGCTCAAAGTGGGTGTAGGTTTGATTTACCACGCTTTCGATGGTCTTTCGAAGACCTTCGGCATTGTTGAGGTTAACGGTTATGATGGAGAGTTTCAGCATTTACTTTTTAAGTATTTTGTTATATAGCTTGGTGTAATTTTTAGCAATTAAATCTTCTGAAAAATTTTCCTGGATATAGCTTCTTATTTTTTGAGAATCAAAAGTGTTTTTTATTTCAATAAATTCTTTAATTGCTGTTTTAATTCCTTCGGCAGAAACATCTTTGGAGAATAATCCATTCAAGCCTGGTTTTATTACATCGAGTAATCCACCTACAAGAGTCCCAATAACAGGCGTGCCACAGGCCATGGCTTCAAGCATTACATTACCTAAGGCCTCCTCTTTGGTGGGAAAAATAAAAGCATCTGATACACTGTAAACTTTATTTAGCTCGTATTGATTTAAACTTCCTAAATGACGATGCACAATATTAAAGGGCAACTGGGGTACTTGGCCTCGGCCAACAGTTAAAAAAGTTATATTTTCATTATTCTCCATTTTTTTTATTGCATCTACAAGTATATCAACCCCTTTTCTATTATTCAAGACTCCATCACTCACAAATGAAAAGACTGTATGGTTTTCTGAAATATTGAATTCTTTTTTTAGTGCTTTTTTATCGTAAAGCTGATATTGATTGGTATCAATGCAATTGGATATTGTTTTATGCTCAAAATGTTTGTGAATATTGCTCACTAATGATTGCTCTGTTATCCATTGGGATATTCCTACTATTGTAATTGTAGATCTTCTTTTTGAAATAGCCTTAGATTTAAATAGCCTCATAGCATCCTCAACCTCTCCAAACTTTTTTTGATTAACTACTAAATCATTATTGTAGTGAAAAATACCTTGTATAGAAAAGAGATCCCGGAGTGTTATTACTATAGGTTTTTTGCACTTTTTGAAGAAAGATTGATAGTCTAAAAAATTAGCAAACCAATGGAAATTAATAATATCAGCTTCTTGAAATTCTTTTGATTGGGTTATATCATAATCGGAGAAAGGGAATGAAATTATTTCGTATTGACCTTTTAAACATTTTATTGTATTCCATCTTTTTTGTTGCGCAGTAACTGGCCAACCCATACGAGTTGAAATACGATTGAGAACATTAGGTTTTCGAAAGGGCTCATTATAGGTATATACCTCTTTTAATGATGTTGATGGCACTGCTGAATCATCTAAAACCAACATTTTAGATTTAACACCGTTTTTAAGTAATGCACAATGCAACCTATAGGCTCCATTAAAAGCACCTCCATGGGCATGAGTATTTATATGTAAAACTTTCATTCTGCCTTTTATTTCAGGTTTGATTTTATTCAAAACATTTCAATTACTTCTTTCAACATATCTTCACTTTTTTGTTTTACAGCGTTTAGCTTTCAGTTTGTGACTATGATGTGTGACAGATAGGTTTGGGGTTATTACTTACTTATTACATAAGTATTTTACTAATTCTTTGGTTTCCTTTACAACTTTTTCACGAGAATATAGTCTTTTTAATATGGGACGATTACGTCCAGCTAATTCTTCAAATGACATTAAGTTTTTATATTTGCCAGCTTTAGATACTTTATAAACCTTTATCCCTATACTCTTAAAATAATGATAAGTTGGATTCTTTTTATTAAGGAATACTCTTGCCCCATACCATAGTGCAATAATTATATTCCCAATTGCTTGCTGGCGATTTGAGTTGATTACAACATTACCGCACTTAAGCAGAATTTTTGTGTATTCTTCCATAGGCATGAAATCAATTATAGGTCTAAATCCGATACCAAACATTTCAATACCAGCATTTGTAACTTTATCAGCATTGATTTTATCGCCATATGAAAGGGGAGCATAAACTAATTCATCATTTCTTATGGTATAAATCTTTTTAAATGCATTAATGTGATTACTGCTTTTATGGGCGGAATTTCCTACAAGAAAATTGTTTTCATTACAAATAGGTGAATCACTTTTTAATAAAGCTCCTTCTAATGTTACATATTTAAATGGTTTATATACAATGTTTTTATTTAAATACTTTTTAATCAAATCAACTTCAGTAGGTAATACAGTTGAAACAGTGTTAATTCGCTCAGCTAACTCTTTATAGTAGTTTGGGTGTTCAATAACTTTGGGTTGATCAATGCCTTTGGATTTTAGGTAATATCGATTCCATAAATTTGGAAAAGCCGAATTAATAATATCTCCAATTATACCTTTGTAATTTTTCTTTATTTGACAATCCTTTTTGTCGATTAACAGTTGTTTTTGAAGGCTAGGGACACAGTTGTATAAATCCCCACCCCAACACATCCAGTGAAAATGTATTGATTTAGGAGCATTTTTGATGATTTCTTGTTTATATGGAGATAAGAAATGAAGTATTACTGCTTCATAGGTGTTTAGTTTTTGTATTACGTTAGTGTATTTATCACCAGTGATTGTGTCGGAGATAATATTTTTGTGCTTTGACTTAATATATCTAAGGCTACAATTATTATCTTCTAATTTTATAAAATATATATTCCCATCTGGATTTGTCTCTTCAAACATATCTATAACATGGTCAATGAATTTTTCGTCTTCCGCTAAATGTAGTATCATTGGTCGGTCTGCTTTAAAACAATATTAAGGAATATTTTTTCCTTTGTTTTTTCATCAATAAAATAAGCATTTGAATATTTCCCGTGGCTTAGTGCTCTTAGTCGATTTATGGCATCTCCATAAGTAACAGTTTCATTCAAATTTATTTCGCATAAATTTTTATAGGCTTGTCTTGTAAAAAAGTTTTCTTTGCTATCCTTGTCGTAGTATGCTGTATAAGCATTATCCAATATCTTTAGGAGATTTTTTTCAATTAAGTCAATTTCCAATTTTAGTATATTTTCATACACCTCCTTGGAAGTTTCCCACGGTTTTATTTCCAATAACTGCCTATCAATAATTCCACCATGGTCCACCAATTCATCCATTTCGTGTATTGTAGCTCCAATAGGTAAGTTATAATTAATTGCAAAAACCTGAGGATACCAACCTCTATTAATTGGGTTATACCCAGGGTGTATATTAATACACTTAACAGATGTAACTAGTTCTTTGGGGAATATTTGCTTGCAGTGCAGCGAAAATATGATGCTATAATTATCTATCAGAAATTGGTAATCTTCTTTTACATTTACAATTTCAAGATGTTTAATATCCTCTTCATACAGTTTAGCAATCTTGCTTTCGGCACTTTTTTTAAAATCGAAATTACTTAATTCAATAGGAAATTTCTCTTCTAACATTTTAATAAATGCCTTGTATTGAGGTCCATTGTCGGTAACAACCAAGTATTTACTTTTCATACGTAATTATTATTTGAACTATACTTTTTATTTCCTCTGTTGCTAAATTCCAATATAAAGGCAGGCACAATATGCGTTTGGCAATATCCTCAGAAATTGGAGTAGGCTGATAAGTTACTACATTATTATAGGTGTTTACGGAGGGGTAAAAATAACGTCTGGGGAATACATTGTTTGTGTTCAGTGCCTTTTCAACCTTTATCAGTTGTGCTTCGGTTTTAAAAATAACCGGGAAATAGGAATAGTTTATTTCTCCGAGGGCTTGTGTTTTTTGGAAACTTAAACCGTCAACCATGCTTAGGCTGTCTTTGTACAATTTGTATTTGGCTTTTCTGTCGGCCAATACGGGGATATAATACTTTAGGTTGGCAATACCCAGTGCGGCATGTACCTCGGTCATCTTACCGTTAAAGCCATCTTCCACAATATCTTTGGCATCGTTGTGCCCAAAAAACCGGATGCACTTTAGTTTTTCGTGCAGTGCATTATCGGTTGTAATACAGCCTCCGCCCTCTGCGGTATTCAGTAGCTTGGTGGCGTGCAGGCTGGTGGCACTAATATCGCCATATTGCAATGCCGGCTTCCCTTTATAGGTAGAGCCTATGGCATGGGCGGCATCGTAAATTACTTTTAGCTTGTGTTTTTTGGCTATGCTTTCTATGGCATCCATGTCGCAGGGGTTACCAAATACATGCACGGGCATGATGCCCACGGTGTTGTCGGTAATGAGTGCTTCAATTTTCGCGGGATCAATGTTTAGGGTTTCCGGGTCTATGTCGCAAAACACGGGCGTGCATCCTTCCCATTTTATGGCGCTTACGGTGGCAATCCAGGTAAAAGGGGTGGTTATTATTTCGCCTTTTAGTTCCAATGCCTTAATCGCCATCTGCAATGCAATGGTCCCGTTTGATACCGCCACAAAATGAGGGATATCTAAAGTGCTGCAAATATCGTTTTCCAGTTGCTGCACCAATGGCCCGTTGTGGGTGAGAATGCCCCGCTCCCAAACACCTTTGAGTAAAGCGGTGTATTCTTCGAGTGGAGCAAGAGAGGGTTGTGTAACGTATATGGGTTTGTTCATTTTTTTAGATAAGAGATTAGGAGATAAGAGATTAAAAGGATTAAAGATTATAATGGATTAAATGACAATAAATAATTTGTCTCCCGAAACGAGTTCGGTAGGTCGTGGCAGACAGGGGGCAAAGATATTAATTATAAATTGGATTTTCTTTGTTTGGGATGGGCTTCTCCCGGTTTACCCCTAGATCCCTACCCCTAAATCCTCCCGTAAAAAAACGGGAGGTTGGGGGTACCGAGCTGTTTACCCTGTGTAATAATATTTAATTACATAGGGTAAATCAGCTCCCGTGTTACCCCTAAATCCCCTAAAGGGGACTTTAGTACTCTTCAGGATTGATGTTTTATTTTTACAGAAATAGTCTTGTACACAACATTACCAAGCTGCAAATCAGCTCCCCTTCAGGGGCTGGGGGTAGCAAGCTGTAAATCAGCTCCCCCTTAGAGCCTGTCCCGTTAGAACGGGAGGTTGGGGGTATCAAGCTGTAAATCTGCTCCCGTATTACCCCTAAATCCCCTCAAGGGGACTTTAGTACTCTTCAAGATTGATGCTTTATTCTTACAGAAATAGTCTTGTACACAACATTACCAAGCTGCAAATCAGCTCCCCTTTAGAGCCTGTCCCGTAGGATTACGGGAGGCTGGGGGCTGCAAGCTGTAATTCAAAGCCCCTTCAGGAGCTGGGGGTACCAAGCTGTAAATCAACTCCCCTTTAGGGGCTGGGGGTAGGGCTGGGGGTAGGTTAACTTTGCACATCAACTTTCCATTTCCTTGTTAAGTTCTGTTAAGCGGATTTGAGCTATACGCCTAATTTTATCTAGTACATTGTCTAAATCGTTTATAACTTGTCGGTTTGTAAATCGTATTACCTTTATTCCGAATGCTTCCAATTCGGCCGTTCTTCCCTTATCGTATTCCTGTTGTTCTAAAGTGTTATGCACTCCGCCATCTAATTCTATAACCAACATTAACTGGTGGCAATAGAAATCGGCTATAAAAATATCCATCGGGTGTTGACTCTTAAACCTCAAACCAGCGAGTTGTTTGTTTCGGAGTTTATCCCAAAGCAACTTTTCTGCTCCTGTCAATTTACTGCGCAGTATCTTTGCTTTTTCAAAGATAGGAGGTTTAGCACCATAAAACATGCTTCTTTCAATTGAGTCGGGCATGGTTTATTCATTTAAAGTTTCCGTTTATTTTCTACCCCTACCTGCCTGCCGGTTAGGCAGGAATCTTCCCGTAGGATTACGGGAGGCTGGGGGTACCAAGCTGTAAATCAGCTCCCCTTTAGACCTTCCCAAACGAGTTCGGAATAGCTTGACCGGCTTTTGACGGAGGTTTGGGCTTCACCTGCGGCAAGCCTTGCGTCTCCGCTAAAGCTTCAGCGTACGCGGATGACGACCGAAGGGTGGTTCAGGTAATACGAGTCTGCGGAGATGAATATATATTTTCTTCATTAAATACAATGTCATCACTCTGATATTATTTCCCAATGTCCACCTTTGGGCGATCCAATTCTACGCAGTATTTGTCCGGTCTTTAACTTGCTTATGTTTTCCTTGATTTTTCGTTGGGATATACCAATCAATTCTGAAAGCTCGGCCGTTGTGATATTGCTTTTTACCTTTATAAGGTTTAATATTTTTCGTTGGTTATCGGTGACCCTATCGGTGACCCTATCGGTGACCCTATCGGTGACCCTATCGGTGATATCATTATATGGTTTTCTTACCGTTTCATCCGCACTGGGTAACAGAGGCACTATGGTATTAAATATATCCTCTTCTTTAAATATGATGTTATCACTTCCAGAATATTTTTTCGAGAATTTGAAAACATTTTTAATGCCTGTTCCCAGTTCCTCCGATCGCCCCATTTGCGTAAATATTTGTGCAATATGTGGGTTTTTGGGATGTGGTTCGAAATTACCGGGTTTTAACAAACGATGTACGTGTGGTTTGTTGGCATTTTTTGTTTCTATCCTGTTGTTGTATATAATAAATGTAGAAGGGAAGGCGTTTGTATATTCGCGATGTATTAAAATGTTAGCAATAATCTCCCTGAAAATTTTATCGCGTAAGGAAATGCGTTGGTCATTTTGCAGAAAAAATTTATCGGGCAAATGTTTAGCCACAAAAGCCATTAACCTGTCGTAGGCTTCAACCAGGTTACAACGTATATTATCCCTGTCGTCGTACCTATCCAAATTTACTTTTCGTACAAGTGCGTCTATTTTGTAATGGGGAATGGCGCTTTGTATCACCTCGTCTCTGCCAAAAAGTAACAGGGCTGACATGGTAAAACCTTCTTTCCCCGTTGACAGATCTTTGCGGTATAAACCTGATGTTTTAAAGAACTCCATGTCGTTAAGTTCATTCCATGGATGATCGGGGCGATTTATACGAATAATTTTCCTAACCCGATCAACAATGCCAGCCGCAAAATCTGTTTGTACCAAAAACGGATAGATAGTGTTTTCAGAATACTGAGCACTTTTGCGGATGTATGCTTGTTTAATTTGGTCGTCCGAGCTTAAAACAAAGTCGCCATCTGCACTCCTATCGTAAATTTTTCCCTTAAATTTATGTATTTGTGAAGATATCGGTACATAAATATAAATTAGTTTTTTATTATGGTATTCTACCTCACACGCATGTATTAAGAAAGATGGAAATAACAATTGCGGATTGTTACTCGTGTTTGCTATTTGTTTACAAAATGATTCCGTGAGATTTTCACTTACACCGATAATATTTCTATCATCATCAATCCCCAAAAGAATTTCTCCACCTTCTCGATTCAGGAAAGCCGAAATTGTCTCGAACAAGTTTGAGGGTAGTGTATCGGTAGCTTTTTTAAACTCTACAGAAATCCCTTCACCTTTTTCAAGAATTGATTTTAGTTTATTTTTAAACACTGGACCGCTTTGTTTTTGTCAAAAGTATATATGGTGTTTGTTCTTATGGCTTTGATAGTTCAAATTTATAAAGAGTTGATTGGCTAATAGTTTTGAGATTTAAGCTGTAACTTAATTCCCCGCTAACCTAACAAATTCCTCAATCAACTGCGCCTGATTGATGTTCTGCTGATATTCTCTCTCTGGCAGTTCAGGGTTTAAAATTAGTTTGTGAAAATACAACAGCATGTTGGCAAAATGATTGTCGGCTTTCACTTTAATGGTTTCCTTGCCCTCGTTTGTTTCCAGTATTATCTCGGCTTCGTATCCGGGAGGGGCGGTAAATATCCTGTTGGTATATATTTTTCCTTTGCTTCCCCACAGCTCCAGGTTGCATTGGTAAAAGTGGTCGAAGCCAAAAGCTATTTCGGCAAATAAGTCTCCTTTTTTTTGTGCTATAAAACCGCCGCCCCAAATATCTACTTTTTTATTGTCGTCGAAGGACAGTTTGGCGGCACTCACTTTGAGATTAGTTCCTAATATTTCCTGGGCTATTTTAATGGGGTAGGCGCCGGCATCCAGTAATGCACCTCCGCCCAATGCTGCTTGGTATCTGATGTTATCCTGCTCTTTAAATGGGGGGAAGCCGAAGGATGAGCGCACACAGCGCAATTCGCCGATTGTATCATCGGCAAGTAGTTGCTTTATAGCTTGCAGCTGTTTATGAAAACGGAACTGAAAGTTTTCGACCAATGCCAATTTTTGCTCCTTGGCTAAATCGTTTAATTCCACCACTTCTTTTAGGGTGCAGGCCAAGGACTTTTCCACCAGTACATGAATACCTCTTTGGAGTGCTGTTTTTACCCATTGGTAATGCAAGGCGTTGGGCAGCGGAATGTAAATGGCGTCTACCAGGGTAGGGGATAGGAGTTCGTCGTAACTGTAATAAGCTTTGGTGGCAAACTGACTGGCAAAGTCGTCTGCTTTTGAGGTGCTTCGGCTGGCCACGCCCGAAAGGGTAAATTCTTGTAAAGTTTTTAGCGAGGGTATAACCGCCTTTTGTGCAATGCCTGCGCAACCCAGTACGCCTATTTTAATTTGTTTCTCCATACGTTTCAAAATTAGAGCTTCTAAGAAGATTCTCTATTCTATAAATTCTCTTTCGTGATTACCTCTAATCCGGCAGTTGCCGGAGAATTAGCTTTCTTCTGTAAGTTCTAGTTCTCCCTTTAGAGCCTGTCCCGAACTTGTATTCGGGAGAGTTACCTCCCTGCCGGTTGGCAGGGAGGGATTTTAAAAGAGAATTGTTGCGTTTTCTTATAGCCACTAATTAGCAAAATTCTGATAGCTAATGCAATTTAGAAGCACGCTCTTATGTGTTTAAATATTTGCACTTGACACTAGTGTGCGTCTTGGTTGAATTTTTCTTTTCCATGTTTACCCCTCTAACTCCCCTAAAGGGGAGGACCAGTCCACATGCCAAATCAATAAGCGACACATTATACTAGTCTTGATCATTACATTTTTAGTTTAGACAAACGAAATACCTGCAATAAGGCTGCGGGCCTGGATATTGAGGTAATTGTTAAATTTTAAAAAGGTATATAGTTGGTTCATGGTCATCCAAATATAGTTATCGGGCAGTATGTCGGGTATCTCGTCGCCAGCAATAATCAACATATTTCTGTTTTGTTCGTGGTAAAACCGGCCACCTTCTTCCGATTGTAAAGCATCGAACACAATTTGATGGGCTTGGGCATTTAAAACATAATCGAGAAAGGGTAATGTCCCTTTTTTTGTTTCTTTGTAATTACCCGTTAAACATTGCACGGTAGGGGCAAATTCAATAATGTCACGATTGCCGCATTCGAGCTTGGCCTGCACGGCAAAATGGAGCACGCCGTTTATTTCCTTACAGATAAATGCGCACAATCCCTCTTGTGCGGGTTGCACCATGGGCTGACTCCAATTGACCACCTCGCGGCTGCTGATGTTTACGTTTACAGCTATAATTTTAAAAAACTTATTGTCTACATGTGCTATTTCATGGTCAGTAAATATCCAGCTGTCGAGTTGCTTTAAATCTTTTTTGCTTACCTCTAAGTCATAATTGCTTTTGATATGGGTTAAAAAAGTGATGATTTCGCCAATGGAGTGCAAAGAATTGTTCTTTATCAAGGCCGATTTTAACAGGGCATTTTTAATTTCATCGTTTTGGTCGCTGTAGCCTATAAAGTTAATGAGTTCGATCACTTCTTCGCGATAATCGCCATAGGGTATGCCGGCTATTACGGTGCGTGTATCCATATTGACCAGGTTGTCGCACTGCATCAATAGTTTTACCTGTGCCAGGGTAAGCCAAATAAAATTATCGTGAACGGTTATGTCCTCTTCAATCTTTATAATAATGTTACGGTTTCTTTTCCGAAGGAACCTGGCGCCTTGCTCGGATTGCAACTGATCCAACAGTATTTGGTCGGGGGCGGCATGTTGAAAATATTCGAGATAGACTGGCTTTTTACCACCATGTACCTGCGAATAATTGCTGCGGGTGGCTTGCAGGGTGGGCGACAGTTGCACATGATTGATGTTTCCGGGTTCTATTTTGGCTTGCAAAAGAAAATACAACACCCCGTTGAACTCTTTGCATATCATGCCCAAATACCCAATTTCGGGTTGATTGATAATGGGCTGGTCCCATTGGTTTATAGTTCCCCAATTGGTACGTATGTTGATGCCGTCGATGGAAAAAAATTTACCGGACGCATGTCTTATATTCCTCTCAACCTTATCATATCCCCATTTATCCAAGGCATCGAAAGTTGTTTTGGCAACTTTGACTTCTACTTTTTGGTTTTGATCCCGCAGCCATTGCTTGATCTCCTCCAAATTGTAAAATATCCCCTCTTTGGTAAAAGAGCTCTTGATAAACATTAAGTCAGCCGTAGATAAGTTCATGCTCAGGTGTTGATCGTTCGGTTTATAAAAGGTTTTTCTCCCACTGAAACAAAGGGTGCAATGCGCCCGGTTCTTTGCCCGAGAATTGTCCTATTGCAATAGCTTTATTCGCAATAGTGAATGAAAGCAAATCATTTTCTTTTAATATGGATCTTCGTACATTTTCAACAATATAGACATCGATATAAAATGTGCCCCAATTAAAAAAATGTTTGGGTATAGTTCCGGTTACGATATAATTGCCTTTTTCTTTTTCGTTGTCGGGTTGAATTTGAGATTGAAAAGAGCCTGCACTAAATAACTTTTGCCCTTGTTCATCTTTAAAATGTAAGGTAATGTCTATACGTTTGTTATCTGTAAGTTGTTTGTATTTGGCTATAAACTCGATTTCATCGGTCATAAGCATAGGATCTTCAAAACCTTTGTTTTTGGCCTTTATGCCTATCTCGTTTAATTCAAACTCATCATTGGCAATTTCAGGTTTTCCGTCCCAAACTTTATGGTTGAGTAGGGTGGTGTCACCTCTTAGATAGTTGGTTACGCAGGTGTCAATATCTCCCTCAAAATAATTTTCACCATTTACTAACTGGATACCTTTTGTACAAAGCGTTTTCACACTTGCCATATTATGGCTCACAAACAGCACGGTCCGGCCATGGTTGGTGCTTACATCTTGCATTTTACCAATGGCTTTTTTTTGAAATTCAGCATCGCCCACGGCCAGTACTTCGTCCACCACCAGTATTTCGGGCTCTAGGTGGGCGGCAATGGCAAAGCCCAGTCGCACCGTCATGCCACTGCTGTAGCGTTTGGTGGGGGTGTCTAAGTATTTGGCCACGCCGGCAAAGTCAACAATGGCTTCCATTTGCTTGTCTATCTCCCACTTGCGCATGCCCATAATGGTGCCGTTCATGTAGATATTCTCGCGGCCCGTCATCTCGGGATGGAACCCGGTGCCTACCTCCAAGAGGGAAGCCAGCCGTCCCTTTACCTTTATGCTGCCGGTGGTGGGGGAGGTTACACGGCTCAGGAGTTTTAAAAGGGTGCTTTTGCCCGCCCCGTTTTTACCGATGATGCCCAGCACTTCGCCTTCTTTAACCTCTAGGTTGATATTGCTTAAAGCACTGATGTGCTCGCCCTTGTGGGCTGCCTGGGTCCGGTCGTTTACCTGGCCTACTTTGGCGTACGGATCGTCCTGTCCAAGTATATTCATTCGTACGAACCTATTCAAATCATGACTTAAGGTCCCAGTTCCAACTTCCCCAAGTCTGTAAATTTTTGATAGGTTCTCTATCTTAATAACTGTCTTCGACATGTTTTTTGTCCGCTAATTGCGCGAATTTTCGCTAATTAAATTTTCTTAATTCGTTTAATTAGTGTAATTCGCGGATTATCTTTTATTTTTCTTTTACTATTCTTTTGTATTTCAATGACTGCTCACCAAAGTTAACAAGTATTCCTAATTTGTGTGTTGTAGCTTTTAAGTAATTTATAACTTGAGATTCGTGCACACTTTCCAGGTAATTGATTGCTTTTAATTCAAGTATTATTTTATCATAACAGATAAAGTCTGCTAGGTAACATTTCTTTAAGAGTTTGCCTTTATACTCAATGGTAATGGGTACTTCTCGTATAAAAGGTATGCCTTGATTACCCAATTCTATTTCTAAAGCCTCAGCATAGACAGCTTCGAGGAAGCCACATCCTAATTCTCGATGCACAGTCATACAAGCTCCAATAATCTTGTAGGCTTCATCTTTATAGATAAGTTCTTGTTGTTTGAGTAGATTTGGCATATTTATTTATTATCCACAGCCTGTCCCTTTTTACGGGAAATTACACAAATTGACGCTAATTTAATTACTCCAAGCCTGCCCCGCGCTAGGGAGGCTTGCTTTATGCTTAGCCGAACTTATGCGGGGTACCTACTTCTCCGAGGCGATAGACCTTGGATAAGTTCTCTATTTTAATAACGGTTTTTCTCATAAAATACTTCCGCAAATAAACGGATTATTAGTTAATTGCTTCGCAATTTCTTTTGAACCGCGAAACAACGTTCGGCGTAGCCAATTAACGCAGATTGTAACTGCTTGCGGAGTTTTATCTTTCATTTGTGATTTGTTCGTATATCAAATAATTAGCGTTAATCAGCGTAATTAGCGGACTATAATTTAAGCGTCATGCAAATAAAGCTACTTCTTCGCAGTTTTTTTGTCCGCGGATTTCGCGAATTAATCGAATTTTGATTGGCTGCGCCAATTAACGCAGATTGTAACTGCTTGCGGAGTTTTATCTTTCTTTTGTGATTTGTTCGTATATCAAATAATTAGCGTTAATCAGCGTAATTAGCGGACTATAATTTAAGCGTCATACAAATAAAGCTACTGCTTCGCAGTTTTTTTGTCCGCGGATTTCGCGAATTAATCGAATTTTGATTGGCTGCGCCAATTAACGCAGATTGTAACTGCTTGCGGAGTTTTATCTTTCTTTGGCGATTTGCTTGTATATCAAATAATTAGCGTTTACCCCGTGGAATCACTTTTATTTCATAGGGTTAATCAACGTAATTAGCGGACTATAATTTAGGCGTCATGCAAATAAATTTACTGCTTCGCAGTTTTTTCTTTTGAACCACGAATTTAGCGAATTAGACGAATTGTAACTGCTGTGCAGTTTTTAGAAACGTAATATAATTTTAAAGAACTACGTAGTAGTTCAATTTAATTCGTCACATTCGTTTAATTCGTGGTTCCCTATATTTTTTATTTAATAATACGTTTGTATTCAAGTGATGTTTCACCGAAGTTTATAAGCAACCCTAATCTATAGCCCGTTGCTTTTAAATAATTGAATACTTGTGCTTCATGGATGTTATCCAATTCTTTTACTGCTTTTAGTTCTACTATTATCTTGTCATAGCAAGTAAAATCGGCAAAATATTGATTGTTGAGTTTTATACCATCATATATGATTGTTAGGGGAGCCTCGCGATTGAAAGGGATATTTTGTTTTTTCAATTCTATTTGGAGGGCTTCCTGGTAAACTTGCTCCAAGAATCCGCATCCTAATGTGGAGTGAACTTTCATGGCTGCACCTATAATATCATAGGCCTCTTGTTTGTATAACATATATTTTAAGATATGTGTATCAGTTTAAAGACTGTAGACTAGGGGCCGGTGCCTACTTCGCCGAGGCGGTATACTCTGGATAGGTTCTCTATTTTTATTACTGTCTTAGACATATTGTTGTGTCAACGAAAATTTTATATAAATGTTACTGCTTCGCAGTTTTTTTGTCCACGAATTACACGAATTAAGCGAATTTGGATTGGCTTCGCCTATTATATTTACTTCTTTAATTTGTATAATTCGTATAATTCGCCAAATTCGTGGTTTAACTTTTTTTGCTATCTTTTTTTTTACCCGTTGTAGCATTCTCCAACGGCACGCTGCCGCTGAAGCTTTAGCGTAAGAGTCCATAGCCTTATGCTTACGCCGGAGCTACAGCATAGGCGCTACGCTTGCGCCAGAGCTACAGCGTAGGAGCATGGCGAAGGACTTGCTTATCGACGCTGTCGGGTCTAAGGACGCCAACAGGTCTGGGGACACACCATGTTTTGTTTCCCTTTTTTCTCTCCGTTTTACGCTCATTTCTCACCGCTTACCGAATACTGAACACCGCTCACCACTCACCACTCTTCACTCACCACTCAAAACTGTTAACTGTGGTCTGTTCCATACTCTCCGCTCTCTTGTATTCGCCCTAGCCCTTTGCTCCCCGCCCCACGCTTCTTTTTGTTTTCTCTCCTCGAAGTCTTATTTCGTATAAATGGTTTGTCCAAATTGGTCGATATGGTTTTTGAGCTCTTCGCTTTGGCAGTGGGTATAGTCAACCACATCGAACAAATAGGGCATGGGGCTATCTTCTTGCAGCAAGTCCTTGACATGGGCGATGGTTGTAAAATTAACCTTATCGCCATGCAAAGCCAGGTCGATATCTGATCCCTTTTTAAAATTGCCAAGTGCCCTGGAGCCAAATATGCTGGCTTTTTCTACTTCGGGGAATTTGGCTAGGGTGTTTATGATATATCTTATATCCCCTGGTTGGATGCCGTGTGCCATTTGTAGGGTATATCTTAAAGTTTTGATTCAAAAAAAACGACCAGTTTGCTTATCTCCGTAAAATAGGAAGAGCGGATCAGTTCTTCGGCTTCTCTGGCTCTATCTTCATCGTATGTATGCGCCATCAAATTTCGTTTTTGGAGGGCGTCGATCCAGATATGCCCGTCGGCAATAATTTCTATTTCAAAGGCTTTCTGAATAGTTTCGCGCGGTGTTTTAACATCAATTTGTTCACTTTCCAGATAATCTTTCAATGTTTTCCAGGCCAGCTCCAGGGTCATCTCAAAAAACTGAATGATACCTGCCCGGTATATATCGTCAGGCGCTTCAATTTTAAGCGCATTTTGCAATTGGTTAAACGCTTTGCGCAGTTGGCTATACCGTTGTTTCCAGCGTGTATCTTTTAATTTATCCATTGCGTTGTTTTTAGCTTAATGTATTGTTTTAAGCTGTTGTTTATTCGGTATCGGTTCCTAATTCTATGGGGTAAAATACTTTACGCTTGTCTCTTTCTTCCTCCGCTCTCTGCTCCCTGCTCTCTGCTCTCTCGGCTTATCGACGCTGTCGGGACTGTAGACACCAACAGGTCCGGGGAGTTACATTTATTAATTTTCCTATATTTCTATCTTATTTCCTTTTACCTCTTCTTTTCGCTATTCGCTTTCCGCTTATTTCTCTCTTCTCCTAACTCCTAATCTCTAACCCCTATTTTCTACACCGTATCAATAAAGTTGCGTTCGGTTTTATGGAATATCACGATGCCCGAAACCAGCAATATGGCTGCAACGGCTGCACTGTAACCCAGACTGAACCAGCTAAAATGTCCTGCCCCGAGGAAGGCATATTTAAAGCCTTCGAGGATGGGGGTGAAGGGGTTGTATAGGGCGATCAGTTGCAGTTTGGGATTTTCAATGGTGCTGACCGGGTAGATAACCGGACTGGCATACATCAGCAACTGTACGCCAAAGGCCAGCAGAAAGGTGAGGTCGCGGTATTTGGTGGTGAGGCTGGTAAATATGATACCGGCACCCAGTCCGTAAGCTGCCATCAGTAGGATGTACACAGGCAGCAGGGCGATGTTCCAGTTGGGATTCACGCTGGTGTCGCCGCTAAAAATATAATACAGGTAAACGGCCATAAACAACATAAACTGTATGCCAAATTTAATGAGTCCGCTGGTTACCTTGGCAAAGGGCATGATGAGGCGGGGAAAATACACCTTGCCAAAGATGGCGGCATTTTCTGTAAATGTTTTGGCGGTGGTGTTAAAGCTCTCGGCAAAGTAGTTCCATATGGTGATGCCGGCCAGGTAAAACAGTGCCTGTGGAACGCCGTCGGTAGATATCTTGGCGATGTTACCAAACACCACGATATATATGAGCGTGGTCATGATGGGCTGCACGATAAACCAGATGGGTCCCAACACGGTTTGTTTGTATATGGTGATGATATCGCGTTTCACGAACATCTTGAGTAAGTCGCGGTAGGCCCATATCTCTTTAAAATTGATATCGAAGGCGTGCCGCTTTGGGCGTATGATTAAGTCGTAATTTTCCAATTTGTATGTTGTTATCTGTTAGGTTCTTGTTTTTAGTTCATAGTTGTTAGCTCTTAGTTTTAAGCTGTTAGGTTTTAGCTGTTAGGTTTTAGTTTTTAGTTCTTAGTGCCTTCCCTCTAACTCCTACCCCCTTACTCCTACCCCCTAACTCCTACCACCTAACCCTTATCTCCCAACTATTGACTGTACCTCACGGCTTCGCCTTGCTCAGTCCCATTTTTTGGGGTGAGTAGCTGAAAGAAATGAGGTGATACCTTGTTTTAATTGCCTGTAGGCAAGTGGTTTGGTGTTGTAGCGTTATTTTTCTACCGTGGCTTCGTCCAGGTTAATCACCAGGGTGTAGCCTATGTTGGTAATGTTCAGGTACAGCTTTTTGGTGCCCTGCACATTCTGCACAATGCCTTTTATACCCTTTAAAGGGCCTGAGGTTACAGTAATCTCTTCCCCTTTTCTTATTCTTCCGGCCTCCACGTCAAAGTTAATTTTATTTTCGATGGTGCGTTGCATGGCCAGCATCTGGTATTCGGGTATGACAAGTGCCTGTCCTTTATGCGAAACATAGGCCACCACGCCGTTTACCTCAAATACGCTTCGGTACTGATCGGGTGTTATTTTAACAAAAATATAGGAACTGATGACGGGCGATTCCACCCATTTTTTGCGGTCGCTCCATTGTTTCAGCACGCGTTTTAAGGGCAGGTAGTTGATAATGCCCAACTTATTGAGTCCTTCCGCCACTTTCTTTTCGGCCCTGCTTTTGGTATAAAGGGCATACCAGTTATGTGTTGTTGTGTCTCCTTTCAAAATTGAGTAATTTTTTTCAACCGGCAAATTTATAAAATTAATAACATAGTAGAAGTATTATCATTTAAAATCCGACCTGTTGGCGCACTTTACGAGCGTAGTGCTTGTTTTTCAGTAGGGTAGGGAGGGGAACGGTATGATGGTATGTGGTATGACGGTTTTAGATTTATGTGAGCCACATTGTGCTTAAAATGTAAACCACAAAGTGCACAATGGATGCCCACAGTACACAAAGAATTATGGTGTGCATAATGCCTTCTTTGTGTACATAGTGCTTATGAATTCCATGTAAGTTAAGTGCTGTGTAGGTTTGTGGCTTATAAAGATATGCTTACTTCTAAGCTCAAAATGTCTAACCTCTAACCCCTAATCTCTAACCCCTAATCTCTAACCCCTAATCTCTAACCCCTAACCTCTAACCCCTAACCTCTAACCCCTAACCTCTAACCCCTAACCTCTAACCCCTAATCTCTAACCCCTAATCTCTAACCCCTAATCTCTAACCCCTAATCTCTAACCCCTAATCTCTAACCCCTAATCTCTAACCCCTAATCTCTAACCCCTAATCTCTAACCCCTAATCTCTAACCCCTAATCTCTAACCCCTAACCCCTAACCCCTAACCCCTAACCTCTAACCTCTAATTTCTAACCTCTAACCTCTAAGCTCTTAATTTCTCAATTATTATAAACGCGGTCAGATTTATCGACGTCAACAGGTTTTGGAATTTCCATCGATTTATTTCCCTTTATTTCATCTGTCTAAATATATTTTTTAACGGCCAGATGGAACTCGCCACATTAGTCATTCTCCTGTGTGAGCGAGTACTCTCTCCGCTTTGGCGGAGCTGGCTATGGCTCGTTTCATATGTCTAACGGTTCTTTGCTTTCCGCTCTCCCGTCTTCGCTCAATAGCCCCGGCAGGTTTAGGTCGTCGCAATTGTCGCAATCCCCTGGTATTTACTCGGGGTGCGACATTTACATGGCACACATTGTCGCACGCTGAGCTTTTAGTACTCTACGCTAATGTATTTGGGTTATAGGCTTTCGCAAAGGAGGAACCCTCATTAATCCGCGGTTAAATACATCATCGGATCACCAATAATATTCTGATAGATGGGTCTGTACCGTTTGGTATCGTAATACTTTTCTATGTTTACTTTTTTTATGCTTTGGCCTTTTTCATCTTTTTTTACAGCCTCTATCGACACGTAATCAAACTTACCATTTTTAACACAAACCATGTATCCTGATTCGCCTTTTTTAATTAAGTCCAGGGCCATGTTTCCGTAGGTGGTAGGAATAATTGAATCCAGCGCATCGGGTTGACCTGAGCGCACCAGATAACCCAGTTTTTGGTTGATGATGTTTATTTGGCGTCCATGGTTGAATTTGGAAGAGTGGCGTTTAAGCTCTTTGCCAATCATTTCGCCTATGCCACCTAATTTTTTATGTCCAAAAGCATCGGTTTCGGAATCGGCATACACGGTGTCCATTCCGTTAAAAGTGGCGCCTTCCGAAATCAGCACTACGGAATAATTACTGGGGTTGTTTCTCCGGTCTTCCACCAGCAATTCGGTTAAATGTTCGGTGTTGATAGGAAATTCCGGAATTACGCAACGGTCGGCTGCACCGCCTATGGTGGGCATAAGTGCTGAGAAACCGGCATTACGGCCAAAAACTTCCAGCACCAAAAAGCGTTCGTGCGAACCGGCACAGGTGCGAAGCTCGTGGGTTAACTCAATGGTGCGTGTAATGCAAGTACTAAATCCGATGCAGTACTCGGTGCCGGGAACATCCCCATCCATGGTTTTGGGAATGCCTATTACCTTGATGCCCTCTTTGTGCAGTCGCACGGCATAGCTCAGGGTGTCGTCGCCACCTATGGGAATGAGGTAATCAATACCTAAATGATTAAGGTTGGCCACTGCCTCATCTGTAAGGTCGTTATATTCATCCGTATAGGTGCCCTTTAAATGCTCGGGCAGATCGTTCAGGGCCACCCGGGTGGCTTTGGTGCGGCTCGAGTGGAGAAAAGTGCCTCCCGTACGGCCAATCCGGTTAACCGTGAGCTCGGTGAGGGGCATGCAATAAGCTTGTTGATCCAGGGGTTTGGAACGGTCGATACTGATAACGCCTTTCCATCCGTTTTTAATACCAATAACCTGATAACCTTCGCGTATAGCCCGCAAGGTAACCGCGCGTATTGCGGGGTTAAGACCGGGCACATCGCCTCCTCCGGTGAGGATGCCTATGGTAAGTCCGTTTTTGCTCATAAAAAATTGTTTTAGTTAATATAGTATTGTGCAGAAGTAAGCTTATACCCAAATAATGCGAGAAATATTTCTACCTGCGGTAGCGAATAAACTCCAGTAACAACTCTTTTTAAAAGTTGAACTGTAGTCGGGTAGGGATAAAGCTACACTTTATACATATTTCCTACACTTTATGAATAGTTAAGCTTAAAGATATACAATAAATAATAGAATAAAAATAGCTAAGGGGATAATGAAATATTTAATAAAATATCTGGCCTAAAGACAATAGCTCTTGTTATCTTTGCACTTTTTATTGCAGAAACAGAATAAATGGAGTTGCAGGATTACATTGACAGATACATACGCTTTAAAGCATCGGACAGGATTGTGGACCGGGGGATTGAATTATATAACCAGGGAGCGGTGTCCTTAAAATATGCCAATAAAGCTTCCGACACCTGGCATTTCAAAGTGCAGGGAGGGCAAAAATATTCGGTTATCATAAGGGATGTATCTAAGGGCGATTTAAAAAGCACTTGTACCTGTCCGTTCGATTGGGGTACTATTTGCAAGCATACCGTGGCAGCGCTCATGTTTATCAAAGACGGGGGGGAGCACAGGCCTGCAACAAATGCGATGGGCGAAGCGGTGCAGCAAGCCTCTTCGCTGCGCACCGCCCGTGGTTACCTTATCGAGAATTACCGTTTTATCTCAAAAAGCGATATTGAAGAGCATACTTCGGTGAGTGTAATCAACGATATTTTACACGGCTATAACAATTTAATGTTTAGTCAGGTTGTTATTGATAAGGATAAAATAACATTCGAGTACAGTACTTTTCATACTAAACAGTGGGCTGCCATTAGTTACCATAATGGTAAGGTATACATCAGCAGCGATAGCAAAAAGCCGATACCTAAATTAAACAAAGTAGAGGCCTATACGCTGTTGATGATAGCGGAATCGGAAACACCCGATCTTCTGGATATTATTTTTGGCGAGAAACTCAACCAGAAAAAGAAAATTGCACTTCAGGTATATGGTTTAAGCGAAGAGGCCGATTTTGACCGTTATTTTTACTACAGCTTTAATCCCAAAAAGGGACTTACCATTTTGTTTCGTGCGCAACAGGAGGGCATGCTGCCTGTTGATCCCGGTCATAAATCAAACTTCCGGCATTTTATTGACGACATAAATAACGAAGAGTTACAACTGGAATCTGTTCCCCAAAAAAATGAAGAAAGGGCGGTGGGTTTTGTAGTGCAGTTTAACGAGGACGACTACTACGACTATAATGCACGAGCCGATTTTAGGGTGATAGCTGTGGTGGGTAAGCCCAACAAGGATCGCACAAAACTATCGAGCCATATTGAGCGCTACGATGAATATTTAGATGCCGATACCATAAAGCTTTCGGCCAATGCCGAAGAGCTGTTGCGTTATATCAATAAGTTGAACCAAAGTGATAATGAAAAAGCGGCTTTTTCAATTAAACGGCGGATAGTTCAGCTTCTGAGTAAAGAAAAAATACTGTTCCTGCGCAGCGAAACGGGTTCTAAAATAAAAAAATCGGAACTTCGAAAAACCAAGGTCCTTCCATCGCTTGTTACGGCCAAATATGTGGCTTTTGAGGACGATACTTTTGTAGGACTGCGGTTGATGCTGAGTATAGATGGACAGCAGTATGATGTGGACGAGATAGATATAATATACAGAGATTGCCATGTGTACCTGTTTAAAAAATCAATAGCCATGCCCGCCACCTATACCATTGCCCGCCACATGGAGATGTGGCGCAATGATTTAAAAATGGTTAAAACGCACAAGCAACATTTCTTTGATGAGATAGTGATGCCGCTTTCCCGTAACTTTGAGATAGATTTTGGCCAGGGGGTGTTTAATATTGAGTCGGTGGAGCTTGATTTTAGAAAAAAACAGGTTTTTTTGTCGGAGCTGCACGATTTTTTAATCATCACCCCGCAGGTAGAATACCACAATGGAGTGTCGGTAATGCTCAATCAGTCGGGGCATGTGTTGGTGGATGAAAATGGTGAGCTAACAGAATACAAACGCAACATTGAGCTGGAGGATGATTTTGTGAACGCTATTGCCGAGCTGCATCCCTACTTTGAAGAGCAGGTGGACGACAAGCGTTTTTATCTGCATTACGATACCTTTGCCCGCGACATGTGGTTTTATAGGTTTTTTGAACGAATGCAGCACATGGAGGTGGAGGTGTTTGGATTGAAGGAACTAAAAAACTTCAAGTTTTCGCCCTATGCCGGTAAGGTATCCACTTCCATCAGCAGCGGACAGGATTGGTTTGAGGTAGATGTGAAAGTAAGTTTTGGCGATAGCAAAGTAAAGCTCAAAGACATTAAAAATGCCGTGCTTAATAAGCAAAAGTACATTCAGCTTAAAGATGGTAGTGTAGGCATGTTACCCACGGAGTGGATGCACAAGTTGGAGAAGTTTTTTAGACATGGCGAAATAAAAGACGATAAGCTGGCCGTTTCTAAAATGCGCTTTTCAATTATCGACGAGTTGTTTGAGGATATGGACAACGCGGAGATAATGGACGAGATAGCCCAAAAAAGGCAGCGACTGGCCGGTTTTAAAGAGATATCGAATACAGCGGTGCCGGCGGGTATCACCGCCGAATTAAGACCCTACCAAAAGGAAGGATTAAACTGGCTTAACTTCCTCCACGAGATGGGATGGGGCGGCATATTGGCCGATGATATGGGATTGGGTAAAACGGTGCAGGTGCTTGCTTTTTTACAGCATGTGTTGGCCATGGATGCTACCCCCAATATTATTATTGTACCCACCACCTTGCTTTTTAACTGGGAAAACGAGATTGCTAAATTTGCTCCCGGTCTGAAAGCCTATTATCATTACGGCCTCAACCGCACGCGCGATAGCCATGTTTTTTCGGAATACGATCTGGTTTTTACTACCTATGGTGTTTTGTTACGCGATATTGAAATGTTGATGAATTTTAAATTCAACTACGCCGTTTTAGACGAATCGCAGGCCATAAAAAATCCGGCATCGCGAAGATTTAAGGCGGCTAATCTGATTGATGCCAACAATCGGATAGCCCTTTCGGGTACGCCCATCGAAAACAGTACCTTTGACCTGTATGCACAAATGAGCTTTGTAAACAAAGGCTTCTTTGGTGGGGCCACCGGGTTCCGTGCACAGTTTAGTAACGCCATTGATAAGGAGGGCGATGATAACATAGCCGCCGAACTGCAACGACTGATCAACCCTTTTATATTGCGACGCACCAAGGAGAAAGTGGCATCGGAGTTGCCGCCCAAAACCGAGGACGTTATTTATTGCGAGATGGAAAGCGAGCAGCGTAAAATATACGATGCTTACCGTAACGAATATAAAAATAAACTGCTGGAGCAGGTCGAGAATAAGGGTATTGAAAATTCTAAGCTGATGGTGCTGGAAGCGCTTACACGCATGCGTCAGATCTGCGACTCGCCGGCCTTGCTCAACGACGATAGCCTGGCTAGTACCGAGTCGGTGAAAATAAAGGAGATAGTGCAGGTGATCACCGATAAAACAGGTAAGCATAAAATATTGATTTTTTCGCAGTTTGTAAAGATGCTGGGTCTGATTAAAACCGAGCTGAACAGACGAAACATTGATTACGAATACCTGGATGGTAAAAGCACAGCGGTGCAGCGCGAAAAGTCGGTCAACAATTTTCAGGAAAATGAAGATCTGCGGGTGTTCCTTATCAGTTTAAAGGCGGGTGGTACCGGACTTAATCTGACGGCCGCCGATTATGTTTATATTGTTGATCCCTGGTGGAATCCGGCTGTTGAAAACCAGGCCATCGACCGCTGTTACCGTATCGGGCAGGATAAAAAGGTGTTTGCCTATCGGATGATATGCAAGGATACGGTGGAGGAGAAGATTTTGCTGCTGCAAAATAAAAAGAAAAAGATAGCCGGCGACATTGTACAAAGCGACGAGAATATTCTGAAAACTCTTCAGCCCGAAGATATTCGGAATCTATTTTCGTAAACCGCGTACCGCTGAACCGCCTACCTTGATTGCCATCCAGAACCACGATGTTCACTGCGAAGGCACGATGCACACTAGGCTTCTCTGTGTTCTTTGTGCCTTTGTGATTATTTTTGTACCACGATGGTCAAAGAACTTGGCACTACTTATCCGTATAACTATACACAGGTGATGCCGGATGGGTCTTGCCTTTTTTAATGCTGCCGGCTGGCCAGCTGGTGATAGGTAAAAAAGGTGGTCTTCCCTTTTTGTATTTCAAAAGTAAAATCGGTACTTTCCTGTTGACCGCCTTGCATTTGCAGACTTAGTTGATGATTACCTTCACTTAAAGGGATACGAGCATAATGAATGGCGTAGGGGAGCGATTGCCAGTTGCGGGTGTCGGCTTTTTCTGTCATGGCGTTGATGATACTTAATACGGTGCCTATGTTCTGGTTTTCCTGGTTGGCCAGTGCTTCCAATGCTTTTTTAGTAGCTAAACGCGCTATACTGTTGGCCAGTTCGCGCGCCATCCTGTCTTTTAACGATTGAAAAGCAATGGCATTGATATCCTGCGAAAGCTCCAGGGGATATTTTTGCTTGTCGCTTTGCAGGTAGGCATGGGAAAATACAGGTTTCCGTTCTACATATTTAGGGAAGGTAACCCTTAAAAACGATAGGTTTTTAAAAGCATTCTGTTCCTGTGCTTTTCTGTTGCCCACATAAATGGGAAAGCTTAGGCCATAGTCGTCGTTGGTAAGGTTAATCCATCCGTTGTTAAAACCGGTGTTGGTAAAATTAATGCTCCATTCTGATTTTACCGGGCCAAATCCGTTCATCCATAAAAATATCAACGAACCGGATGCAGTGCTGTCCGGAATATATTCCATTCCAAATTTATCCTGGTAGCTACGATACTCTTCCATAAACCCGACTTGGTAAGCGGTTCGCAAAAGATCTTTTTTTAACTGTTGGGGCGGTGCTATCCCAAAAAGTTCTCTATACTCTTGATCGTAGGCGTTAAAGGCATTTCGATAGGCTATAAAAGCATTGTTTTTATCACCCGATGCATCGTAAATCATACCCATCAGGTTATGGGCAAAGGCATCGTTGGCATATTTGTTTTTGTGCTTTTTGTATTTGTCGTTGAGCTGTTGCAATTGTATGTTTATCCTTCTGCATTCTACAAGTGCATTTTCGTATTGCCCTATCATCAAATAATTTAACGATTTATAATAGTGTACCATTACCGCCTCAAAGTCCTCCGGTTTGTAGGGTTTAACCATGGGGTTGGATATCAGTGCAAGTGCTTCGGAACCCAGACTTTTACGGTAGTCTTCGTTGTACAGGTCGGCTTTTTCAAAGTAGCGGTTACTTTCCTGGTGCCGGCCTAACATAAAATTAACCATGCCTTTGTTCATATAATATAGTACACGGTTAATTCCGTCTTCGCCTTTTTTGTTTTGATTCAGAAGCTTATCGGCAGCTGAAAAGTTACCCTGGGTAATATAGTTTTGCAGCTGATAGTTTTTTTGGTAGTAGGTGGCGCATCCCAAAATTGTTAGGCAAAAAAATACGATGACAATTAAAAGATGATATTTGCTGTTTTTAATTGGCATAGGATGCGATAGATTAAGTTAGAATAAGCTGGTTATCTTATCTGCAATAATTTGGGCTTAGCACCTGCTAGCCTCGGTTATGGTAGCAATCAGTATGGTTTTATCAGTTGTACAATACACCCTGCGCTCCATACTGTGCTTGCCACTCTGCACTTTATTAGGCTAAGCCGGTAAAATAATCCATGCAACCCACATAAACGCGCCTGCATGGATATACCCGGTAATGTGCTGAATTATTTATTGATGTATTTTTTTATTTTTTTATCTCCTATCCAAACTATTTCGTTTGTTTCCAGGTTGGATAGTTCCAGGTTAGTCTGATAATAGTTAACCCGTTCTTTTTTGTAGGTGTCCACAATGGAGTTGATGTCGCCGTTGAGCATAAAGTCGGCGCCTAATTCTTTTCCCCATTGTTTGGTGGTCTCCATCGAAGCAAATTCTTGCTGGGCCGCACGTTCTTGTCGCAGCTCTTCTCTTTTATCGGCCGCTTGCACCAGTCGCACCCTTCCGCTGTTGATAAAGGCACGTTCCACATCTTTAATAAAAGTGCCGGCACTGATGTGTTCGTGCGATTTATTGTAAATCAGGCCAACGATAACAACTGGTTTACGGCCATCGTTTGATCGGGCATAATTGTCAATCCAACGGCCCGAAAGAACTTGTTCTACCATAGCTTCAGCTACCATTCTGGAGTCTGTATCATTCCATCTTCCACTTAAATCAATGGCCTCATCGGGCGAAACACGCTCTACTTTATGGGTTGCACAGGAAGCAAACAGTAAAGCAACAAAAAGTAATGGGGATAGTAATTTAGTTTTCATGTTGTATGTGTTTAAATGAAGTAGGACGCTGTTTCTATTGAAACGTACTACAGGTAATTATTTTTAAGATGCAAATAAATCATAATTAAAAAATGCTTTGCAAAAAAGCTGGTTTATAAAAGTTAATTTAGCGAAATTGATTGGCAGAAAGCAATTATCATGCCTTTGTTCAGCTTATAATGCTAAGATAGTATTTTAGATGCTTGCAAAGATAGGCCGAGTCGCCTTTGTTGTTGTTCACATCTATCATTAAATCGTGCATGCTTGGATCCAGGTGAGCACAACCCACTTTAAATTTGGCCTCGGACATTTTAGTGATGTATTCTACCGGAAATTCAGCATCCTGATACAAATTGATTAATATATCAAAATTGCGCTGTATAAAACTATCAACCGCATTGTTTTTGGGATGGTAAAAAAAATTAAAATCCTGAGGATGTATGTAGTGGTGTTGGTTGTCGCCAATTAAATTACCGGTGTTATGTTTAAATTTGGAGTAACCCAATACTTCTATCCGAACCTCCGACTGCTTGAAAAATGATTCAAGCGCTTTGGCTGTTTTCCGGTCACTTTCGTTGTCGGAGTTAAATAATAGTCCAATGCTTTTGGCGGCACTAAGATTGCAGGTTACAGGTGTGCGTTTTCTTTTTTTTAGTTTTAGCTTTAGCAAAAAACCAGCAAGGAGTATTCTTAATTTTTTTAAGTAGCTCACAGAATTAACGTTCTAATAGTTCAATAAAATCGCTTTCACTAATAATTTTCACCTTTAGCTTCTCGGCCTTGGCGAGTTTTGCGGGCCCCGTATTTTCGCCAGCCACAAGATACGATGTTTTTGTTGAAACCCCGCTAATGTTTTTACCACCGTTGCGTTCAATAATTTTTTTAAGTTCGTCGCGCGAAAAAGCGGAAAAAGTACCACTGATGACAAACGACTGATCCTTAAATTTTTCGCTGCTTTGCGTGGGGGCTTCGCTTTTAAAGTTAAGGCCCGCGGCTTTTAAGCGTTCCACGAGTGCGCGGTGATCGGTATCGGCAAAATAGTCAATTACACTTTGGGCTACTTTGGGGCCTATATCGTCTAAGGTGGTCAGTTGCTCCAGCTTGGCTTGCGAAAGTTTGTCAATCGTATTAAATTCTTTGGTAAGGGTTTTGGCAACAGTGGCACCCACGTGTTTTATACCTAAGCCAAACAATACGTTGGCATAAGGTGCATTTTTCGATTGGGCAATGCCATCCAACAGATTTTGGGTTGATTTTTCCTTAAAGCTGAATAGTCTTTTGTTTTCTTCGTCGTCCGATACACGGTTAATGCCAATGAGTTTATCATAGCTTAAATCATAAATGTCGCTCACATCCTTTACCAGTCCTTTTTCAAATAGCAAATCTACTACCTGCTCTCCAAAAGAGTCGATATCGAGTGCTTTACGGCTCACAAAATGCTCTATTTTACCCTTTAGCTGCGGAGGACAGGCCTTGTCGTTGGGGCACAGGTGCGCTGCCTCACCCTCAGGACGTATCAGGGGCGTGTTGCATTGCGGGCAATGACTGATAAATTGTACGGGAGCCGACATAGGATGGCGCGCACTTACTTCTACACGGGTTATTTTTGGGATTATCTCACCCCCTTTTTCCACATAAACCCAATCATTTTCGTGCAAATCCAGTTGGGCAATAATATCGGCATTATGCAACGAAGCTCTTTTAACGGTTGTTCCGGCCAGCTGAACGGGTTCCAGGTTGGCAACCGGGGTAATCCTGCCCGACCTGCCCACTTGATAATCGACCGAGAGGAGCTGGGTACGGGCCTCTTCTGCTTTAAATTTGTACGATATAGCCCAGCGGGGTGTTTTAGCGGTGTAACCCAGTTCGTTTTGCAGATGGATGTTGTTCACCTTAATCACAATACCATCTATCTCGAAGGGGAGTTTATGACGCTCTTTGTCCCAATGATTTATAAACGTGTATATTTCGGGCAACGAGGTACATATTTTATAATGTTCGGGAATTTTAAAACCCCAACTACGGGCCTGTTCTAAATTTTGGGAATGCAGGTTGCCGGGCAGATCCGGACCCAGTAGGTAATATAAAAAGCAATCTAACCTGCGTTTGGCCATTTCGGCACTTTTTTTCATTTTAAGCGATCCGGCAGCAGCGTTACGGGCATTGGCAAAAGGCGCTTCCCCTTCGGCCACTCTTAATTGGTTGGTTTTGATAAATTCGGCGAGGGGCATAAATATTTCTCCTCGTATTTCAAAATTGGCAGGGTAATCGCCTTTTAGGTGTAGGGGTATGCTTTTTATTGTTTTAACGTTAGCGGTAACATCATCCCCTTTTTCTCCGTCGCCGCGGGTAACGGCATGTTTGAGCCTGCCATTTTCGTAGGTCAGGCTGATGGATGTGCCGTCGTATTTCAGTTCGCACACGTATTCAATGTTGTCGCCTATGGCCCGGCTCACCCGCTGATAAAAATCTGCAATCTCTCCTTCGCTATAGGTGTTACCCAGCGATAGCATGGGATACTGGTGCGTAATCTGTTCAAAATCGTTGGATAAGTCGCTGCCCACTCTTTGCGTGGGACTATCCGGATCTTTAAATTCAGGATGCTCTTTTTCCAGCTTCATTAGCTCGTGCATCAGCGCATCGTAAGCATAATCCGAAATGGTGGGCTTGTTTAATACGTAATAGCTGTGGTTGTGTTGGTTAAGTTCCTGAGTGAGTGAGGTAATCCTGTTTTTTATATCGTTATTCATTATATAGGATAATTACAAATTTGGGTTTGTGCAAAATACAATTGCGTCTACGCTAAAGGGTGTTTTTTATTTTAAGTGGATCGTATTGTATTTTGTTGTTAAAATGGACAAAAGCCGTTATTACTTCTAATAACGGCTTTTGTGGAGCGCTTGCGACGCATCGCATCCGCCCTACAAATATACAACGCAAATAATTAAAATGCAATCAAGGTTTGCTCGGATTTAAAAGGCGGGATTTTCCATTTTTATAATCGCCACTGTTTTTTTAGCCGAATAAAAAGCATACTTTTGTAGCCGAATTGGTTCAAAGAAGTTTTATTCAAAGCTTATGCGACCAAAGAGGGAATGCCGTTAAAATCGGCAACAGTTTCCGCTGCTGTAAGTTCCGATCCGAACAATTCGGATAGTATGCTTTTTGTCAATCAGGCCACTATTAAAAATGGGAAGGCGACAAAAGGTCGGGATAAGTCAGAAGACCTGCCAATTCGTTATTCATTGTTCAAGGTATTCGGTATAAATACATGGCAAGATTTTCACTTCCCTGGTTGATTTCCGTTATTCAAGAGCAATACTTTTTGAAGTATTTTTTGCAGGATGAATAAAGTTATGTTACGTGTAATTTCGTTGTTTTTGTCTTTTTTATTTTATCAGGTGTCGGGTCAGCGAATAGATCTGGATACGATAAGAATAGATGAGGTGAGCATTGTAAAGTCGCGTATCAGCTATTATGCCGAAGCTGATAAAACGGTGCGTTTGGATTCTCTGACCATCAATCGTTATCAGGCTCAGGACCTGGGTGCCTTACTCACAAAAACCTCTCTGATAAAGGTTTCATCAAATGGGGGGGCAGGTAATGTGGCCACGGCAAGCATTCGAGGGGCAGCCTCAACCCATACTACCGTAAATTGGAACGGTATACCCATTAATTCTTTAACCACCGGGGTAACGGATCTTTCGTTGATAAATGTGGGGGGCTTCGATAAAATAGATCTTGTGTATGGAGCTAGTGGAGCGGTTTATGGAAGTGGCACGATGGGAGGAGCGATAAATATTTCCAACACCCCTGGCTGGGAAAAAAACTTGTCAATTGGTATTGCTTCCGAAGTGGGCGGATACGCCAATTATAGCGATCAGTTTTTATCTGGTAAAAACAAGCGCTTAATCAAAGCGCTCTCGTCCTTTAAAGAACAGCTGCTTGTAAAAGCTTCTAACCATAGTGTTTCGTATAGTGGACAATTGTTTGTACAAAAAAGTAAAAACAATTTCAAATACATCGATATCCATGATTTTGGACAACCTCAGGAACAGCTCAACCATAATGAGAGTCGTGTTATGGGCACCATTCAGGATATTCATATAAAACTAAATCGAAATTACTTTGGTGCTGGTGTTTGGTATCAGGTGAACGAAAAACAAATTCCCGGGAAAATGGGTATAGGGCCCCCGGTAAGTTTTCAAGATCAAAAAGATTCCTTGCTTCGTAGTTATTTATCGTGGAAAACGCTTTTAGGTTCGTTTAGGTTGGAGCTAAAGGCTGCTTACCTTTATGATTTTATGCGCTTTACAGATAAAGAGTCAGACAATAACGGGGGCTATAAAATATTTTCTGAAATATCTTCTAAGAGGTGGTTGAGCGACTTTAACGCGCGATACTACCTGGGGGCTAAATTGAGTGCCGACATGTCGGTGAAATACATGTACCTCAATGGTAGGACAAATTATTACAACAAAGACGAACAAGAGTATCGGTTGTCGGTGGCCACCAGATACAAAACAGGTAATTTTGTGCACTCGGGCTCTATAGGCAAAGAGTGGAATACGCTAAAAGATGCGCCGCTGACCTTTTCGTTTAGCTCGCTTTACAATTTAGATCATTGGTTTACAGCTCGCGTAAAATTAGGGAATCACTATAGAAGACCCACTTTTAACGAACGGTATTGGGAGCCTGGGGGCAATATAAATATAGATGCCGAAAAAGGCGAGAGCTACGAACTAGGCCTTTCTTTTCAAGGGCAAACGGCTTTGCACAGCAGTGTGACGGCCGACTTAGCCTTTTATGTAATCAATAATATTCAATCGATAGCCTGGCGACCAAAGGCGGGCGAATTGTTTTGGCAGCCCATCAACATAGGTCGTACCCTATCCAAGGGGGCAGAGTTAGAACTCAAGCACACTTTTGCACCATCAGCTTACCAATTTGATAATCGTCTGTCGTATGGTTATAATCACTCGTACAACAATGATAAAAACAGTGCTGAATATAAAAAAACAATTGCCTATAAACCCCGGCATCTCATAAAAGCATCGAGCAATTATATGCGTAATAATTGGAACATAGGTATATCCTATGCTTTTCAATCATCAGCTATCACATGGGAGAATGCAAGCATGTCTTCTTTTGGCATTGTAGATGCTAACGTGGGTCGTGTATGGCAATTGGATTTTTTGAATTTGGATACCAAAGTAAGAATCGAAAATATATTAAATAAGTCGTATCAAATAATATATGCTTACCCGATGCCCGGGAGAGCATTTTACTTAACAGCAATAATTAATTTTTAAAAACCATGAAAAATTTTTTTAGTCTTTCTATTGCCGTCGTAATAGCGATGTTGTCCATCACCTCTTGTAGCAACGATGATGAAGTTACGCCGGTAAATAAAACAGTGAGCCATGTACTTGTGCTTAACGAAGGTAATAGTACAGGTGGCATAAGCTATATTGATGCCGATGGCAATGTAAATAATGATTATTTTAAAAGTGTAAATAAAATTGATTTGGGCAAATTTCCTCAATCAATAGCAGCCAATGAGCAAGATGTTTTTATTGTTGTAACCACTGATAATGGTGCAGGTTATGTATTGGTAGCCGATAAGTCCACTTTAAAGGTTAAAAAAACAATTACAGGATTTTCTTATCCCAGAGAAATTGTTTTACTCGAAGATAAAGCCTACATATCCAACGGAAATGGAGTGAGTGGTGTTTGGCCTAATCAAACTACCCAAAATAACGAAGTTCATGTTTTGGATTTAAATACATTTACCATTACCGGAACAATCCCTGTGGGTGCTGGCCCCGAAAAAATGGTGGCTTCGAATGGTATGGTTTATGTTGCCAACAGTGGGGGATGGTCCAACGACGACAACACAGTTAGCGTGATAAACACCCAAACGGATAAAGTGGTTGAAACACTAACGGTAAAGTATTGTCCCAAGGATATGGAAGTGGATGCTAACGGCGACGTGTGGGTGTATTGTGGTGGCATTCCGAACTGGACAACCGGTACTGAAACGGATGCAGGTATATCAAAAATTACCGTACCTACTCACGAGGTTAAATCCTGGGATGTTGAAGACGTTGCAGGCGGCACTAAAAATATGGCCATCAGTACGGATAAAAAAACACTATTTTTTATAACAGATGCAGTTTATGCCATGAATATCGCATCCACCACATTGCCTAAGGACAAGTTAATAGATCTTACCTTTAATGGTATTGATGTACATCCCATTGGCAATACGTTATGGCTATGCCATTCGGAAAGTGCAACAGAGGCGGGAAGTGTATTGGTATATGATGCCAATGGCATGCAGATAAAAGAATATACCGTTGGGAATGTGCCTAACTCCTGTATATTTGTTTTTTAAAACTTAAAATGTTGTACAAAAGAAAAAAGCCGGCTTGTCCGGCTTTTTTTTATCTGATTATATAATCGTAAAAATGTACGCTTGGGGTGCTCTATTGATTAAATTTATCAATAGGGTGGGGATGAAGATAAAGGCCTGTTTAAAAAAAGAATAGGCCATTTTTAGAACATCTACAATTATGTTTTGAATAAGTTAGCGGTTTTATTAGGTCGAAATCTTATATTTGCATTTAATTTTTTTAGAAAAGGATAAGTAAATGAAGAGAATATTTCAAATAACATTGGTTCTTGTTATTGCATCGGTACTGGTTTCGTGTAACAAAGAGTATGAAGACATTATAACAGATACAGGTTTAAGGGGTACTTTTGTGCGCAACGAAGCAGGGAGTATAAGCTATTATAATGATGTGGACGAAACGGTGACGGCAGATTTTTATAAATCGGTAAACGGGGCTGATTTGGGTGCTCCTTTTTCTGCATTGTCCATTTTTGGCAATAAAGGGTATGCACTAAAGGGCGCGCTTAATGACCAAAAAGTAGAGACCCTGGATGCCACCACGTTTAAAAAAATAGGTGAACAAGGTAATTTTAGCCACCTTACCGATTTAACAACGGTATCTGATACTTTTGTAGTGGTGGCCCAAGGCGTTTCGGATAGCGAAAATCCGGGTTCGGTAACCATACTGGATAGCGATGATTTGAGTAAAAGCATAGCTACTTTTAAAGTAGGGCAAAATCCCACGCGGCTTGCCTACAGTAGGGGTAAAAAAGTATATGTAGCCAACACCGGGGGAGGAGCCTATCCCGATTCTACGGTGATGGTGATAGATATCGATTTAAAACAAGTGAGTGATACCATTGTGTTAGAACAACAGGATGGTGTATCCAGCCCAAAAAAACTCACCAGACCTGTTGATATGGTGATTGATGCTTATCAGAACGTATGGGTGCTCTGTGCAGGCCAAAACAACCAGAGTGCAGGATTGGCGCGTATAAGTTACGGAACCCATGAAGTAAAAGTGTTTAAATTCGGGAGTGAAGTGGGATATGTGGGTAAAGGGAAAGGCGGATTAGCGGTATCACCGGGAGGAATAAGGGTTTATTATGTGAATGACGGCATGTATGCGATGGGCATTAACGACGTTCAGTTACCTGAAGATAAGTTTTTAGCTGAAGATTATAAAGATTTGGTTTTTAATGCCATAGGTGTTAGTCCGTCTACCGGCAAATTCTTTTGTGCGATGGATGCCAGCACCGGAGCCAAGGGGGAGGTATATATTTTTGACAGGTATGGTATCGAATTAGAAAAAACGATTGAGGTTGGCGAAAAGCCGCGCCAGATTGTTTTTGTGCGATAAGTCCTCACATCTTCCGCCGCGGCCCCGCAAGGGGAGGAGCAAAAAAACCACGGCGTGCCCATAGTGTTGGCGGAATGTGTAGTATTAGAAAAAAGGGTAGCCTTGCGTTGTATAGCAAAACCTGAATGCCTGGTATGAGCCCTTGGCCAAACGCATGCGCTGAGTCCGTGTTGCCCACTTGGCTTGGGATTGGCGAAAACATGAAGGAACTGAGGTAAAAACGTTTTTTTCGATGTTATACAGTTATGGATGAAGTAGCATATTCACAATAAATGGAGCACAATATCAGCCGCTACCGATGCTATTTCTGATTATAGGCCTATTTAACATTTCTACAGATTGTCTTACGCAAGCGGGTCGGGGAGTTGCCTATTGTAAAATCTGATATTATTCGAAAGAAACAAACCCTAATTTACAAGGAAGGAGTTTGGCTAAGTCCTTTGTTTTAGGCTATGGCCGCCGCATAAAGCTATAGCGTAATACTATAATTTTATTTTGCTTGGTCTAATTATCATCAATCCTTCGATCGATCTGACATCGGGTCGGAGGCTTTTTTTCTTTTCTTTCCACTTTTTTTCTTTCCAAAGAAGAATCTTTTTATGGAAGATTTTAAAATACCAAGCAAGGGTTTGGATAATTCATTTAAAAGCACGGTTACAAGCCGTATAGGATTCAGAAACTCCTGCAGTTCCATTTTTTTGATCTCCAGTTTTTTTTCTGACAACCGGATTTGGTATAAAAGACGCATCTTTTCTTCTCTGAAATCGTTGAAAGAATTGATATTTGAATAATTATTATTGCTCATATTTGGTGTAGTTAGGGAAAAATAAATGAATAAATGATTTTATGATAGGTCTGTTAATCAATATGCCTCTCAGTAAGTAAAATAAAATACCCACCAGCAAATAAAAACCGGCCACAACAATAAAACCTGTAACCATGTTATTGGTATAGCTACCAATAGCATAGGCAGCGGCCATGGATAAAAATAACAGCACAAAAAATGCGATGTAAAATAGCAATAGTCGCACGGCAAGACCGGCGGTTAATTTGCTTAAATCTTCGGCTACGTGCAGTTTGGTGAGATCTATCTTATTTTGCACATACGACTCTATTTCTTGTTTGATATCCGCAATCTCATCTGAAATTTTCTCTTTTCTACTCATAATATTTACTATAAAAATACCCGAATCAATTTCTATTGAATGTAAGAAAATTGATTCGGGCTTCCAAAAAAAGTGTCAATAACTAAATAACTAAAAACGTTTGTTCGTTGCCTGTGCAAAATACTATCCGCCATAATTTCCGGAAATGGAACCATCAATAAAAACTATTTTGCTGCTTTTGTTGGCTCAAGCGAGCGCTTGTACTCTTCGAGCAATTTTTCAATTTTACCTTCAATTGTACTTATCTTGGCTTTAAGTTCGTCCTTAAGTTCGCCACCCTTTGCTTTCATTTTTTCCTGGGTTTCTTTCATTTCTTTTTCAAGCTCATTTAGTTTTTCTTTGAGCTGCTTGCGGGTCTCCTGACCTGATTGGGGAGCAAATAATAATGCGCTGGCCGCACCCAACATTGCACCTACTATCATACCTCCTAATAATAAACCACTATCTTTCATAATTTATAATTTTAAATTGGTTAATAATTAATGTTCACGATGAAAGTAGCATTAATTACGATAAAAGTCAAATTATAGATAAAGCTTTTGATATATTGTTTTGTTTAAATGCATGGGTAAACTAATTTTGGGGTTCGATTAAAGTTTGCGGTGTATCGTTGTGCGATTGGCATAATGCAAAACAAATGAGGAAAGGAATATTTATGGAGAACCAGGTTGTACTTGATAGTTCTGAGCGTAACGAAATAATAGTTAACTACCGAAACTTACTGAGAGCCAGTAAAAATGTGTTGAGTGACGAGGATGTGGCGCATGTGCGCACAGCGGTTGAAATGGCACTGAGCAGAAAAAAAGAGATCAGAAGGCCATCGGGAAAAATATCGGCCATTCATGCATTGCAGGTGGCGAATATAGTGGCATCCGAAATCGGTTTGGGACGTACCTCAATTATCTGTGCCTTGTTGTATGATGTGGTGCAGCATCAGGATGTGGAAAAGAATGAGATGGCACAGCTTTTTGGTACCAGCGTAGAGGGTATTGTAACAGGCCTGATGAAAGTAAAGGAGCTGTACAGCAAAGATACTTCTATCGAAACCGAAAATTTTAGGAAGCTGTTGCTCACCTTTGCCCAGGATGTAAGGGTGATTCTGATTATTCTGGCCGACCGCTTGCAGACACTGCGTAGTTTAAATCTTTACCAACCGGGCGATCAACAAAAAATAGCTGCCGAGGTGGGGTATCTTTATGCCCCTTTGGCGCACCGCTTGGGTTTATATGCCATAAAAAGCGAGATGGAAGATGGTGTGATGAAGTACACCAACCGAACGATGTATAATTCCATTGCCAAAAAGCTTAATGAAACCAAAAAAGCCCGCGATAAATTTATAAATGACTTTATAGCGCCTATAAAAAAAGAATTGGAGGCAGCCGAACTAAAATTTGATATTAAAGGTCGTACCAAAACCATTCATTCAATCTATAACAAGATGATTAATCAAAATACACCTTTTGAAAAGGTGTACGATTTGTTTGCCATCCGTGTTATATTAGACAGTAAACCCAAAGATGAAAAAGCGGATTGCTGGAAGGTGTATTCTATTGTTACGGATAAATACCAGCCCAATCCATCGCGTCTGCGCGATTGGCTGTCCATACCCAAATCAAATGGATATGAATCCCTACACACCACGGTGTTGGGTCCCGAAAAAAAGTGGGTAGAAGTACAAATACGCACCCAAAGAATGAATGAGGTGGCCGAAAAAGGACTGGCAGCACACTGGAAATATAAAGGTGGAGAAGGGGAGAAGGGAATGGACGACTGGCTGGCTAACATACGCGAGGTACTCGAAAATCCCGAACGGAATGCAGTTGATTTTATCGACGACTTTAAACTGAATTTGTATGACCAGGAGGTGTTTGTGTTTACCCCGATAGGCGATTTACGTCGGTTGCCTAAAGGTGCTACGGTACTGGATTTTGCTTTTGATATACATTCAGGTGTAGGTAAACGATGTGTTGGTGCCAAGGTGAACGGCAAGCATGCTTCCATAAAGCAAGTGCTTAAAAATGGCGATCAGATTGAGGTGGTAACCTCAAAAACTCAGGAGCCCAGAATAGAGTGGTTAAACGTGGTGGCTACCTCACGAGCCAGATCTAAGGTGAAACAAGCGCTTAAAGAGATTCATTACAAAGAAGCAGAGTTTGGCAGGGAAACCTTGTCGCGAAGACTGAAGAACTGGAAAATTGAGCTCAACGATCAGCTGATCCATCAATTGGTAAAACATTATAAGTCGAAAACCATTAACGATTTTTTTCGGGAAATTGCTCTGGGTAATATTGCTGTTACCAGTGTAAAAGACTTTGTGAACAGCCAAAAAGATGAGGAGAACGAAAAGGAAAAACAGGATCAGGCCACGCATCAGAAAAGTGCGACCAATTTTGTGGCTAATGTAGATGACCAATCCGATTCGGACGATGTTTTAATGATCGACCACAACTTAAAAAATGTGGACTATGTATTGTCGAAATGCTGTAATCCTATTTTTGGCGATGAAATATTTGGCTTTGTGAGTGTTTCGGGCGGTATAAAAATTCACAGACAGAATTGTCCCAATGCCCCGGAAATGAAATCGAAATTTGGCTATCGCATTGTAAATGCGAAGTGGACATCGGGTGCCACCGCCAGCTTCCAGGCCACCTTAAAGATAACGGGTGCAGATGATATTGGCATCGTAAGTAATATTAGCCAGTTGATAACCAAAGAGCTGAAGATAAAGATGCGCTCCATATCCATTGATTCCGATGAGGGCAGCTTTGAGGGTAGGGTTACCGTGTTTGTAAACGATACAGACATGCTGGGGCGTTTAATTAAAAAGGTAAAAAATGTAAAAGGGGTGTATAGTGTGTCGCGTATCGATTCAACAGAATAATTCGCCTGGTTTTGTACATAAAAAAAGCCCCATAAGTTTGGGGCAGTTTGTATGCAGAGCTCATGTAAAAATCAATTCAGCTGATAACAGCGTACCCAATCTATATCCATAAACAGGGGGAGCTTCTGCTTATTGGGTGGGTTGGTAAAATGGGTGCTCAACGATATATACATGGGCTGTTGCGGCACGTTTTGGGTTATCGTATGAACGGTTACCCCATTAATTTTCCATTCCATTTTATCTTTACTCCATTCCAGTCCATAGATAAAAAAATCTTTCGATGAGCCGGGTATCTTAAGTGTTTGCGTACTTTTTGAAGGTTGTCCGTTACCCATCCAAAAGTTTCCGGCTTCAATTTTATTTTTACCTTTTTCGGGACTGCTAAAGATATTTACCTGTGGTGTTAAATGTTCCGATAACAACCAAAAAGCGTGCTGTGCGGGTGTGGCATGACTGAATTTAATTTTGGCCTCGAATCTGCCAAATTGTTGGCGGAAACTTTGGCCTGTGTTCATTATACCGGAGGTGTACTCGAACTCTTGCGGCACAAAGCCAAGTCCCTTATCCCATATTTTACCGGTACATTTTTCCGATTTGGATATAATTGTAGCACAGCTGTTTCGGAGTTCGATATTTTGCGCTTTAAAAAATTGCTTTTCATTGGCTTGCACATAATTGTCGTTCATTAAAGCTTTGCCCCAATAATATCCGGTTATCCACTTGCTCTCGTCCAGCCTGGTGCCGTCAAAATCATCTTCAAATGTTAAACGCCATTTGTCTATTTGGGTAAAGGGGTTTTCTTTCTTCGTTTTAATAAACCAATTTACATCGTCACTTTTACTGAGTGCTTTAAATTCTTCGAGCAGCAAATATTCCTGTGATTTTTTAAATCGCTGCTTGTCATTCATTTCTCTTTTTACCGCAGAAAAATCAGGCGATTCTATATAGTTTTTAAGCCCCAGGTAAGTCTGTATTTCACTGGTATTTCGTAATTTTTCGGCTTCTTCGTTTTTACCTTTACGTAAATATTTGTTATAACGCTTTACGTTGCTGGAACGTTTGTACTCCTTAAACTTTTTATATTGGTGGAATGCTTCGGTATGCCTGAAACGTTCCTTTTTAAGTTTTGTCACATTTTGTTTGAACTCACCCGAATGTACCAGCGTATCCAGCTCGAAGTATCGTAATACGGAATCGGACTTTTCAAGTTTTTTAAACCTTTCGAGATCACTTCTTAATTGTTTATTTTCGTTTTCGTATTTATCGGTACTGGGAAACTTATTCCCAAACAACCCACTAAAAAAATTGGCCATGCGTAAGTATAGTTTGTAATGATATCGGTACATTCTACGCTGATATGGTAAAATAGTTATCCTAAACAACTATTTTTTATGTTATTAATTTAATACACAAACTAGGAGCTGGTAATAATTTTGTTTTGAGCATTGATTAATAATGTGTTGTGTAGATACGTATAGATGCTTTATTTTAATTGTGTTTTTTTTGTGTTTTTATTGTCATTATTTGATTCGATAACGATATTTTTTTCTACTTTTGTCAGCGCAAATGCGAAAATAGCTCAGTTGGTAGAGCACGACCTTGCCAAGGTCGGGGTCGCGGGTTCGAGTCCCGTTTTTCGCTCGTAGAGTAAAAAGGGGGCGAGAAGTTTATGCCGTGATAAAATTTGTTACGAAGGATGAGTTATAAATTTATCCACGGTAAGTCCCGTTTTTCGCTCGTAGAGTAAAAAGGGGGCGAGAAGTTTATGCCGTGATTAAAATTTGTTACGAAGGATGAGTTATAAATTTATCCACGGTAAGTCCCGTTTTTCGCTCGTAGAGTAAAAAGGGGGCGAGAAGTTTATGCCGTGATAAAATTTGTTACGAAGGATGAGTTATAAATTTATCCACGGTAAGTCCCGTTTTTCGCTCGTAGAGTAAAAAGGGGCGAGAAGTTTATTTTTGTTCTTTAAAAAAAAATTTAAAGGGTGGTGCAACATATCGCTCTTTTTTTTATGCCCAGGTGCTGAAATTGGTAGACAGGCATGGTTGAGGGCCATGTGTCCGTTAGGGCGTGCGGGTTCAAGTCCCGCTCTGGGCACAAAAAAACTCCCGATTGATTTAGTTCAGTCGGGAGTTTTTAGTTTACTACTTTGTAATTGTTTTAATGCTTTTACCAGCCCATTCTATATTAAAAGGAATCAAAGAATCATCGTTTTTCTGAATCGGGAGTTTTGGTAATTCAAGAATAGCAGGAACCTGTTACATTGATGCTATATTCGTATTGTGCTGGTGTAAAGAAGTAAAACCGATATCCCAATGAAGTGTTGCTGTATACACTATATCAAGTGCAATATTTCACTTTAAGCAAAAGTACTGTTACTCAAAGCCTAATTTTGCAATAAAAAAATTAGGTGTAAATGTTAAACTCAAGCCAAGGGAGTATTCCAGTTGTTCGTGTTCCATATCGTAATAGGTAGCGGCTTGCGCCATAAGCTTTACCTGTTTTAAAATGGTTTTATTAAAAGTAAACTTAGTGGTTACCAAGCTTCTGTTTTTATTGTAAAATTCTTTTTTGTGATCGGATATGGACCAAAAGAGAGGGCTTCCCTTGGGTGCAAAATAGTTTTCCGATCTCCAGTACCCTAACATTATTTCGCCGTGCTTGTAGCTTAACAAACCCGTTGGATATATAGCCCGACCTTTTGTAAAAGGAAGTCCCAGGGATTCGGTAAGCTCGCTAAAGCTTAAAAAATAGGTTTGCAAAGCAATCTTTTTTAAAAAGCCACTGCCCAGGTTTCGCGAAACTTTAAGACCTGCAACAGCATTGAATAAGGAATAGGATTCTGTTTTGTAATCACTAATTTGACCACCCAGATGAAACGCCGTTAGCTGCAACGGTATACTCAAATCCAGTGCAGCATTTTTATTTGTAAGCTTGTAATCCAGGCTAAGCCCTGATGTAAACATTTCGGGGATGCTATCGCCTTTAAATATAAATTGTTCCCAATCTACCCAGGCATCCAACCATACTTTTGGCGAGCTGTGATAAAATTGCACCCCGGATTCGTCTGGTTTTAGGTAGAGCAATTCCGGATTATACATGGGCTCAATCAGCCGGTGTTGTACATTACCGCGTATATTACCCAGTATCATATCCCAACTATCGGCCAGTTTAATGTGGGCTGAAACTACCGGGAATAGTTCAGAAAAATCCTTGTTGCCATTGTATTTTAAAAAATGAGCGCCAATCTTTATACGAACATTTTTACCGGCATAATACATTAAAGATGGCTGAACAGCATAGCCGGGCAGCGTACGTCCCTCTGTATATTCGCCAAAGTACTCGTTGTTTTTAACAAAGTTGTTAATCTCTAACCTGAAATAAAGCTTGCCGGTAGCATTGGTATCAAAATCGGCATAGGCATATTTGTACGACTCGTTGATTTGTGCCCAAGCACTTATGTAAATAAACATAAGTGATGCAGTCAGTATTAAACTCTTGTAAAAAATACGTGCACTCATCGTAATGATTTTTAGCCCTTGCACCAAAAAAGAATTGTTTGGTGCTACAAGTTGAAAAGGTAAAATGAATAGATAATTAACGGCAGGATAGCGATAATTGTTTATCTATGTCATTTGCAATTCATACTTGTTAGAGCACAAAAGGTTACAGATTTTATGCAAAATTTAGAATACATTGTTATCTTTTGTCAGAGACAATATTTACCAGCCAACCTATCCTAAAAGTATCCACGTCTGCTACACCTTTGCAGGATAGCAAAGTATAAGTATCTATGCCCGTGCCCTTACTAAAGAGCAGACGTTTTTTCACAGGGAATCTAATTAAAAAGGTATTGATAGCCTATCGACCAATAAACCTAGCAATCTATCTCAACTGCGCATCCAATTGTTTTTGGAAATTACGGATGAGGTTGTTCATTATTTTGTCGATTTGTTTATCCGTTAGGGTTTTGTTTTCGTCTTGCAAAATAAAGTTAACGGCGTATGATTTTTTATCTGCACCTAATTTTTCGCCCTGGTAAATATCGAATAAAGACACCTTTCGTAAAAGTTTCCTTTCTGTTTTTTCGGCAATTTCTCTAATCTGGCCAAAGGTTATTTTTTTATCTACCAATAAGGCCAGGTCGCGGCTTACTTCGGGGTATTTGGAAATTTCTTTATAAATTAATTTTTGCTTGCCGGCCAGTATTAAAAGCTTATCCCAATTTAGTTCGGCGAAATAAACCGTTTCTTTAAGACCGAAGTTTTTACCTATTGAAGGGTTGACAATACCAAAATCAACAAGTTGGATTTTATTTCGGGAGGCTATGGACAATCCTTCCAGAAAAATATTGTTGTCAACCGGGCTTTCAACAAGCATGCCCTGTGGTATGTTAAGGCGGGTGAGCACCTGCTCCACAACCGCTCTTAGGTCGGCAAAGGAAACCTCACGTTCCGGTGTGTTCCAGTTGGCCGCAATCATATGACCTGTCAGGAATATCCCTAAGCGTTGTTCTTCCGTATATTTATTCAAATCTCCTTTTTGGCCGTTGGGGTTCAGTGCATAGCAATTGCCAAACTCAAAAATTTTCAGGTCGCTGTTTTTGCGATTGATATTATGCACGATGGATTCCAATCCGCCCATGACCAAAGACTGGCGCATACCACCCAAATCGGTACTCAGGGGATTGAATAGTTTAACAACCTTGTCTGTGGGAAACTTCTCCAGGTTATCGTAATACGATGGTTTGGTCAGTGAGTTGCACATTATTTCGTTAAAGCCCTGAGCCACCAGCATGTCGGCAATAATGTTTTTCACCTTGTGGTTGTCCGGTTTGTCAGAATATACCAAGGTGGAGTGCACCTGTGAAGGGATTTCAATATTGTTGTATCCATAAATCCGCAGTATGTCTTCTATCACATCCACCTCGCGCTGTACATCCACCCTGTAAGGAGGCACGGAAAGTAACATCCCGTTTTCGTCCTCTCTTATTATCTTCATTTCCAGGGCAAGTAAAATATCTTTGATGCTTTGCTGCTCCAGTTGCTTGCCAATTAAGCGATGAATATTTTTCCATGTAACGTTAAGCTCAAAGTTTTTAATGGGGGAGGGGTAGATATCCACCACATCGGATGAAATGCTTCCTCCGGCCACTTCCTGAATTAATAGAGCAGCACGTTTCAGCGCAAATACAGTGATGTTGGGATCAACGCCGCGTTCAAAACGGAAGGAAGCATCGGTACTTAAAGTATGTCGTTTGGCTGTTTTGCGTACAAACACAGGATTAAAATAAGCACTCTCCAAAAATATTTTTTTGGTAGATGCTTTTACGCCACTATTAATTCCGCCAAAAACACCGGCAATACACATACCTTCTTCGGCATTGCAAATCATTAAATCCTGGTCGGATAGTTCTCTTTCCACTTCATCCAGGGTGGTGAACTTACTTTTGTTGGGCAGTGTTTTTACAATAACACTGTTTCCTGTAATATCATCACCGTCAAAAGCATGGAGTGGTTGTCCTAATTCGTGCAGCACATAATTGGTGGCATCGACTATATTGTTGATGGGTGACAAGCCTATTGCGCTAAGTTTATTTCTGAGCCAATCGGGAGATTCCTTCACTTCTACACCAGAAATACAAACACCCGCATACCTGGGGCAAGCCTCGGTATTCTCCACTTTTACGTCAACCACAAAATCCCTGTTGTCTACGGCAAAGTTATCTACAGAGGGCGCTGTCAACTTGACCTCTTCGCCATTTGCTTTAAGGTAGGCGGCCAAATCGCGTGCTACGCCATAATGCGAAGCGGCATCGGCACGGTTAGGGGTTAAATCTATTTCAAAAACAATGTCTGTTTCAACTTTAAAATAATCTTTGGCAGGCATTCCAACTTCAGCCTCGGCAGGTAACACCATTATACCCTCGTGGCTGCTTCCCAGGCCAATTTCATCTTCGGCGCATATCATTCCCCACGATTCTTCGCCTCTTATCTTTCCTTTTTTAATGGTAAAGCTTTCGTTGCCATCGTACAAAACAGTACCAACGGTGGCTACAACTACCTTTTGACCCGCAGCTACGTTAGGCGCACCACAAACAATAGATAAAGCATTGGGCTCGCCTATATTAACGGTAGTAAGGCTCAGTTTGTCGGCATTGGGATGCTTTTTGCAGCTCAGCACCTCACCGATTACCAGGCCTTTTAAGCCTCCCTTTACGGATTCAACCTCTTCTATTCCACCTACTTCGAGTCCAATGGCGGTGAGTATCTCCGAAACTTTTTGGGTTTCGATATGTAGATTTAAATATTTTTTTAGCCAGTTATATGAAATTTGCATTTGAAAAGGTTTTTATAAAATGTTTAGGAACGACGTACGTTGTGGCTTTTAGGTACAACTCGGTCTAAAATATTTTTTAAGGCAACAAAAGTAATTATTTTGTGCTCAACTTGCCAATATTGGCATTTAAAACTAGGTACAATTTGCAAGTTTCAATTTTCATTGTAATGAATAATATTTCAATATATGCGTATGTATTGTATCTTTGACAGCTGTATTTTTTTATCGTAAAACAATTTTGCACCGTGATAAACAAACCTTTGATATTAATAACCAACGATGATGGCATCCATGCTAAGGGGATAGCCTGTTTGGTAGAGGCCATGAAGGAATATGGCGACTTGGTGGTGGTGTCGGCCGATGAATCACATTCGGGAATGTCGCATGCCATAACCGTAAAAAAACCGCTTTACCTGAAAGATATGGGCGAAAAAGATGGCGTACGGTATTATATGACCAACGGAACACCGGTAGATTGTGTTAAACTGGCTTTACATACCGTGCTGCACCGTTATCCGGATTATATCGTATCAGGTATCAATCATGGTTCTAACAGTTCCACCAGCGTACATTATTCGGGCACCCTGGGAGCGGCCCGCGAAGGTGCCTTGAACGGCATACCCGCTATTGGTTTTTCCTTGCTTAGCTATGAATCAGATGCCGATTTTACGGAATGCCATAAAATAATTAAGGTAGTGTTTGAAGATGTGTTAAAAAATGGATTGGCGCCCGATGTGTATTTAAATGTTAATATTCCGTATACCGATAAAGTGAAAGGCATTAAATATTGTCGTCAGGGAAAAGGCAAATGGGTGGAAGACTTTATAGAACGCACAGATCCACGGGGGAGGCAGTATTTTTGGTTAACCGGACACTTTGAGAATCTGGAACCGGAGGCCACGGATACCGATGAGTATTATTTGGATAATGATTATGCAAGTGTGGTACCATGCTCCATAGACGCAACAGATAGCGTATCGCTAAAAGAAAATAAAAATTATGAATTGTAAATGTAATAAGCTGTATATTGGTTTATTAATAGGGCTTTTATTGCCCATTATTACCTCGTACACCATATTTTACTTTCGGTTTGGAGATACCTTATCGATAAAGGAATTTGTAAACGGACTGTTACGGCTGCAGGGCTTTACCAAGTTGCTCAGCTTAAGTGTAATACCCAATCTTTTGTTTTTTTTAATGGCCATTAAGCTCGAACGGTTGCTGGCAGCCAGGGGCATTGTTACTGCTACTTTATTGTATGCCATTGTAGTGGTTGTTTTTAAGTTTATCTTGTAATAAGTTAATGTAAGGTATTCACTACTTAGCCATCAGCAACGTAATATTAATTTTAACATAAAACCGACATACTCTGCTCCGACCGAGAGCCGGAGTAAATAGTTAGGTTGCGCAGGAAGTTATTATTAATAGTAGTGATTATCACAGCTTTGTTGAGTTTTAATCAGATTAAACGTGCATATGAATTCCATTTGTTTCGGTTACGCAAAGGCGCATAATTAGTTTTTTTGGGCTTTACATATGGCGGATGGAAGAAAACTTTATCAAATGAAACAAGCCCCCGAATGGTCGGGGCAGGCTCCCGATGAGAGATTGGGACAGGTTATGAGAGTAGCCTCTCACATTACTTGTTCCGCTGTAGCGGAAACCTGTCCCGCACAAGCCGGAGGGAAAACATTATCGGCGAGTTCTCCCGATGCATCGGGACCACATAAATCAATAATTATAATGAGATCGAAACGAGCCATGAGAGTTTTCTCTCACAAAGGGGAATGATTGTAATGGTGAGTTCCATATGGCAAATGAAATCAATTATAAACATATGAAATACTATATCATAGCGGGTGAGCCATCGGGCGATTTGCACGCATCTAATTTAATGAAACAGCTTAAGGTTGAGGATCCTGACTATGAATTCAGGTTTTGGGGAGGTGATTTAATGGAAGAGGTGGGGGGGCATCTGGTACGCCACTACTCCCATACGGCATTTATGGGGCTCAAAGCAGTTTTATTAAACCTGGGTAAGATAAAAGCCAATTTTAAGCTGTGTAAAAGCGATTTGCTGTATTACAAGCCCGACGTTCTTATATTGGTGGATTATCCGGGTTTTAATTTGCGAATGGCCCAATTTGCCAAAAAAAAAGGAATCAAGGTATTTTATTATATCTCGCCAAAAATATGGGCATGGAATACCGGAAGGGTAAAGAAAATTAAAGCCTACGTGGATAAGATGTTTACCATACTTCCCTTCGAAACAAAATTTTATGAGCAATATGGAATTCCGGTTGATTATGTGGGCAATCCGGTACTGGATGCCATAGCAGATAGAAACAATAAAAATAAAGACGTAAATACCTTTAAGGCCGAAAACGGATTGGATACCCGTCCTATTGTGGCACTTTTGGCGGGTTCCAGAAGACAAGAGTTAAATTATGTGCTGCCCGATATGCTGAAGATGACTGATCAGTTTCCCGCTTTCCAGTTTGTTTTGGCAGGTGCTCCTTCGTTTACGCCTGCCGATTATGCGCCTTTTGTGCAAGGAAAAGATGTTAAGGTAGTTTTTAAGCATACCTATGCGCTATTGGAACATGCACAAGGGGCACTGGTCACCTCCGGAACAGCCACGCTGGAAGCTGCGCTGTTAGATTGCCCACAGATTGTTTGTTATAAAATGGGAGGGGGGAAATATTTTTATAAGATTATAAAAAAATTTGTGCTTAAGGTGGAGCATATATCACTTGTAAATTTAATATTAAATAAGGCCGGTGTTAAAGAGTTGATTCAGGACGAGTTTAATTTTACCAACTTAAAGCTGGAGCTGAATAAGTTGCTCAAGAATCAGGATTATAGGATAAACGTGTTTAACAATTACAACAAGCTGCACAAAATAATGGGGCAGCCCGGTACCAGTTCACGTGCGGCAAAATTAATGGTGAAAGCATTAACTAATCCCAGGCATTAGCATGGGGCAATATTAAACCATACATTCATGTGGAGTTTATATCGTAAAGAAATAGCATCCTTTTTTAGTTCGGTTACCGGTTACCTGGTGGCAGGTGTATTTTTGGTGCTTACAGGTTTATTTTTATGGGTAATACCGGGTCAAATGAATATCTTGTTTGGCGGTTATGCCAGTTTGGATTCCTTATTTTATCTGGCACCCTGGCTTTACCTTTTTTTGGTGCCGGCTGTTACCATGCGTTTGTTTGCCGATGAAAAACGTACCGGCACCATGGAATTGTTATACACCCGTCCCTTGAGCGAGTGGCATATCGTAGTGGCCAAGTATGTGGCAGGCGTAACTTTGGTTGTTATCAGCTTGTTGCCCACTTTAATCTATTTTTACACTGTTGTTCAGCTGGGTAACCCTGTGGGTAATATCGACTTTGGCGGAACCTGGGGTTCTTTTATCGGATTGCTTTTTTTGTCGGGGATTTATGTTGCTATCGGGGTTTTTTGTTCCTCGCTCACCGATAACCAAATTGTATCTTTTATCATGGCGGTATTGCTCAGTTTTGTGTTTTATTATGGCTTTGAAGCCCTCTCGCAAATGGTATCGGGCAGCAGCCAATCCTTCATTGTTTTTATGGGAATCGATGAGCATTATCAGTCGATGAGCCGGGGCGTATTGGATTCAAGAGATGTGCTTTATTTTTTAAGTATGATATGGCTGTTTATGTACCTTACGCGCACAGTTTTAAGAAGTAAAAAATGGTGATGATTATAAGTTTTGATATCCTGTTAAGGCAATACAGGTGGTATCTTAATACTTATTTTAACGTATGAAACGTGCATTACAGTTCAATCATTTAATTTACATATAGGGGAATGATGTGATTTTTCGTGGGTGTAACATATGACCGATGAAAGAAAATATAATCGTATGAAAAAAGTCAATAAAATAAAAGATATACGAAACCTGGTTGTTTTGGTTCTTGCCATGGTGCTCCTTAACCTATTGGGGGGCGCGTGGTTCTTCCGTTTGGACTTAACCACTGAGAAGCGCTATTCGCTGTCGGACAATACAAAGGAGCTGTTGGCGGGTTTAGATAATCCTATTGATATAAAGGTTTATTTAAAAGGTGATTTAAATGTTGATTTTTCGAAGTTTGCCCGATCGATTGGCGAATTGATGAACGAATTTAGCATTTATGGCGGACGAAATATCCAATACCAATTTATAAACCCTAACGACGGTACCCAAAAAGAAAAGAAAAAAATGCGCGAAGAGCTGTCGGAGATGGGCTTAAGCCCGCAACCCGTATTTGAGCAGTCGGAAGATGGACGCAATACCACTACCCATGTATATCCTTTTGCCGTGTTAACGCTCGATGATATACGCTTACCCATTAATTTGTTGGATAATATAAAAGGCTTTTCGGGTGCCGAAAACCTAAACAAGTCGATAGAAGGACTGGAGTTTAAGTTTACTGATGCCATACGCAGGATAACACTCGATGATAAGCCCAGGATTGCCTTTTTGGAGGGCCACGGCGAATTGGACGAGCTGGACGTAATGGACATTACGGATCACCTGTCGCAGTATTATCAGGTGGAAAGAGGAGCTATTGCCAACGATCCCACTATCCTGGATCCGTACAAAGCCATTATCATTGCCAAACCCCAAAGCCAATTTTCTGAAAGCGATAAGTTTGCCATCGATCAATATATGATGAATGGAGGCCGCGTGCTGTGGTTGGTAGATGCCGTTAACATCACCCTGGATAGTCTGCGTAGCGCCTCTGAAACAATTGGCATGATGGCCGATTTGAATATAGAGGATCAACTGTTTAAATATGGTGTACGTATCAACCCTGTACTTATTCAGGATATCCAGGCCGCCATGATACCCATAACGGTTAGTGGTGCGGGCGGCGAACCCAAAATTGTACCCGCTCCCTGGCTTTACAGTCCTCTGCTAATTCCTCAGCCCGATCATCCTATTTCGCGTAATATGAATGTGGTGCGGGGCGAGTTTGTGAGTTCCATCGATACAGTAAATAGTCAATTGGATATTACGCGTACTGTATTACTGCGTACCTCGCGCTATACTAAAGTTGATCAGGTTCCTGTTTTTGTAAGTCTGGGCTTTGTGAATGAAAAACCCGACCGCAGGGCTTTCACCCAATCTTTTATGCCCGTTTCTATTATTCAGGAGGGTATTTTTCCATCGGTGTTCGAAAACAGGATGGTGCCTCAAAATATGTCGGCCAATGCCGGGCCGGTTAAAAATAGGAGTGTGCCCACAAAAATGATGGTGGTAGCAGATGGCGACCTGATTAAAAATGAAGTGCGCTTTAAAAATTCAAATCCTAAAATTATGCCTTTGGGTTTCGACCAGCTCAGTGGACAAACCTTTGGCAACAAAGATTTTATTTTAAATGCTGTAAATTACTTGTGCGACGACTCCGGATGGATGGATTTAAGAGCCCGGAGTTACACCTTGCGCCTTTTGGATAAAAATAAAGTAGCCAACGAATCTCTTTATTGGAAGGTAGTTAATATGGTACTGCCTCTTTTGTCCATTCTGATACTGGCGCTTGTGTTTACCTTTTACAGGAGGTATAGGTACAGAAGGTAGTCCCTGCGGCTTAAATAATGAACTGGCATTGATGGATGACGAAGTGGGCCTGATGCGCTTTGCCAAGTGTAGGGGGATGGAACGCGGATTATTAAAAATATCTATCATCAGCGTGCTATAAAAAGAAATCCAATAGCGGGGTAAAACCCAACGGTATATAGCTTGCAACCTGCATGGTGTAATGATTACCGACGATTTTTGGGATGGCAGGCTTTTGTTCCTTTTTCTGCGTTAGCTATCCTATAACAGCGAAGTAACGGCTAAAAAGGAATTAGCCAGAGATTATCCGGAAGTGGATGATTATTGTTGTATTAAACAAATCTGCATCGCTTCTTACACATAGCCTACCTTCAGCATATTTGTACTGCCATGTTGTATCAGCGGAGTGGTACCAACATAAACCACACAATCCCCTTTGGAGAGTAGTTTTTTATCCTTCAAAATATGCACCGATTCAAAAATTGCCCGATCAATATCAATGTAGGTATCTGAAAAAAATGGTTTTATGCCCCAGGCCAGTGAAATTTTACACAAAATATTTTTATTGTTGGTGAAAGCAAAAATTTGTGACTTGGGTCGGTGGCTGGATATTCGGATGGCGGTATATCCTGAATGGGTAAAGACTACTATTGCCTTGGCATCCACCTGCTTAGCCAGTTTAGTTGCATTAAAACAGATGGCATCGGCCAAAAAAGTAGCATTTTCTTTTGATGGCTCGTGAAGTTTGTCAAACGGGTTTCCGTGTGCTTCGGTATAAGTAATAATCTGCTGCATGTTTTGGATGGTTTCAACCGGATATTGGCCTATGGAGGTTTCGCCGCTTAACATTAAGGTGTCCGCGCCATCCAAGACTGCGTTGGCCACATCGTTTGCTTCGGCGCGGGTAGGTCTGAAGTTGGTAATCATGCTTTCCATCATCTGGGTGGCAATAATTACAGGTTTCGACTGTAGTATACATTCTTCAACAATACGCTTTTGAAACAAAGGAACCTGGTCAAAGGGAACTTCTACCCCCAGATCGCCACGAGCAACCATAATACCATCACTTACATCAATAATTTGATTAATTTCGAGCAGGGCTTCCGGCTTTTCAATTTTGGCTATAACTCCGGCATAGCCTTTACAACTGCTGATTAACTCTTTTAATTCGATAAGGTCCGCAGCCTTGCGGACAAACGACAGCGCAATCCAATCAACACCATGTTGCAACGCAAAAACGGCGTTCGAAATATCTTCGGCGGTCATACAGGGTAAGGAAACATTGGTGTTGGGCAGGTTTACTCCTTTGTTTGAGGAAAGTACACCTCCATAAATAACTCTTGCCCTAACGGTATCTTTATTATTGGTTTCAGTTACTTTCAGCTTTATTGTACCATCGTCAATTAAAATCGCTTCTCCCACATTAACATCCATCGGAAATTCCTGATAGCTCATGTAAATATGGTCTTTTTGCCCAATACATTTTTTTGTAACAAAGGTTACTATTTCGCCTTCAATCAGATCCATCCGATTGTTTTCAATTTCGCCTACTCTAAGCTTAGGCCCTTGCAAATCAGCTAAAATAGCTGCATGCGTTCCGAACTCCTTATTCAATTCTTTAATCAAAGTGATTGCACTTAAATAATCTTCTTTTGAGGAGTGTGAAAAGTTGAGCCGGAATACATTAACGCCTGACCTGATTAGTTGTGCAATGATATTTTTAGAGGAAGATACCGGACCTAATGTTGCAATTATTTTGGTTTGTGAATTAATGGGTATCATAGTTATCATCATATTTTTTTAGCGCGAAGGTACTTACTTGAAAAATGCAAGCCTTTTTCACTTTCCGCTATCATAGCCGGAAAGCCGCTTAAGTTGAAGTAAATTTTATTGAGGGTCAGTCCACTATTTTGCCAATGCAAAATAAGCCTTTGGTGCCCTTTTCACCAAATTCATGAAAAGCTTAGGTTAAACTTTTTTATAGTATTCTATTTTCCCGCCTGCTTTTTCATGCACACGGGTCATTAAATTCATCCTGTCCGACTGCGTAAACTTCACGAATCGATTGGCCAGCTCAATTTTCTCCTGCAGCATCAACTTATTTTCGGCACCTGTAATAAGAACGCTTACGGGCAAGGACCATACAAAAAACAATGCTTCTTCCACCGAAATGTGATTAGGTATCAACGGATCGTCGGATGACCATATTAATTTTTCGTTTATTTTTTTCTCGGCAAAAAATCGCCCGTCGGCAAGTGTCTTCATAGCCAATACGCCTAAATTACGTTCCAGGGACAGGGGTAGCACATGTTCGATAAAACTATGAAAATAAGCATCGAGTACATTGATGGGCATTTGCACTGTTTCAAAAATATCTTTGCTTGCCGTTTTTTCCAACATTCGTTGGTGCGCAAATGGATTTTGGTGACCGGTAAACCCTATGTGTTTTGCTTTACCCTGTGATTTGGCCTTTTCAAACACCTCTAGTATTTCGTTGTTAACTCGTTCATCCACATCCTCCGGCGTTGATAAAGAATGCACTTGCCATAAATCAACATAGTCGCAGCCCATTCGTTGTAGGGAACCTTCAAGATGTTCCAGAGCCAGTTGGCCGTTTTTAGCGGTTGACTTGCTCATGATAAACACCTCATCCCGATACTTAGGTACCAGGTATTTTCCATAGCGCCTTTCACTTCCTCCTTTGTCGTACGATTCTGCGGTGTCAAAAAAACGTATTCCTCCGGCCATAGCGGTTTCTATCACCTCCCGGGCATCTTTCTCGCTTGTCCATCCAATGTGATACCCACCCAAACCAAGCATGGTCACCTTCTGATCTGTTTTGCCTAACTTTCGTAATGGAAGTATCTCTCCCCACTTATCGGTTCTAGTTGCTCCAATGCCTGGTGCAGGTACCATAATTGCCCCTGTTGCCAATGCCAGGTGTTTTAAAAATGTACGTCGCGAATTACCCATGATGCTTTTGTTTTAGTAATGAATACCTTAAAGTTAATACTTTTGCCAGCAACCCCAATAAGCTGGTTTGCTATTTAGGGTGAGAAATATTTTATAAACAAGCTACTGGAATGGCAAAGCATACAAGGCTGTAGCTCGGATTTTTATTAACTTTGGCCAAATTCAAAAATCCTGTTTATGAAAAACATTCCCCTATACATAAAAATAATCATAGGAATATTATTGGGTGCGGCGTGGGCTGTAGTGTCGGGTTGGTTGGGCTGGCAAGAGTTTACCCGAGACTGGATTGACCCTTTTGGCAAGATATTTATCAACTTGCTAAAACTTATTGCTATTCCGCTAATTATTTTTTCCGTTATAAGTGGGATTGTGAGCTTGGGGAGTCCCAAGGATTTAGGCAAGATGGGGGCCCGAACGTTGTTGATGTATCTGGTGACTACGGTGTTGTCTGTTTCGGTGGGGCTGATTTTAGTTAACACCATCGAACCCGGGAAAAAACTTTCTGACGAGATAAGGCTCGTTAACCGTATTTCTTACGAGTTATGGGCCATACAGGAGCAGATAGAAATAAAAGACGGCTTGCGCTACGCTCAAAAACCCGAGAATCAGCATATTGTCAGGGAAAAGCGCGCCCAAAAAATGCTGACGGACGAAGCAGAAATTATACAATCACTGAAACCCAAGGTTAAACAAGGCCCATTGCAGGCTTTGGTAGATATGGTACCGGCCAATATATTTCATGCCCTGGCAGGCAATGGCTCCATGCTGCAAATAATTTTTTTCGCCATCTTTTTTGGAATTGCTCTCTTGTATGTGCCCGGCGAAAAAACTAAGGTAATTGTTCTGTTTATGCAGGGTAGCTCTGATATTTTTATTAAGATGGTAGACATTATTATGCGGGCAGCTCCATTTTTTGTATTTGCACTAATGGCCGGCGTGGTGAATGATATCGCCGGTAACGACCCGGGCAAAATAATCGAGATATTTAAAGGTCTTACCTGGTACTCGGTCACGGTGCTGGCAGGGCTTGTGCTTATGGCCTTTGCATTTTATCCCGGTCTGCTCAAATTACTGGTGCCTGCACAAAAGGTACTCGGTTTTTTAAGAGGGATTAGTCCGGCACAGGCTTTGGCTTTTTCTACCAGCAGCAGCGCAGCCACCTTACCTGTTACTTTTGAATGTGTTGAGGAAAACCTGGGTGTAGATAAAAAAACAGCCGGTTTTGTGTTGCCTATTGGCGCCACCATCAATATGGACGGCACCAGCTTATACCAGGCTGTGGCCGTATTGTTCCTGGCGCAAATGCACATGATAGAGCTAAGCTTATGGCAACAGCTTACCGTGGTGCTCACCGCCACTTTAGCCAGCATAGGATCCGCTGCTATACCCAGTGCAGGTATTGTAATGCTGATGGTAGTGCTGAACTCCGTGGGTCTGAACCCCGCCTGGATAGCCATCATTTTGCCGGTGGATCGAGTATTGGACATGGTGAGAACTACTGTAAATGTTACCGGCGATGCGGCAGTATGTCTGGTTATGGATAGATATGTGGAAGGAGGAGAAGATATAGAGAAAGAATTAGATAATTAAGCTTCAATTTTAATGTTTAATGCACTTACTTTCTTAATAAAAAAAGCCAGCTTGTACATCCTGTACGTGCTGGCTTTTTGTTATTCTATAAGTTATATCTGAATTACTGGCCGGTCTATGCCAACCCTTTGGCCACCTCTAGTGCCTTGTCGTAATTGGGTTCATCCGTAATTTCAGGTACGTACTCTACGTACTTTACTGTTCCCTTTTTGTCAATAATAACGGTGCCTCGCGTTAGTAGTCTTAACTCTTCAATCACAAAGCCGTATTTGGCACCAAAGTCAAGGTCTTTGTGATCGGAAAGGGTAAGGATATTATCCAGTCCCTCCGCTCCACAAAAGCGTTTTTGGGCAAAGGGCAGGTCGCAGGAGATGGAGAGTACAACGGTATCTTTTAGATTGCTGGCTTCCTGGTTAAAGAGGCGGTTTTGCTTTGCACACACCCCGGTGTCAATAGATGGATAAACCACTATTATCTTCACTTTGCCCTCAAATTCGGAGAGCTTTACGGGCTTTAAATCGCTGTTTAATGCCGTGAATTCAGGAGCTTTATCACCCTCTTTTATTTTGTTGCCTACTATGGTAACCGGGCCACCCGCAAATGTTACTTTTAAATCTGTCTTTTCCATTTTGTTTAGTTTTATGTGTTGTGGTTAAAACAAAACGATCATCAAAAGGTTTAAAAGCGAACGGTATATTTTGCTGTTTGCGGCGAGTCGCTAATAAAAAGCTTACCGCTTATCAATTTCTAATTAATATCTGCATATACGGCGTTTCGAACGCATGAGTTGCCTTTATGCAGTAGCTTGGCACTTGTACCCATATTTTTGCCGGACTCTTTACCGTTGCTTTTGTGCGAAAATAGTATCACATAAAAAGCACTCCCTGTTTTTCCGTCAGACTCTAATTCAATGGTTCCGTTTATTTTTTGCGCTAATTCGTTACTGATGGATAAACCCAGGCCTACACCCCCCTCTTTATCTTTAATATTAAAGTGGCCTTGATTAAAGCGCTGGAAAATGGCTGCCTGGCTTTTTTGGGAAATCCCTTTTCCCGAGTCGATTACGTAAAACCGAAGCCATTCGGGATGGGTGGTGGCGGAGGCTTCCATACCAAATTTTACGTAACCTTTATCTGTAAATTTGATGGCATTCGTTATCAGGTTGGATAGTATTTGATGCAGCAATAAGGCATCGGTAAAAAAAGTTATATTTTCTAACTGTCTCGGTACCTGACAGATCAACTCCACTTGTTTGTCAGATGGAATTTGTGGGAGGTGGGAGTTGTACAACCTTTCGAGCATAGGTTTTATAGCGGTGTTGCTGTTATTAACCTCAATAAGTCCTGATTCGAGCTTTGAGGCATCCATTATATTGTTTATTATTTGCAACAGTACATTTCCGTTGTCTTTGATAATATTAACGTATTGTTTTTTGGTGTCTTCGTCCAGTTCAGGTTCGCCCAAAAGTTCCGAAAAACCTATGATGGCATTCATGGGTGTTCTAATTTCATGACTCATATTGGCCAGGAATGCACTTTTTACTTTTTCTGAGTTGATTGCCTGCAAACTTTGAGCAATAAACTGTTTTTGTATAAAATAGAGCAGTGGTATTTCTACAATAAAAAATAAAAATGTAATTACCAGCGTATCAAACAATCGTACGCCCGGATTCGGGTAGGCTCTTATTAGCTGAGGAAAAAAATATTCAAGCGCAAATAAGACATGAACGTTTACAAAAAGCAAAAAAACAATCAGCAGCTTTCTTTTTAATTCGGTAAAAAAAATAAACATCGGAATAAATGCCTGAAAAATAAGCAAAGTGGGACCATAGCTGCCGCCGTTAGTTAACCAAAGCACATTCAGAATGAGAAACTGCGAAGCCACAAAAATTTTTACCGAAGTGGGATAATAACCTTTATAATGGGAAAAGAAGTATAAGAGGGAGAAAAAAAGAGTTATGAACAAAGTAGCCATAATCAACGCGTTTCCCAGATTCAGTATAATATTACCCACCGTTGCTGACGCTGCCAGAAATATACAGAGTTTTAATATCTGCTCAAATATTTCCTGCGAATTGAGTTTGCCAATTTTAGAGTCGATCCATCGTTCAATAGAAAATCCGAATATGGCCCTGGTCTTTTTACCTTGCATAGCTAATATATTGAGTATTTGCAGTACTAAAGTAAAATTTTTAATTAACATTTTGCATAAATCAAAATAACAAATGCTCCTTAAACACAATAAGCCCGATGTACGGATTGAAATTACGTATGATTTATGTGGCACCTTTTTTTTCTGCGCCAGGCATATGCTTGAGACCCGTGCGCATGCTACCCATATTTTACTCCTGAAATACAAGTCCAGATCAAAAAAGAGGCATCAGTTTTTTCAATAGGAAATAACTGCTGTACTTTTGTTTTATAAGAGATGCAATGCAAACTTATTCGGGTAAGGTTAACCCGGCTGTGGGGTTCTTATTCCTTTCGATTCCCGTAACAGCTTGTTACTCACAGCTGCAATATTGTAAATCAAGCGCATATGCTGCCTTTTTTGGTTCGGGGGGCTTCGGTCGATCCTGTTTTTAAGTTCTATTAAAACAGGTTTCAAAGTATTTTTAGAAAGTGCGTTGGGGTTTTCACGCAGGTTTAGGGCAGTTTCGTTCAAAGTGTTTTCAATATTATTGTTGATGGTGTGGGTAAGCTTAAAGTAGCTCTGGTCGCGGTGGAGGGCACCAAGGGCGGAGAGGTGCGATAAAAGGGCATGGTTAAGATAGGTGACCGTAAAGGCCTGCTGCATCTGCGGTTTATTTTTTTTAGGTTCTACCTGCATGCTTTGCCAGGCCAGCGTAAGGGCATTGTCCGATTTGTGGGCCATCCGGCGAGCCAAACGGTATTCGTAATCATCGTCCGTATCGCTATTGGCGCCACGCACTATCTGACTAAAATAAGCGGCATTGCTTTGCAAAGCAGCGGCAAGCAGTTGTGGTATCCGTTTATGTTGCCAGTTGGGCCATAAAAAACGGATGGCCAAAAAGGAAAGCAGAGCTCCCACAAGGGTGTCCAGGATGCGTGGTAAAAAAACATTACCATAGGGTATGGATATCAGCTGGTTTCCGGCCAGTACGAATATACTGATAAAAACAACGGCATAGGAATAGTTGGAAACACGCCAATAAAAGAAACTGTAGCCACTTATCAGCAGCAGCGCCAATTGTCCGGCTTGCGTGGGAAGAAGATGTAGCGCTAAAATACCCAGGCTAACTCCGGCAAGGGTTCCTGCGATACGCTGCAGCAATTTCACTCTGGTTTCCCTGTAAGTGGGCTGACTCACAAATAAGGAGGTGAGGAGTATCCATTCGCCATTTTCTAAGTTAAAATATTGTATCAGGAGGTAGCCCACCAAAAAACAAGCACTCAGCCGTATGGCATATCTTAACCTGGGATGACTCCAGTTTAATTGATCCTTAAGGCGTTGCCAGGTACTGCGTTCGTCCTGCTGCAGCCGTGGTATCGAAGTGCTGTTTTCGGGCGCATTAAGATGGTTAAGTGACTGGTGCGAACGTGTAAGGTTGTGCAATAACAGTTCTATTAATTGACGATCGTGATCCGGTATTTTTTCTAATTCAAACTCCAAGGCATTTATTATCCAACCTATGGCAACCGGATGTTGATAAGGTTCGCCGCTGAGCATGTTATCGGCCAGTAATTTAGTGGCGTGCGACAATTGATGAAATAACTCAGCAAAACCGTTTAAAAGTGCCTCGTATTCCTTTTTTTCTCCCAGAGTATCGTACTGTTCGTGCCCGGAGGCTGCCCTTTCGTGTAAACTCTGCAACAACATAAAACGTTGAAGATAGGGGATAAGTTCTTCCTGGGCTTTTACTTCCTGGCCATAAACATTAATCACCTCCTTACATTTTTCTAATGCCGTTACCACTTGTATATTTAATATGCTTTGCTTATTGGATTGCTTTGGACTGCATTGCGAAAAGTCCTTGCCTTTTTCTTCCAGGTATTCCGACAAGGCCATAAAACCCGATGCCAACTGCTCTTCTAACAAACGCCAGGGTTTTCGATACAATAAAAACAGGGATAGAAGGCCATAAAAGAGTGCGCCGGAGCATAAAAAAAGAACCTGGTTATACCAGGCGTAATCTACGCGATAGGTTAACATAGCATAAATACCAATCAATATGGCACCAAAAGTGATACCCCGATAGCGTTCGCTGATTCCACCCAGCAGAACAAAAACTATAGTGGAAGCGATAAAGCCAATACCGAAAATAAGGGGGTAGGGCTTTAGTACAAAAACCGAAGCTGTGGTAATAGAAAAGCTGATTATGGTAATAATTAAAGACTTCATTCGTCCACGAGGGTGGTCATCTGTTTCTGCCAGGGCAGCAGCTACGGTTCCTAATGATAAGGTAACAACCAAATAAGGGTTACCTAAAATGATAAAAGGCAAAGCCTGCAGAGCCATGGCAATAGCTACTTTGGTGGCTGTTAGTCTGTTGGGGTTTTGCCAGAACTTACTAATTAAATAGCGGTACCAAGCTTTGTGTTTTATGTTTATGATGCTTTTTGACATTGCGTTATAACGTTTGTGCAAAGTAATTGTTTATTATCATCATCGCCTTGCGTTTTATATTAAAATAAAACAACTTTGGAAGGATAGAGCTTGCCGCTCACTAATTTTTGTTATTAAATGGGCTATATTAAAATTAACCAAAGCCAATGGGATAAAAAAACAGCTAATCGTTATAAATCTGTGTTTTATGATGTAGTGATGTTTATAAAAGAAAATTCCATATCCTGGAATTATGGACTTTGGGAAGTTCTGCATGCTTTGATAAAGAGTGGTTTAACGCTAACCGACGTGCAGGAATACGATTATTCTCCCTGCAATTATTTTTAAAACGTGGTTGAGGTGGAGTACGGGAAATTTCAGATCAGAGGAGTAGAAGATAAGTTACTCCTGTTGTATTCCATCGTAACTAAAAAATGAAAGCTCTTTGCATCAATCCGTTTTTATTGGATATCTCCTTTCCGAGTATATCATCAGTGCTATAGCAAGTGCCAACAGCCCCATACTAACTCCGTAGGTGATGCCAAAGCCAAACATCTCGTACAGCTTTATACCTATTATGGGAGCAAACAAAGCCCTGACACCCGTTAAAAATAAATGTACAGACTGGTAGTCGGCCGCCTCGTTCGGTTCGCAGAAATAGCTACTGCCAATGCCCCACAAAATAGGCATGCTGCCCATAAAAATACCATTAAACAGTACGCCTATCATCAGCATGTAATACAGCTTTAGCCCCCAAACTTCATGATAATTACCGTAGTGTTCGCTTAATCCGGTAAATGCTATAAACAGCATTAGGGCACCAAAAGTGATGATACCAAACCGGCGCGGGTCGTTGTTGCTTATTAACTTACCAAACAACGGCAGCAGAGCAATAGCCACCAAATTGTAGGCATTGTTGTAAAGCGATACCGATGAGTAGTTGAGGTCTAATACCTCTTTGTAAAAAATGGTAATAACGGCATAAGTGCTCATCCAGGCAAAACCATACAGCATAAAACCCAGTTCCAAATGACGAAAGGGTGTGTTGTTTCTTAAGATAAGGAAAACACGTTTGAACGAATGTCCCAATGCCTGGCTTAGGGGTTGATTACCTGGATCCATGTCCTGCTTAAAATCTATTTTGGTAAGCTGAAATATAGATATTATGCCTAATATTCCCACCATGGGATAGAATATACGATACGAGTTTGGATCGTAATCCAGCAGCAGCCCAACTACCAAAGTCGAAACCATAATAAGCACTTTATTAATGGTGGTTGCGTAACTGAATAAGGTTCCAAAATTTTTATGGCGGTAATTGCCTTTCAAATACTGGTTTATGGAGGGAATTACCGCAATACGTGAAGTGTAAAACAGTAGGAACACCCCTAAAAACATATAATGAAAACGGGGCGGCAAGCCCGAATACGTTACAACCGGAAATGCGGCGAACGCAACCAATGGGAGCTGGGTAATAATGCCAACCGTACGTAGTAAAACTTTTCGGTTGGGATAGCGGCGCATTATTTCGTTGGTGAGCATAGCAAACAAAAAGACCACCATGCTAAACTGAAATAAAAATGCCAATTGTACATTGGAACCTTTGAGCGATTTGATAAAGATAAATTGGTTTAAAATGAGTGCACCCCGGGCTATGCCATCGATACTACTGTAAAAAAGGTGCAGTTTAAAAGCTCTTTTTTCGGTACTGTTTAGTTGTTTTAGTATTAGCATAAATATGAAGTGGAAGGCAAAAGTAAAGATAAAATGAACACTACATGAAGTGCCCGCTTTATTTTATATTTATTTTAGAGGATAATGTTATTTTTGGGGAAATGAAATCTCGATAATCAAATACATTAAACCTAAAATACAAAACTATTAAATTTGAAAGGCTTAGGCTCACATATCCCCATTGAGAGAAGACGTTTTTTGCACAGTCTTATCTTCCCATCTTTTTTTTTGGTGCTTATTTTTACCGTTAAGCTAATTGAAACATTAGAGGGCGTTTCGTTTGCCGGGTATGGTGTAAGGCCATTAACTAAAGAAGGCTTGTGGGGAATATTGTTTTCGCCATTGATACATGGCGACTGGCAGCACTTATATTCTAACTCCATATCAATGTTTGTATTAGGGGTTACCTTATTTTATTTTTATAACAAAATAGCCTACAAGGTGTTTTTTTTAATATACTTGTTAAGTGGGATAGGACTTTGGCTGGCTGCCCGCGATTCGTGGCATATAGGTGCTAGCGGGCTAATTTATGGCCTCACCGGCTTTTTGGCCGTCAGTGGTATTATACGCAGACACATTCGGCTGATAGCGATATCCTTTCTGATTATATTTTTTTATGGAAGCCTGGTGTGGGGTGCCTTCCCCTTGAAAATTAATATGGAATACTCCTGGGAGGGTCACTTTTGGGGAGGACTGTCAGGTATATTATTGGCCGTACTCTTTAAAAATGAAGGTCCACAGCGACCAAAATCACCATTGGAAGATGAAGAGGAGGAAGATGAGGATACGGAAGAAGATCCTTATTGGATGAAAACGACCGTTGAATCTTAAAATTATATTTATAGCATTTTACCAAACGCTTCAAATTACTGATGAACCCACGCTGTGTGATTAAATTTTGTTTTATAAATTACTACTATTTGCAATATTGAATATTCATATTTGTGGCTTACAGGATTCAAACATCATTATATTTTTTATTTTTGTCAGATGGGATTTCAAAAGCACTCCTCAGTTAAAGCTTGTCGGACATGCAAGTGAAGAGTAGTGGTCGGGCGTTCATCTAATTTCCCGGATGGAGCAAGGTGACATTCCATCATCTTAAAAATAATTGGACGATAACTCAAAAACAATAAAGAGGATGAAAAATTATTGGAAACATTTATGCGCGATGGTAATATTGGCTGCTGTAGCCGTAGCATGCTCAACGGTGCCCATTACCGGGCGTTCGCAATTAAACCTGTTCCCCGAATCGCAAATGGCCGAGATGGGACTGACCAATTACAGCCAATTTTTAAAGGAAGCTAAGCTCTCTACCAGTCAGGAACAATCGGCCATGGTTAAAAGAGTGGGGCATAAAATAGCCGCTGCGGTAGAGGATTACATGAACAACAATGGACTGAGCAGTCATGTGGCCAATTTTAACTGGGAGTTTAACCTGGTGGAAGACGACACCCCAAATGCCTGGTGCATGCCCGGGGGAAAGGTGGTTTTTTATACCGGAATATTACCCTTTACCAAAGACGAAAACGGCCTGGCAGTAGTAATGGGACACGAAATAGCCCATGCAGTAGCACGTCACGGTAATGAGCGAATGAGCCAGCAAATGGGTATGCAGGCGGTGGCAACCGGACTGCAAGTAGCCTTACAGGAAAAGCCGGAAGAAACGCAACAAATATACATGGCGGCCTTTGGTTTGGGTGCCCAATTTGGTGTAGCGCTACCCTATTCCAGAAAACATGAAACCGAAGCCGACAAGATGGGTCTGGTATTTATGGCTATGGCAGGCTACGACCCCGCACATGCCGTATCCTTTTGGTCGCGCATGGCCGAGAGCGGTGGACAAAAACCACCAGAGTTTATGAGCACCCACCCGGCCGACGATACGCGTATAAAAGATATCAAAGCCTATTTACCGCAAGCTTATAAATATATGAAAAAGTAGCAATTGGCGGACAGCCCGCTACGTATGGTAATTGGCAGGTAGCATTATGGCTTTTAACAGATAAATAGGGTGGTGAGCAATCGAGTCCCTTAGGAGCTGTTTTTATATAAACAAAGTTGGCTGAATAGGTAGAAAATAGTGGAATTGCTATGTTATTATATCGAGCGATTTGTGTTTCTGTTTGCCAGCTTGCCAATAGTGGAATGGAAAACGGTACAGTTGCATAGCGATCTCCTGTAGTATCTTCCTCATATCATTCAGCGCTGCTTCCATTGCATGCTGAAGCTTCAATTTCAGCGCCGGCTGCTCCGCTCCGGAGAATCCACTATGTTAATTGTTCTCCTTCTTATGATAGATAGTACCATTAAAAGGATCTTCGATACGGTACGTCCCAATACTTAATTCACTATTTTCATTTTGTGCAAATGTATGATGGCTTTTAATAAGTTTCGTGATCGTTTCAGGCGTTTACCGCTCCATCACAAACATTTTTAGCTCATCATCGCCTTCTTTATAAACACCCATAGACCCTTCCCAATAGTTCGCGCCCCATAAATGTATTAGAAATATATTGCTGTGTGTGGGGCACCATTCCTGCTTTTTTTGCAAAGAAAAACAGACATAAAACCTTTTCGTTAAATGCAGAGAAGATTGATAAGCAGACAAAGCGCTCACAGTTAGGTAACGAAGTAGGGGAATGCGCGAGAATTGCCACCGGTACGGTATTTTCGGACTCATCAATCATGATTTTATTTGGGAATACACTCACTTGACATTTCATACACATCTCCATAACTTTAAGGTATGCTTTAATAGTCATTAACATTTAATTGCTATGAAAAAAAAGATAAGATTTACGGCTGGAACATTATTAATGATTGCCATAATAATGTGTGCGTTCTCATCTTGCGAAAAGCAGGAGGAACCCGGAAATGATCTGGGACAACTGGAATTTAATTTTACGGCCGACGACCTTCAGGATAATCTTAAATCGACGTTCAATGATGATGACAGTATTGTCTCCATGCCATACCAACTGCTTATTTCGGTGGAAGACAAAGATGGTACACTGGTTTTGGACAAGGAACCTGTTCCGATTTACAAGTTTTCGAACGGCTTTATCAGTAACAAAGTTGAATTAAGGAAGGGTACTTATTCTTTGACTGAATTATTAGTGGTTAATAGGAAGGGCGAAGTATCATATGCTACCCCGATGGAAGGCTCCCCCTTGGCCTATCTGGTGGAAAAGCCCTTGCCGGTTCAATTTAATATATCGGCCAATGCCGTAACAGGACTTCGGATCCAAGTAATACCGGTGGGCGAACATCCGCCCGAAGATTTCGGGTATGTAAGTTTTGGTATCAGTATCGTTAAGCCCTTAACATTTTACACTGCCGCCTATATCAACAATCCGCGCATAATGGCTCCGAGCAGGTTTGTAAAAGCTAAATTGAAGATATATGATCCCGCAGGAAAAGACTACGAATTTATGTTAGCGGCTAAAGTAAATGAGCTGGTTGTACGGGCACTCAGGGGTAAATATATTTTTGTTGTAAAAACGGATGCTTACGAAAAGAAATTCATGTTTGGTCCGGAAGACTTGAAGATGACATCTCCAGAAAACCCCTTGTTGTTGCCTTTAGGCGACCATCACGGCATTTACGAAATGGAAATAAGGGCTACGCCTGACAAAACAGCCGATGTGCTGATCACGAATTTGGATACGAATGAAAATTTTGGTGAGCATCCCATGTTTGCTGCCTCGTTTAAAACAGAACCGGTACTTACCGTCATGCGCTTAACCCGCAGTTTAATGCACGTGGATATAAACAGTCATCTGCCCAAATCGGCTACCATTGTAAAAGTTGAACTTACCTTAACGGTAACCGGTAATATTTACACGATGCAGGCCAGCTCTGTAAGCGATAGCACCAGGCCAAAGTACATGGGAGTTTTGAGGCAGGTAACTGGGGAATGGAAAGAAGAAGGGGTGACCTGGAACAAGCAACCCGAGACCACCGAAGCCAATCAGGTTTTTATCCATTACAATCCCTGGATCGATTTTAACAAAAGAACCTACGATGTAACCCGTTTATTTGTGCCCATTGATAAAGTCAACCTGCCTAACCATGGTTTTATGTTAATGCACCATCCTGAAGATATGTCTGGCGGTGTTGAATTTGGATCGAGCGATACAAAAATGAAAGACGAGAGGCCTTTGTTTAGGGTGTACTATACACTGCCGCACTGAGCTAATCCAGACCATCATTTATAAACCAGGGCAAATGGGAATTAAGCCATTTGCCCTGTGTAATGATGTATGCTATAGTTGGTTAGTGATATGCGCCCTGTTTATTTTAAAGTGATATTTATTAGCGGCCACCCGGAGTACCTGCTGTATGCCATCCCGGTGATTGGTAGGCAAATTATTCACTTTATATATTATTCACCCGATAAACATGGTATTCGTAAATTAATTGACCCCGGTGGTTTAGCGCGCTTGAAAAAGAACATTATAAAAAGTTTTGACAACTATTCTGCGATATTTAAGGATTATATCATCAATTTGATATTGCCAGGCTTTTTAATTAATAAGGGTATTTTATAAAAAAAAATGCGAGTTTTACCAACTGCCCCCGGCGCCGCCACCGCCAAAGCTGCCACCACCAAAGCCACCAAAACTACCGCCTCCACCGAAGCTTCCTCCACCTGAGTTAAAGTTACCCCATTGGCCAGAATGACGTCGAGAACCGGAACCGAGCATTGATAACAGCATCCAAAAGGGAAGATCCCGACCTATCGATGCGTTATTTGTTTTTTTTGCGCTTCGCCCGATGGTAAACAGGATAATAATGAAAATAAAAACTACAATAAATAAAGAAAGCCGTGCATTTCCCGATGTTTTTTGCACATAATCATCGGCCGTATATTCTCCACGCGTTAATTCCATGATTACATGAACAGCGGCATTCACTCCACCGTAATAATTATTGGCTTTAAAATGTGGTATCATCTCATTTTCTACAATACGACGTGCTATGGCATCGGGTACTGCTCCTTCTAAACCGTATCCGGTAGCAATAAATGCCTGCCCACGAGAATCTTGTGTTTTAGGCTTTATCAGGATGAGAATTCCGTTGTTTTTTCCCTTTTGCCCTACGCCCCACTTTTCTGCCAGTCGAAAACTGTAATCTCCTGCATCGTAACCTTTCAGGTCGGGCAAGGTAACTACGGCCACCTGCGTACTGGTTTCGTTGCTGAACTGAACCAAAGTACGCTCCATCACCTCTGCCTGCCGCGGACCGAATACGCCGGCCATATCATTTACCATGCGCGGTGGTGTGGGGCGATTTAGGATGTTATCGGCATTAGATGAAAAGCTGATCAATAATATGGCGACAGCTAGTCCAATCTTAACGCGATGTGATTTTATTTTTCGTAAATTCATTAACTTCATTTTTTTTACTTTCCAAAAGAAATTTCATCCGACAATTCATTCACATCATCCGATTGATAGGGAAAATGTGATTGTAACTGCTCACCTGCCATCAGTACACCTGTTTCAATGGCGCCAATGGGATCGTCATTTTTAAACAGCGTAGTCATCTCCGCCTTTATATTGTCCCAAAAACCCTCAGGAACTTTACTGTTGATTCCGGCATCGCCCAAAACAGCAAATACCCTATCCTTCATAGCCAAATAGAAGAGTACACCATTCCGTAGTTCGGTTTTATGCATTTTAAGTTTTTCAAACAAAAAAGCTGCCCTGTCCATCAACTCTTCAGGACAGGTATTTTCAATATGTATACGGATTTCTCCCGAAGTGTTCTTTTCGGCTTTCTGGATGGCCGCTACCAAACGCTGGCGATCGCTTTTATCAATGATATCTGACATAGTTTTCTACTTTTAGAATTCGACTTTGGGTACTTCAGCTGCTCCCGCAGCCGCTTCAAAGTATGGTTTCTTATCAAATGAGAACATCTTGGCAATAAGGTTTTTCGGAAACTTGGCAATATAGGTATTGTAACCACGGGTTGTTTCGTTAAACTTCATCCGTTCCACTGTAATACGGTTTTCTGTTCCCTCCAATTGCGATTGAAGCTCCAGAAAATTTTGGTTGGCCTTTAAATCGGGGTAGCGCTCTACTACCACCATAAGTCGCGATAGGGCAGAGGAGAGGCCTTGTTGGGCTTGTTGAAATTGCTTCATGGAAGCCTCGGTCATATTATCGGCATTTATATTTACACCGGTGGCTTTGCTGCGCGCTTCGATAACGCCTTCCAACGTCTCTTGTTCGTGAGAGGCGTATCCCTTAACTGTATTCACCAGGTTGGGGATAAGATCGGCACGACGCTGATAAACGTTTTCTACCTGTGCCCATTGCGCATCTACAGCCTCCCGCTTCTCAACCATGGTATTGTAGCCGCAACTGCTAAAAAAAGGAATAGCCAAAAGAGCTATTAAAATAAATCTTATTGTCTTCATAGTAAAATCGTTGTTAAATAATTGGTGCAAAAGTACAAATTTTAGAGGACAGCCGATATTTAATCAGGTATTAAAGTTTAATAAGAAGAGTGAAATGGATTTTTGATATGATTAAACGATTACGGGCTGCTTCATAAGAGGCAGCCCGTATCATATTGATGATAAATGCCGATAGTTTTTATGGTTCAAAAGAAACCGTTTCGCTCAGCTTCGATTGCCCACCGTCGTTCGTGTGTGTTCTTATGGCGTAGGTAACGGATTCCTCATTACCAATGCGGTCGGAAAAGCTTAGTTCATTTGTTCGTTTATAACCACGCAATCTCCCTTTTTCACCCGCCTTAAACACCACAAAAAAAGTATCGTCGTCAAGATTTGCGTAATCCCAAGTTAATGTAATGTTTCCGTCTTCCTCACTCAGCGTCAGGTTCGTTACCGTATCCCGAACGCCATCGTCATAAGCCTTGCCAAAAACGGGGTGGGCATAATCAGAATAAAGGCCGCTATTGTCTAACGCTCGCAGGGAGTAGTAATAAGTAACCCCTTGTTCAGCTTCTCGATCGATAAAAGTTTTTTGTGTCGTTTCCAGGTTGGCATAAACCACCCATGGCGCATCCATCGACTCTTTTCGGTATAGCTGATGTGCTGCCACATCTTTACTGGCGCTCAAAGCAAAATGCAGTTCTATTTGATTTGTACTATTAACCAATCGTTTAAAAACCGGCGTAGTGGGGGGGATGGTATCCGGACGCTCCACCTTCATAATGTCGGAAAAGTCGGATTGATTATAATTAAAGTCAAGTGCTTTCACCCTGTAAAAAATGGATGGTGTCAATGAATTTAAGGTAACTGTGTCGGTATAAATAAGCTGCACCGGGTTATCCATTGAATCCACTTCCAGAAAACCCTCGCTAATAACAGAGAATTCATGTTCAGGATCGTTGGCCCTGAATAAGCGATAGCCCATTAAATCCTTTTCGGGATTTTGTGTCATGTTTAGTGTTACCACGCCCAGTGAATCAATGAGAGCGGATTCTATGATAGGTTGAATGGGCGGTACCGTATCGATTAAAGTAACGGCTACCGGCAGAGAAGAGCTTACATTAAAGGCGGTATCAACGGCTTGAACCACATAATAATTCCGGGCGCCCACCACAAACGAAGTATCGACAAAGGAACGGGTGGAGGCTGGCAACAGCTCGTTTTGTAGCAGGGTGAAATTTCCTTCGGGCTTATCCGAACGACCTACGGCAAAGCCCATTAGGTCGGGGGCAACATCATTCATCTGCCATTTAACTTCCACCTCGCGGGGAGCAGTGTGTTCAGGTTTCTCCAAAAAAGGCTGTCCCGGCGGGGTTCTGTCGCGCGGCATGGCTTCCACTTCCGCTACCAGTAATTTTTCGCCATACAAGTTGTTTGCATAAAAACGGTACGCGTAAAGCTGATAATTCGTTAAACTATCATCCTGATAACTTCCCCTTACCATGTCGTCGCTCACTTTATCGCTTATATTGTAAAGGGGTGCCTCATTTAAAGGTGTAAAACTATTTTCGCCCGGAGCTTTTCGTTCAACAAAATAGCCGGTTAAATCTTCGGTTTCTTCCCATACAAAATTAAGCTCCGTGTCGCCTTCATATACATACACCTCATTTTTATAAGCTTTATCGTTGGCAATGGCTTTAAGGGTGTAGGGTTCGGGTATTACAGAATAAAGCGGGTGTGAGCCTATTGTTTTAACACGGTAGGTGTACGTTTCGCCTTTGCTTATATCCGAATCTATAAAGCTGAGCGCCAAGGCCTCTGCAACCTTGGCCTCGCGAATGGCAGATAACACAAAAACGGCATATTCAAAATCTTCGTTTGCCCGCTGCGTGCGCATGTCGCTTATTCCTGAGCTAAAATTAAATGAGCCGCCCGAAGGGGTAGTTGCCGACTTTAAGAAATTCCAGGCCAAATCTAGATAGTCCTGTGTTTCAGGATTTCCTTCGGCGGCATCAATGGCATTTTCCCACTGTTCATCTGTGAAAGGTTGCAAACGTGCAATCTCTATGAAATTATTGTTGTTACCGTCCGCTCTTTCTATTATAAACCCGGTTTTTAGTCCTGTGTTAAGTATAGCACGTCTATCCGGGAAAAATCTTAGCTCTATGCCTTTGTCTTCAACGAATCGTCCCCTGGTTTTTATGGTAGAGGTAAACTCATCGTTTTGGGCCATTGCTTGAGGGGAGAAGACGAACAAAGCGACAAGAACGGATGTGAGATATATTATTTTATTTTTCATAAGTTTAAAAATTAGCAAAACCTTGATAACCAGTGCAATTTATAATCATCCTCCTGTGTGGCCTAATTATTTGCTCCGGCCATGCCGGTTTCATAGGTATAAATTTTATTTTTTGTTCCCGACCCATCGGTAGAAATTACTACCCGGATGGGTCGGATATTTCTGGTGTTTCTTTACAAATCTATGTATTTAATACCACGGCATTACATACTGAACATAACGGGAGCTGCACTTACCGCTTCCATTTCACCGGTACGGAAGTTTTTCTGTATAGTTTCCGTTACAGGTGTTAAGTCCCTTTTTAGTGCATTAGTCCAGCTTCCATTTTTATACTCTTTAAGCGTTGCGGTAACAACAAATTTATAATCTTTATCTTCCTCTAAATCATTCAGCGGCGGAGGAGATGTGGGTGGCAGATCGCCATACGACGGGGGTGGGCTAACCACGGGATACGGAAGTTGCATTTGAAAATTTGGAGATAGAGCTTGGCCTGTGTTGGCTCCGGTACTGTTGCCGTTATTTTTACCTGCCCCTGCAATTCCCATATTCATCCCCGGCATGGTCATGCTTTGAAACACCATTCCGTTGCTCGCAGGAGGAGTCCCTCCTGAATTGCTTCCGGATAACGGTGTGTTTGGCGCAAAATTCATTGCCGACTGCGAATGTTCTGTTATGTTATATTTGATGTAGAGGTATTCACCCAAATTGTTTTGAACGTTTGAAACCTGCAAGGTATTCCAATTTCCGTTTTCATCCTTAACTTGCAACGAACGTTCGACTGTCATTTTAAAGGTGCGATTCAAAACAGTCCCATCGGCTTGTTGTTCCGAAACATCAAAAACCTCATCCGGAATGAGTCCGTATTTAACGGCCAAAGGTTCTTCTACGGGATAGTTGTACTGTGCGCCCGGCTTAACATACTGGATAAGCTTTTCCTGCTGGTCGGCAGCTACGTCGCCGGGAACAACCGGTGCGCCGGGTCCTACGGAGGCATTTGAACATTGTGCACCCACCTCAAATTGTTTGTGGAAACTAACATTAATAACCTTAGCAATTTTGGCATGCCCCGATACCGCACCTGCAGCATAATATGGGTTGGGAAATTCGCCATAAATCCATGCACCTGCAGCAAGCGATGCGATGTGCCAGGTTTTGTCCTTCAGTTTTCCGCCTATGCGCTCTACCCTTGCGCCGGCATAACCATAAAAGCCCAGGCCACCACTGGCTCTCCAGCCATTAATTCCGATAGGGTTGTAGCCATCGCAACTGCCGCTGTAGTTCATAAAAGCCAAATGTAATTCGGCTCCGGCGCCTAAGCCATAGCCCAGGTAGTAATTTCCTGTAAGGTGTTTCAAGTCGTTTTTGTTAAACTTAAATCCTATTCCCAGCGCAAAGCCCGACCCGGTTTTTGTTGCTGCACCTACGCCGCCGCTGCCCACGCCACCCGGATAATGCCCTAATGCACCGTGATAATTATTGCGGAACGAGGGGGTAAAACCATTGGGGGTTGGAATGTGATTCCCAAACATCAGGTATTCGTATAGGTTAATACCAAATACTCTTACTGTATTTAAGTTTTGGGGTTCGCCAAACTTAAAGTACCATTGGTTGTTTTTGCCATCTATATCCAACACCATATTTACTGCCGATGGTGTAGTGATGGGCGGTGCATTTACATTTACATTGGTAGAGAAGTTGAAATGCCTGTCGGGGAAATTGTACGAAGCGGACAGGTTACCGTCCACCTTGGCCTTATTGCGCGAAGCAGAAGTTAGGTTGGCACCTACCCAAAAGTCGCCCGTGAAACCAATATAGGTTAATCCGCCGCTGGTAGAAAACTCGCCCAGCAAACCTACGTCGGTGTTAAATCCATCTTCCTTGGGCGTGGTAGCCAAAGTGGCCATGGCTCTAAAGCCCAGTGCCGACTTTTTCGGTGTAAAGCTATAGGTAGTTCCGGATAAGGATGCCGTCATATTATAGAAAGCACCACCGCCGAATCCTCTGAATGCCATTCCGGGCATAAACACAACTCCGGGTGCAGGAAGGCCCACTTCGGCTTCTACACGCCAATATCTGTAGAGCTGGTTGTTATTTAGATAGGCGGTGTTGCCAAATTCGGCCAATGCGCCCACTTTAATGCCTATGGCTTTGAACTCTGCATTTAGGGTGCCTATAAATCCATTGCCGAACACCGGGTCGTCATTCCGAAAGCCCACTGCCCCCTTTATATCAACTGCTGCAAGATTGGCATTTACAGCGATGGAGTCAATGGATGCGCGCAGATATTCGGGATAGAATTTTTGTCCCGAAGTATTGTCCTTAATAGCAAATTCCACGCCCAGGCCAGACATTCCGCCTATATCGGAAGTGAGATTAAATACCACATCTAAACCAACCCTTCCTTTTAGGAGCTGTCCGGGGCCGGGAGTGAGCATTTTAAAGTCTATCTCGTCAATGGTTACGGGAAAGTTGGCCAATCTTTTTTGTGGGCTGGCAAATCCCCATGTTCCGATGTTAAATCCAAATGGCGTACCATTGGTCGAGTCGTAGGTCATGCCTAAGCCTTGAAAATCTAAACCGAAATCCACTTCTTTAATGGGACCCAGTTTGACACTGTTCCAGGCAAAATTTCCATCCAGATTAATATCGAATGTTTTTTGGGTATTATCGACATAGGCGACGATGTTGGATGTTTCTTCCAGCTCCATTTCTCCTTTTAGGATATGTGCATTTATAGGTCCCGTTGGGGTTACCGTAAACTGGAAATTGGTGGGTTGGCCGGGTGTTTGCGGGTTGTTGAAAAGCGCCACATATTCCAGGGGGTTTTGAATGGAGTCTTTTTTGGTGAGTGGCAGCCCCACTTGTCCTTTGGCACCGGCTTCCACAAGCGAGTTGGCAATAATATCCACATGCACCGTGTCTATGCTGGCAACCAGGTCGGCGACATTGGCGTTGGGGAATTGCACTATACTGGTGGCTTCTGCCTTTAAGGTAACCCCCATGTTGTCGATAATCATATCGTATACACCCATCTTGGGTTTTCCGCCTGCATGTGTCTGCCATGCATCCGGCATCTCAACTTCAAGTGCTTTCATAAAAAAGCCCCTGAACGTCTCGGTCATATCGCCTGGATAGTTTGCCGGAAAAGTCATTGCCGGCGCATTCATCACATCCGAAAAGTCGTAATATATGCTGTCGGCCAAAATGGTTAAACCTCCTGAGCCCACAATCTCCGCTTTCTGCAAGGTACCGCCCAAAATCAAATCGTCCCAATCGGTTCCGTTGGCCGAGACACTGGCTGCTACTTTTTTTGTCGGGTCATCATCCGGCGACGGAATCAACCAATCGCGGGTAAATAGTGTTTCGAGCTCTATCCCATATTCCGAGAATCCGTCCTCGTCCCATTCGATAAAACAGCCCAGATGATTGGTGTCCGGCTTTTTAAAAACAAATACCATATCGTTGTTGCTATTTCCGATGGCAATATCTTCCACCAGTTCAATACGGCCCGGCGGCATTTCAATTTGCGTGGGATGAAACCTTATGTTTTTTGCTCTAAAACCTAATCGGGTAGTGCCCCAGGAAGGAGGGATCGTTTTGGCGGCTATCATGTTGAATTCTGATTTTGCAGGCAGAAATATCATTTCATTGATGGCAAATTCGTTTCCGTTCGGAAGTACAACACCCAATGGTATTTTAACCGGGGTAGTATATTCCGTTAAATTATTGAAAGGAATAGTTTGATTTGTTGTGTTTTCTACCCAACTTATCACATCTCCGGCTATCTGATTGGTGAAATTTAAATTTGCTGCAGCCTCTAAAGCCCATTCCTGCGGATATTCAGGTGCCTGGTCATGTATGGCAGCTATTATTTTCCCTTGGGTGAGAACTCTGTTTACATCCACAACTATGGTGTCAAAAGCCACTTCGACCCGGGCGTTGAGCCACTGCACAAACACGTTGCCCTTACCCGTATGCTTGTTATTATTATTGGTGGTAACTTCGGTTACGGCGACTTCGAATTCGCCATTTTCTCCGGCAAAAAACACATCGTTTACAGCAAGAGGGCCTGGTGTTGGTGCAGGGGTTCCATCATCACCCCCTTCTCCTCCTGCTTCTCCGAGGGCAGGCGGATTTTGCGGTTTAACAATAAAAGCAGATGCGGATGAAAAGCCTGCGTTTTCGGCATGATAGGCATCGTCGTCCATGGTAAGCGCTTTTACCGACCATACATATTTTGTGCTGTCATCGGGTAGGTCTATATCTACAGGCCATGTCATTCTGGTCATGCCGGTCACTTCTTCCTCCACCAATGGATGGTTTACCAACAATGCTTGTGATGGTGTTTGGTGTGGCAAAACTTCCGAAATGGCAACTATATATTTTACACCCATATCCGCCGGGGGATTCGGGGTAAGGGGGGTCCATACAAATTGCGTTCCTTGCAGTAGGGCTGAGTTTAGCTCAGCGTTGTTTTGTGGAAAAATCAATTCCGGCATTTGATAGGCAGTGATAATCATCGGACGACAAACCTCCTCTGGGGTGGATATTATTTTATTGTTCATATCGACCAATGACACACAAAATGAATAAACACCGGCAGGGAGCATTCCTGTTTTGGTAACTGTGGTAGAAGTGTTGCCATACATGCTTACGGCATCAAATGGTACTACCTCTTCCGCCATAAAAATATCAGAACCTATGGAGAGTTCTCTGGGGCTTACTTTATTTGTATTGGTTTCTGCCACAAGATTATTGTCGGCAAAAATTTTAACTTTTATCTTATATTCCAATCCTTCCAGTTTTTGCTCTCCATTGGTAACGGTCAGGATTGCCAATTCAGAACGATCCATCCATTCCGATATTTTTGGGTTTGGGTTAGCATCAACATTTAGCGTGATTTGTACTTGTGCGTTAGCCATGCCAAACATGCTTGCCATTGTAATAAACAGTAGGGTTTGTAAAACTTTCATAAAACTAAGTTTATATTAATGTTATTATCTATTGCTGTGGGGAGGTAAAAGTGAGTTTTTTTCATTTTCAATGTGCTGCTCTGTAATATTAAAATCTTTGCGCTACTGAAAATTGCAACCTGTGTTCATTGGTCTTTGCATCAGGGCGCGCAGAACCGTATTTGTAATGGCTCCATCTGTACGACAAGCGAAAATTGAGTTTTTTTGTGAGCTTATAATTTGTTTTTAACGTAAGGCGTGTCCGCTTGTCCGGGGTTTCGTCGTTTCTTTTAATGCCGGAGTAGGCAAGCATAATGGAGGGGCTTAGCTTTTTATCCAAGAGCCTATAACGGGCATTCATGCCAATGTTATACAGGTTTAACTGACTTTGGGGTGTTTCGTTGTCGAGCAATAAGCCCATGACACCTGTGGAAAGCGGAAAATCTTTAAATATCAGATTGTATCCCATGTTCAAGGTCTTGGAAACCGTGGATACTGTTTTTCCATCGAACATATTATACTCGTCAAAAAACTGGAACGAACCACTGGTGGTGACAATATGATTGACACTTTTTCTGTCGAACTGAAGGGAAGGTGCTATGGAGAACATATTTTGTATCATCTCCACTTTTAAAGTATCAAAAATTACGTTGTTTTTAAATCCGAAGTTGGAATAACTGGTGTTAACAGAAACGACTTTTGATAGTTGGGTGTAGAGGTTAATATTGGCAATAAACCGGTTGGTTGATTCCAATGTGGTATTCTCCAAATTATTGGTTCGTACTCCCGTGGAGCCGGTAAAAATTACCTTGTTTTTAAATAATTTGAAATTTGTTTTTAGATTGTAGTCAATCAAATCCCGCTCTGTTGTGCGATAGCCGACGGACTGAAAACCTGCTCCCACATAACGAACTTCGCCGGTAATGGAAGCAGCATCTGTTTTCCACTCCAATGCGCTAATGTTAGAAATGTCGGCATGTGAAGTGCCGTTAATGGTAATTAAGTTTTCTGCCAACGAAATAATTTCGTTATCCGACGCGTTGCCCGGCCCTAAAACATCTTCGGTGTAAACCGATGTAGCCAATTCGGTGGAGAAAAGCCATTGTTTTGAAAGGCGTATTTGTAACAGCGGTGCTATGGTGATAGCTTCCTGAGCTTGCAGTTGGTTGGGATTGGCACTAATAGAATTTACCTCGTCTGTCAACTTTACGAACTGCATCACAAATTTAGTCCCGTCCTCTTTACCCACACCAATACGCGATGCCAACAGCCATTGCTCGTATGCGCCGGCAATATTTTCAAAGGGCGAAGGCGTAATGCCGATTTGAGATTTTCCGTAATTTAGGGAAAACAGGAAAGAACCCGGGGTTAACTCTATGCCCAAGCCGAAAACTGGGATATCGCCGGTAGTCAATGGTGAGTACGATGGGGTTTGTGTGCCCAAAAATGCTTTGGCCCACTTATAGGTAGGGTTAAGGCTAATGTTATTTCTTGGATTTTGAATATAATCGATAAAACGTTCTTCGGGCAGTGTTGGTAAATAGTAACTGCTTTTTTGATTGGTAATATCAATACCCAAAGGCATACTGAAATACTTACCCGCGCTAAGGGTAGCATGTGCCGAGAAACGCAACAGATTGTCAGGGTATCTGGGTCTGAAACCGGGATAATTCTCTTCGGAATAACCGTAAGCATCATAAGACAAACCTATCTGGCCCGTGAAATCTACAAGAGGCGGCGACTGTGATTTTACGATAAAAGTATTTAAGCTAAGTACTAAGGAGCTGTACAATGTGATTTTTAACCTGGTCATAAAGTTCTCGTGTGTGATGAGATTTTTAAAAACGTATTTTAAGATATTAATATCCTAAACATACATTTTTTAACATTAGTACCATGTTTTTCTTGAGTAAAGATTAAATTCTTTTGATGAGACTACTGTTCTGTCTTGGGAGTTAAAATGACAGATATTTTAAAAAAAATAAGGGCATGACGTTTCAAAATGTAAATACCGATATGGATTCAGAATGCAATTATTATATTTTCCGGCTTTTGAAAACTGCGTATGAACATTAAAGGCATGTTGTTTTTCGTTAAGATCGTACGCTAATAATCGTTTTGAATCATCATCGGTATGATTTTGTATTTTTAATTTGCCAAAGGTAAAATTATAGTCATGCCCTGAGGAGAAATTATTCAGCGTCACCAGCCATCCGGGGCGAAGCGCCCCCGAAGTGATATAAATAAAAGGCATCGGGATCACGCTTCGCACGCCATCCCGTTGCCTAAAGTTTAATCAGGCGGGAAGCCATCCGCCAATTGCCACCCGATAACTCCTATTTCTGTAGCCCCTTTGAAGTCCTGTCTTCCAAAGGTGGGGCGGGGGTAATCAAGTGCTTGTTCTCTTTAACTTCTTTCATGACTTCCTCCACCACTTTTTCCATTTGCGGGTCGCGGCCTTGCATCAGGATGTTGGGATCGTCCCACACTTTAAAGTCGGGTCGCACGCCTTCGCCTTCCCAAAACCAATGGCCGGCATTATCGTAGAGCCTTGCTCCGGGAACGGTTATGGAACCCCCGTCAATGAGACGGTGACCTGTAGCCGGACCTACCAATATGCCTAAGGTGCGCTCACCTACGATAGGACCGGCCTTTAATGTCTTAAAAGCCCAGGGCAGTCCGTCGCCGCCTGATCCGGCCCAGCCGTTGATGAGCATGCCCATGGGGCCTGTGTTGGTTTTAACGGGACTGCGGTGGTCTTTGCCATGGCGCCAGTGCAGATGACAGTTTACCGGACGCTGTAACAGCTCCATAAAACGGTCGGCCAACTGTCCGCCGCCATTAAAACGCTCGTCGATAATAAACCCCTTTTTGTCCAGTTGTCCGTAATACATGCGCACCAGTTCCATCTGTCCCTGGCTTGATGTGTTCGACATGTACACATAGCCCAGTTGACCGTCGGATAGTTTGTCCACCATCATGCGGTTGTTTTCTATCCATTCCAGGTAACGCAGGTTTCGCTCTTCGCCACCGGTAAGGCATTTTACGATTATATCCCTGGCATCCTTGGCTTTGCCCGTAGAGGATATCTTGAGCAGCACTGTTTTTCCGGCCAGCCCTTCAAAAGATGCGGCGGGGTCTATAGCTGCCTTTAAACTAATCCCATTAACAGAATGAATATAATCGCCCACCTTGGCTTTGACGCCCGGTTTATCAAAGGGAGAACGGGTTTGGGTATCCCAGGCAGCCGGTTTCACGATGCGTTTTATTTTAAATAAATTACCTTCCTGTTCCCAGTCGATGCCCAGAAAGCCGCCACCCAGGGAGGGTGCTCTTTCCATGTCGCCGCCACCGGCATAGGTGTGTCCGGCGCTAAGTTCGGCCACTAAGCTGGCCTGCAGACTGTTGATGTCGGAGCGTGTGCGGGCATCTTCAACCAAACGGCCATAGCGGATACGCAGCGCATCCCAATCTACACCATGCATATTAGGATCGTAAAAAAAGTCGCGATGGCGGCGCCAAGTGTCGGTAAAAATCTGTTTCCATTCTTCTTTGGGCACCCAGTTCATGGTCATATCGGAGGTGGGGATGGGCTTGTCTATCTTTTGCCCGGGTTCGGGTTTTACGATACCATACTTGCCTTTGGCTCTTACCAGCAAGGCTTTGCCATCGGCGGTGATACTAACTCCACTTACATTATCGATAATCTTTTTCTCTTCCTTTTTTTTAAGGTCGAAAAGGTACAAGGTATTTTCCTTGTCGTTGGAGCCGGTATTGGGGCGCCGCAAATAAACCACTTTACCGTCAAAAGCCGCTATGCCGCCAATGTTACCCGCTTTAGGGGGGAGTATTTCAAGTCGTGCTTCGGTGTTGATCAAATCTATTTCCACTTTAATGCCCTTATCCTTTTTATCTCCATTGTCCTCGTCTTTTTCTTTTATTCCTTTCTTCTTTTTTTTGCTGGTATCCTCATTCTTTTTATCGTCGCCCTTTTTATCTGCCTTAATTTCTACCGTATCGTTTTTGGCGGCCAATAGGGCAGGGGTATCCTGTTTTAAAGCGATGGCGGCTATTTGTGTAGAGTTGGGATATATCCAGGTGCCGTCGCCCAGCGAGGAATAGGCTGCATTCATATTTCTGTTGGTCAGGTAAAATAGATATTTACCATCAGTGGCGAAAACGGGATCCGAGTCGTCGTAAAAACCACTCGTAATTTGGTGTTCCTGCTTGTTTTCGATATCAAATACGGTGATGGCTCCGTTCGCGTTTTCCTGCCCTAAGCTGTAGGCCAACCACTTGGAATCGGGCGACCACGATAAGGAAAATCCGTATCTGTTCCAGTGCCCGATGTTCCATTCGCTTTTACCGGCCATGGTTAGTTGGCCATTGGCCACATCGATAATAGCAATGGTGTTGGTTTCGTCCATAAAGGCTATTTTTTTGCTGTCGGGTGACCAGTGAATTGTATATCCGAAGCCTTTGCCCCGATTGGTCAGTTGTGTGGGTGGGCTTTGTTTTTGGCTGTCCTGCAACCATATTTCGTACTCGCCGGAGCGGTCGCTCCAGTAGGCAATTTTTTTACCATCGGGTGACCAGGCTGGGTTTTGATCGAAGGCATCGCTCGATTGGGTTATATTCAAAGTAAACCCTTCTTTAACCGGCACGTTAAAAAGTTCGCCCCGTGCCTCAAAGGCGATGCGCTTGCCACCGGGCGAAGCCGATGCGTTGCGGATTTCTTTACCTACATTTTTTAGCCGGGGTATTTCGGCAGACAAGTCGCTCACTACATTTACATTTATTTGTGTGGCAACCTGCGATGGGGTGCTCATCACAAATAGCTCGCCTCCTTTTTCAAAAACGAGTTCATCATCATGCCCCGACAGGAACGAAATGTCGAAATCATCAAAATCCGTTACCTGCGTTATGGCTTCGGTTTGGGTGTCATATTCCCAAATGTTTAAGCGCATGTTGGTGTCGCGATCCGACAGAAAAAAAACTTTGTCGCCCACCCATGCCGGTTTGCCGTCGTTGGCCTCATGGGTGGTTACACGTTGTGTTTCATTGGTATTAAAATCGTAAATAATAATGTCGGAGGTCAATCCGCCACGGTATCTTTTAAATGGATAGTTTTCGGTGATCTTGGTGATATAAGTCAGCTTGCTGCCATCGGGCGAGAAAGAAGCCAACTCGCCATAGGGGATATTGAGTTCCAGTGGTAATCCGCCGTTTTTATCTACCATAAAGAATTTTTTGAGGCGACCGATACCGCTATTACGCCCCGAAGCAAAAAGCAATCGTTGGCCATCCGGATGCCAGTCTATCATTCGGTCCGAATAGGTATTATAGGTAACACGTACCGGAACGCCACCCGTAACAGGTATCACATACACATCGGCATTGCCGTTATAGTTGGCCGTGTAAGCAATCTCCTTGCCGTCGGGCGAAAATCTGGGCCATGATTCTTCGCCGGGGGAGTGGGTTATTTGCATGGCTGTGCCACCATCTTTGGCAACCAGCCAAATATCCCCACCGTACACAAAGGTTATCTGTGTGTCCGAAACATCCATATAACGCATCAGCTTGGCGCTAATTTGACTTGAAGCACCCAGCGAACCTGTGAGTACTATGCATAATAAAATGAGTTTTTTCATACCAGGAAAGAGTTTTTAGAAGTAATAATAGGATGATAAAAAGTTGTATTTATGAAAGGTGCTTCAAGTTAAAAAAATATTTTGGAAAATAATTGTGAAAGGATGCCGAATGTTATTAAAAGTGGGGGGTAAATAAATTAAGGTTCTTAAAACAGAACTATGGCCACTGCCTTGAGAGTTATGCACAACGCATCTCATAAGCCTATGAAGTGGGTCTTTAGTTTTATGGTAAGGGGTAATTTACTTTTCTTATTTTATAATTTTGGATGGATACCAGGTGCTATTCAAACCGACGTTTTTTTTAAATACAACAAAGCTAAAAACATTAGCCATGAACGGCAAGCCCGGTATTTGTGCAAGGTGCACCGGGGTACCTTTAACTAATGTGAAAAAATAGTTGATGTTTTTCGGATAACACAGCGTACCTCCGGACTAAAAAATCCTCTTCGACGACAGCAGCGGTAGTATCATTTATGTCATTGTCTGGTTCGTGATTCTTTGGAGCAGGTTTTCCGGGGTGAGAGGAATATAGTATTTTCAATAAGTAGAACCGTGGTGTTTCTGCGAGCGTTATGTGCCATCCGTCCGGAGGCAACTTTGCAAGCGTTAAAACCAGAAGTGGGCGCGTGGAAGCACTGGCATAAGAGTTGCGCCTATGCGGTTTTTTTTGTCGTGTTCCTACCTTGTAGCCATCAGGTATACAGTAAGGCACCTCTTGGGGGATGTGTAGGCATTAGCATAAAGCTTTTTTTTACTGCAGGAAACCAGGGTGCTTAGTGTTTAAACTTTATCCTATGCTATCAAGCTATATGATTGATGGCGAATGTATTTCCCGAGCCCACTTGACAATAGATATAATAAATAAGATATTTGTATCTGATACTGGTGTTAGGTCAATGTAAGATTGTTTTCGTAACATCCTATCATTGCCACTACCATAAGGCTTTAATGCGATCAGTAAAAATAGATTTATGGCTAAGTCACCAAGTAAGCGATTCGGTATATTGTTAACTACGTCATTGTTTATAATATTGGCTATGGGCTTGTATTATATATATACTCAAAATGTTAAGGAAAATAAGGTGAAACGTCGCGCTTTTAAAGTGCTATACAGGCAAGCGAGCGATTTGGCCGAAAAAGAAAAGGATATTCGTGCCCAATACATCGAGCCACTGATTATTGAGCTTACCGGTATTAACAATGCTATCAAGGAAAAAAAGGATCGGATAGATAGTATTCAGGATATACTCATAGTACCGACTCCTCCGCTTACTTATAATCCCGACTTACAAGAGCTTAGCGAGCATTTGCGTTCTAAAAACTCAGAAAAGCTGGCGAACGAACAGCTAAGCATACAAATAAACGAACTAAACAAACTAGAAAAAAAGAAGGAGGAATTGCACGCGGCTTTCAGAACAAGTTTAGATGCGAAGAGTACGGAGGAAGACTGGTATCTGCTGCGCGGTATATCGTATAATGTGGCTCATGAGGATCCTTCAGACAGTATATTTATACGTAAGGAGCAATTGTTTGGGGATGTGTTTGGGGCAGAATTATTTAAAAGTTATGCGGTGTTTCGCAATGATACCATCATTTATAAAACCGCAGCCGATCTGAGCGATTTAAAACTTGTACAGATACAAAAGAAAAATGAGGGAGGCAATTCCTCCAATCCGGGTAGCGATAAAAGTTTTTTACTACCTAAAACCAAAGATAAGGCCGGCTATAGCTTGATAAACCCATCTGAAAACCAATTGTTGATTAAAATAGGCGGGCAGGACTATCAGGCATTTATTATCCCCGTGCAATCCGTTGGGATGACGCACTTGGTGGGGCTTATGTCTAACAACAAGTACCTGAGTATGAAGCGCGGTTTCGATAGGGGATTGATCTCTGCCATAACTATTTTTATTGTCCTTTTATTGCTGGGTATCCCGGTTGTTAAACTTATGGTAGTTACACCCGGCGAAGCTTTTACCATAAAAAGCATGATTACCCTGTTGTTAAGTGGGGCGGGTTTGTTTTTTATGGTGTTTTTTTTCAGCCTTTATGTAAGCAATAAAACATATATCAAAAATCACATCATTGGCCATGGCGAGCATTTGGAGCAACTGTCCGGAGACATAGAGTTAGCTTTTAACAACGAGATAGATTCAATGTTGTTGCAGTTGGATGTGCTGGCCGATGTAGTTACAGATCCTACCGTTGTAGCAGACCTTACGATACCTGCCGGATCAACACTGCTTTCATTGGGTAAGGGTTTCAACAGCCTTAATATCCAGCTTCAGCGCAAAATAAAGAAAAAGGCAATGGCTAAAATGGATAGCGGTACATATATTAATTGGCTGGAGGCTTTTACCGCATCGTTAAAGGACACGATGGAAACTGTTTTTGTGTTGGAGAATGGTAAAGAATATAAACAGAGTCCTACCGGCATTAACATCAGTAAGAGAGATTACGTGCAAAATACCGATCGCTTTAATAAGAATGGCAAGTATTTTGGGTTTGAGTCTATTTTTTCCTTGAACACCGCCAAACCACAGGTAGTGATTTCTAAAAAACAGCCAAACAGTGATTATGCCATTTGTGTTACTGCCGAGATGCACAGCCTCAATAATGTGGTGTTGCCCTATGGATATTCATTTTGTATAATCGATAAAAATGGCAAGGAATGGTTTCATCAAAACCCCAGAAATAACCTTAGGGAAAACCTGTTTGAGGAAACCGATCATTTTCCGCTGCTCAAAGCTGCCGTAAAAAGCCGCCGCAGCAATACCCTTTCTTGCGATTATAAAATGAAGCGTAACCTGATGCGCATTGCCCCTTTGGATAGTGATATGGGGCTGTTTTTGGTTACCATGTGCGACGTAAACGACTACTATCAAATTTTTCATCAAAGTGCGTATATGATATTGGGCAGCGCTTTGCTCATTTTTTTATTTTGGTTGGTGGTTTCGTTCTTGTACAGGTGGTATAACAAAATGAACAATCCTTCCAGATATCAGGCACATAGTCTGTTGTATTTTTTTCCGCACAAGGAATTTATAAACAAGTACACGCGATTGATAATTTTAAACAGCGCTTTTTTGATCCTTTTTGTGTTGGCCACCTTAATGTTGTACGATTTAGTTTATGTGAACCATTGGGTGAGGCTCATTGGATTGGCCGGTGCCGGATTGTTTTTGTGGAATGTTAAAGAGATGCAGGCAAGCGACAGTAATTTTACATTCGCCCATTTGTCTATCACGTTTTTAAGCCAGATAGCTTTGTTGTTTTCGATTGAATACCTTTTAGGGGGCAGCTTTAAATCGTGGTCCATCGTGCTTGCCATAGGTCTGTTACTACTTATAAATCTGGTGCTGTTTTATATTCTAAAAAGTAAATGGTTAAAGCAATGGAACCCGAAGTGGAGTTTTAAAGTATACTTTGCCTATATTTTTTCTTTTGCCATGGCGGCCATATTTGTGCCACTATTTACCATTTATACGGTAGTTTTTAACCAGGAAATAACTTTGCACTTTATGCATCAGCAGCGATATGTGGCCGATAAACTGATTGAACGCCAAAATCGTTTCGAAAAGGAGAATAAGCAACTGGTGGTGGATGAACTGAACAAGCGGGGAAAATACTATAACCATATACACGGATTACGTACAACGGATACAAGACACAACGGTAGTGGTAAGTTAAGGATATTGTCCACCGAAAACTATGTACAACTTTTTGGCGATGTAAGGTCGGTTCTTTATTTTATCAATAATAAAATAGAGGACAGGGGCAACCTGGTTAAACCAAATTACATCAGTTCGGCCGATAGCTTGTATGTTTATTCTATCGCCAATGATAAGCTGAAACTCCGGGTTAAACCGGGCGGATATCCATATTTTAGTTCAGATTCAGCCTTAGAGATGGATGCCGTGAGTGCATGGGATTTAATAAAAAGGTTTAGGGGTTTTGTGGTAGGCTGGATATTGGTTATTATTTTATATATATCCTTTTTTCCTAAAATAGCCCTTTATCTTTTCCCCCAATATAAATATAGGAGGGATAGGCTTGCTGGCAACAAAAGCATAGCCAGGCCGGTAAAAGGTGCTAAACGTTATCTAGTTGCGATGCCCGATGAACAGCTTTTTGAATCGGTGCTGAAAACTGATAGGGCAAAAATGTTTGCCCTCCACGACCGCCATCAGCGCGGGGAGTTTATTAAATTTGACGCTACGGGCAAGGATTTGTATTTGTTTTGGCAACATGGTATGTTCAAAAAAGTGGAGGAGCTAAAAGAATTTTTGCTGCGCATGAAACAATTACTCAGTAAAAAACTGTACCGAAGCATTAGTATTGTGTGTTTCGACAATCCGGTGGTGAGTGTGGCAGAACTGCAAGGGTGGATGGAAAAAATAAACGACAACAAGCCTGAAATAGCTGCGCTTAGGCATCAGCTTACAAATTTGTTAGCGGGTTTCTCCCTGACTTACATACCCTTATTAGATCAACTCGACGAGAGCAGTGCCAGCCAACATGTTTTTAAAGGGAAATTGGCATGGCTCAACCGCGAGGTCCGAAAGAATGCCTTTTTACTTTCCTGTTATCATGATTTAAAGGAAAAAGAAGATTCGTTTGAAGATAACAAAACGGATGGTGTTATTAATGACTACAATGTATATGTTACCCACCTTGTTTTTTTAAGTTACTACCAAAAAATTTGGAACAGTTGCAGCAATAATGAAAAGTCTGTGTTGTACGATATATCCGAAGACCACGTGATAAACATGCACAAAGAAGGCGTAGTAAGCGAACTGATTAACAAAGGGCTGGTATGCAACGGTAGATATTTATCTTTGTTTAATCTCAGCTTCACCCACTTTGTAGCCCATCAACAAATGGAAGTGAAGCGGATCAATGCCATTTTGTGTGCCAGCCATGCCAGCGGTTGGAGCCAATATAGCTTGCCCATAAAATTACTGGCCGTAGCCATACTCATCTTCCTGTTTGTAACCCAACAGGAATTTCTGAGCGGCCTGCAGTCCATTATCGTATCCGTAGGAGCCATTGTTACTTTTGGTGCACGTTTTTTCAATAATCCTTTTAAATCGGAGGCCAGTCCTGCCAAATAAACGGGGTTACTAAACCGGTGACTTGCAAGTTGTAGTTACGGATTTTGAAGCGCGTTAGTATCCGATAGGGCAATACGAGCAGGAAAGGAGGACAGATAACTATAACTAAGGTACTCGTTGTAGAATTTGAAAACTCTTTTTTACTTTTTTTGAAATCGAAGTGCTTGCATGATAAATTAGTTTTTTTAATAATTTACAACGGATCAATACAAGCATCGTATATATCATAATCGTTCCCTAAATACATGCTCTTCGCCCTGTGTTATTATTTGTAATTGCACAGGATTATCCAGTCCCTTTTAAATGTGTCCTGCAGTTATACGAGAGATTAAGGCTAAAACTCCGGGCGCGACCTGGATTCGCAGCCGGAGTTTTTGTTTATGTAAGCACTTGATATTGCATCCCCTGCAGGTCAAGCTCGCTAAGTATGTTAGTCAGTTGTGCCGAATCTTGCAGATTAAAGGTAATGGTTACTTGTACGTGCCCCACGGGAACGCTGGTAGTAGAGCGCTCATGTTCTATCTCATGGATATTGGCTTTCATCCTCTCTAAAATTGCGACAATTAATTTTAATTTCCCGGCTAAATCGGGTATCAGCACTTGTATGCGTGCGCGCATGCCATCGTCCATCACCCCTTTGTCTAATATTTGCTCCAATATGGACATGTTTATGTTTCCTCCACTTACCAAAGGCACAACTTTTCGTCCTTTGGTGTTGGTTTTATGAAACAATACGGCTGCCATTGCGGCCACGCCCGAGGGCTCGGTGAGTATTTTGGCGCGTTGGAGTAGCAGATATGCCGTGCGTGCCATTTCGGCATCGTTCACCACCACCAATTCGTCCACTAATTCGCGCACCACTTCCAGGGTCAGGTTTCCCGGCGATTTAACAGCAATGCCATCCGCTATGGTATTGGCCGAGTTAAGGGTAATAGCTTTCCCTTTTTCAACTGACAGCTTCATCGACTGTGCCCCGTCGGCTTCCACACCGATTATGCGTATGCGAGGGTTGAGTTGCTTTAAAGCAATGGCCATGCCGGCAATAAGACCGCCACCCCCTATAGGCACCAGCACATCGTCCACATCTCTTATCTGTTCAAATATCTCCAGTCCAATAGTGCCCTGACCGGCAATAATGTATGGATCGTTAAAAGGATGCACAAAGGTGGCGCCCGATTCCTTTCCGAAGGCTACTGCTGCTTTAAAAGCATCGTCGAAGCTGTCGCCGCTCAAAATAACCTCTGCACCATAGGCGCGCGTTGCGATAACTTTTAGCGGTGGGGCAAACTGAGGCATAAACACAGTGCTCTTAACGCCCAGACTCGAAGCCGCAAAGGCCACTCCCTGTGCATGATTACCTGCCGATGCACATAGCACGCCGTTGGCCTTTTCCTGCTCACTAAGATTTTTGATTTTGTAATAGGCACCCCTTACTTTAAAGGATCCCGTAGTTTGAAAATTTTCCAGCTTAAGATAAACATCCGAACCCGATAGGTTAGAGAAAGATTTGCTCCGCTCTAAGGGGGTGTGTTTTACAATGTTTTGTAATACGGATTGTGCATTGATTATGTCACTAAAACGGGGTAGGGAGTTCTTATTTTCGGAATATGGCATAGTTATATTTTTAAAGCTTGCATAAAGATACTAAGCCTTTTCGATTAATAAAGGGATTAATTCAAAATGCATGTTTTTTTCAGGCTAAGCGTATCGTATTTCTGTTGTCGCTCATTAAAAACAGAAGGGAGGCATACAAAATAATCGGTTTGGATACTTTTGAATAGTAACCGAAAAACTATCATCGCGCAACCTTTAAGGTATTTGTACGTCTTTATTATTGGGTTCTTAAATGCTAACCCTAATATAGCTCGTGCCAATTTTCATCGGTAATAATGATGATTTGTTATGTATATATTGAACTCCGGACAGATGCATATAACTTGCGAACGGCCTCCTGAAAAGTATTATTTGTCGCAAAGTACTGCGGAATTGGAGAAGCTCTTTCTTGTCAGGGAAACCTGTTATCTTACCCAAAAAACCAAAAATATGTACCTATCTAAAAAAATACTTAGCTGTTTATTTGTGTTGGTTATGCCATTTACCGCATGTCAGCACAGTGTTAGCCTTAGCACGAACGTAAGCGTAAATTTTGACTATTTGAAGGGTACCTGGTTACAAAAAGAAAGTGAAATCTTAACTTTTGTTGATTTTTATTCGCCCCATGAAGCACGTTTTGTGCATGCTGCTAATATGGAAGTGGTATACGATACTTTTTATTACGCAATAGAAGGTAATCAAATGTCTATCAAATGGAAACAATCAGAAGCACAAGAAACTCTGCATCAATTGACTAAAGTGGATGAACGTACTTTTAAGCTGTCCAACTTTACCGTTATCCCTGAAAATCCGGATATTTTCTATCTGAAAAAAGAAATCGTTACAGATACATTCAACGATACTATTGAAATAGCTACAGATAAAATATACTGTGATAAGGTGAACGGATTTTGTTTGCAGATGCTATCTGTACCTGCCGATTCCAGATGTCCCGAGGGTGCTGAATGTGTATGGGCCGGTGATGCACATGTTGTGTTTGATATGGTATTTGATAATAAGGGCGGTAGACAGCATTTCACCTTACATACCAATGCTGCATTCGCCACGGACACGCTTATAAACAATATCAGGCTTACACTCATTGAGTTACTTCCATACCCCGTTCTCAATCAAACGATCAAGCCAAAAGATTACATTGTTAAAGTAGTTGTGGAAAAGATAGAATAAGCACTATTTAACCTGAAATATTTACAAATTATCCGGGCTAAAATAAACTTCCTTGAACAAAACCCGTTGAAACGGGAACAATCTTATTTAGGGTAACATACCAAATGTAGCCTTTTACCTTGCTGTGCCCCATATCTTTAACCTGACGTACATATTGTGCTACCTGTTTTTCGTATTTGGGTTCCTGCTTGTCGCCAAACTTATAATCGATAACATGCACTTCCTTGTCCAGAAATACTACACGGTCGGGTCTGTAGGTGCCGCTTTTTGTTAAGATGGCATTTTCGGATTTTACCCGGTTAGCCGGATCGAACCAGGCTTTGGTTTCGGGTTTGCTGATGAGTGAGGCAATTTGTGTATTTAATATTTGCTTTTCATTTTCCGATAGTTTCCCTTCAAAAAGCATTTTTGTTAAAGCGCTATCGATATCTTTGGCAGTACGGATATATTCAAATGCTTCGTGCATTACCTTACCGTAGTTTATTTTGCTCTGCTTGCCATCTGTAGTAAAATAATCGTCGCTATCGGTTTTTATGGCTATTTGCACATCGTCCAGTAACTTATTAGTGAAAGGTTTTAGCACTTCGCTTACCATTTCACTTTTGTTGTTATTTCTCCCGGGTTTTGGTATTTCGCCGTAACACAACAGGCCGTTTTCTTTGTCCCAGTATTTTGCCAGGTCGATAAAGCCGGGTTGCTTGTTATACACCTGTTTGTCTATGGTCAGATACATTAAATCAGAAACACTTTTGAGTTGTTTTTTGTACGTTTTTGAAGGACCATCGCCGTAGGTGAGCAACACTTCGCAGCTGCGTGTGGTAGCAACATACAACAGGTTCAGACTGTCCACATATTGGTAAAGGCGTTCCTTAAAATAGTCCTCTTTAAATTGGGTGTTTTGCAGGCGCGATGTATAGGTTACGGGTAATAATGGTATTTGGTTAAAGGGCGTTTTATTGGGTCGGCACCATATAATGTTATTGTTTATTTCCGTGTCGAGTTTCCAGTTGCAGTAGGGGATCAGTACCACCTTAAACTCTAATCCCTTTGATTTGTGGATAGTCATAATTTTAATGGCTTCCTGATTGTCGGGAACGGCTACTGCTTCTGTTTTACCTTTGTCGTCCCACCACTCAATAAAGGCACTCAAATCGGGGAAGTAATCTTTAATAAACTGGTTGGTGCAGTTGATAAATGCTTGTATGTAGATACCTTGCTTTTCTTTAATATCAGGGGGTAGATTATAAGCCAGCATTTCAACCAGTTCCAACAGGGGTTTTTGCCGCTGTGTGAGCAGTTGATTTATCCACTCGTACGCCTGTTGCGCAAAACCTTTTTCTGTATCTAAATCAAATAACTTTCCCACCTCAATGGGCATTGTGTGCTCCGGTGCATGAAGCAGTTGATGGTTTAAAACCATTTCGGCCTTAAGAATAAGGTTGTTTGGGTTATGAAGATATTTAATTTGTGCCATCATAAAGTTAACGGCCGAGGAACCCGATAAAAATAAAGATTCGTTGGAAATGACCGGTATGCCGTTGCCGGATTCCGAATAGGTGCCTGAAAGTAGTGCGTTGGCAACGGTTTCCCCTTCGTCTTTTTTTCGTACTAAAACACAAAAATCGCTGTACCTGTATCCCTGAGCCACGAGTTTTTCAATATGCTGCACCATATCACTAAGCATGCGTTCATCGTAAGTCAGTGCTTTATCCGGGGCATAAAATCTTGCTCGTATATGTCCTTGGTTCGCAGCAAGGTTGGAGGGGGTGTGCTGATGCACATCGGCATAGGCTTGCGAAATTTTGTTGCCAAATTCAGCAATAAAGGCCTGGTCTTGTATGTGGTCGGCAAAAAGTGCATTAAAGTCGTTTTGGATGGCATGTGCACCCGAAACAAACAGGGTGTTATTAAAGGCTACGATATTGGAAAGGCTACGCCAGTTTTTGTCTAAGGATAGTGTTTGGCTACCGTATTGCGCAAAGTCGTGCTCCACGGCGTTGGCCAGCAGGTTCCAGTCGGAATTGCGCCAACGGTAAATCGATTGTTTTACATCGCCTACAATAAGGCTGGTTTGGTCCGTAGCCAATGAGTTTTCTATCAGCGGCTTAAAATTAAGCCATTGCAGCTTCGAGGTGTCCTGAAACTCGTCTATCATAAAATTCTGAAAGCGCGTACCCATCTTCTCATATATAAAAGGGGTGTCGTTTTGGTCAATTATTTTGTGCAGAAAATGTGATGAGTCGGCAATCAAAAAAATATTTTCGTCGCGACAGATGGCTTGTACTTCGCGGGCTATGTCGGCGATAATGCCAAGTGCAAAATAGTTTTGCGCGATAACCTTTGCCGTGTTATAGATTTCGAATTCACGCTCCAATAAATCAAGGGCTTTTTTAATTAAATTGTTGAGCGATGGATAGATATCGGCGATCTGCTGATTTATAGCTAGCGAATTTTCCTTGCGTCCCCATTTTTCGGGTTCGTCTATAATTTTAAGTAGGGTAGCGGTGGGTTCAAAATCGCGCAGTTCCTTCAGTTTTTCAAAATATTTAAGTGGTGTGCGGCTTTTGCCTGTAAAAGCATCATATGGTAATCCGCTTTTGCTTATCACACTGCTGCCTTGTTGTCCGATGTTCTGCATCTTTGCCTCAAAATCCTTTACTATCACTAGTATCTGATTAAGGTAATCCTGTAAGTGGGTTTTGTTGCCGATGCTGTTGAAAATATCACGACTCTCCAACTGAAAAAGCTCGTTAAATATTTCGGTTCCCAGGCTGTTTAGGTCGTTGCTCAGGTTCCAGCTTTTTCCCTGGCTGAGCTTTTGTTGTGCAAACCTTACCAGCCAATCTTTGAGGTGAGCATGCTCGGGTAAATCTATTTTCATCAACAGATGGTCTACGGCTTTTTGGAGGATACCTGAGGTGTTCAGTTCAATTTTAAAGCCACTCTCCAATCCCGCTTCACGAGCAAAGGAGCGTATGATACGTTGAAAAAAACTGTCGATGGTGCTTACGGAAAAATTGGAAAAATCGTGAAGTAAATAGCTCAGTAACACCTGTGCCTTCTTCCTTACTTCTCCTTCGTTCAGCTTAAATGCTGCCATTAAATCCGCTACGTAATCGTCTGTTTTATTTGTGGAAATCTCAAATAGTTTTTCCAGGATACGGCTTTTCATCTCGCCGGTAGCCTTATTGGTAAAGGTAACGGCTAATGTGTTGAGGTAACTATTGGGATTGGCGAATAGCAAAAAGAGATACTCTTTAGTAAGTGTAAATGTTTTGCCCGAACCGGCCGAAGCCCGGTATATTTTAAGTTGTGACATAAAGTGTCGAAGTTTTTATTTGGGTGTTAAGGTGTTATTCACCTGAAAATCTATCTTAACCCAATTACTAAGGATTATATAGTCCGCTGAAATATTCACTCAGTTTTGTTTTCCACTTCGCATCAAAGCCCAGGGATTCAGCCATATTAGGGATGATTTCTTTTAAGGGATCTAATATAGAGTTTTCGATCAGTGTTTTTGGTGGTACTATTATTTTAAGCGATAAAGGTTGAATTTGGATGGTGGCCTTGTTACCCAGCGATACGGGCTCGCCGTCGATATGGGCTTTGAGTTCTGTAGGATGTTCAATTTCAATCAGTTTGGCACGTACAACCTCATCTTTATCGTTTTTATTAAGTGATTTATCCAACAGACTCAATACCATGGCAGGTGCATTAATCTTGGCAAAATCGGGAATAATGCACACATCGATAAAGCCATCGTTAATTAGGGCATTGGGTGCTATGTGAATATTGTTACCATACTGTGAGGAGTTGGCAAAACTCACCAAAAAAGCCTTGCGGTTATATGTTTTGCCATCTATTTTTAGCTGATAACTTTCGGATTTATAACTCGCAAATTCGGAGGTTATCAGTTGTAAGTAACCCAGTGGGCCACGTAACCTCTTCCCTTCAAAATTATGGCTTATATGGGCATCAAAACCAATGCCTGCCACATTTACCGAGCAGTATTGGTTCACCTTCATGGTATCTATTCTTTTCTCCAAAAAACTATTTAGGCATTGAACGGCCTTGTTCATCCGCATGGGTATCTCCATGTAACGAGCCAATCCGTTGCCTGATCCGGCTGGCACAATGGCCAGGGCTGTATCGCTGCCCACCAGTTTAGACGCCACCTCGTTTACCGTTCCGTCGCCACCAACGGCCACCACGGCATGGTAACGTCCCACCGCTTGTCCGGCTAGCTCACGCGCATGCCCCTTGTACCGAGTGTAACTGATGTCAACCGATAAATTATCGTGGTCCAGATCGGTTTCAATAGAGCGCTCCACCGTTTTTTGTTTCCCTATGCCGGATACCGGGTTGATCAGAAAAAGAACTTTCTTTGTCATTCTTATGTATGGTTTACCAATTACAAATCTACAAAACAATGTTGAATAAGCGGATTGTTTTTATATTAGCGGTCAATATTATTTATATTTAAAATAAACCCCAAATTATTTGCACGATGGACGCTCTATTACAACTCGATGCACAATTGCTTTTATGGCTAAATTATTTTCATACTGCCTTTTTCGATAAGGCTTTTTGGCTCACCTCGGATACTTTGGTGTGGGTTCCCATGTATCTTGTGTTATTGTATGCCATCGTAAAAGGACAAAAATGGCAGAGCTGGATAACGGTGTTGGCACTGATTGTAATGGTGGTTTTGTGCGATCGTATTTCTACCGATATTTTTAAATATGGCTTTGAACGCTTGCGACCAACGCATGATGAGGAATTAAAAGATATTGTTAAAACGGTGTTCGGGTACCGGGGTGGTAAATTTGGTTTTGTGTCGTCGCATGCTACCAACACTATTGGCTTGGCTGTGTTTAGCTCTTTGTTGTTCCGCAATACATATTACACCGCATTTATGTTAATATGGTCTGTGCTTGTAAGTTATTCGCGCATTTATCTTGGCGTTCATTTTCCGGGTGATGTGATTGGTGGACTTTTACTGGGAGCATTGTTGGGTTACCTGGTTTATAAAGTATATCAGATAGTAATGACCCGATATGCCCAAGCGGGTCATTTAAAAAAGAAGGAAATAAAAAAACATATAGCAGCTACATTTAACCAACGCCAGATACATCAGATCATATTTACCGGTCTATTAACTTTTGTGCTGATATTGATATTTTCGAAGGTTATGCCCGTATAGTTTCTGTTGGCCCGATTATAAAAAGCCAAAAATGATATAATTCTTTTCAAAAATGATGTAACGCTCATTAAACGATTTCTTGCGTTATTTGTATCCTAAAATAATACAACTATGGAAGTAATGAGCTACCTACAACAATTCTTAACGGATTTTGCAATTATTATGAGCGAAATGTCGCCCTATTTATTATTGGGCTTTTTCTTTGCCGGCTTGTTGTATGCGTTTATGCCACGTCAAAAAATTGAGCAATACTTTAGTGGCAATGCGTTAAAGTCATCCGTTAGAGCCTCTATTTTCGGCATCCCGCTGCCCCTTTGCTCTTGCGGTGTTATCCCCACGGGCGCGGCGCTGTATAAAAACGGCGCATCCAAGGGAGGAACAGTATCCTTTCTGATTTCCACACCACAAACGGGTGTAGATTCTATTCTGGCTACTTTTTCGCTGCTTGGCCTGCCTTTTGCCATCATTAGGCCCGTAGCGGCTTTAATTACCGGGGTAAGTGGTGGCTTAATAACCAGTAAATTTACAACCAACGAAACTGTCAAAGCACCCATCGAGGAAAACACGGAAACGCATAAACCCCTTGGCCAGCGCATAAAAGATATGTTCAGATACGGCTTTGTGGATTTTATACAGGATATATCCAAATGGCTGGTGATAGGTCTGGTGCTGGCAGCTATTATTTCGGTGCTGATACCCAACGATTTTTTTAACGTAATCAATCTGCCGCCAATATTCCAAATGCTCCTGATTTTGGTGATATCCATACCTTTGTATATCTGTGCCACCGGAACCATCCCCCTGGCAGCGGTATTATTACTTAAAGGAATTAGCCCGGGTGCGGCCTTTGTGCTTCTGATGGCAGGCCCTGCATCCAACGCGGCAACCATAACCATGATTGGAAAAGTGCTGGGTAAAAAAAGTCTTTTCACGTATTTAGCCACCATCATTGTTGGTGCCTTAGGCTTTGGACTACTTATCGATTATGCGCTACCCACAGAATGGTTTACAGAAATTGCCCAGCAACACCTGGGACATCAACATGGCGAACACCTGAGTTGGTGGCAAATACTATCTGCCATCCTACTTTCAGGTTTAATTATCAACGGATACATACAGCAAAAACTAAGCGCAAAGCGTAATTTAATTCAACCAAAAAACAACATCATGGAAATTAAAACCATAAAAGTAGATGGGATGACTTGTAACCATTGCAAATCGAATGTAGAAAGCAATCTTGAAAAATTGAATTTTATAAATAAGGCGGAAGTCAATTTGGCGACAAAAACGGTAGAATTGCAAGGCAATAACATTGATATGGATAGCGCCAAACAAACCATTGAATCGCTGGGTTATACGCCTTTAGCTTAGTTTTGACTATTTTGTAAAAAGTGAGGTGAATGACATGAGACACATATGTTAGACCGGGTGCTTCTGCACCTTTTTCCTGCCAATCAAAACTGATTAATCGCAAGTTATTCACAATCTATCCCGCAGGATTACGCCGGTAAGCAACACTATTGATAATAAAACAAGTGATGATCCTCATCCCCGCACCTTAGGCTCGGAAATTGATCCCGAATACATGTTCGGGACAGGCTCTGTTTATCCTAAAAAAGAAGAGTTGTGGCCAGAGTAAAACCATAGTCGAATAAAGCCTCATGTATCTGTCGGATTTACAAAAAATACGATACGGTTCTGATTTGTAGCGAGCAGATTAAGAACCGTTAGGTGGTATTTTAACGAAGGTGTGCGCATAAATGATTTCATAATATTGTAAATTTGAATAAAAAAACATGCTATTACTTTTATTCTATTTATTTCTTGCTATAGTTGTATCATTTCTCTGTTCGATAATGGAAGCGGTGCTTCTTTCAACACCACAATCCTTCTTGATTGTTAAGTATGAAAATGGAAATGCCTGGGCAAAATCATTTATTGATCTAAAAACGAATATTGATAAGCCATTATCTGCAATACTATCATTAAATACAGTAGCACATACCGTGGGTGCAGCGGGAGTTGGAGCACAGGCAGTTAAAGTGTTTGGTGAAGCGTCATTTGGAATTATATCCGCTATCTTAACAATTTTAATATTAGTAATCACAGAAATAATTCCAAAAACCATTGGTGCCAGTTATTGGAGAAATCTGTCCATGATTTCTTCTCGGATTATACAAGTAATGATAATCATAACTTATCCATTAGTCGTTATGTCCGCGGTTATCACAAAACTAATCTCAAAAAAACAACAAGAGCACACAACGAGTAGAGAGGAAATTGCAGTATTAACAAATATAGGTGCAGATGAAGGTATTTTTTCAAATAAGGAACATAAAATAATTCAAAATTTACTGCGGCTCAAGAATGTGAAAGCAAAGGGAATAATGACACCAAGAGTTGTTGTTGCTATCGCCGATGAGAATTTATCCTTAAAAGAATTTTTTAAAAATAAAGATTATCTAAAATTTTCGCGCATCCCAATATATACTGAAAATGATGAAAACATAACCGGGTATGTATTCCGCCAGGAAGTTTTTGAAAAAATGGCAGAAGATCAACATGATTTAAAACTGAAAGATGTTAAACGAGATATAGTGGTAGTTCCAAATAGCATAGGGTTGTTTGCATTATGGGAAAAGCTATTGGAAAAAAAGGAACATATTGCAATAATTGTAGATGAGTATGGAGGTTTAGACGGAATTATAACAATGGAAGATATTATTGAAACTATGCTTGGCCTTGAAATAATTGATGAAACCGATACCATAGTTGATATGCAAAAATATGCAAGAGACAGGTGGAAGGAAAGGCAGACGAAATATAATATTATTGACAAAATAAATAAGCAAAATGAAGAAAAAACACCACCTGAGATTTTATAAAGATAATAGTTCAGATGGTATGGACTGCAAGGGTTTTATTGGCTTCAGTAGACTTGAAAATTGACAGGAAAGTACTGCCAATTTAATTACTGTTTTTGCACTTAATCCTTGCGCACTTTCGGTAAGTTAATAGTTTGTTAACACCGAAGCCTAACTTTGTATTTGACTATTAAAATCGTAGTTTTGTAAATCACAATTGAATAGATGTTTAAAACCACCGTACATATCGTAATAGCAATGTTTCTGCTGTTAGCTACCGCAGGAGTAACTATTTCTATGCACTATTGTGGCGGCAGTCTGGTTTATACATCTATTAATCAACAAGCCGAATCGTGCTGTGACGATGACGGATGCTGCGAAAACAAGACTTTACATTATGAGCTCGAAGATGATTATCTAAGCCCTATCGTTGTTGATAACAACAATCTGATAGAAATGGAAATTTTGTTTCCGATTTTATTTGTGATGAATTTCGATTTGTCCGCAGCACAAGCAAAGCCTTCCTTTGCTTTTATTGATTCGTACCCTCCTCCCAAAATACAAACCCGACTTTCTTTATTGCAGGTTTACTTGATTTGATTTAAATAGAAACGAATTGACACAGGCATTCTTATGGACGCTTGGGTCGATTTGCCAATTGTACTCACAATAAATTTCTATCTAATTCAAATCTTTGAACTATGCTTAATAGTACCATTAAATTTTTCTTGGAGAATAGACTGGTCACCTTTTTGGTTCTCCTTATTTTCGTCAGTTGGGGAATCGTAACATCACCTTTTGGTTGGGATACCGGTATTTTGCCCTCCGACCCCGTTCCGGTAGATGCCATACCGGATATTGGCGAAAACCAGCAAATTGTATTTACCGAGTGGATGGGTCGTTCGCCTCAGGATATCGAAGACCAAATTTCCTACCCCCTCACTACTTATATGTTGGGAATACCGGGAGTGAAATCAATCCGCAGTTCATCCATATTTGGTTTTTCCAGTATTTTTATCATCTTTTCTGATGATGTTGAATTCTACTGGTCGCGTTCGCGGATTCTCGAAAAGCTAAGCTCACTGCCATCGGGTTTGCTGCCCGAGGGTGTGCAGCCTGCACTTGGCCCAGATGCCACTGCTTTGGGGCAGGTGTACTGGTACACCATCGAAGGCCGCGACAAAAACGGAAACCCCACCGGAGGCTGGGATTTGCACGAAATTCGTACCGTCCAGGATTTTTACGTAAAATATGGGCTCAACGGTACCGAAGGTGTTTCCGAAGTGGCATCCATTGGTGGCTTTGTGCAGGAATACCAAATCGATGTTAATCCCGATGCACTGAAAGCGTACAATATCCCTTTGCATATGGTAATGCAGGCCGTGCAAAAATCCAACCGCGATGTAGGTGCCAAAACCGTCGAAATTAACCAGGCCGAATATCTTGTTCGTGGATTGGGTTATATCAAAAAAGTAGAAGATATTGAAAAAGCCGTGGTTGCGGTGCAGGAAAATGTTCCCATCCGCATTCAGGACATTGGCGTAGTCAGCTTGGGGCCATCTACGCGCAGGGGTGCTCTGGACAAAGATGGCGCCGAAGTGGTTGGTGGCGTGGTAGTTGCCCGTTACGGCGCGAATCCCTTGCAGGTTATCAACAATGTAAAAGATAAAATCAAGGAAATCTCGCCCGGATTGCCCAAAAAGATATTGGCCAACGGGGTAGAAAGCCAACTAACTATCGTACCATTCTACGACCGTTCCGGTCTTATTTATGAAACCCTGGGAACATTGGAAGAAGCCATATCGCTCCAGATTCTGATTGTTATTCTGGTGGTTATCGTTATGGTTTATAACCTGAGGGCATCGTTCTTAATTTCCAGTTTATTGCCCATTGCCGTGCTAATGGTTTTTATTGCCATGCGTTATTTTGGTGTCGATGCCAACATTGTGGCCTTATCCGGGATAGCCATTGCCATTGGTACGATGGTCGATTTGGGAGTAATCCTATCTGAGAACATCATCAAACACGTTGAAGAGTCCCCCTCCGAACAGAAACTTATAACCACCATCTATAATGGGGCATCCGAAGTTAGTTCAGCTATATTTACGGCGGTTTCAACCACCATTGTCAGTTTTATCCCGGTGTTTACCATGCAGGCCGCCGAAGGAAAACTTTTCGGTCCGTTGGCGTTTACCAAAACGTTTGCACTAATTGCTGCACTTATCGTTTCATTATTTCTTATGCCTACGCTGGCGCATTGGTTTTTTGGTGCAAAAATTAAAAGTCAAAAAGTCAAAAAGTGGCTGAATATTACATTGATACCCATTGGAATTGCCACCCTTTTTGCCGGACAGACATGGGGGGGAATGATTTTGCTGGCTTTTGGCCTTGTAGGGGTAGTGAAAGAATTCAGAGAAATAAAGTTAGAAGTTAGAAGTGAGAAGTTAGAAGTTGGAGGAGGGAAGATAGATGGCGACAAAGCTATAACTACTGCCGGTGCATCCCTTCAACGAAAATTTAAATCATGGGCTAATTGGGTGCTTGAATATGCCGAAATCATCATTGTGCTTATTGGTGTTATCTGGTTACTGGCCAAATACTGGCTTCCGCTGGGACCTTCAAAAAGTATGGTAACAAATGTTTTATTTGTAGCCCTGCTCGTTGTAATTATATTGGGTTTCTTTATAATCCTTGAATATTTTTATAAACCGATACTCCATTGGTGTCTAAACAATAAGGTCAAATTCCTTTTGATTCCTTCCTTTTTAATTCTTTTCGGGGCAACTACCTGGATGGGGTTCAACAACATTTTTGGTTTTGTAGCCAAAGGTTTCGACGGGCTTGGATGGAATGTCCGCACCACCAAAGTATGGTCGGGATTAACCCACACCTTCCCTGCTATCGGGAAAGAATTTATGCCTTCGCTCAATGAAGGGAGTTTCTTGCTCATGCCCACTTCCATGCCCCATTCAGGTTTTGAATACAACCGCGAAGTTTTGGGGCAGCTGGATATGTTGTTGACCAATATCCCTGAAGTTGAACTAACGGTAGGGAAATTAGGTAGGGTTGAGTCAGCACTCGACCCGGCACCCATCTCGATGTACGAGAACGTTATTAATTACCGTCCTGAATATATGCTCAACGAAAAAGGGCACCGGGTAAGATTTAAGGTAGATAAAAACGACCGTTTCATACTGAGCACCGGAGATACACTAAGCAATACAGAAGCCTTGCACAGTGGGGTAACCCTTGCGGAGCTGATACCGGATACCAGAGGAAATTATTACCGCAACTGGCGGGAGGAAATCAAATCGCCCGATGACATTTGGAATGAGATTGTGAAAGTGGCGAAAATACCGGGTGTTACTTCGGCGCCTAAACTGCAACCCATCGAAACCCGATTGGTAATGTTGCAAACGGGGATGCGCGCACCCATGGGTATTAAAGTATATGGTCCGGACCTGCCAACCATCGAAGCATTTGGGATGGAATTGGAAGAGGTGCTGAAAGAGGTTCCTTCGGTAAAAGCCGAGGCGGTATTCGCCGACCGGATTGTTGGTAAACCTTACTTGCACCTCAATATTGATCGTGACGAAATTTCGCGTTACGGGCTCAATGTGGAAGATGTGCAGCAAACCATCGAAACGGCCATTGGAGGAATGAACATTACTTCAACGGTTGAAGGTCGGAAACGATTTCCCGTAAGGGTACGCTACCCGCGCGAACTTAGAGACGACCCCGAATCGCTGGGGAATATTCTGATACCTACACCTACCGGAGCACAAATTCCCATCTCCCAAATTGTAGATTTTGAATACGTTAGGGGGCCACAGGCCATTAAAAGCGAGGAGACTTTTTTGGTGGGTTATGTTTTGTTCGACAAAAGGGAAGGTTTTTCAGAAGTAGGCGTGGTTAATGATGCGCAGAATGCCATACAAGCACGTATTGACTCCGGCGATTTAAACGTGCCGGCCGGAATTAGTTACAAGTTCTCGGGGAGTTACGAAAACCAGGTGCGGGCAGAAAAACGCCTCTCTATCATTGTACCGCTGGTTTTGGTCATTGTGTTTCTGATACTCTACTTCCAATTTAAGTCAATCACTACTTCACTGATGGTTTTCTCAGGCATAGCCATGGCCTTTAGCGGTGGTTTTATGATGATATGGCTATACGGCCAGGGCTGGTTTGTGGATTTTTCCATCTTTGGCGCCAACATGCGGGAGCTATTCCAAATGCACACCATCAACCTGAGTGTGGCGGTGTGGGTCGGCTTTATCGCCCTCTTTGGTATTGCTACCGACGATGGTGTTTTAATGGCCACTTACCTCGACCAAAGTTTTGCCCGTAATAAAACCGATAATCTGAAAGGAATACGCGCAGCGGTGGTGGAAGCGGGCTACCGTAGAATTAAACCTGCCGTAATGACTTCGGCAACAACCATCATCGCGTTGCTGCCCATCTTAACCTCTACCGGACGGGGCGCTGATATTATGATACCTATGGCCATTCCGGCTTTTGGGGGGATGATTTTTGCTGCAATTACCTATTTTATCGTACCGGTGCTTTATAGCATGAGGGAAGAGAGACGGATTAGAGGCTAGAGGTTAGAGGTTAGAGGTTGGAGGTTTGAAAATAGAAATTAGAGAGTAGATTTTATGATCAAACTTGTTATCAGTTAATAATGGATAAAACATTGATTTCTTGAGTATTAAATCCTTAACTTCTATAGTCGGCTTAGATGTTACATCAACACTATTTGAACAACAAAAAACAGTAATAAAATGATAAAGTCATATAAAGATCTCGAGGTTTATAAACGGTCATTCAATCTGGCAATGGAAATTTTTTGGTTAACAAGAGATTTTCCCAAAGAAGAAGTTTACTCGTTGACTTCTCAAATTAATAGATCATCACGCTCAATAAGTGCCAACATATCCGAGGGATGGGCAAAAAGGATCTATGAGCCAGTTTTTAAGCAACATTTAATTCATGCTTTAGGATCATGCTCTGAAACAGAAAATTGGCTTGCATTCGCATTGGAATGCAAATATCTGGATCAATCCATTTATAATCCCATCAACAACGAGTTGGATCAAATTGGAAAAATGCTGAATAAACTGCATCAAAATTGGAAATAATCATGAAAAATAATACAGACATAAAAGAAACGAATTCGGAAGTTGGATGCCAGAAGTTAGAGCTTGAAAATAAGTGGTTAGATAAAAAGAATAATAATCCTATTGCCAATCCTTATTATTCTTTCTTCTTTTCTCTATCCTCTAATCTCAGTTTTCTAACTTCTAACTTCTATCTTCTAATTTCTATCATCTGGATATTGGCTTCAACGGTAGCAACGGCACCTGTGGTTGCCCAGAATCTTAATGACTATCTTCAAACTGCCACCGAAAACAATCCTGGACTACAAGCCAAATACAAAGAGTTTGAAGCGGCCATGCAAAAAGTACCGCAGGCGTCTTCCCTTCCCGATCCCACTTTTTCGTTCGGGTATTTAGTTCCGAAAATGGGCTCGCAAAGGGCGGAGCTGAGCATCAACCAGATGTTCCCGTGGTTTGGCACCCTCGGTGCACAGGCCGATGCGGCAAGCTTAACGGCAGAAGCCAAATACCAGTCGTTTTTAGATGCCCGGAACCAACTGTATTTCCAGGTTTCGGCTGCATTTTATCCTTTGTTCGAGTTGAAGCGCTGGCAGCAGATCGAGCGGGACAACATCGAAATATTGGAAGCCTATAAATCCATTGCCAACACAAAATTCAAAAACGGGATGGCTCCCATGGTCGATGTGTTGCGCGTAGATATTATGCTGAAAGACGCAGCCACCAACCTCGAAATCCTCAAACAGAAAGAAAAACCCTTGCTTACCACTTTCAACAAACTGCTTAACAGAAATGAAAATGCGGCAGTGGAAATTACCGATTCCTTGGAAATTGAGTTTGTGGTCAACAAAGACCGCAAGGAATCGCTGCTGGCGGAAAACCCGCTTTTGGAGGCGCTCGAATTGAAAGAGCAGGCAAGCAGGGCAAGCGAAATAGCAGCGCAAAAACAAGGTCTACCAAAATTGGGCCTTGGTCTGGGATACATGGTCATGGATAAAAACTCTGGCGGGGACATGACAAACAACGGAAAAGATGTCCTGATGCCCATGGTTTCTGTGAGCATCCCCATTTTCAGGAAGAAATACAGGGCGGCCAAAAAAGAAGCACAGCTCATGCAGGGAAGTTATTCCCTGCAAAAAGAAGAGACCTCAAACATGCTTATTTCAAATTACGAAGCCACCTGGTTCGAACTGCAAAGCCAACATCATTTGATTGAACTGTACGACCAGCAAACAAGGGTATCGGAGCAGGCGCTGAATCTTTTGTTTAGCGCTTATGGTAATTCGGGAAAAGAATTTGAAGAAGTGCTGCGCATGCAACAACAATTGTTGAAATACGAAAAAATGAGGGCAACGGCGCAAGTTCAATATCAGATTGCCCTGGCAAAATTAAAATACATCACGGTAAAATGATTTTTGATGTGTTGATGTGCTGAGGTGGGGATTTGCTGATGTGCTGATTTGCTGATGTGGGGTTGTACTGATGTGGGGATGTGCTGATGTGCTGATTTGCTGATGTGGGGATGTTGATAAACGCTGGGGGATTGATGATATAATTATTGCGAAGATTAAAAAAACAATGATGATGGAACGTAAAAATGAGATTTTGGAGTTAAGCTTTGAGTTGGCTCTGGAGATTATTGAATATTCTGAATTGTTAGAAAGTAATCGGAAATACGTAATTGCACGTCAACTTTTAAAATCCGGAACAAGCATTGGAGCAAATATAAGGGAAGCACAAAGCAGTGAAAGCAGGGCTGATTTTATTCATAAACTTAAAATAGCCCATAAAGAAGCCGAGGAAACCGATTACTGGCTGTTGCTTTGTGAGAAAGCACTTTCCTACCCGTCACCGTCCGTTCAAATGAAGGCCAACTTGCTTTCCATTCAAAAACTATTGAGTAAAATAATTTCATCGTCTAAACTGAAGTAATCATGAAAATAAAAGTAAATACACAAACAATAATAATTGTTGCTATTAGCCTCTTTTTTGGTGTGTTAATGGGCTACCTAATCACCAAATCACCGAATCAGAAAAATAGCACATCACCGAATCAGAAAATCGCCGAATCAGAAAATCAAATATGGACCTGCTCCATGCATCCGCAAATCCGACAAAATGAGCCCGGTGATTGCCCCATCTGCGGCATGGACTTAATTCCGTTGGAAAGTGAAGAAGACAGCGAAATTGATCCTATGGCCATCAGTATGTCGTCCACAGCCATGCAACTGGCCAGTATAAGTACAGCCATGGTGGAATCCATGAATCCCGTAAAAATAGTGCGCCTAAATGGCAAGGTACAATCCGACGAGCGTATGGTTTATTCACAATCCTCGCACATACCCGGGAGGATTGAAAAACTATTGGTAAATTTTACCGGCGACTATGTAAATCAAGGCCAGGTGATCGCATCGATTTATTCGCCCGAATTGGTAACTGCGCAGGAGGAACTTTTTGAAGCGCAGAAAATAGCGGAAACACAACCACAGCTTTTCAATGCAGCCAAAGAAAAGTTAAAAAACTGGAAGTTAGCCGACCAGCAAATTGAACAAATATTGCAATCGGGAACTGCCAGGGAAACCTTTGATGTACAGGCAGATGTTTCGGGTTATGTAACCAAAAAAATGGTAAACCCCGGCGATTATGTCCGAAGGGGTGAAGCCATTTATGAAATTGCGGACCTTTCAAAGGTATGGTTGCTTTTTGATATCTATGAATCGGATATGTCCTGGATTAATAAAGGCGATAAGGTTGAATTTACTGTAGCTTCTCTTCCCGGGGAAATGTTTACCGGCACAATCTCTTATCTCGATCCGGTTATCGATCCCAAGACGCGGGTGGCAAAAGCCCGGATAGAAGTCGCTAACCGCGGGTTAAAACTAAAGCCCGAAATGTTTGCATCGGGTAGGGTGGAAGCAAACCTACCCAATCAGACCAATGCTATTGTTGTTCCAAAAACAGCTGTCATGTGGACAGGGGAACGCTCGGTGGTTTACGTCAAATCACAGACAGATAAAGGTATAAATTTTATGATGCGCGACGTGAATTTGGGACCCGCATTGGGCGACAGCTTTGTAATAGAAAGTGGTTTACAGGGAGGTGAAGAAATAGCGGTCAACGGAACTTTTAGTATCGATGCAGCCGCACAATTGGCCGGAAAACCAAGCATGATGACTCCGGCAACAGCCGGACACACTCACGGTGATGAAGCGATGTCGCATAAGGAGATGGACAAAGAACCGCAAAGTTTTGAGGTTAGCGCCGACTTCAAAACGCAATTGACCCAGGTGTATAACAAGTACCTGGTTATGAAAGATGCCTTTATTGAGTCCGAGCCACATCCGGTGATGACTGCCGCCGGCGAGCTTTCCGCTGCTTTGCAAAACGTTGACATGGCCTTGTTAAAAGGCGATGCCCATATCGCCTGGATGGAGTATCTGGATGTAATAGAGAAAACAACGGACAAGATTAGCAAATTAATGGACATTGAAAAGCAGCGGGAGGAATTTGCCCAATTTAATCTCGCGTTCTACAAGGCCCTTAAATCTTTTGGACTGAGCAATACCACAACCTATTACCAGTATTGCCCCATGGCCGAAAAAGATAAGGGAGCCTATTGGTTCAGTGCAACAGAAGATATCAGAAACCCCTATTTTGGTGATGCCATGTTACGTTGCGGCGAAAACAGGGAGACGATTGAGTAGGGTTATCCTTCAATCTTATTTTTCCAAAATAGGCCTAATTGTTTAAACAGGTAACACACAGATAAGCATGATACATATTACACAAAAAATAAAAAAGTGCTGTCAGAATGCCTCTTCCGCATAGGCGGAACAAGTTGTGTTGATTTTATAGTATATATCAATTTATCATTAAAATTAAAATGTTATGAAGACAAAAATGTTAAGCTTAGCAAGCATGTTCCTATTGGGAACAATGACTGTTTTTGGACAAGCCAAAACAGAAAAAATCGAAGTAAAAGGCAATTGCAGCATGTGCGAAAGGCGCATCGAAAAAGCAGCTAACACTGTTGAAGGCGTAACGGATGCCCAATGGAACAAGAAAACGAAGGTACTGGCTTTTACCTTTAACAGCAACAAAGGCAAGGTAGATCAAGTACATAAAGCCGTAGCTAAAGCTGGACACGACACCGATAAAGTGAAAGCTAGTAAGGAAACCTACGACAAGCTACCCAATTGCTGTCAGTATGATCGCACTGAAGCTAAAAAAGGAAGTGAAACAAAAGGCCATAAAGAACATAAAGGCCACGAAGGCCATCAGATGTAGGAAGGCACATTTCAGGATTTGATTCCGAAAATAGAACGCGGATAACACAGATGAAAAGCAACACGGATTTTAAAATCAGCGATTATCCATGGTTTAAAATCTGCGTTATCCGCATACCAATAACCCCATAACTAAAGCCTGCCTATTTATAATGATATAAAACCAATAACGGCAAAGTATTTGAAACTTATGATATAAGTTACCTTGAAAAATTAAGCCTGGCACCATTAACACATGGGGTCTTTGCCCATGGCGGTGGAGTGGATCCCTAGTGTATGATGGGCAATAGAATACACAGTAGTGGGTAATAAGATAAACGCAAAATTCTTTGGCCAAACATAAATCAAAAACTTTATGCATATTAAAATTTTGCACTTTACACTTTTAACTCAAAACTTTTAATTGCAAACACGATGATAAACATGAGCAACATGACATTGAGTTGGATATTCGGCACGTTAGTGCTGACCGGCATTATTTGGGTGTTGATAAAAACTTTGTACCGACGAAACCGGCGAGAACTGATGCACAAAAAAAAGATAGAAATCGATGTGCTGACCGAACGATACGATCGTGGCGATATTACAAAAGCGGAATACGATGCAGGAGTAGAAGAGATAAACAACCGACAAAAAACAGTAACAATAAATATTTCAGAAAAAAAGAACATAAACAAATAAGAGATGAAAAATTATGACACAAAAAGAAAGTTTAGGCAGCTTATGGTGTGCTTCATACTTTTATTGTATGGCCTAAGCGCATCTGCGCAAGAATATTCAACGATAAAAGATGTGGATATTTTAGAAGAACAAAAAACGGTTTTGATGAGGGATTATCCTCACATCTTTACAGGGGTAGAAATAAAAGATGTACGGAAAATAAATGCTAAACATTCAAAAGTATTTTATGAGAATGGCAATCAGCAATACGAAGCTGTTGTTAATTCCGATAGAAAAAATATGCTACTTGTAGCCACATGCAGGGTAATAAATGAAAAGGAAATGCCCGAGGTGGTGATGGATGCTTTTAAAATTTCCAAATACAAGGATTGGGATATTATATATAGAAACATTTGAGGTGACAACTCCTGACTCGGGCTTATTTTACAGAGTTGATGTTTCAAAAAACAGTTCAAAGAATGAAAAGGAGGAAATAAAATCAATTTTTTATACGCATTTGGGGCGGTACAAAAAACCTCCTTATTAAAAATAATGAGCCATGGATATTTCAGAAAAAAGACCGGAAAGTAAGGACGGTTCGTGCATGGTACCCCGCCCTGTAGAAGGGAAAAAAGGATTGGTAGAGGTAGATACTACCTGGGATAAGATACTAAGATTAACCTATTATTCTAAAATGAGTTTTGTATCTTTAAATAAATTAAACAACTAAAAACCAAAAACCATGAATTACTACATCAGCACAAAATTAAACACCAGCTTTAACGAAGCCATTGCACTCGCAACAGAACAACTGAAAAAAGAAGGCTTTGGTGTCTTAACAGAGATTGACGTACACGATACCCTGAAAAAGAAGCTGGATGTTGATTTCCGGAAGTACAAAATTTTGGGTGCCTGCAACCCCGGCTTTGCCCACAAAGCATTGCAGCACGAAGATAAGATTGGTTTAATGTTGCCCTGCAACGTAATAGTGCAGGAGCTGGACAACGGCCAAATTGAAGTGGCGGCAGTGGATCCTGCAGCTTCGATGATGGCAGTCGAAAACCAACAATTAACCAAGGTTGCTACCGAAGTAAAAGAAATGCTTAAACGTGTGATTCATTCGCTACAATAAACATTTATCTTTTATTTTTTTAATCAATCCTTTTTGCGCAAGTGAAGGATCTGTAAATACGATGGCCAAATTTTAAAATATGGGGCAATATAAAAAAAACAGCCTTTCATTAACAGGAGCCGTTTCTATGGGAACGGGAGTGATGATAGGAGCCGGTATTTTTGCATTGCTTGGCCAGGTAGCCGAACTATCGGGCGAGTGGTTTCCCCTTGCCTTTGTTTTGGGTGCGATCATTTCTGCGTTCAGCGCTTATTCGTACATCAGACTCTCCAACGCTTATCCCTCGGCTGGTGGCATTGGGATGTATTTGAAAAAGGAATACGGTAAATCCATTTTTACGGCGTTTGCCGCACTGTTGATGGCTTTTTCGATGGTTATCAACGAAAGTTTAGTAGCCCGTACTTTTGGCACCTATGTGTTGCAACTGTTCGATGTGGGCGAAAACACCTACTGGGTGCCAGTGCTGGGCGTAGCTTTAATTGTTGTGGCCTTTATCGTAAATATTTCAGGGAACGAACTTATCGAAAAATCGTCGTTTACCATGGCGGTATTAAAAATTGCCGGTTTGGGGTTATTGGCCTTGGGAGGATTGTGGGCTGCCGATTTTAGTCTCGGTGAAAATATTCCCAAAGCACTGCCCGATAAATCGTTAACAAGTTTCATAGCCGCATTGGCACTTACCATTTTGGCATACAAAGGGTTCACCACAATTACCAACAGTGGCGACGAGATTGAGAAACCACATAAAAACGTGGGGCGGGCCATTATTATTTCTATAGCGATATGTGTGGTGCTGTATTTTTTGATGGCCATTTCGGTTGCCTCGTCACTGTCCATCGATGAAATTATTTCGGCCAAAGACTATTCGCTTGCCGAAGCGGCCCGTCCGGCTTTCGGGAAATATGGCGTTTGGGTAACTGTTTTTGTGGCTATCATTGCCACCATTTCAGGTATTATAGCGAGTATCTTTGCCGTATCGCGAATGACCGCCATGATTACCGAAATGAAGCTTATCCCGCACAGCCATCTCGGTATGCCCGGCAGCATCCAAAAACATATGTTGGTGTATATTGCCGGATTGGCCATTCTACTTACCCTTTTGTTCGACCTCTCCCGGATTGCCTCCCTCGGTGCTATTTTTTATCTGGTGATGGACATTGGCATCCATTACGGATTGTTGAAAAATTTGCACAAAGAAGTTGACTTTAAGCCGGCCGTTGTAATTACGGCTATTGTACTTGACGTAGTTGTACTTGTAGGATTTGTTATTACGAAGGCTAAAAGCGATTTACCTGTGGTGATTATTTCGCTGGTGGCCATGTTATTAATTTACATCGGCGAAAAGTGGTTCCTGAAACAGAACCGTGAAGCAGTAAATGAATAAAAAAACACTATACCATGGAAAATAATAACAAGCACAGCCCGCACAAATCGCCCAACTCAAAAAAATCAGATCAAAAGGCCTATTACTGCCCTATGTACTGTGAGGGGGATAAAACATATCCGAACGAAGGTCGATGCCCGGTTTGTAATATGTATTTGGTGAGCGGAGAAAATACGAAAAAAGTGTGTTGCGATACACATGAATCAGACACGAAACATAGCGCGCATCAGCACCCGAAACAGGGTGGAAAATCGACTAACCCCATCCTTAAAGGAAATTATTACTGCCCCATGTTCTGCGAGGGCGATAAAACATACGAAAAACATGGCGACTGTCCGGTTTGTGGAATGGACTTGGTCAAAAATCAAGCATCCCAAAAAACTCCTTTAACATACACCTGCCCTATGCACCCCGAAGTTAAACGGGATAAACCCGGCGATTGCCCCAAATGCGGAATGGCCTTGGTGCCGGAAAAAGGACAAGACGAAAGTGACGAAATGAAGGCCTATAAAAAAACAAAGAAAAAATTCTGGATAGCCGTAGTTTTGAGCATACCGGTCTTCATTATCGCCATGTCGGATATGATAAGTTTCTTGAATCTTGAAAATGTGGCCCCCAAAAAAATATGGGGCTGGATAGAGTTTGCCCTGGCCACACCCGTGGTTTTTTATTGCAGTTGGAGTTTCTTTAAGCGCGGGTGGAACTCCGTGCGGAGATGGTCGCCCAACATGTGGACTTTGATTTCGATAGGCGTGGGTGCCGCCTATGTTTTTAGTGTGTTCGCCCTCTTGATTCCATCGTCCTTCCCCGATCAATTTAAGGACGGAGCCGGCAATGTACATCTGTATTTTGAAGCCGCTGCCATGATTCTTACCTTGGTTTTATTGGGACAGGTAATGGAACTCCGCGCGCACGGAAAAACAAGCTCAGCCATTAAGGAACTATTGGATCTTACGCCACCAACTGCCCATGTAATCAAAGATGGCCAGGAAAAAGAAATCCCACTGGAAGAAGTAATGGAAGGGGATATATTAAGGGTTAAACCCGGCGAAAACATTCCGGTTGACGGAAGTATCCATAGCGGAAATGCCGTTATCGACGAAAGTATGATCAGTGGCGAGTCTATTCCGGTAGATAAAGCAGAAAACGATAAAGTTACCGGCGGTACCGTCAATGGTAATACATCGTTTGAGATGAAAGCGGAAAAGGTGGGCAGCGATACCCTGCTGTCCCAAATAGTGGCTTTAGTAAACAAAGCCAGCCGTTCGCGTGCGCCCATTCAAAAACTGGCTGATACGGTGGCCAAATACTTTGTGCAGACCGTAATTGCCATTGCCTTTGTCACCTTTGTTATCTGGGCCACCTGGGGACCCGAACCGGCCTATGTATATGCATTTGTAAATGCGGTTGCCGTATTGATTATCGCTTGTCCTTGTGCACTTGGACTGGCTACCCCCATATCTATTATGGTAGGAACCGGAAAAGCGGCCCAGCTGGGCGTTTTGGTAAAAGATGCCAGAGCCATTGAGGAAATGAACAAGGTTACAACCCTTATCATTGATAAAACCGGCACATTGACCCAGGGAAAACCAAGCCTAAACGGCTATAAATCCATGGGAGAGCGGAGCGACGAAGAGGTGTTGCTTTTGGCTGCCTCCGTAGATTTAAACAGCGAGCATCCCATAGCCGAGGCTATCGTGCAAGGTGCCAAAGAAAAAAATATTGAGCCTATGCAATTAGATAAGTTTGAATCCATTACCGGCAAAGGGGTTCAGGCGCTTTATAAAGGACAGGTAATAGCATTGGGTAACCATCGTTTGATGGAGGGTCTCGGCGCCTCACCCGACGAGTCGAAGCAAAAATTAGTAAAGGAGTGGCAATTAAAGGGACAAACCGTAATGTATCTGATAATTGATAAAAAGGTGGAGGGGATTGTGAGCGTTGCCGACAAAATCAAGGATACCTCGGCCGCAGCCGTTGCGTCGCTACAAAAAATGGGCATTAAAGTACATATGCTCACCGGCGACAACCAATACACCGCCAAAACTGTTGCCGATGAGTTGGGACTGGATGGATACGAGGCCGACTGTCTGCCCGAAGATAAATACAATCAAGTGAAGACCTTGCAGGGTAAAGGACAAATAGTAGCGATGGCGGGCGACGGCATCAACGACGCACCAGCCTTGGAGCAGGCCAATATAGGTATTGCCATGGGAACCGGAACGGATATAGCCATGCAAAGTGCCGAAATAACCTTGGTAAAAGGCGACTTGAACGGTATTGTTAGAGCCCGGGAATTAAGCCACAAGGTAATGCGCAACATCAAACAAAACCTCTTTTTTGCCTTTGTTTACAATGCGCTGGGCGTGCCCGTGGCTGCCGGTATTTTATTTCCATTCTTTGGCGTTTTGCTGAGCCCCATTATTGCAGCGGCAGCCATGAGCTTTAGTTCGGTATCGGTTATCACCAATGCACTTCGCATAAGAAGACTTTAAGCAGAAGGCCTATCTCAAATAGAACTAGAATTATGGCAACTGACCTGAACAATAAAAGAAGTAGATGTCCTTAATCAAAAAGCCCGCATTCTTTGCTAACTGAAAGGGAATGCGGGGCTATAAGACTTCTATATCACCTCAATTTTTCTGGCCTTATTTGGGTTGATTTTAATAGGCAAACAACGGAAAAACATGCATCATGGCATTAACTTTTTCTTTTATCTGAGCTATAAGTTCCGGTTTATCCGTATTTGATAAAACCTGATCGATAAAATCAACGATGGGAGGCATGTGCTCCTCTTTTAATCCACGCGTTGTAAGTGCTGCTGTACCTACCCTAATTCCCGAAGTCTGGAATGGGCTGCGGCTATCGAACGGAACCATGTTTTTGTTAATGGTTATGTCGGCTTTTACCAGGGTATTTTCAGCCACTTTACCGGTCAGGTCAGGAAACTTGGTACGCAAATCTATCAGCATCGAATGGTTATCGGTGCCTCCTGATATCACTTTGTATCCTTTGTCTATGAATGCTTTGGCCATTGCCCTGGCATTGTGCAGAACCTGCGTTTGGTATTGTTTGTATTCGGGTTGAAGGGCTTCGAGAAATGAAACGGCTTTAGAGGCAATAATATGCTCCAATGGCCCCCCTTGTATACCGGGAAATACCGCAGAGTTCAATAAAGACGACATCTTACGTACCACGCCTTTGGGGGTGGTTTTTCCCCAGGGATTATCAAAATCTTTACCCATCAGTATGATACCACCACGTGGGCCGCGTAATGTTTTATGCGTTGTAGAAGTAACAATATGGGCATGTTTAACCGGGTTATCCAATAATCCCGCCGCAATAAGTCCGGCCGGATGAGCCATGTCTACCATAAATATAGCCCCTATCTCGTCGGCCAAACGTCGCATGCGTGCATAATCCCACTCGCGTGAGTAGGCCGAAGCACCACCAATAATAAGCTTGGGTTTGTGCTCGCGTGCTTTCTCTTCCATCATATCGTAATCTACCAAACCGGTATCTTCGTGCACGCCATAAGCAATAGGCTCATACAAAATACCCGAACTGTTTACAGGCGAACCGTGGGACAGGTGACCACCATGCGATAAATTAAGCCCTAAAAATTTATCGCCCGGATTTAATACGGTCAAAAATACGGCCATATTGGCTTGGGCTCCACTGTGTGGCTGAACATTGGCATATTCGGCATCGTATAATTGACATAAACGCTCTATAGCCAATGATTCGCTTTGGTCTACCACTTCGCAACCACCATAATAACGTGCCCCCGGGTAACCCTCGGCATATTTGTTGGTCATATACGACCCCATCGCTTCCATTACTTGCTCGCTCACAAAATTTTCCGAAGCAATCAACTCAATGCCATTCAGTTGGCGCTGATGTTCTTTTTCAATTAATTCAAATATTTTATCGTCGCGTTTCATAATTAAAAATAGTTATAAGATGATGTATATGCATAATTTAATTTCAATCTGTTTTTTGAATTAAAAATTACTCGTCGGTAAAGTGCATCAATACCCTACGGTAAACCGAGAATATTTTCGATTTGGATACAAAACCCATATATTTTCCGTCTTCAATAACGGGAAGGTTCCAGGCACCTGTTTCTTCAAATTTTTTCATCACCGAATCCATGTTTTCATTAATGTCGAGAAAAGCGGGGGGCACCTGCATCACGTCTTCAACCGTGGTGTTGTTGTACAAATTGTGGTTAAACATTATTTCGCGTATGTCGTCGAGCACAACAATACCTTTTAGCTGACCTTTGGAACCGATAACAGGAAAAAGGTTACGTTTTGCCTTTGCAATTACTTTCACCAGAGCACCCAGGGTATCCGTTGATTTTACAGGTAAAAAATCCGTTTCAACCACCTTATTTAAACGCATTAAAGTAAGTACTGCTTTATCTTTGTGATGGGTCAGCAGCTCGCCCTTGCGTGCCAGTTGTTTGGTGTATATGGAGTGGGGTTCAAAATAATTGATGGTGAGGTACGAAATAGTGGAGGCCATCATCAATGGTACAAACAATTCATATCCATGGGTTATTTCGGCAATCAAAAATATTGCCGTGAGCGGGGCATGAAGCACACCGGCCATTACGGCCGCCATGCCTACCAATGTAAAGTGACTCTCGGGTAAAACGTATAAACCGGTTGCGTTAACCACACGGGCGAAAAAATAACCCAACACCCCTCCGGTAAATAAGGAGGGTGCAAATACCCCACCAACACCGCCACTACCTGTGGTGGCCGCCGAAGCAAAAACCTTAAAGAGAATAAGTAAACCCAATAGAATGAGTAATGCCCATTCATGATTGCGAAGCTGATAAAACAAACTGTTGTCGAAAACAATATCCTTGTTACCGTTTAAAAATGCGGTAATAGTGGTATATCCTTCGCCGTAAAGCTGGGGTAAAATATAAATCAGGATACTCAACACAAGCCCCCCAAACAGAAGCCGTATATACGGATTTTTGATTTTTTGTAACTTGTTTTCACTCCATATCAGGGTACGGCTAAAGTACAATGAACTGAGCCCTCCAAGAATGCCCAAACCTATATAAAATGGAATATTGTTAAGGATAAAAGGATTTTCCAGATGCCAGTAAAATTCGGCACCGTCGCCCATAAAAAAGTAGGCCACCGTGGCGGCGCTAAAGGCCGATATAATCAAAGGAACCAAAGAGGCCATGCTCAAGCCAAGCATAAGTACTTCCAGGGTAAACACCAGTCCGGCCATAGGCGCTTTAAAGATGCCCGATACCGCGCCTGCAGCCCCACAACCAATCAGTAGGGTGATGGTTTTGTAGTTTTGATGAAACAAACGCCCCAGAGATGAGCCAATAGATGCACCAGTCATTACAATGGGGGCCTCAGCTCCAACCGAACCACCAAAACCAATGGTAAAAGTACTGGCCACAATGGAGGAAAAATTATTGTGCGATTTGATGTTACCTCCCTTTTTACTTAAGGAGTGCAGTATTTTGGATATTCCGTGGCCCAAGTCGTCCTTTACCACCTTACGTGCAAATAAAACAGCTATGAATATACCCACCACAGGATAGGCCAGGTATAATATGTTTTGGTCTTCGATATTGAAGCCTCCGGTAAGCAAATGGTGGGTGGCAAATATGGTATTTTTTAACAATACCGCAGCCAGGCCACTCAAAATACCCACAACCAAACTTAATATGAGCACAAAATTACGTTGGTCGATGTACTTAACACGCCAAACCAAAAAACGCCTGAAAATAATTGATGCCTTCTCCATAAGGTGCACAAAAATATAAGAAATACACGAGTTTGCATGTGAAATTTCATTAAAATATTTTTTAGTAATCACTTAATCTCATCATTTCGCTAGTTTTTTTAAAAGTCTGATGATAAGAGATCTTTTCTAAATCATATAGTTTTCTATTAACATGTTGATAGTTATATGTTTGTATCTAGCTTTAAACTCTAACTTCTAAAACTCTCACCTCTCACTTCTCACCTCTAATTTCTAGCATCTAGCCATCTATAAAATAATGAGAAAGAAAAATGAATGTTAATTTTATGAATGGATGCTGGTTTAAGCTGTTGGTAGCGTGGGTTTTGGTAATGTTTTTTGTTAAAAAACAATCATTTTACGCATACACAAATAAAATAACACTACTTTTGCACCCGATTTTATGCAAAGGCATAATTCATTCATATCAAAACGATTAATCAGTGGGCTTCTCTTTTCCAGGTGAATGTATGGATAATATGGCGGGGCGGACTGGTAAAAAGAGGAAAAATTTTTATGATTACATTTGAAGAAATTGGCTTATCGCCCGAAATTCTAAAAGCTGTTGCCGAACTTGGCTTTGTAAACCCCACACCCATTCAGGAAAAAACCATACCCGGATTAAGAGATACCAATCAGGACTTAGTGGCTTTAGCACAAACCGGTACAGGAAAAACAGCTGCTTTTGGTTTGCCCATCATCGAAAAACTTGAAGTCTCGAACAACAGTGTGCAAGCTTTGGTGCTATGCCCAACACGCGAATTGGCCTTACAGATTACAAAGGATATAAAAGCTTTTGGTAAGTATGTTAAAGGCTTACAGGTTACCGCGGTTTATGGTGGAGCGGATATATCAAAACAGATAAAGGACCTGAAAAGAGGTACCCATATTGTAGTAGGCACACCGGGCAGAGTAAATGACCTGACCAGGCGAGGTTTGTTAAAAATGGATAAGTTGCAATGGTTGGTTTTGGATGAGGCAGACGAGATGTTGAATATGGGCTTTAAGGAAGAGCTCGATGCCATTATCGAAACCACACCTGACAATCGACAGTCCTTATTGTTTTCGGCCACCATGCCCCGCGAAATCGAGAGTATGGCCAAGAGGTATCTTACCGACCCGATGCAAATAAAAATTGGCAAGCAAAATGCCGGAGCCACAACAGTAGAGCACATCTATTATATGGTACATGCCCGTGATAGGTATCTGGCACTAAAAAGAATTGCGGATATAAACCCCGACATTTATTGCATTGTTTTTTGCCGTACCCGCCAGGAAACCAAGGAGGTAGCAGAAAAGCTTATGACCGATGGTTATAATGCAGATGCTTTACATGGCGATTTGTCGCAGGCACAGCGTGATCAGGTAATGCACCGCTTTAGGGGGCGTAATCTGCAAATATTGGTGGCTACCGATGTGGCTGCAAGAGGGATTGACGTAAACGACCTGACCCACGTAATCAACTATAATCTGCCCGACGATATTGAAGCCTACACCCACCGAAGCGGACGTACAGGACGCGCGGGTAAAACAGGTATCAGTATTGCCATCATACATACCAAGGAATCAGGAAGGGTAAAGATGATTGAACGTAATTCGGGCATTAAGTTCGAACGTAAAATGATACCCACCGGAAACGAAATTTGTGGAAAGCAGTTGCTGCACCTTACAGAAAGGTTAGAGAATGTAGAGGTAAACCACAGCGAGATTGAAGAGTTTTTGCCACAGATTATCGAAAAATTTGAAGCCTTAGATAAAGAAGAGCTAATTAAACGCTTTGTGTCGGCTGAATTTAACCGATTTTTAGCTTACTATCAGGATGCCAAAGATTTAAATGTTTACAAAAAAGATGTTGAGCGCGGTTCCAGAGTAAGTGGCGGACGCCGAGGTAACGACAATTATGCTCGTGTGTATCTCAATATTGGAAAAGCACATGAGATGACACCTCAGCGACTGATGGGATTGGTTAATGAAAGCACCAACGGTATGAAAGTTGGTTTTGGTAAGATTGAAGTGCTTCGCAACTTTTCCTTTTTTGAAGTAGAGGAAGGTACGCAAACTGATGTCATTAACTCGGTTATAGGAAAGGATTTTGAAGGTGAGAAATTACACGCCGAGATAGCAAGCCCAAGACCCTCTGATAACACCGGCCGGAGAAGGAGAGAAGGAGCTTACAGTAAAAAAGGAGGTCGCGGTCAAGGTGGCTATGCGAGCGGACGAAGCACCGGCGGATACAACAAGAAAGGTGGGAGAGCTGATGATGCATACCGCAGCAAAGGCGGTGGAACTTATAGTGGAGGCAAACGCCGACGCTAAAGGACGTATAACAATATAAAATACAAAAACCCCGCAGCAAATATAATTTGCTGCGGGGTTTTTTATTCTATCTAACCCTAATTTTGCAGGCAACTTTAGTTTTTCATAGGTAGTTTTGTACCATATGTTTTTTACCTCGTGCCGCTATTCAATTAGCTGCCATTTCCCAAAGAATTAATTTCCGGGGCATGCAATGTTTTGTATATCTTCTTTCCCCTGAGTTATGTCCGTTTAGCTTTCCCTTTACATTAATAGCGCTACCAATAAAGCATAGCAGTGTTTATTACAGTTTGCATATAATATACTCCCCAGGTTACTTTTTTCAGATTTAACTACACAATACGATTTACAAAAAAAAAGGAAGCCTATAAAATGCTTCCTTTTTTTGTGACCCTAACGAGATTCGAACTCATATCGCTGGAACCGGAATCCAGTATTCTATCCATTGAACTATAGGGCCAATATTTTTTAAACTGCTAAATATTTATTACTTGATACAAGCTATCGTTTAAAGTGGGGCAAATTTATAAAAAGATTTTATAATTTCGCACTTTCATGCCTAAAGCCTTTGTTTTTTTAGGCTTTCATAAAAAAATATACGCGTAACAATATGGATTACAATTTTAAAGCCATCGAAAATAAATGGCAGCAGCAGTGGATAAAGGATAAAACCTACAAAGTAGATATAGACAAAGACCGACCAAAATTTTACGTGTTGGATATGTTTCCGTATCCTTCCGGTGCGGGCTTGCATGTGGGCCACCCACTGGGTTACATTGCTTCGGATATATACAGCCGCTTTAAAAGGCTCAATGGCTTTAATGTTTTGCATCCCATGGGATATGATGCCTATGGTTTACCCGCAGAGCAATATGCCATTCAAACAGGACAGCATCCGGCTATTACCACCGAAAAAAACCTGAACCGCTATCGCGAGCAACTGGACAAGATAGGTTTTTGCTACGATTGGGATCGGGAAATAAAAACATGTGATCCATCCTATTATCATTGGACACAATGGGCCTTTATACAGATGTTTAACAGCTACTACTGTAATCAGGCAAAAAAGGCAAGACCCATTGCTGAATTAATTCAGGCATTTAATGCAAGTGGCACGCAAGGTCTGGATATAGCCCAGACGGAGCAGCTGGAGTTTACCTCTGCGCAATGGAAGGCAAAATCTGACAAACAACAACAAGAAATATTATTAAACTACCGCCTGGCCTACCTGGCCGATACTATGGTAAACTGGTGCCCTGCACTTGGAACGGTATTGGCCAATGACGAGGTGAAGGAAGGCATTTCAGTGCGCGGAGGCCACCCTGTAGAGCAAAAGGTGATGCGCCAATGGTTGCTTCGTGTTTCGGCCTATGCACAAAGGTTATTAGATGGTTTGGACAGCGTTGATTGGACAGAATCGTTAACGGAGATACAACGCAATTGGATTGGCAGGAGCGAAGGTGCGGAAATGATATTCAAGGTAAAAAATTCCGATGTTGAGATGAAGGTATTTACTACCCGGGCCGATACCGTGTTTGGCGTAACCTTTATGGTGCTGGCGCCCGAAAGCGAATTGGTAGATGCCTTAACCACCTCCGAACAACGCGACGAAGTAGATGCCTATATTTTCGAAACCAATAAAAAAACGGAGAGGGAGCGTCAGGCCGAGGTGAAAAAGGTAAGCGGTGTGTTTTCAGGCTCCTATGCCATTAATCCTTTATCGGGTGAGGAAATTCCGGTTTGGATAGGGGACTATGTGTTGGCCGGATACGGAACCGGTGCAATTATGGCCGTACCCGGTCACGACTCCCGTGACTTTGCTTTTGCCCGACACTTTAACCTGCCTATATTGCAAGTGGTTCTGCCCGAAGGTGAAGAAGCTACCGACCCGGCAACCTGGAACGATTCCAAAGATTCTAAGGCGGGAACCATGATTAACTCCGGTTTTCTTAACGGTTTAAACGTTCCGGAGGCCATAGCCAAAACAAAAGAGTATATCCGCGAAAAGCAAGTAGGCGATGTGCAAATCAATTATCGATTGCGCGATGCCATTTTTAGCCGTCAACGCTATTGGGGCGAACCTTTTCCGGTTTATTACAAAGATGGTATGCCACAAATGATAAGCGAAGACGATTTACCCTTAACATTACCCGAAGTAGATAAGTTTTTACCTACCGAAAAAGGGGAGCCTCCATTGGGACGAGCCAAAAACTGGGTTTACAAAGATGCTTATCCCTTAGAGTTGAATACCATGCCTGGCTTTGCAGGCTCTTCAGCGTATTATTTGCGTTACATGGATCCGCAAAATGATAAAGCACTGGTAGGTAAGGAAGCGAACGAATACTGGCAGGACGTAGATTTATATATTGGTGGTACCGAACATGCCACAGGCCATTTGATTTATTCGCGATTCTGGAATAAATTTTTGTATGATAGGGGCTATGTGGTTAAAGATGAGCCATATAAAAAGCTAATTAACCAGGGTATGATTCAAGGCAGATCCAATTTTGTATACCGGATTAATGGCAGTAATCGATTTGTATCATATAACCTGCGCGATCAATATGAAACTACCGCGCTGCATGTGGATGTAAATATTGTACACAACGATGTGCTTGATATAGATGCCTTTCGTAAATGGAATCCTGAATATAAAGATGCGGAGTTTATTTTGGAAGACCAATCAGAAGACAATGATGGCGGGAAATACATTTGCGGATGGGCTATTGAAAAAATGTCCAAGTCGATGTTTAATGTAGTTAATCCTGATGACATCATAGAGGAATACGGAGCAGATACCCTGCGCTTGTACGAAATGTTTTTAGGTCCATTGGAGCAAAGCAAACCCTGGAATACCAATGGTATTGATGGAGTACATAAGTTTTTGCGCAAGACCTGGCATTTGTTTTTCGATCAGCAGAATGTGTTAAATGTGTCTAACGAAAAAGCAAGCAAGGACGAGTTAAAAGTATTGCACAAAACTATCAAAAAAATTACCGACGATATAGAGCGTTTTTCGTTTAACACCTGTGTGAGTGCTTTTATGATATGTGTAAATGAACTCAACGAATTGAGCTGCAATAAACGCGAAATATTGGAACCGCTCACCGTGCTCTTAGCTCCTTTTGCCCCGCACCTTGGCGAAGAACTTTGGCGCAACTTAGGAAAAACAACCACGGTATGTGATGCACAATGGCCCGTTTTTGAGGCAAAACATTTGGTAGAGTCTACTTTTACCTATCCGGTATCGTTTAATGGTAAAATGCGTTTTAAGTTAGAAATGCCTGTAGATGCTACCCGCGAAGCAATAGAGGAAGCCGTTAAAAACCATGATAGTGCACAAAAATGGCTCGATGGTAAAACCATGAGAAAAATCATCATTGTACCTAATAAAATAATCAACGTGGTAGTGGGTTAATCTCATTACCTTTACCTTACTTTGCCGAAAATTTAACATACTGATTTTTTGGTAATGATTAAACAAAAACTAATTAGAGAAGGCAAGTCCTATGTTGTTTTAACTTTTGCCCTTTTTATGGCCTGTGTGGGATGGGCCGGCTTCATCATTCCTTCCGGAATTGTTGGAGGTGGTGTAACAGGTCTGTCGAGTATATTTTACTTGTTATGGGGATGGGATGTTGGAGTTACCGTGCTTGTTATCAATGTTGTATTGGTGCTATTGGCTATTAAGATATTGGGCTTTTCATCAGGGGTAAAAAGTGTTTACGGCATAGTGGTTTTTGCCGCTTTCTTATCTTTTCTGATGACCAAATTTGATGGTCCCGTAGTAAAGGACTCTTTTATGGCCACTTTGATTGGAGCATCTTTGGCGGGCTCCGGTGCCGGTCTTATTTTTGTTCAGGGCGGCAGTACCGGCGGTACTGATATCCTTGCCATGATCATAAATAAGTACCGGAATATAAGTTTAGGCAGGCTTTTACTTATGATGGACGTTGTCATCATCCTTTCGTCTTACTTTGTTTTTCACGATATAGAAAAAGTAATGTATGGATTTATCGCCATGGCTATCTACGGATACTCCATCGATATGGTAATATCGGGTAATAAATCTACCGTTCAGCTTTTTATCATCAGTAAAAAATACCAGGAAATCTCTAACCAGATAGTTCATGTGGCCGGCAAAGGCGTTACTATTTTAGATGGAGTAGGGGGGTACTCCGGTGAAGAAAAGAAAATTCTGATGGTGATTGCCAAAAAGCGTACTTCATCCGTACTATTTAGAATAATCAGAGATATTGATCCTGATTCTTTTGTAACAATGGGTACTGTTGCAGGCGTATATGGGCCGGGTTTCGAAGAGATTAGGGCATAGAAAACAAGTGCCTCCATCGCTGAACAACAACCTTTAACAATACCCTACGGGGTTTCATTAGTATTTTTTACACAAATTATATACATTGCGCCTTTTCTTAACAAGCAACAACACAACAACACAACAACATTTGAATAAGATGACGCAAAGATTTTTTATTAACATTCCTCGTTTATTCCTTTTTTCACTAATTATCTTATTAATTAGCGGCTGTGATGCTGATAAGAAGAAAAGTGAAGAGGAAGAAACTAAATTCGATTCGCTGGCTGTTCTGCCGAAAATGAAGCCGTTAAATTTAAAATACGGTTTACCTGTAGATTCTTTTATAGTAGAAAACAATACCGTAAAACGTAATGAGTTTTTAGCTACTATACTGCTTAAATATAAAATACCGTATAATCAAATCGACCTGTTAGCCAAAAAAAGCAAGGAAGTTTTTGATGTGCGAAAAATTAAGGTGGGCAACCCTTACGCTGTATTCATGGGTCGCGATTCTGCCCAAACCGCCCATTACTTTGTTTACGAGATAGATAAGATAAACTATATCGTATATAACCTGAGCGATTCCGCCGGTATAAGCCTTGGCCAAAAGCCGGTACGTAAAGTGGCCAAAACAGCTACAGGAGCTATTACCTCTTCGCTGTGGAATGCTATGACAGAAAACAACACCAACCCTGTTATGGCTTTGGAGCTTTCGGACATATACGCCTGGACAGTTGATTTTTTTGGGATAGGAAAAGGGGATTACTTTAAGGTGATGTATACTGAAAATTATGTGGATTCGGTATCGGTGGGCATCAGCTCTATTGAGGCTGCGCTGTTCCACCATCGAGGCGATAATTATTATGCATTTAACTTTCCGGAAGACAGTGTTACCTATAATTACTTCGATGAAGATGGGAAGAGCTTAAGAAAAGCATTTTTAAAAGCCCCCTTGAAATTTTCAAGGATAAGCAGCCGGTTCTCCAACAGCCGATTCCATCCGGTTTTAAAAATAAGACGACCGCATCATGGAGTAGACTATGCTGCACCCAAGGGTACTCACGTTTTTAGTATTGGCGATGGTAGGGTTTCGCAAAAAGGCTATCAAGCGCGGGGCGGTGGTAATTATTTAAAAATTAAGCACAATAGCGTTTATACCACAGTTTATATGCACCTGAATGGCTTTGCCAAAGGAATAAAAAAAGGCACTAAGGTAAAACAGGGGCAATTAATTGGTTACGTTGGTTCTACGGGCTTGTCAACTGGTCCGCATCTGGACTATCGAGTATATAAAAACGGCAAGCCCATTGACCCTTTAAAAATAAAGGCACCACCTGTAGCACCGGTAAAAAAGGAAGACGAAAAACGGTTTAAAGCATTTTATAAGCCACTTAAAAAAATGCTCGATGAGTTGGCTTTGCCGGTAGCGGCACAATAAAAAAGGTAGCTGCGAAAATAGTAAGTGCTATTAATGCAAAAAAAACCGACATAGCCAGATACAGCTTATTTTTTTAAAGTATTCATAAAATGGGGGATCAAACGGGGATTAAACCATGTCTAGTGGTTTGCGCTTGTTACCTTTTAATGTTTTAAAATGCGACGGTGTAAGTCCCGTTACCTTTTTAAACTGGCTCGAGAGGTGCTGAACACTGCTATAACCCAATTGGAAAGCAATTTCGCTTAATGTAAACTCGTTATACACCAATAACTCTTTGGCTTTTTCTATTTTTTGATTGATGATATACCTTTCAATGGTAATGCCTTCAACCGAAGAAAAAAGATGACTGAGATAGGAGTAATCGTATCCAATTTCTTTCGAGATAATTTCGGAGCTGGTCATGTTTAATGAGGTTTCACCCGGCTGCTGTATTCTTTCGATTATAAGCGTTTTGATACGTTCAATCAACTTACTTTTTTTATCATCGATAAGTTCAAACTCGTTGGCATGCAACATTTTCCGTACTTCGGATAATTTAGGCTCATTGAGTGGAGATTTAACAATTACTTGTCCTAACTCAATACTTTCCACTTCTATGCCTAAGTTGCTAAGTTCATCCTTAATTACTTTTATGCAGCGCTTGCATACCATGTTTTTTATATAGAGGCTGGTTGTATTCATAGGACAAAGATACAGAATAAAAAGGTTAAGCCATCGTAGTCAATAGGCCTCAGGGAAATGGATGTGAGGACTTCACATAAGACAAAAAACTCCCTAATGAATGGCTTATTCAATAATTTTTATCTCGTCGATACAAACAAAAGGTGGTGTGTTTATCTTGTCCGGATCGCGGTCCGAAGAAGTCATCACAAATTCCATTCGGGATACTTTACCTATGCTTTGTAAGTTAAAAGTGGTCCATTCGCCAAGGATGCTGTTATTGCGGTTGCTGCCGGTAGTGTAATCGGCCAGCATTATATCCACACTGCCCCGTTGGGTACCGTTTTTATTAAACCCGGTGATAGTAAGTTTGAGCCAATCTTTTTCGGTGCCCATGGTTCCACCAAATCGTTTTGAACCGTGTTTGCCGTTTTGTATGGCATCGTAAACGTAGTAGGTATTGTTTACGGATATACTTTTAAAAAGATGGTCTTCTCCATCGGCAGTCTCCAGTGAAATGCTACCCCCATAGGCATCGAGCATAATAACGCCGAATATGGATGTAGTACGCTCGAGTGGCTTTTTGTACGCGCTGAATTTCTCCATATCTTCGGATGATTTATTTCCGATAAGGTTAGAATAGGTAAAGCCTGTCCAGTTTTCGCTTGTACTGTTACCATTTACTTCAAACCTTATTTTATCGGATACAAAGGAGCTAATGTTGTTTGTGTTTACCCAAAAACTATCCGTTGCCAATTCCTTTTCATCAAAATCGATAAGGTACATGGATTGCACGGGGATTAGGGTATCCACCGCGCCCCGTGCATTTTTTACAGAAAAAGTATATTCCAGATACTGCAAAGATTTGGGTATCAAACGCAAATCTTTTTCTTCCGAAACAAGCTCATTGTTCAGCATCCATGTGTACGTGGAGTTGATGTCGTAGGTTATTTTTGGCGAAAGAGTTATAGTGTCATTCACTTTAACTTCGTAAACACCCAAGGGCATGTTGATGTATATTTCGGAAGGTGGAATATCCTTGATTTTATTTTCGCACGACGATACTAATACTAGCGTTAACAGGCATGTTGTTAGATATATAAGATACTTGCTCATTTTAAATTTTACTACTATTTCAATGAATTTTGGTTCGCAAATTTCTGAAAATATGCTTATTAGTTGTTTACTTTCAATTATGCCAAAGCACATAATTAAATTACAGCGCCATTATAGTCCGGATTTGTTTTGTTTCCTGTCCATCTGTTATTAGCCCGACCCGCTAAAAACTGCGAACACCACCTTTTATTAAGTACATGACAATTACTGCACCTTAATAAGTATGACCCGAGGATTTAAGATGATGCTCTATAAAATCCGGAACTTGTTCGGCTCCAATGCGTTTGGCAATAATCGTTTTGTTTTCGTCCAATATATAAATGGCCGGTGTACTGTAAATGTCGTACAGGTTACGAAAGTTACTCTGGTGGTACGGGTCATAAACATTAATCCACTCTTCCAGTTGATGTTCTGTAATAAATTCGCTCCATGCTTTGGTTTCGTGCTGGGTATACACGGCAAATATTTTAACGCCCACATCGTGGTATTTGTCCCACACCAGTTCTTTAAGGGCAGGTATCTCTTTTTTGCAATGCCCGCAGTCCGTTTCCCAAAAAACCAGCACAGTCAATGGGGCATACACTTCACTCAGGCGAAAACTTTGGTTGTTGAACGATTGCATCTTTAAATCAGGTGCCTGATTACCTATGAGGTTGGGTTTTAGTTTTGTGATGCGATCTTTTAGTTTTTCAATAAACTCCTCATCCACCCAGTCGGCCTTGCCCGAAAGGTAGTATTTTTCGCCCAAAGCCACCATGGCCGCATCCATACCCATTTGTTTGCTTTCGTTGGCCATATTAAAAGTAAACTGTATCAGGTATCTTTCCATTTCCTTATTGTCCTTCGCCATCTCGATTATTCGTACCGCTTCTTTTACGATGCTATCGGGCATGGGAACAACGGTTTTGGTAAAAAAGTTTTCGAGCTTTCCGGTAAAAAATGGTGTGCGTAACAGTCTGTCGTCGCTTAAATCCATATTATCGAAATAATGCTGTTTGTAATATTGATACCTTTTAACCTGAATTACCGAGTCGGGCAGATTGGTATCGTTGTACATGGGCACTTCAATATCGCGCATGGCCTTAACAAAAGAGGCTAAAAAAGTACCTTCATGTTCGCTTAAAATAGTATCCCAATAGGAGTTCACCTCAGCTGAAAGTTCGTTTAAACGCTTACGCCAAATGGCTGCGGAATCCGGGTGGGCTTCCCCCTTTTCTTTTAACTTTTTTTGCAGCGCACTCGCTGTAGCCTGTTTGTCAAAGATGAATTTTTGATAATCATTAAAAGCTTTTTCCTGCTTATTTCCATTTACCACTAAAGTTTGCACCGGGTTTTCTTTTTGGGCTGTAATTGCGAAATGTTGTTGATCGTCAATAATCAGGTCGAAGTAGCTTTTATCGGGCATATAAATAATATACACGCCGCCGGGGAGTTTTTTCGATCCCGTAAAGGTGCCGCTTCCGTTGCTGTCTATTTGAATAGTATCGTTTACCAGCATTTTTTTATTAAAATAATGGCCCAATATTAAGGTGGTATCTTGCCAGCCTTTTAATGTAACGTCTATCTTATAACCTTGCGCCATGCCATTGGCACATAGTAAGCTTATCAGTAAAATACTCAAGCTCCGAAGTATTAATTTTGTGTTCATAAAACTGTTTACTTTTAAATTGTGTTGAATTTGAGTTTCATTTTAATTGAATCAAGCATATTTTTTCTGGCGAAAATAAAAACTTCATTGTCGGTGATTTTTATATCTATATCTTGATTCAGGATAGCATTCAATAATCTGTCCAACTTTGTTTTTCTTATATATTTTTGATTCGCTTTAGTTGCGTCTGTGGCTATAAAACCTTTTTTTAATAGAACAGACTTGATCTTTTGGTTTATTGTTTTTTGGTCGTCGAATGCGCTTACCTTTAAAACGCCTCTTCTGTTTACGGCGGTGAAAATAAGTGAATAAGCTAAAGGAAATAGCAGTTGCATTATCCAGGATGCATCATTTAAAAACAGGCTGGGATTTCCTTTTATCAAGGTGAAAATAAATACCGGTACATTGGTAAGAAGGAGTATTGATAACAGAAATAAAAATATTTCGGAATAGGAGACTTTAAATAAGGTTCTTACAAATTTCATTTTCTGTTGGTTTTGATTTGATTTTTGATGCCGGCGCATTGTTACAAAATAAGCTCATTTATTTTTGCTACTGACGCTCGGTATTTATCCTATTTACTCCAGCGCTAATCTAAATTATTATAGTAACCCAATTTGTACATATCGTAAACAAGCATACTAGGGTTTTTGGCATACAAACATTTTTCCAGCCTTTTACCAAATACTCTAAAAAGGCTTTTATATAAACCTGATAATTTATACTTATGCAACAAATAGTGGTATTTTAAAATTCTTATGCGTTTTTCCATAAGCTTTTTGTCCTTGTTTCGTTTAGTAAGGAACTTTAATGTTTCTAACCTTTGTTCTGTTTTACGGATAAACTCTTCGTTACTTTCCAGTCCGATATGTACAACAGGATTATCAATGTGAATAATTTGTATTCCCTTTTTTTCGAGCTCCATACCAAACATCGTATCCTCGTGCCCGGATCGCTGTATGGTTTCGTCAAAGCGAACGGTTTTAAAGAGTTCCTTCTTCACCAAAAAATTGTTCGACATAAAGCTTTTGTTGGGCACCCGGCTTCTAAGGGCTGCACTATGGTCTTCTTTCGCTTTTCCCACTTTCCAGCGCAATGATTTATCGGCGGAAGGCAAATGCTTTGGATGAACCCTGCCCCCGTAAATAATGGACAAATCGGCAGACAGGCAGGGAATGTAAGTCGCAATAAAATCATCGGCAATATCCGAATCGCTATCTAAAAACAAGATTTGATTATGCGTGGCTTCCCGTGCCAGCCTGTTTCTGATGGCCGCACTCCCTAAATTTTTTTTTAACTCGATGTATTTTACTTCAGGTATCGACAGTAACTTACGGTTTGTGTTTTTATACCGATCCTCCGAGCCATCGTCCATAATAAGTATTTCAACGTCCAGGTTATTTTCCTTGGCCTGATACATCAGTTTATGCACTAGCGGTGTTATATTGTAATTAAAAACAGGAATACAGACTGACAGCATATGTTGTTATGAATAACGTTTTTAATCAATGGCTTTTGTTTGTTCTTTCAGCCAATCCTTAAGCTCAGTGCTTAATAGTGGAGATAACTTTTCGAATACGCTACGGTGGTAGTTGTTAAGCCATTTTTTTTCTTCATAGGTGAGCAAAGAACTTTCTATTGCTTTTAAGTCGATGGGGCAGAGGGTGAGCGTTTGGAATTTAAAAAAATCCCCAAACTCGGTGCTATGCGATTCACTGACCAGTAGCAGGTTCTCTATACGTATGCCATATTCACCGGCACGGTACAAGCCGGGTTCATTGGATGTAATCATCCCTATTTTAAGGGCTACGCCATTGTCCCTGGGTCTAATATCCTGCGGGCCTTCGTGTACATTTAAAAAGCAGCCTACCCCATGCCCGGTGCCATGACCATAATTTAAACCTTTAGACCAAAGGGGCTTGCGTGCCAATGTATCCAGATGCACTCCTCTGGTACCTTCAGGAAAACAAGTGCTTGCAAGCGCTATGTGGCCTTTTAATACCAAGGTAAAATCTTCTCGTTGTTTTTCGCTTGGTCGGCCTAGATGGATGGTGCGGGTAATATCGGTGGTGCCTTCAAGGTATTGTCCGCCTGAGTCGATCAAATAAAAGTTGTCAGATGTAAGCGGTATATCATTTTGTTTAGAAACATTATAATGCACAATAGCTCCGTGTGCACCAAAACTGGAAATTGGGGCAAAGGATTCGCCTTTATAATTTTCGTTTTCGGCTCTGAATTTCTTGAGCTGTTTGGCAGCAGATAGTTCAGATACCACCCCACTCGGTACATTTTGTTGCAGCCAGTACAGAAATTTTACCATTGCCACACCATCTTTTAGCATGGCTGATTTAAATCCGTTTTGTTCCGTTGGGTTTTTTACACCTTTTAAATCTTTGACAATACTTGCTTTTTCTATTCTTATTACTTCCGACGGTATCTGGGCAGATATTTTTGCGTTAGTGGTTGATGGATCATATAATAAACCTGATTCGTGCGGCATATCATTAATCCAATTAAATATATCGGTATACAAGTGAACGCTGATATCGTCCCGAGCCAGTTCTTTGCCTATGTCGGTGGTTATTTTAAACGTATCAATAAATAGATACACGCCGTCCAACGAAATGATAAGGTAAGCATGAAAAACCGGATTGTAGCTTACATCGCTTCCGCGTAGGTTCAGTGTCCAGGCAATTTCATCCAACGCGGTTATTAAATAATGCGAAGCGTCCTGCCGGCGCATTTTTTTGCGTATGTCTTCAATTTTTTCGTTCCTATCAGCACCTGCATATTTTTTATCGTGCACAAATATACTGTTATCCGGAATTGGTGGACGATCTATCCAAATATCATCCAAAAGGTTTAGTGAGGGATTTATGCCAATGCCATAGTGTTTATATTTCCTGGATAATTTACGGGCATCTTCAATGGAAAAAACTTCTCCATCGAAGGCCAAAGTGCTGCCGGGGTTTAATCTTTCGGCAATCCAATCGGCATAGTCGGGAGTGTCGGGTTCGGCTGCTTTAAATAGTGTTATACCGCTTTCGGCCAGTTCGTTTTCGGCTTGTAAATAATACCTGCTGTCTGTCCAAAGTCCGGCTTCGTCGGCCAGAATAACAACTGTACCTGCGGATCCGCTAAAACCCGAAATATATTCTCTGCTTTTCCAGTGTCCTGCGGTATATTCGCTCATATGCGGATCGCTGCTCGGTATTATATAGGCATCAATGCCCATGCTAAGCATCTTGTTTCGCAACAAAAATAACTTTTCGTTAGTTGTCATCAGTTGTATCTTTAGCGTTAATAAAATTCGATATCGGCTTCACGATTAAAAACAATAACTTTTGTTTCCGTATCCGGGTCGTTCCCTACCTGGCCGGAGATGGATATATTGCTGTTATCTCTGAAAACTTGCAGATTATCCTGCACAGGATGCACAAAATTACCATCTTTGATATCGCCGTTAATGGTATAGGTGGTATGAGGGTTTAATTGTATGTTGGTGGGGCACTGGTGGTTATTGATACGCAAACGTTCAAAGTGATCATTTGGGTTGGCTATGCTGAGCGAACCTTTTTCACACTCAAACAGGGCATCCTCTCCAAAATTGCTTACATGGATAATGCTATTGAGCGTTTTTAGATTAATAAGCTGGCAAGTGCCTATTTTAAGGTAATCAACATTCGACGAACAGGAATAATCGGTAACAGCATTTAAATTTATCCTACTGTAGGCGGTGCTTCCTTTCAGCTTATTGGCCGATACCATGGTAAGATCAGAATTTTCGATGCGAACCGTTGCTGTTCCTGCGTTGCTTATTGTTCCTTTGCAATGTAATAACTCAATGTGGTTGTTTATAGAGTCATGTGCAGGTATAAGGTTATTAATATCAATATCGCAATAGGATAAGCCGGCAACAACTCCGCCTTGCATCTGTTCTATGCTTACTTTACCGTGACTGTTTTCAATGTTGAGTGCCAGTTTTTTGGGGTGAAATATGTTGTATTTTATTTTATAGGGTATGGTGCGGTTAAAGTTGCCGGGCAAATTGGTTTTTACTTGTAGGGTGTTGGCGTAAAATACGGTATTGATACGTATTTCATCCAGCATTTCACCGGATAGGTTGGGCTTGTCTGTTAATATTTCAATATGTGTTTCTACGCTGATAGAATCTTTATCCCAATTTTTCAGGCTAATTTGTGCATGTTTCGATTGAATATCCAATCGCTGCAGATTGCCTAGCGGAAACACTTCAAAAGTATGTTCTGTAAAATCTTTTGTAGTGCGTGTTTGCGACCACAACGATGCGCACACAAAGAATAGGCTTGTTAATATGATTTGAAGTTTTAACATATCGATAGTTTAATGCTGCGATAAAAATAGCTAAAAAGTAGGGTTCGCAAAAATATTGTAGCATAATAGTAGCGGAGTAGTGGCGCTATGGTTTATAAAATGGCGGACCGGCTTGCAATAGAACCGGAAAGTAAAGAGTTAATTGTATAAAAAAAGCTGCCCTATGGAGCAGCTTTTATAACAAATCTGATAAGCTGAAAATTATTTATCCATCTCTTCTAATGTTCTTTTCATGAGATCTTCAACCGTAAGAATCTCCAAAAAGGATGTGCCTCCGCCAATACCAAAACTGCTACCCAGATAAGCAACTTGTTCATGGTCTTCCAGAATATTTTTCTTTTTAAGCTTATTGATGGTTTTAATCATAATTTCTTCTTTGCTTCCACCATGTTCCATAATCTTAGCTGATACGCCGTACGATAGGCTTAATTCGCGAGCTGTTCTTTTGCTATAGCATAAGGCTGTAATAGGTGTTCTTCCGCGAAAAGCAGCCAAATAACGAGCCGTTCTGCCTGTGTAGCTGTCGGTAAGTATCGCACCAATGTTAAGGTCATCTGAAGCTTTCACTGCCGTGTCAGCCAGGTAGGCTGTTCTGCTTTTTGAGGTGCTGGTAACAGGTATATCGTTACGGTTATCTTTGGCTGCCTCAACTTCGCGGGCAATCATCGACATGGTTTTAACCGCTTCAACACCGTAATCGCCATACGCGGTTTCACCACTAAGCATAATAGCATCCGTACGATAGTAAATCGCATTGGCAACATCGGTTACCTCGGCACGCGTAGGGCGAGGGTTCTTAATCATCGTGTGCAACATTTGTGTTGCCACGATAACGGGTTTTTTGCGTTCAACGCACTTACGTATCAACTGACGTTGTATTCCAGGTATTTTTTCTTGGGCAATTTCAATTCCCATGTCACCCCGGGCAATCATCACACCGTAAACGCACTCCAATATTTCATCAATATTGCTAACCCCTTCTTGGTTTTCAATTTTAGCAATTATTTTGGCAGGGCATTCCAGGCGATCCAGTTCTTTCTGAACATCGGCTACATCGGAAGCATTTCGTACAAAAGAGTGGGCTATGAAATCTATTTCTTGTTCGGCTGCATACCCTATAAAGCGGATATCTTTTTCGGTAAGTGAGGGTAGGTTGATACGTACACCGGGTACGTTCACACTTTTTCGGCCACCTATCTCGCCATCATTTTCCACGGTACAAACGAGATGATCATCTTTTTTCTCTATAACCTTGAGCGCTGTTTCACCATCGTCGATGAGGATGTCACCACCAATGCTCATGTCTTGTACAAAGTCATCGTATGAAACACAGATGCACTCTCTGGTTGATAAGGTTTCGGAGCTGCCTTTAACCAATATGGTGTCGCCTTTTGCCACCATAATTTTATTGCCGTCTTCGGTATTGGTAGTGCGTATTTCAGGACCTTTGGTATCTACCAATATACCTACTTTTTCTGAAATTGACCGCACGGTGCTAATAACACGGCAAAGCCCCTCATAATCCATGTGTGCAGTATTCAACCTCACCACGTTAACTCCACTTTTGATTAGTTTTTTCACATAATCATGGTCACACTTCATGTCTGACACTGTAGCTACAATTTTTGTAAACTTTTTCATTAAATAATTTATTTATTTCAAATGTTTTTTTTGTGCAAAAAATATATTGTTATGTTTTTTTCTGAAATGCCTCAATGGCCAGGTTATATGAGTATAAACCAAATCCGGCAATAGAACCTGTGCAAACCGGTGAAAGATAGGAATGATGCCTGTACGACTCTCTTTTGTAAATATTGGATATATGAACTTCTATTACGGGGCTGCTTATTGCTGCTATTGCATCCGACAAAGCTATGGAAGTATGGGTATAGGCTCCTGCGTTAAAAATTACCCCCTGGTAGCTGAATCCTACCTGATGCAGTTTATCTATCAATTCTCCCTCGCTGTTCGATTGGAAATAATGTAACTCTACATTAGGGTAATTCTTTTGCAATTGAGCAAAGTAGCTTTCAAATGTTTGATGTCCGTATATATCAACTTCTCGTTTGCCGAGTAAATTTAAATTAGGACCATTTAAAATTAATAACTTCATGTATTTAATTTATAACGGAGTATAATGTTTTGCTTTTTAGCGAGCAACATTTTTACCGAGTACAAAGGTATTGAAAACTTATCTATAATTAAACATTATTCTCCCATCTATTGTCAAAAATAACCGAATTCATAACAGTGCTTATTTTTTTTGATATAAAAGCCTTTGTCTCCAGTAATAAATTAATGGGGTAATTTATTGTAAATTAATACCTAAGTGTATTTACACTATTTGTATTGGACAGTTATTTCATTTTTAAATACCATGTTCAAACAATCTAAAAAAATTCCTGTTAATAGAACTGATTTTATTAAATAGTAAAAATTGTAACAACGATCTATATTTAGCTTAAATGGTAACAAATATGAATGTAAAATTGCTAGTATCTTACAATGCTTTTTGCCGTATTAGTTAAAAAAAACAACGCACATAAGGCGAGATGATGTTAATTAAAAAGAGGCAATGTATTTATATACAGGTGTGTAGGACTTTGATGTGATGGTGAATTATTTATTAAGTTAATAATTATTGCTTATGTGGTACCGTGATATGTTTAACCCAAAAAACATGAGAATACATTTGATTGGCAGCAATAATATATTTATATTTAACGCCTGTTGCATTATACATTAATTTAATTCTATTAGTATGATTTGGGAATCAGAAATTGAAGAATTCAGGGCCTACCTGAAAGTAGAAAAAGGCTTATCGGATAATTCTATCCATGCTTATGTTACCGACCTGACCAAGTTGGTAAATTTTTTAAATGAAAAAGGCTATAAGGTAGGACCTGAGGAGGTTACCTTGGCCAACCTTAAAGAAATGATGGAATGGGTAACGGAAAAAGGGATTAGTCCCCGGACTCAGGCTCGTATTATCAGTGGGATAAAATCATTCTATAAGTTTTTGCTGATCGAGGAAAAAATAGATCGCGATCCTACGGCTTTGTTAACCTCACCTAAAATAGGTCGTAAACTACCTGAGATATTAACGGTGGACGAAATTGATACTATTATCAATTCGGTTGATATAAAAAAGCCTGAGGGACAGAGAAATAAGGCCATTTTGGAAACGCTTTACAGTTGCGGTTTGCGTGTTTCAGAATTAATCGACCTTAAAATATCCAACCTCTTTTTTGAGTCGGGTTTTATAAAAATTGAAGGTAAAGGTAATAAAGAGCGTTTGGTGCCAATCAGCTCTAAGGCAATCAAAGAAATTAACCTTTACCTGAGCGAGTATCGCCGTAATCTAAATATTCATGTAGATAGCGAAGATATTTTATTTTTAAACAGACGAGGTAAAAAACTTTCGCGAGTGATGATTTTTACCATCATTAAAAATTTGGTAAACAAACTAGGTGTCGAGAAAAATGTAAGCCCACATACGTTCCGTCATTCTTTTGCTACGCATCTTATAGATGGTGGTGCCAACCTGCGTGCTGTACAGGAAATGTTAGGTCACGAATCGATTATAACAACTGAAATCTATACGCATCTGGATAAAGAGTATTTGAAAAATACGATGATTCAATTCCATCCAAGGTCGTAACAGTTTTTTAGCATGACTGAAGGGGTACCAATTAAGGGTACTCCTTTTTTTATGCGCTAAAAAAAGTAAAAATAACCTTTCCGTATTCCCTGTTCTCGATAAACTTGGGATGTTGCTTAAAGTTTAGCTTTCCGGAATGTTCAAAAATAAGCAATCCCTTATCTTTTAATAATTCATGCTTGAAAATTAAATCGGGTACTTGTTCGGCCGTTATTAAATCATAGGGGGGGTCGGCAAAGATAAGGTCGTATTTTTCTGTTGTTTTTTCTATAAATTTAAAAACATTGCCTTTAAATATCCTGAGGTTCTTTTCCAGGCCCAGTTGCGCAGCAGTATTTTTTATAAACTTAAAATGATTGTAACTGAGCTCCACACAACTCACTTCCGTGGCTCCCCTGGAACAAAACTCGTAGCTTATGCTTCCGGTTCCGCCAAATAAATCAAGTACTTTGAGGCTGTTAAAATCGATGGTGTTGCCCAGTACGTTAAACAAGTTTTCTTTGGCAAAGTCGGTGGTAGGCCGTGCTTTAAAACTTTTTGGCGGAGAAAAACGTCTGCCCTTTAAGGAGCCACTAACTATACGCATAGCGGGATATTAAATAAATTGAGGTGGTTTTGAATGGATAGGTGTTTAAATATGCCGGAAAACTTAAAATGTTTTGTTGTATTATCAATTTCAACCTGCTTTACATACTTCTTTAGCAGTGCATACGTTTCGTTCGACTTTTCAATGTTACCACTTAAAAAGACCTTTGTGTTGTGTGTGTCCAATTTTATTTGTTCAAAAACAAACAAGGTAAAATATAAAAATTCTTTTTTGTCGTGATATTTAAAAGTGTTGTGCATTTTTAGGTTATTACCTGAAGTTACAATAATATCGAAGTAAAAACCGGATGGCTGAATATGTATATGCACATGATTGTGTGCCATGTTGATAGGCGTGCTCAATAAGGCCGTTTCGATAAATGGTGTAGCCTGACAAAAATATTGTATGTTTTTAAAGTATTTGTCCAATATAGTACTTAATTGCAAGGGAATCTTAAAAACACAGATCGAATCTGCCATTTTAATTTTATTAGCAAAAACAAGTTCAGTTTGTAGGTCAACACCCTCCGAAAAACAAAACGAGAGGTAATCTTCATGGTGCTTCTTATCATACAAAGCCTGCGGAATCAAAGAATATTTGCTGGTGTTGTATAAAACAAATATTTTCTGATAAGGATAAACCAAGAGGTTATTCTTGGATAGTTCCCATTCCAGAATATCTAAAATATTTTCGTTGGGCTTTAACGGCCGATTGTTGAACTGAATGTATTGATTGCTAACAGGATCCAGCACACAAAAAGAAAATCCATCCAACTGAAGTTGGATGGATAAAAAATAGGATGTAGTAATTTTTATATCGAAACTTGTGTCGATAACGGATACCGTGTTCATAAAACAATCTTTACTCCCAGTTACCGGCGTTGTTGTTTGTTTCGGTAAGCGACCCCACTTTAAGTCCGGGGTAACGTTCTAATTTCAACGTTTTGTCCGACATGTTGTCAATTTCTTGTTGTTCCAGACCGTTCAAATAAACATTGTTGTGAACCTTGGCTTCAAATACCTGAACTTTGACGCCCGAACCTGTTTCAACTACTCCGGCCTCTAAGATAAATTCTTCTCCATCGGTAAATGGCACATAACGCAACGAATCGATAGGATATTGCTTTCCAAATAAAGAATCGAGTACACTTACCAACATCGTGTCACGTTTAATCATTCCTAATTCCAGCGCTTTTTCTTCTGTCCATCCGGCTTCTATCAAACTGTCCGAAAGGCTTCCTTCTTTTTTGACTAGCTTTAACGAATCATTTTTAACAAAGTGAATCAAGCTGTCGAAGTTGCCGGTAAACTTTTCCTTTGTAGATTTGTAAGCAATCTCAGCAGTTCTAATGTCTTTAAGCCTTTTAATTACCGCCTCACTGCGCATCTTTTGGTTTTTGATAAATCGGATAGGTCTATTAATGCTTTCAACACAGAAATATCCTAACGCAATGATGGCAATTACAAGTACGATTTGAATTACGGTTTTCATTATTTACAGATTTTGTATTAGTTTGAGTTCACAAATTTATAAAAAAAATCAAATTTTAGATTTCGATTGGCCTAAATTACACAAATAATGATAAATAAACATCTAATTAGCATAATAACGCAACACTTTAAGCATAATCCTACGCCATCGCAGGAAAAAACCATCGAAAAATTTGCCGATTTCCTGACCGAACAAAATGAACACCCTATTTTTTTGTTAAAAGGATATGCGGGAACCGGCAAAACTTCATTGGTGAGTTCCTTTGTTGAAGCCTTGGGTGAGTTGAATTTTAAAATGGTATTGATGGCCCCAACGGGTAGGGCAGCCAAAGTTTTTTCGAGCTATGCCCAATACCCTGCCCATACGGTGCACAAAATTATTTACAGACAAAAATCGGCCAATGATGGATTCGGATCCTTTAACCTCAATAAAAATTTAAAACCCGAAACCATATTTTTTGTTGACGAAGCTTCTATGATACATGGTTCTTCGGCCGAATATTCGGGTTTTGGAACCGGGAATTTAATGGAAGATTTACTAAACTTTGTTTTTGAGGGCCATAATTGCCGTTTGGTGCTTATTGGCGATGCGGCGCAGCTGCCTCCTGTGGGTAACTCGGAAAGCCCTGCTTTAAACATGGATACACTAAAATATTATTCAGAATCGGTAACAGAGTGCTTCCTGTGGGATGTGGTAAGGCAATCCAGCAAAAGTGGTGTTTTAAGCTGTGCTTCGGATTTACGGTTTCAAATTGAATCAGAAAACATACTCGATAATCTTCCTAAAATAAATATAGAAGGTTATAATGATGTTAAACGATTAACGGGCGAGGAACTCATTGATGCCATTACCACTTCGTACGATACCGTTGGTATGGACGAAACCTTAATTGTAAACCGTTCCAATAAACGAACCAACCTGTACAACAAGGGTATACGCAACAGTATTCTGTATAAAGAAGAAGAACTAACTGTAGGTGATATTATTTTGGTGGTGAAAAATAACTACCACTGGCTAAAAAACAGCAAAGAAGTTGATTTTATTGCCAATGGCGATATAGCCGAAATTGTGCGGATTAAGGGATACGAAGAATTATACGGGCACAGGTTTGTAAACTGTGTGGTTCGTTTATTGGACTATAAGGAGCTGGAAGTAGATGTTAAGCTGATGCTCGATGTACTTAATCTGGATACACCCGGCTTGTCGCAAAAGGAACAGGAACAGTTTTTTTATACCGTGATGGAAGATTATGTCGACTTAACACCAAAACGGAAACAGTACCAGGCAGTTAAAAACAACGATTACTACAATGCCCTGCAAGTTAAGTTTGCCTATGCCATGACCTGCCATAAAGCACAAGGCGGACAATGGAAATCAGTTTTCGTTGATCCGGGTTTTGTACCCGACCAGAATATAAACCGCGATTATTACCGTTGGCTTTATACCGCTTTTACCCGCTGCACGGAAAAGCTTTATTTGGTAAACTTTAAGGAGGATTATTTTGAGTAATGCCGATTTGTCAATGATAACTTTTAATGCATTAGCCATAAGTGTATGGCGAAATAAACTTAAAATAAAGATGGGTATGTGGCAGGTGGTAATTTTTTCCCTCTCCTTAAAACTAACTTAATTTTTCGAAATGTAGATACGGCAGAGCTACTGTTCACCCCTGCTGCTTTGTTAATACTTGTAGTGGCAACTTGTTTTTTTTCTCAAAAAATCGGTTGTGCCCAATATCGGTAAAACACTAAAGGACTTTTTACTTCAGGAAGTATGGTATTTACCCTTGATGGATTTGTCTTCATTTAAAATTAAGTGATTATGCGGTTGATAGCTAAAAAGGCCCACCGACCGTGCCATTTCGTTTACCCACTGCGCCGAGCCTCCGGTTAGCTTGCCGTTATTGTTCATAAAGATAAAATCTGTCTTTTTGACTTTCTATTTAGGAAGTCGTATATTGGTGTCTGTTTTTCAGTCTGTTGTAGGTTAAATTACAGCATACGTATAATTATCAAAACTCAAATGTTATTATGGACGAACAAGCAAGATACCAAGAGGCAAAAAAACGTGCAGAGGAGATACGGGGTTTCTATCATCACCTTGTTAGCTACATTGTTGTTAACACAATTCTTGTTATCATGAACCTGGTATGGACTCCGGAGTATTTGTGGTTTATTTGGACTACTTTAGGTTGGGGTGTTGGTATAATTTTTCATGCCGTTTCTGTTTATGGAAATCTTTGGGGAAAGGCCTGGGAGGAACGTAAGATCAGGGAAATTATGGATAAGGACAAGCGATTTTGAGTTAATTGGGTAGATAATCTACTGTAATATAGCATTGTATTGCTTTGCCGTACACTCCAGAAATCATTGGCTTTTTCTGCTATCGTGTAAATGCCACTCAAAGTTTACCTATATGAAAAGCAGCGGTTTTTAATTAACTTTTCAGTTTTACATTCACCTTTGTTTTATGGATATACTTGTGCTTTGGCACTTAAACCGCTATTGTTTATATACATTGCTATAGCCTTTTATTAAATCTTTTCTTCTGACGTAAAAAACAATCATAATAATAATGGACAGATAGAATATAAAAATCCAAAAAGTGTTCATGCTTCCAGTAAACTCAGGTAAAATAAGCAGGTAATTAAAAGCGGCGTTAGCACTAATATGAGCCAGTATAGATGTTAGTACGCTTCTTGTATAGTAATAAATCCAACTAATAAAAAGTGTTCCCAGAATAACCCATAATAAAAAAACCATAAAGTTCATTTGTAAGGGAATCCCTGTCCCGATCAGATATGCCGGAAAATGCCATAACCCCCATATTAAACCAAGTATTATACTTGAATAGAACAGATTGAATTTATTCATCAATCTTGGAAGTAAAAACCCTCTCCATCCATATTCCTCTCCAAGTGCTATTAATATGATAATAACAATTTGAGGCATCAGTTCATAAGTTCTTAAGCTTAACATTGAAATTGCAAAATTCAAGGATGTGAGCATTGCTAAAAATCCAACGAGAGGAATTCCAATCAAGGAAAGAAGAAGCCATTTTATACTTGTTCTTTTGATTGTTTGTTTTACGAATAAATCATGAACCCCTTTTCTTCCTTTTGTAATTGCAGTAAAAGCAAGAGCAAGTAATGATGGGGTGAAAACAGATAATATGGATAAGTTGGGATTATTTGTCTCGAAAGAGATATAACAAATTAACGAACTCAAGCCTATAGCAATTGTAGAGAATAAGATGATTTCTTTTTTTTCTTGTGAACTCATGGTCTATATAATTTTGATAGATCTGAAAATAACGTTCTGCTTTTTTTGATTTGACTTTTATTAACTTGTCAACTATCTCATTCCGATTCTTGATAGTTTCAATTGGCTTCTAACGGCAGTCTGTCTAAAAACTATTTCAGGCAGCCTGAGTTTGTGTTAAATGTAGTTGATTTGAGAGACTATTGAAAATTGAATGCTGTTTTGATGATATTTTACGGTCTTTTCTTTTGCTCAATGTAGATACTATCATCCAACTTTTCAGGGTTTTCATGAAACCTTTCCCTTTCCGCACTGACAATTGATACTTTGCGATTTCATGAAGCTTTCGGAATCTATCACTTTACGTAATTTTTTCTTTAATCAGTTCGGCATTTAAAGTTTCCAAATTTGATAAAATTGTTAATTCATTAATACTTGCAATATATCTGATATTCATTGATTTTTTTACACGGTCAGGATTTGCTTCTCTCCAACCTTTTGCAGTGCAATTAACTGTGCTTCTTGTTCTCATCCAGTTCTGAATAATGTAATCACTCCTTTCTGTGTCACGGAATTTGGCCATGTCTGTTAGGGAAATGAATTCTTCTTCATTTTGTTTGTAGAGAACTATCTCTAATTCATTAACGGTGCTGTTTTGGATACCATAAATACGACCAAGTTCTCTTTTGGTATATTTTCCAGTACTAAGTTCCGATAAGATTTTTAGTTTGAAACTCTCACTGTAACGTCTTGTTACATTGTCATTTTTATACATAATAACTACATTTTGTGTAGCCATTATTTAGGACGGGTCACGCTTGCACCCAACTTTTCAATAAGCTCATCCTATATGGGCATATTTCGCTTATGCATACGGTTATTTTGATTGTTAAATATAGCATATCAAGTTAAAATTTATACCCATTAGGTAGGGTATTTTAACAAGGAGAAAAAAACTAAATGACTTGGTTGCTCTGTCTTCAAACAGGCTTGTCTGGCGCCAAATAGAGAGAAGCGATTGCCCGGATACAATAAACCCCCGCCTTTTAAGGTGGGGGTTAAGGGATTTGATTGACGCTATGTCTTTTAACTAATCTATCTTTAAATCCTTAACAATAGCATTAATCTTTTGCTCGGCGGCAGCATCTGCAGTATAATATTCTTCGCGGCTGTTCATTTGCCCGCGTACTTCAAAGTAAAACTTTATTTTTGGTTCGGTACCCGATGGGCGAACGCTTATTTTTGAACCGTCCTGGGTGAAAAATTGTAATACATTGGATGTTTCGGGTAAATCAATGGGGCTGTCTGTCCCTTTAATTTTGTCAAATGCTTTTAATACAGCATAATCTTTAACTACCGAAACTTTTGAGCCAGCCAACTCCACAGGCGGGTTCTCGCGCATATCTTTCATAATCTGCTTAATCTCGTCGGCACCCGATTTACCTTTACGTACAATGTAAATCATCTTCTCCTTAGAGAAACCATATTCCAGATAGATATTTTGCAGCAATTCAAAGAGTGTAACGCCATTGTCTTTGGCCCATGCAGCAATCTCGGCAAAAATAGCACAGGAAGCCACGGCATCTTTATCCCTTACATAATCGCCCGGTAGAAATCCATAGCTCTCCTCGCCGCCACAGATATATTTTTTGATTCCTTCGTTGCGTTTAATCTTATCGGCAATCCATTTAAACCCCGTGTAAACATCAAAATATTCAATATTATTTTTAAGGGCTATGTCCTTTAACAGTTCGGTAGTGACAATGGTTTTAACGATATACTCTTTGCCGGTTAAAAGCTTGTTCTCTTTCCAGCGTTTTACCATGTACCAAGTGAGCAACAAGGCCGTTTGGTTGCCGTTGAGCAATATAAATTCCCCTTTTTCATTTTTGCAGGCAACTCCCAATCGGTCGGCATCCGGATCAGAAGCCATCACTAAATCGGCATCTATCTCTATGGCTTTGTCAACAGCCATTTTCAGGGCGGCGGGCTCCTCCGGGTTAGGCGATACCACGGTGGGGAAGTCGCCGCTCACCACATCCTGTTCGGGGATATTGATGATATTGGTGAAACCATATTTTTTTAATGCGGCCGGTATTAGTTTAACCCCGGTACCATGTATGGGCGTGTATATTATTTTTAGGTCGTGGTTTCTTTTTATGGCACCTGTGTCTAATGAAATGGACTTTACTTTATCCAAATACTTCTGGTCCATTTCTTCACCGAGTACTTCAATCAGGTCTTTGTTGCCTTCAAATTTTATTTCGTTAATCGATTTTATTTTCTGTACTTCATCAATCACATTGGTATCGTGCGGGCTTATTAATTGCGCACCGTCGTCCCAATACGCCTTGTATCCGTTATACTCCTTAGGGTTATGCGAGGCAGTAATGACGATACCGCTCTGGCATCCTCGTTCACGTATAACAAACGACACTTCGGGGGTGGGGCGCAAATCGTCAAATAAAAGCGCTTTAATGCCGCTGGCCGATAAAATGTCGGCTGATATTTGGGCAAACTCCTTACTGTTGTTGCGGCAGTCATGGCCTATGCACACTTTTATTTCAGTTAAATCGTTAAACTGTTGGTTAAGATAGTTGGCAAGGCCTTGTGTAGCAGCACCAACAGTGTAAATATTAATGCGGTTGGTACCCGGCCCCATGATGCCTCTGAGTCCTCCGGTACCAAACTCTAAATCTTTATAAAAAGCATCTATCAGATCGCTTTTATCTTCGTTATTCAAGAGTGCAGCAACCTGTTTTTTTGTTTCCTGATCGTAATTTCCTTCCAACCACTGATTGGCTTTTTTTGTTACCAACGCCAAAAGTTCTTGATTTTCCATATTAGTTGTTTATTTAGTTTGTAATTTCTTGTATTCCGACAGACCGGTCTGCTTTTAATATGCACAGGCATTTTTCAAGGCTCCAACCCCAATGAGGAATATTTATTTTATAACTTGTTTTAATCTTACTTTTATTCAGCACGCTATAAAAAGGCCGTGGAGCAGCCGTGGGGTAATCTTTTGACTCGATGGGCGTAATCTTACAATCGATACCCATTATCCGGTGGATGTATAAGGTAAAATCGTACCAACTGCAAACGCCCTCGTTGCTATAATGATAAATGCCCGGCTTAAATATATATATGCCATTGTGTATTTTAGTTATTATAGTTAAAATGGCTTGAGCCAAATCAATGGCATAGGTGGGTGAGCCCACTTGATCGGCCACTATGCTGAGCTCGCTTTTTTGCTTGCCCAGTTTTATCATAGTTTTTACAAAATTGTTCCCAAACTCGGAGTAAAGCCATGCTGTTCGTATAATCATGGAATCGGGTTGGGTTTCCATTAAATATTTTTCGCCCAGCAACTTGGTCTGTCCGTAAAACGACTCGGGCACAGCAAGCACATTTTCGCTATATGGTTTAAAAGTTTTGCCATCGAATACGTAATCGGTAGAAATATGAATTACTTTAAAATTGTTTTGAGTGGCAGCTATACCAATGTTTTTAACTGCATCGGCATTTAGTTTTCGGGCCATAACCTGTTCATGCTCTGCTTTATCAACCGCGGTGTACGCAGCGCAGTTTATCAGGTAATCAATATCGGCTTGCTGGGTGTAAGTGATGAGCTGATCGGGGTTACAGATATCGAGCTCCTCAATATCGGTAAAAACCATTTCCAGGTCAATATATTGGTCATGGATTGAACGTATACTTTGCCCCAACTGACCATTGGCTCCACACACTAATATCTTTGTCATTGATTTGAAGTGTTAAAAATTATACTCAGCGTCCTTAAAAGGGGGATGCCCCTCATCCTTGTCTGAAATCACAATTTTATTTTCCGGTATTCCCCAAGCGATGGCCAAATCAGCATCATTATATTTAATACCTCTCTCGGCGGCCTTGTTGTACAGGTTGTCGCACTTATAGCTAAATAATACTTCGGGGCTCAGAACCGAAAAACCGTGCGCAAATCCGCGTGGTATCATTAATTGCAATCCATTTTCTTCCGAAAGCTCCTGGCAAAAGCTTTTACCAAAGGTAGGCGAATCTTTTCGCAAATCAACAACCACATCCAGTATTTTTCCTTTAAGCACTTGTACCAATTTGGCTTGCGAATACGGTGCCAACTGATAATGCAGACCCCGTATCACACCATATTGCGACGATGAGTAGTTGTCCTGTTTAAAATCGTTTTCAATTCCGGCTTTTATAAACCTTTCCCTGTTATACGACTCTAAAAAAAAGCCTCTGGAATCGGCAAACCTACTTGGCTTAAGTACCAGCAAATCCTCAAATCCTGTTTCTCTTATTTCCATTTTTATTTTAATAATATAACTGCGTGCCAGCTAAGGTAGTGATGGTAATTATAAATAAATGCTAATTTGAGCGTACTTAAATTATTATAAAATTAAAGTTAAGGCTTAGCTCTTGTTTATTTTACGTACAAAGCTATGGCCGACTGCTGCTTACAGCAGCAGTTGAGTAAAGGCGATACCTATTGAGCAGAAGTTAAACTTTTGAAAAAAAAGATTATACTGGAATGAAAATAGACAGCCTGCCCGCCAAATTAATATCTGGATATTAAATTTTATTGATGTGGAAACCGAAATAATATCTTACGTAATTTGGGCTAAACTATTTTGCAATATGTTTTAAATATACCCCATATTGGTTTTTCTTTAAAGGTTTGGCAAGTTCAAGCAGTTGAGCTTTGTTAATAAAACCCATATTATATGCTATTTCTTCTATACAGGAAACCATTAGTCCCTGTCGTCTTTCAATGGTGGCAATAAAGTTTGATGCCTCCAACATGCTATCGTGGGTGCCGGTATCGAGCCAGGCCATACCGCGGCTCATCAAATTAACCTTAAGACGATTTTCTGCCAGATACAATTTGTTCAAATCGGTAATTTCCAGTTCGCCGCGTTTTGAGGGCTTCAGTCCTTTGGCTTTTTCAACTACTGTGTTATCATAAAAATAGAGCCCTGTTACAGCATAATTTGATTTAGGCTTTAGGGGTTTTTCTTCCAGGCTTACAACATTATTCTTTTGATCGAATTCTGCGACTCCATATCGCTCGGGATCGGTTACATAGTATCCAAAAACCGTTGCGCCCTCATTCGTCTCCACTGTTTTAGCTAATAATTTGGGTAGTTCAAAGCCGTAAAAAATATTGTCGCCCAAAATTAAGCATACATTGTCGTTGCCAATAAATTCTTCGCCAATGATAAAGGCTTGTGCCAATCCATCGGGACTTGGCTGCTCTGCATAGCTAAGGGATATGCCCAGCTGGCTGCCATCGCCAAATAAATTTTTGTACAAAGGCAAATCGTGAGGGGTAGATATAATCAGTATTTCGCGGATACCCGAGAGCATTAAAACAGACAATGGATAGTAGATCATCGGTTTGTTGTAAACGGGGATAATCTGTTTAGAAATGCTCTGCGTAATAGGGTAGAGCCTGGTTCCCGATCCACCTGCCAAAATTATTCCTTTGTAATTTGCCATAACTGTATTGTTTTATGTTGATGTCGAAATGTAAATTTTAACCACAATGTGCGCAAAGGCAGCACAATGTTCACCATATTTTTTAGTGCCTATTGCGCATTCATCGTATTCATTGAGGTGACTTTAAAATACGATCAAAATATTCTATCGTTTTTATCAAGCCTTCTTTCAGCTCTACTTTTGGCGTCCAATTGTCTAATTCTTTTTGCGCCAAGGTAATATCTGGCTGTCGTTGGCTTGGGTCATCTTCGGGCAAAGGCATAAAGGTGAGTTTGGATTGCGTGCCCGTTAATGCAATAACCTGTTGAGCCAGTTCGAGCATGGTAAATTCATTGGGATTGCCAATGTTTACCGGTCCCAAAAAATCATCTCTCGAATTCATCATCCGAATGGTTCCCTCTACCAGATCGTCAACGTATTGGAAACTGCGCGTTTGTTTTCCGTCGCCAAAAATGGTAATGTCTTGTCCTTTGAGCGCCTGCACAATGAAATTGGATACCACGCGCCCATCGTTGGGGTGCATGCGGGGGCCGTAGGTGTTAAAAATTCGGATTACCTTAATGGCCACTTTGTTTTGGGCATGGTAGTTGAAAAACAAACTTTCTGCGCACCTTTTCCCTTCGTCGTAACAGGAGCGAATGCCTATGGGGTTTACATTACCCCAATAGTCTTCGCATTGTGGGTGCACTTCCGGATCGCCATACACCTCCGATGTGGAGGCTTGCAGTATTTTTGCTTTGGTACGCTTGGCCAAGCCCAACATATTAATGGCACCCATCACCGATGTTTTGATGGTTTTTATGGAGTTAAACTGGTAATGAATGGGCGATGCAGGACAAGCCAGATTATATATTTCGTCTACTTCGATGTAAAACGGATGCGTAACATCATGGCGTATCAACTCAAAGTATGGATTATCGAGCAAGTGAATAATGTTTTGCTTATTCCCGGTAAAATAATTATCCATACAAATAACATCGTTACCTTCCTTTAGCAATCGCTCGCATAAATGGGAACCAATAAAACCCGCCCCTCCTGTTACCAATATTCTTTTTTTCATTTTTTTTAGATTAGATAAGAGACGGTTTGATAATCCCCGTACCGCTGAAAATTTAGCGGAGGAGCAAGATAATAGACTTTGCCTATAGAGCTGCCAAGTTTTTTGTCTCTCGCTTTTTAATTAATCTTAGTGTGTTTTTAATCCAAATGCCTGATACGTAATTTTTATATTAAAAACTCTTATCGCCAACTCTCTTATTTCATTGGATGTCTGGCCTTGCGTCCGATGCTGTAATACGAAAAACCGTTTTCAACCATTTCGTTAGGGTCGTAGATATTTCTGCCATCGAATATCACCTTATTTTTAACCAGCTTGTCTATTACCTTAAAGTTGGGAATACGAAATTCGGGCCATTCGGTAATTACAACAAGTGCGTCCGCATCAATGAGCACATCGTAGGGATCATCGCCATAGAATATTTTATCGCCTAATATACGCTTAGCCTCATCCATAGCTACCGGGTCGTATGCTTTTATACTGGCCCCCATTTTAATCAACTCATCTATAATAACCAGGGCCGGTGCCTCGCGCATATCGTCGGTTTTTGGTTTAAACGATAATCCCCACAAAGCAAAAGTCATTTGACTCAGGTTACTTCCAAAATGTTCTTTTATTTTGCTAACAAGCACATGCTTTTGTGCATCGTTAACATCTTCTACAGCTTGTAATACCCTAAGTTTGTAGCCATAGTCGGCCGCGGTTTTAATTACCGCCTTTACATCTTTAGGAAAGCACGAACCACCATATCCCGCACCGGCATAGATAAACTTATTGCCTATCCGCGAATCTGAGCCAATGCCATCGCGCACCGAAGAAATATCGGCTCCCACAATCTCGCACAGGTTGGCCATATCGTTTATAAAACTAATTTTGGTAGCCAGCATGGCGTTGGCGGCATATTTGGTCATTTCGGCCGATGGAATATCCATAAATATGATGGGATGCCCGTTCAGTAAAAAGGGTTTGTACAGTCGGCTCATCATTTTTTGGGCTTTTTCTGATTCGGTGCCTACCACTATGCGATCCGGTTTCAGGAAATCCTGGATAGCGTTGCCTTCCTTTAAAAACTCCGGGTTAGAAGCGACATCAAAATCCAATTCAACACCTCTCTTTTCCAGTTCGTCAGTTATAGCGGCTTTAACTTTTTTAGCAGTGCCTATGGGTACGGTACTTTTGGTAACAATAACCATATAATGATCCATGTGCTTACCAATTTGTCTGGCTACATCCAGCACATATTTAAGATCCGCACTTCCATCCTCATCAGGCGGTGTACCCACCGCAATAAAAACAACCTCCGATTGTTCAATCGCCTCTTTTAAACTGGTGGTGAATAACAATCTGCCCTTTTCAATATTGTTGTGCACCATGGTTTCTAAACCCGGTTCATAAATAGGTATTATACCTTTTTTTAATGCATTAATTTTTTTTTCATTCACATCAACGCAAGTAACCGTTATGCCTACATCAGCAAAGCATGTTCCGGAGACTAATCCTACATATCCGGTTCCAACAATAGAAATTTTCATACGTTTAATTTTATTAGGTAAAGTGTTGATATCGAATGTACTTTGTTGCTTTTATCTGAAGTACGCAGGCTAGGTATCATCTGATAGTTGCCTTATTCGCTATCTAATAAAACTCAAAAGTAAAGAATTTTGGCAATTATAAAATAAAGGAGAAATTTTAATATGTCAATGTATTTTGTTTTTAGGCAAAAAAATAACTGTAATCTATTTATATTCACGCGTATGCGTTTGTTTTATTTGTGCTAACCATTTATTAGGAATAATATTTTTTTTAAGAGCAACCATTTTTAATTATTTACGTCATAATTCCAAAACATTCAACCTTTAAACTAACTTATGATGAATTTTAAACTTTGGAATTTTATTGTTACGGTATTCTTTCTGTTTATTGTTTATGCTTGCGAACCCGATAACGAACCCGGTTTAAGTGATGAATACACCAGTGATAAAACAGGGTATGCTATGTTTAACGATGCGCGGGGTTCCTCAGGTGGGAGTGCCACTGGTGGGGGATCCTCAACAGGTAGCGGCGGCACCAATCAGGGCAACAATGCCGGATTGATCACGGCAGGCGAATGGAACGACCTGGATAATTGGGTTTACTGGAGTGAATTGATAATTGGACAGGATTATTCAAAAATGCCTGATTATTGGGGATTTTACACCCAAAACCGGATTTCTGTTGTGCTAACCACGAACGGTAGCCCGGCAGTGGATACCAAGCTTGAACTGAAAAAGAAAGGGCAAACCGTTTGGAGATCAAAAACGGATAACATGGGGAGAGCTGAGCTTTGGATAGCCTTGTTTCAAAAAGATAATTCACTAAATATGTCGGACTATGACCTCTATGTAAATGGAAATAAGGTGAACCGGAACCTTACTTTGTTTGAAAATGGTGTTAATAAAATAAATATCACTTCCGCGACATCGGTTTCTGATAGGGTGGAGCTGGCTTTTGTGGTGGATGCTACAGGTTCCATGGGCGATGAAATGGAGTTTTTGAAGGACGATTTGAAGGATGTGGTGCAAAAAGTTTTGAAGGGCAAAACAAACCTTGATGTGTTTACGTCCACCGTGTTTTACAGGGATCAGGGCGATGAATACCTGGTAAAAAAGTCTGGTTTTACCTCGGATATTAATTCAACGGTTAATTTTATCGCAAAGCAGCGGGCCGACGGTGGAGGCGATTTTCCGGAGGCGGTGCATACGGCACTCAAAACCGCTTTCAACGAGTTGCAATGGTCTGATAAGGCAAAAGCACGCATTGCATTTTTATTGCTAGACGCACCGCCGCATTATACTTCCGAAATTATTGCCGAAGTGCAGCAACAAACGCTTCGCGCTGCAGAAAAAGGTATTAAGATCATACCTGTAACAGCCAGCGGAATAGATAAGGAAACGGAATTTTTGATGCGTTTTATGGCCATGGCCACCAATGGAACCTACATTTTCATCACCAACGACAGCGGAATTGGCAACCACCATATCCAAGCCAGCGTAGGCGATTACGAAGTAGAATTGCTCAATGATTTGCTGGTACGCCTGATCCGTAAATACAGCAATTGAAAAAACAAACTAATTGATAGGCGAGGGGCCTATCGGTGCCGGCCTGACTAACAAAATTGCTGAGGGCATGCGGGAGGTGTTAAGGAAGCAATAATTGGGAAGTTGTTTTAAGGTGACTTTAAACGAATCATAGCGTATCTATTTGATTTTGCAATTTTACATTTTAATTCCGAATGCAGCAGATTCATCGTCTTAGTCAATCAAAAGTTGTACTATGGGGGAGCTTATTTTTTTATTCATGTACATTCATCAGCACTATAAGCCGAAATGTTAATAGAGGGGTTTGGTATGGATGGTTTTCATTGACATAGCCCGAAAGATGTTTTATATTGGGTAATAAATGTATCCAATAAATTTATGTTGTATGATGTATTTAATAAATGTCAGTAGGAGGTCTTTACTTTCCATAGTTATTACTCTTTTACTTGCTTCATGTTATTCCGTACGATTCATGACTACAGAGGGGGTTCCCGAACCTGATCCCAATAACGATTGTGAATGCTACTATCGCAACATGAAAGTTCACGAATTGGATACCACCATTACTATTGGAGCAATCGAAAAGGATTTTACGCTTTTACTTAAAAACTGCGAATCGGGCAGTATGGCCATTGTTGAATACAGGAGCACCCTGGGAGGAGTATTGCTGAGCGGTATCACCCTGGGCAAAAAACGAAGGGTTAAGATTAAGTACGTGTGCAATAAAACCTCAAATTAAATTATCATGGCCAGAACAACTGCTTATAAAAAAACAGAATGGGATACGATGCATAATAATGGCCCTTTTCCGCTCAAATGCTTATATGTTACTGAGCTTGAACCCCAAGGAAATATTCCGGATGCAATTGATCGTTTAAACGATGCTGCCGACGAAATCAGACGATTAATTAAGGAAACCATCGATGCCGGGCAGGGATTCCGGGCGTATGGGTCGCGCTGGTCGCTGTCCAACATTGCACACCATAAGGATAGGATGCACTTTAACGCTAATATGAACCTTCATGTACCTTTGAAGGCGGATGATATACACCCGCAAGGTATTTATAAAGACGAAAACCTGTTTTTTTTTCAATGCGGCAATACCATCAAGGAACTCTCAAAAACATTAAACAATTACGGAAAATCGCTAAAAAGTAGCGGAGCAAGTAACGGGCAAACAATTGCCGGCTGTATTTCAACTGGTGTGCACGGTGCGGCCATTGATGCCGGTGCCATACCCGATTATGTGGTAGGTCTGAATTTAATTATTGGTCCGGAGCTACAGGATGTAGTATATATTGAAAGACATACCAAGCCCGCTTTGAGTGATGCGTTTGCACATAAGATAAGGGCCAGAACCATCCGTAACGATGCTTTATTTAATGCTGCTCTGGTGGGGCTGGGCTCCTTCGGCTTCATTCACGGAATAGTCATCGAGGCCGAGGACAGGTATTTATTGCGTCGTTACGTAAAAAAAGTGGATAAGGATATTGCACTGCACCTGTCGGATACCATGGATTTTGAAAATTCGGATTTTAAAATAGATGGCGAAACAGACAGCAAGGGAAAACCATTGCGTCCTTATCATTTTAAAGTATTTATGAATCCTTATGCGGATGACCGTGAGTATGTGATAGAGATAATGTATAAAAAACCTTATGCTATCCCATATCCGGATCCACTGCCTACCATAAAAACTTCCTTGTATCGTGATTTAATTCATCTGTTGATTAAGGTATCGGAGAAGTGGCCCAAAAAAATCCCCTATTTTGTACGTAAACTTCAAAAAGCCGTTTTACCGCCGGTGGATATGGACGTTACCGGTACATTGGCCGAAATTTTTTGGGACGCGCCGTATCTGGGGCCCGCCTTTGCCTGTTCCGTAGGAGTGGATCATACACATTCGTCTAAGGCATTAAAATTACTAGCCAACCTTGCCAAGGAAGAAGGACCCATACCGGGGATATACGCTATGCGATTTGTTAGGCAGACAGAAGCAACCCTTGGTTTCACAAAGTTTCCGCTAAGCTGTATCATAGAGATTGACGGTGTACTATGGAATAAAAGTAAAAAATTAATGAGCCTGACGGATTTTTCGCGGCGTATGATTGAAGTATTGCAGCAAGCCGGGGTACCCTTTACTGTGCATTGGGGCAAAAATATGGATTGGGGCTATCCCGGTTTAATAGATCATATGTACGGTCAAAAGGCCAAAGAATGGAGACAGTACCGTAGTGCCTTGCTTAGCAATGAAATGGCGGAGTTTTTTTGCAACGATTTTTTGAAAACCGCAGGACTGGCAGAGATAGTTGAAGATATTCCGAATGGCTTAATCGACCAGCTATAGCATTTTGTTATCAATTAAAATTTAATTAGATAAATATTAGTATTTTAAGCAAAAATATAAATCAAATGAAACAGGGCCCTACCTGCTTCTATAATATAATTTTAAAGCTGTGAATACCATAGTATTTAAATAAATAATTCGTACTTTTGCGGCAGTTTTAATAAATATAATGTCTAACCACTAGTAATTAATTGATTTTTAGATGAGTGAAGTAAACGAAAACGACAACGCACAGGAGGTAAACGAAACTCCTGAAGTAAAAAATGAAACGGTAACGGCTACCGAAAACACATCCGATGCAAGTTTTGACTGGGATACCTTTGAACAAGGCGAAGTATTCGGAAGTAAAAGTTCTAAAGAAGATTTGGAACAATTGTATGACAAAACCTTATCTACCATTTCCGAAAAAGAGGTGATAGAAGGAGAAGTTATTGCCTTAACAAAAAGAGAAGTTGTAATCAATATCGGTTTCAAATCAGACGGTATTGTTTCCAGAAACGAATTTCGCTACAATCCCGACTTAGCTGTTGGTGATACGGTAGAGGTTTATGTTGAAAGTCAGGAAGACAAAAAAGGTCAGCTGGTACTTTCGCACAAAAAGGCACGTGCGCTGCGTTCATGGGATCGCGTAAACGCTGCTTTAGAGAATGACGAGGTGATCAAAGGATACATCAAGTGCCGCACCAAAGGAGGTATGATTGTAGATGTATTTGGTATTGAGGCCTTTTTACCGGGTTCACAAATCGATGTGAAGCCTATCCGCGACTACGATATGTACGTTGGAAAAACAATGGAGTTCAAAGTGGTTAAAATCAACCCTGAATTTAAAAACGTTGTTGTTTCGCACAAAGCACTTATTGAAGCCGAATTGGAGCAACAGAAAAAAGATATTATATCTAAACTAGAAAAAGGACAAGTACTTGAGGGTACCGTTAAAAACATTACTTCGTACGGTGTATTTATCGACCTGGGTGGTGTAGACGGATTGATTCACATCACAGATCTGTCATGGGGTCGTGTGTCGCATCCCGAAGAAGTGGTTGAGTTGGATCAAAAACTCAATGTTGTTATCCTGGATTTTGATGATGAGAAAAAACGTATTGCACTTGGCTTGAAACAGCTGACAGCCCATCCATGGGATTCGTTGAACACCGAGCTTAAAGTAGGCGATGTGGTTAAAGGAAAAGTAGTGGTGATGGCCGATTATGGTGCATTTGTTGAAATTGCACCCGGTGTTGAAGGTTTGATTCACGTTTCAGAAATGTCGTGGTCACAACACTTGCGAAGCGCACAGGACTTCCTAAAAGTGGGCGACGAAGTAGATGCTACCATCCTTACGCTGGATCGCGACGAGCGCAAAATGTCGCTTGGCATCAAGCAACTGAAAACAGATCCATGGGAAAAAATAGAAGAGAGCTATGCCGTTGGTTCTAAACATAAAGCCAAGGTGAGAAACTTTACCAATTTCGGTATCTTCGTTGAGATTGAAGAAGGTATTGATGGTCTTATTCACATATCTGACCTTTCGTGGACCAAAAAAATTAAACACCCGGCCGAGTTTACTTCAATAGGTGAAGAGGTTGAGGTAGTGGTATTGGAAATTGATAAGGAAAACAGACGTTTGAGTCTGGGTCACAAACAACTCGAAGAGAACCCATGGGACGTGTTTGAAACATTGTTTACAGTGGATTCGGTACACGAGGGAACCATCATAGAATTGTTCGACAAAGGAGCAGTTATAGCGCTTCCTTATGGAGTAGAAGGTTTTGCTACCCCACGTCATTTGGTAAAAGAGGATGGCTCGCAGGCAAAAGCGGATGAGAAATTGGATTTTAAAGTTATCGAGTTCAATAAGTCTTCTAAGCGTATAATCCTTTCACATTCAAGAGTTTTTGAGGATGTTAAACGTACTGCCGAAAACACAGAAAAAGTTGAGCAGGCAAAAACAACCAAAAAAGGTGTAAAGAAGTTGAAAGATAACTTAGAAAAGACTACATTAGGTGATATTTCTGGCTTGCAGGCACTCAAAGATAAAATGGAAGCCGACGAGAAGAATTAATCAGTATAACCTAAACACTTTAGCCGATGGACTTTAAGATAGACAAATTAGATGGTTTCACCCTTATTCAGATTTTAAAAGAAAAGTTGGATACGCATGTAGCGCCCGCACTAAAATCTGAACTTGTTTTATTGTCGGGTAACGGGGAAAAAAATATTCTCCTGGACTTATCAAAATCAAGCTATTGCGATTCATCGGGTTTGAGTGCTATTCTAGTAGCCAACAGGTTGTGTAAAAATGCCGACGGCGCTTTTGTATTATCCGGATTGCAACCGGCCGTGGAACGTTTAATTTCCGTTTCACAGTTGGATTCGGTTTTAACAATAGCCGCTAAAATGGAGGAGGGAGTAGAGTTAATGCGCAAAGCGATTGAAAAATAATGCTTAAGCCGTTAACAATAACCATCCTTGGGAGCAATTCGGCTTTGCCAACTGCTAACAGATATCCAACCGCTCAGGTGCTCAATGCATCTGAGCGGTTTTTTTTGATAGATTGTGGCGAAGGTACCCAGCAACAATTACGAGCCAATAAAATTAAGTTCAGCAAAATAGATCATATTTTTATTTCGCACCTACATGGCGATCATTGTTTTGGCCTTATCGGACTTATATCCACATTCGGCCTTATGGGGCGTAAGGCGCCTTTACACATCCATTCGCATCCACATCTCGAAAAGCTACTGCAACCTCAGTTAAATTATTTTTGTGTTGATTTACCTTTTCAGGTAGTATTTGATGATTTTGATCCAAAGCAGAAAGGCCTGATATATACAGATAAGCACATCACGGTAGAAACTATTCCTCTTAAACATCGTATTCCAACGGTGGGTTTCCTGTTTAAACAAAAACTCGAAGAGCGTAAATTAAAAAAAGATTTTGTATTCATCCATCAGCCCTCAATTAAAGATAGAATTGCCATAAAAAAGGGAAGCGACTATATAAATAAAGATGGTGCACTGATGTCTAACAAGGATATAACTTTAGATCCCCCAAAGCCACTTTCCTATGCATTTTGCACCGATACCAAATATACGGAAAGCATCCTTGAGCAAATTAAAGGAGTAGATGTGCTTTATCACGAAGCAACCTTTGCGGCCGACAATGCTCATCTGGCAAAAAAAACTTATCATTCCACTGCCGAACAAGCCGCACAAATAGCTACAAAAGCGGGTGCCGGTAAACTGTTATTGGGTCATTTTTCGTCGAGATATAAAAATCTTGATGTGCTGCTGAATGAAGCCAAAGCGGTATTTCCAAACACATTTTTGGCCATAGAGGGGGATGTGATACATGTGGGGCAATAGGGGAGTTTTCAATCATCTTTGTATCTGACCTATTTATGGTGTTAATACGGGTTGCTTTGTAACTACTAACTTTTTTTAAAAAATGGGCTTGGAAAATATTAGAAAAAGCAACAGAATGCTGATCAGAGTTTTAAATTGTCACGATTGACTATGTTTCCAAAAATGCCTGTTTCCATATTTTGTATGGATCGTGAAAGAAAACCTTGGACGGATTAAATTTTTCCGCATCCCAATTTTCCCCTACCCATATTCGCATGTCGCGATGCCGGGAGTGATAGGGGTTAGATAGCGTTTCTATCACTTCTTGATATCCCGGCACTCCTCCGCAATCTTCGGGAGGACAGGCTCTTTCGCCTCCAATGCAATGGGGATACTTCACTTTTTTTTCGCGGAAGATAAAGCCCTCCAACTTAACGCTATGCACCCACCCGTCGCCGTAATCGTACATATATTTGGCTTCTTCACCTAAGTCGTTAAAATATTTATGCATCGATATTTCCCAGCCCGGGAATATTTCGGGCAGCTCGTGCATGTTGTAAAAGTTGGGAACGCCCACACTTGACATCCTTCTTTTTCCTTTTCCCTTTATCTCAAAATGATGCAGGTGGGAGCCGGTCCAACCCATCGCATCCTGAATGGCCATATGCAGATCCCAAAAATTATAATCGGCCGGCACCAATATCCTCCTCCAGATAGTCGGAAATATATCCAACAACTCAATTTTAAACTGGTACACTTGGTTGGAAGTACGGAGTACTTTGGGCGGTTTCTCATAGTTCATGAGGTAACCGTTTTCGATGTAGTTTTTATGATAGATGCTTTGTTTGTTCATCGTTTAAAAAAACATATAATCCAAAATAGCCACAGTAACCACCATGTATATCAGGGTCAATGGCCATCCTATTCTAAAAAAATCTTTGAAGTTATAACCTCCCGGGCCATAAACCATAAGGTTGGTTTGGTAGCCTATGGGTGTTAAAAAGTTTGCTGCTGCAGCAAATGATACTACTAACGCAAAGGGCAGCGGAGGTAAGCCCAAGGTATGAGCCGCCGTAAGCGAAATAGGAAAAACAATGGCCACGGCCGCTTTATTAGTAATGTAGGCTGCTAATACGGTTGTTATAAAGTAAATTGCGGCCAACACCGCCACGCTGCCCAGTGGCAGGAAAATGGAGATCATTACACCGGATATCATGTCGGCCACTCCGGTTTTCATCATGGCCGTTCCTAAGGCCAGGGATAAAGCTATTATAACCGCCAAATTATAGTCGATGTTTTTGGGCAAATCTTTGGCATTAACTACTTTTAATATGTTAATAACAACCAATACCACCAAAAGCCCCATAAACAAAGGTATCAGGTTAAGTGCCGATAAAAATATGGCCAGTAGGGTACCACCGAACAGTGTCCATACTTTGTATCGTTCCGGTTTTCTTACCTCTTTAACTTTTGATATCAGATAAAAGTCTATATCGTCCTGCGAACGGGACATAAAAGCATCTCCTGCCAGTAATAAAATCACATCGCCGGCTTTCAGTTTTACCTCGTCGAGCTTGCCGGTTACCCTTTCGCCGTTACGATGCATGGCCAGGAGTACGGAGTCATATTTACCTCTAAAGTTAACTTCGCCTACCGATTTGGATATCAGTGACGAATTGTGAGAGATAACAATTTCTACTACATCAGCTCTTTTCAGTTTGCTCATCATACCTACGGAGGGCAGGGTAAGCCCGCTACCATCTGAAAGTAAATTGGCAATCTCTTCCGATTCACCGGCAAAACGCAACAGATCGCCATGTTTCAAAATAAAATCTTTATCAAATACGCGCAGGATATTTTTTCCGCGTACTACCTCTGCCAAAAAAAGACCTTTTTCAGCTCCTAAACCCGATTCATGAATTGTTTTACCAATAAGCTTTGATTTTTTTCGGATTACCGCTTCAACTACATATTTCCGTTCGGTACCTACAATGCCCTTTGTTAGGGGGTGCCGGGTAGGTAATAGCTTTTCAGCAAAAAAGAATAGGTATAAAAATCCAATAATCAACATGGGAAAACCCACCCAAAAGAAATCAAACATCTGTAAGGGTTTCATATCCGGGAAAATGTTTTGATCTATTACCATCCCGTTTACGATTAGGTTTGTAGAAGTGCCTATGAGGGTTACACAGCCTCCTAAAATAGCGGCATACGATAAGGGCAGCAGTAGTTTGGAGGGCGATATATTGTTGCGTTTGCTCCAATTGTGCACGTAAGGCATCATCACAGCTACCAGGGGGGTGTTATTTAAAAAAGCCGAAAAACCACCTATCCAAAACATGATGCGCGACAAAAAACCTTTGTATCCGCTGGTTCGCGGAAAGATACGGCTGAAGAATATTTCGATGACTGATATTTGCCGGATGGCATCGCCCAAAAGTAACAGCATCATAATAACAGCTATTTGCTCGTTAGCAAAACCGGCTAATATTTCAACAGGGGTAAGTACTCCAAAAAAGCCCAACACCATTACTGCAACCAAAAAAGTAAAGGCAGCACCCAAAAGGTCTTTATATAAGGATATTAATATAAATGCCAGAACGGCAAACACAACGATTACATCAAAATGCTGCATATGGTTTTATAAGTTACTTGCGATAACCCACAAAAATATAAAAATCAAAAATAGTTACGCTATCAAAAAATAATAACTTTGTAAAAAAAACAACATGATAAGAAGTAATATTAACAATTTATCATTTATCCTAATGATATGTTTTATACCCTTTTTAGCATCGGCTCAAAAGGGAGATATTTTTAAAAGTGAAGCTATTATGCACGAGGGCCTGGAAAATTATGAAAAGGCTGCAGTTATCTATGAGAAAGCCGTGGCAGCTTATTCCGAGGAAAATATCACGGACACCCTTTCTGTGTTTAAAGCAGGACAAAACTATGTGCGTGCGAATATGTACGACAAAGGGCTGCCTTTTCTTTTAACATGTGATAAGTTAGGCTATCGCGAACCCAATTTATACTATACCTTATCGCAGCTGTATACAGAAAAAAAGCAACTCGCCGAAGCGGAAGCGGCGCTGTTGAAAGGTAAAGCGTTATTTCCGGATTATAAAAAGGATTACCTCAAAAAACTCGGCTATTTTTATTACAGTACACGTCAGTTAAAAAAGGCGAGTTCCTCATTGGCATCCTTATTAGAGTTGGATCCCTACGATATAAATAGTATGTATCTGCGCGGTTCAGCGCAATTGTATATGAAGCAATTTGATGATGCCTCGCGGTCGTTGGAGAAGATATTGACCATAGATCCAAATTATGGAAAGGCTACAAAGCTATTAGGTATTGTTTATTTTAAAAAGGCGGATTATTTGTTTCAGAAAGAAACCGCTCGTTATGAGGCTCTATCCAAGCCCAACCGAATGGATTACACCAATTCGCTTAAAAAGTTGGAAAAAATAAACCAGGATTATGCCATTGCCCTCCCATACCTTGAAAAAGCCTTGTTATCATCGCCAAACGACAAATCTGTGATCAACTGTTTAAAGGTTACCTATAAAAGGTTAAAAATGGACAGCAAAGCAAAAGATCTTGAACAATAGCATGTGGCTGATAGTGAGAAAGCAATGTTAGGTGTGCAGGAAAAAAATTACTATTTCGGTATGGCAAACAAGGCGATTGAAGAGTAAATAAAATGGGATGGTAATATTACGGAAAAATTTCTTTATTAAAAAATTTAATGTTATATAATACGTATAATCCCTCATTTAGGGCTATTTTTATCAGATTGTATTCTCTATTTTTGTACAAAACAATTAAGTAATAACCGTAGCAAATCAATAGCATGTCAAAAAAATTATTAATTAGAGATTTAACGCTCAGGGACGGCCAACAGTCGTTATTTGCAACAAGAATGCGACAAGAACAAATTGATCGCGTACTGCCTTTTTATAAAGATGCCAACTTTTATGCCATGGAAGTATGGGGAGGCGCCGTGCCCGACTCGGTGATGCGCTATCTTAACGAAAACCCATGGAATCGTTTGCAATCCATAAAAAAAGAAGTGGGTGATGTAAGTAAGCTCACCGCATTGTCGCGTGGAAGAAACCTTTTTGGTTACACGCCCTACACCGACGAAATTATAGATGGCTTTTGTAAAAATGCTATCGATTCCGGTTTGGGTATCATGCGTATTTTTGATGCACTTAACGACATCAACAATGTTAAATCAACTATTAAATATGTAAAACAACATGGTGGTATAGCCGACTGTGCGGTATGTTACACCATAGATCCTGAATACAAAAGGGCAGCACGCTATAAAGCCTTACTAAAAGGCAAGCCTCTTCCCAAGCCTGTTTTTACCGACAAGTATTTTGTGAATCTGGCCAAGGAATTAGAAAAACTGGGTGCCGACATGGTTACCATAAAGGATATGAGTGGGCTTATTCCACCTATGCGGGTATCTAATTTAATTAAAGCGTTTAAAAAGGCGGTTAAAGTACCGGTTGATTTTCATACGCACTGTACCCCCGGGTATGGCCTTGCCTCTGTGCTTGCTGCCGTTGTAAGTGGCGTTGATATTATCGATACCAATATTTGGAATTTTGCCGGTGGGCCTGCTGCACCTGCCATCGAACTCATCTATATCTTTACAAAAAAACTGGGTATTGAGATGGATGTAAACATGGAAGCGGTAGCTAAAATAAACAAGGAACTGTATACCATACGTCAGGAGCTTGCCGATGTGGATGCGGGTAAACATTTCCCACATCCTTTTAATCCGCTTACCGACACTGTGCCTGCTGAAATAGATGCAGAGTTCGACAAAGCTATTAAAGCGGCGCAAAGTGGAAATGAGCAAGAGTTGGTGCGTGCATGTCATGCTATTGAGAAGCATTTTGGCTTCCCAAAACCCAACGAACTGGTTAAAAAAGCACAGATACCCGGTGGAATGTACACCAACATGGTGGCTCAGCTAAAAGCACTTAAGTCCGAAGATATTTTGGAGGATGCCATGAAGCTGATACCACAGGTGCGTTTGGATGCCGGATTACCCCCATTGGTTACCCCTACCAGCCAAATTGTAGGAGCACAGGCGGTAAATTGCGCCATGGATGCTAAAAAAGGATTGCCTATGTACACTAATGTGTCCAATCAGTTTATTAGCTTGGTGAAAGGAGAATATGGCAAAACGCCAATTCCGGTAAAACCCGAATTTAGAGAGAAAATTTGTGGACACAGCGATGAACGTCCCTTTGATACATCAAAGTATAAGATGCAGCCCAATCCTGTTCTCGAAGATTTTGGCGGTGTAAAACTGGCCGAAAACGAAGAGGAAGAATTGCTGTTGGAACTTTTCCCCATGGTGGCCAAAGGATTTTTAACAGGTGTTAAAAAAGCAGCTTGGGAAGCCAAAAAAGCCAGCTCAACCACAGCTAAAAAGGCAACGACCGTTGAAGCCCCTAAGGCAGCAGAGAAAAAATTGAGCGGTAAAAAAGTGACTGTACCCATGCCGGGACGCATCATGGAGTTTTTGGTTAAGCCGGGCGACAAAGTGGAAAAAGATCAGCCTGTAGCTGTGTTGGAGGCCATGAAAATGGAAAATAGCATCACCTCGCATTTTGCAGGATATGTTAATAGTTTGTTAGCAGCTGAAGGAGAAACAGTAGCTGCCGATGCAGCCATCATGGATATTGTTGATGAGTCTCCGCAAACTGTGGATAACAAAACAGCAGCTCCGGCGCAAGCAAAAAAAGCAACAGGCCCAACTAAACCTGTTACTGTGCCTATGCCCGGTAAAATATTAGATGTACAGGTGAGTGCAGGCGATGGTGTAGAAAAAGGTCAGGTGGTAGTGATACTGGAGGCCATGAAAATGGAAAACAGCATTACCAGTGATTTTGCCGGTACTGTTAACGAAATATTTGTAGAAGTTGGCGATACGGTTGCCGCAGATGCAAAGGTGTTGGATTTAATTGTGAGCTAAGCAGCTCGTAAAATTATATTTTTTAAGAGCCACTGTTCAGTTTTTGAGCAGTGGCTTTTTGGTTTTGAGAATTTAAAACACAAAAAACATCACCACGCCCCCAAAAGCAATTACGGCTCCGGCCACTTCTTTTAGGCTAACTTTTTCTTTGAAAACAATGATGGAAGGGATGATGATTAATACCGGGACGATGGACATAATGGTTGAAACGATGCCGGTGGTTGTGTGTTGCACGGCCAGTAAAGAAAATGACACCCCCAGGAAAGGGCCAAAAAAGGAGCCTGTAGAAATTCCTATCATGGCCTTTTTGTTATGCAAGGCAGTAAATACGGGCTTCCATTTACTAAATACAAAAAACAGAGCTATGTAAGCTGCTGCACCTGCTATAATTCTTATTTGAGTGGCGAGGAATGGATCATAGTCTTTCATGCCCAGTTTTGAAACCACCAGTCCCAGCCCCTGGCCAACGGCACCTCCAAAAGCCATTAAAATTCCTTTTACCGGATAACGAATTTGTACGGTTTTCTGATTCTTTTCTTTGGCCAGTATAACCATGGCAATGCCCATTATAGTAACGGTCATGCCTATCAGTTGGCTTGGGGTCATTTGCTCGTTAAGGATGAGCCATCCAAAAAAGGCTGCAATGGGCGGAGTTAGGGCCATTATAAGCATTGATACTCTCGCGCCGATAAGCACAAAGGCCTGAAACAGAAGTAAGTCACCAATAAATAAACCGATGATGCCGCTCAATGCCAGCCATCCCCATGTTTCAGGAGGAGCATCAGAGGCAAAAAATAAACCTAACCTGAAATACGAAAAAATGCTGATGAACAGGAAAGCCAATACCAGCCTTATTAAGTTAAGTGGGAGAGAGCCTACTTTTTTTCCGGCCCACTCAAACGAGATCGATGTTATGGTCCAGCAAAAGGCCGTGGCAAGTGCAACCATTTCGCCAAAGTACGCGGTCATTTATTGTGGCGGTTTTGTATTTTAGTTTTAAGTAGTTTCTTTTTTTTACGGGCAATAAAAAAAGCCGGCAGATAGGCGCATAGTATACCCAAAAATAGAATTAGCAAGGATAAACGCAGTGTGCCCAGATTACGCAAACTAAAAGCAAGTACTACAAAAGCAAGGTTTATGGCGCCTATAATAAGCGATATATGAAAATGGCTGAAGCCCAATGTGAGCATGCGATGATGTATATGGTTTTTGTCGGCTGCAAAGGGGGAGTTACCTTTGGATATTCTAAAAACAAAAACACGCAAGGTATCTATTACCGGAACAATTAAAACTGCCAGCACCACAGCAGGTGCCGAATTCATTTGGTACTTTAACGCCGCGGCATTAATGGGTTTATTGAACTCGGCAAATCGAATAGCCACCACAGCGAGTAAAAAGCCGAGCAATAGCGATCCCGTATCGCCCATGAATATTTTTTGTCGTTTCGAGAAAATATTAAAATAGGAAAAAGCCAGTAAGGCTCCTATTAGAGCTGCGGAAAATACGGGGATGTGATAGTTGCCGTTGATATAGAACCATACAGAAAAAGAAGTAATAGATACCATGCCGGTGATGGCAGCCAGGCCATCTACGCCGTCGATTAAATTAAAACCGTTTAATATAAAAACAAAAAGCAATACGCTAATTGATATGCTTGTGAGATAATTGGGTTCGAGGCCAAAGAAACCGTGGAACGATGTGATGCGTAGATCGCCCCATCCAACGATAATAAAAGCTGCCAAAATTTGCCCAAAAAGCTTTATCATGGGCGCCGTAACCATGATGTCGTCTTTTATGCCAATTGAAAATATAATGAGCAGTGCAGGAATCAAAAAAGGAATTTGGGTAAAACTAAACCAATCGGAAAAGAGCGAATAAGTGAACAAAAAGCTCAAAAATATGGCCAGTCCGCCAAGAGTAGGGATTCTGATTTTATGTGCCGTTCTTTTGTTGGGCTCATCATATAGGTTTTTCGATTCGGCCACGCGCAAAATAGTAGGTATTGAAAGAAATACCATCGCAAAGGATACGAGACCGGCTAATGGGATAAGCAGCTTGATTAATAAATCACTCATAATGATACAAAATGTGCCGTAAAAGTAGGAAAAAAATCTCTTGTTATGCCTTACCCGAACAACAATATCTGTAATAATTATTTTATGTTATCCTGTTTGGTGTTGTTGGCGGTATCTATGGCCTTGCAATATTCTATCAGCGCCTCCATATTTTTATCGATTCCTTCAAAATCAAAATTGCTCGAATTCTGTGTTATATTTAAAGCTACTGTTTTTAGATAATCAAGGTTGAATTGCTGTGCAGTGTTATCCAGGCTTTGTATGAGCATTTTTATTTTTACCGAGGAATGTAGTTCTTTAATTTCCTTTATCAAGGGCAGTATCAACTGTTTAAGTTGTTGATTTATTTCCTCCATATTCTCAATGGGCGGCAAGGTAAAGGGTAGGGATTGTTTTTTACGGACAGACTTACTTTTTTTATGTTTAAGATGCCACGATAAAACAATGAGTAATTCGTTTAGATGAATGGGTTTTGATATAAAAAAACTAAATCCTTTGATACTGGTTTTAATGTTTTTTAAATCCGAAGTAGCCGTAATTGCAATTACCGGGATGTGCTTTAACTGAATATTGTTTTTTAATATTTGCATTGCTTCGCTACCGCCCATTAAAGGCATTTTAATATCCATCAATATAAGATCGGGCACTATTTTTTTTGCCATTTCAATTGCCTGTATCCCGTTAATGGCTTCATGAATTTCGAGCTGATAGGGTTTCAGTAATCCTTTTAAAACCTGCCGGTCAATTTCTCTGTCGTCAACCAGCAATATTTTAGATGGATAAAACTGAATCCTATCGGTGTCGAATTGTACCTCCCGTGGTAATCCGGTTTCGCTGTCTAAAACAGTTATGTTGGGTATTTTAATCGTAAAAATACTGCCTCGGTTTAGCTTGCTTTTTACATCTATAAATCCACCCATTAATTTAACTAACCTATCACTTATGGCCAGCCCCAACCCGGTGCCTTCGTAAAGTCGGTTGTCCTGATCGTCGGGCTGCCTGAAGTCGTCAAAAATATAATCTATTTGAGCCGACTCAATCCCTATACCCGAATCGGTAACCGCAATGAGCAGCTTATGTGTGTCGTCGCTAAGCTGCTGAATATGATAGCTTACCTGTACAAAACCCGAGGAAGTGAATTTTATGGCATTGCCAATAACGTTGATGAGCACTTGTTTTAAACGGAGGTCATCTATTAATATGGTTTTTGGGGTAGGGCATTTTTCAATTATCTCAAAGGCAAGGCCTTTTTCCTGGGCTTGCACCTGAAATATTTTATTTATTTCGGCAAATAATTCTTTTATATTTACCTCTGTTAGTTGTAATTTAAGTTTACCGGCTTCAATTTTTGATAAATCTAATATTTCGTTGAGTAGGGATAATAGTGTTTTACCACTTTTTGTGATGGAAGAAAGGTAGTGATGTAAACTTGTATCTAAAATTTTCCTTTCCAATATCTCCGAAAAGCCCAATATGGCATTTAGGGGTGTTCTTATTTCGTGGCTCATGTTGGCCAAAAAGGAGCTTTTTGTTTTATTGGCTGCTTCGGCCAGTTCTTTGGCACGATGGAGCTCTATTTCGGAGAGTTTACGCTTGGTGATGTCGCGAAAACTCCATATGCGATCTACAATTGTGTTGTCCATAATCTGTGGTCCCGAAAAACAATCAAGGTACCTGCCATCTTTCAACACAATTTCGATATTCACCTTGCTGTCGCTTAATATTATATTTTCTTTTGTTATTTGCCGGGACAGGGTGTTGTCGCTAATTTTCTCCTTCACCATTTTTTCAAAATCGGCTTTGCTTTCCAATAATGTGGTGGAGGGTATTTTCCATAGTTTACATAGCATCTGGTTTTTCAGTACAACATGGTTGTTTTTGTCGATAACAACAATGCCTGAGGTTGTAGATTCAATGGTAGCTTTAAGCAGCGATTGTTGCTCCTGCATTTTTATTTCCCTGTTTTTCCTTCCGGTAACATCCTGAAAATAACCTACTACGGTAACGGGATTACCCTCCATATCCCATTCGGAAAAAATACCTGTGCTCAACAACCATTTGTACCTGTTGTTATCCAATTCTATTTTAAAAGTCGATTCGTAAGTGGCACTCTTACCAATAATAAAATGGGTAAACTCTTTTTCGGCATCTTCCCTATAGGAAGGGTGGATATAGTTAAGCAACCATGATAGGTTAAGGTACCGTATGTCGATGTCCGTATCTTCAATAATGGTTTTAAAAAAAGGATCTATCTTGAATTGTTGTGTGCCTAAATCGTATTTCCATATGGCAATTTTACCGTTTTTTGTTGCCAGTGAAAGCATATATTCCCGGTCGGCACTTTCCGAATGCGAAGAATAATGATTGTTTTGATTTTCGATACTCAGTAAATATCCGCTAAAATTGGTGCTATTATCTTCTGTGGCATTTACTTGTGCTTCTACCTTATATTCAACTCCTTTTTCGGATATAAAAATAAAGGAGTGTACAATGCCTTCAGCATAACTTTGCTCATTGTTACAGAGGGTAGCGAAACAAATTTTTTGGCCACTATAGCTGTCGTAAAAATTAAGTACGTCATTTATATTCTTGCCTATTAACTTATCTTTGGTAAGGTCTGAATACAAACATAATTGCGTATTTACAGCATGTATTATCCCTTTTTTATTGTAGGCAACAAAGCCTAAGTCCGACGAATTGAATATTTCAAAACTCAGATCCAGATTCTTTTTGTTGTTTACTCTTTTATTGTCAGGCATTTTTAATGTTACACTGGTTGATAAGTGCGTGCAGATAAATTATTTATAGGCAATTTTAAAGCCTGCACATTCATAGGTATTGGAGCTTTGCCAATTGGGAGCTGATATTTCGATTAATAGCTTTTGGGTGTTGTCTACCTTAAATACTTTTGTGTCACACAATCCTTCGGCCGAATTATCGTATAATATTTTATTGTTGATTGGGCTAATGATTTTAAATTGCAACACGCCCATTTTGGGTTTAGAATAGGTGGAAAAAAAATATTCTTTTCCACCGAAAACATTTAGCATTATCGCCACTTTTCTTCCCCTGCGCATTTTGATAGATCGTGAGGAGGTACTCAGCGTATAAGATTTATCGGGCGATTTACATTTTTTGTAGGTGTTGGAGCAGCCGTTGGCATCGGCTATAGTGCCGGTTAAGCTAAGGATGCCTACAAGTAGTATACTGTATATTTTTTTTTTCATAGGTTTTAAGTTGATTTCATTTGCCACTAACTTGTCCCGCCATAGCGGGATAGCCTGCCCCGATTTTTCATCGTGGGAACTCGCTATTATAATCATTCTCCTCCCGCTAAGGCGGGACAGGTAGTGTGGGAGAGAACTCTCCTAGCTTGCCCGCTTCTTCGGGGGCTCGTTTCATAACCTCAAATACTAAATAGCAAAACAATGAACTTATTGCCTAATCATTTTGGTTCTGAAATCTTGCACATTATCCGAGAATATAAAATAGTTCTCCTCAGTTAAGGTAATTTCATTTTTACTTTCGATGCGTAACGAACCATTGGATTGTTGGTTTACTTGTGGATCACCGAATTCTATATTTAGATTGTTGTACGATTTTTCCAGCACGTGTAAATCATTGATCAAATCGCTGAGGGCTGGATTGCTTTCGTAGGTTTTAACCATCGTTACAATGTCCTGGAATAATAATTTTTGTTCGGCAATACGATCAATGGCATTTTTTTGCTTGTCAAAGTCAACGTGCGAGCTGGTGGTCAGGTACAAGCTTTCGATAAAGGCTCCAGCTGAAAGCAGCGATAGGGTTTTTCCATTATCGTACTCCTGGAGGTAGCTGATAACCGTATCGTATAGTTCACGCGAAACCGCATACATCGAATCCGGTTCCAGGGTAGCATCCAGTATCCTCATCTGTTGTTCTTTAGAGAAGTTGGGGTTAATGTTTAGTTCTTTTAACAGATAATCTACGGTGGAGATGTATTCGCCAGCAAAATCACTTTTGTTAAAGGCCGAAATATAAGCCAAATCAGCAAAGTAAATTCCACAGATTAGGGCTTTCTTTTCGTAGCCCTCATACATCTTGGCCAGTTTAGAGTTGTGCATTAAACTGGGATCAAATTTTACCTTATTGTCATTAATGTAGGTAATAATTTCTTCGGGTGACGGCAGAGCATAAAAGACGGCATCGATTGAATCAATAATGTTAATGGATTCAAAATCTAACAATGGATCCGTGTTCTCGTCAATTTTTTGGTTGCTACTACATCCGTTACAGGCACTTAAAACCAGGGCAAGGCCTATCATTGTGGGTAAAATAATTTTTTTTATCATAAAAATGTTTTTTTTCTTACGTTTAAATGACGTTTTATCCTTTTAACTATTAAATGTCCATACAAACGACATGGACGCTTTGGTATCTTGTTTTATTTCAAACGTACCTTGATGAAAATCCATTACCAAATCGGCATACGAAAAATACAGCAAGGTTTCTTCGGGCATTGTATTTGTATCTTTACAGTCCCAATTGGGAGGATTAAAGGTCATTACAAGCTCTTTTTTATGTTGTAATATATTTAAATAAATATGGATACGTGAATCGTGTTCAATATGTTTGAAAATTGTATCTAAAATTCCCAAAAAAGAGTTTTTTATTAAATCTTTGTTGGCTTTTAATTTAATGCTGTCATCTATCTCACACACGGGGTTCAGGTTTTTGCTGTCAATTAACCCATCCTCTTGTAAAAGTATATGTTCAATTAGGCCGTTAAGATAAAACTCTTGGAATTCAATATTTTCGTTGTTGTTTATTTGGGTAATCTGACTGGCCATTTTTACAATAAAGGCAAGGTTAACCGTAGAATGTTCCAGTAAATTTATGGTTTCCGACATGCGCGACGATTCCGCCGAATGTTTAATCAGATTAACCACCCTATTAATGTCATTCAGTGGCGAGGCTATTTCTCGTCCTATAAAAGATAAAAACTTGTCTTTGGTTTGCGTTAAAGCCTGTAAACGTTTGTTTGATTCTTCGAGTTCCAGCGTACGTTCCCTTACTTTTTGTTCCAAATCCCGGTTGGTATTCAATAATCTTTCTTTGCTTTTTTTTAATTCTATGTGGGTAGATACCCTTGCCAGGAGCTCCGAAGTGTCAAAAGGTTTCGAAATAAAATCTTGTCCACCAACATTAAAGCCTTGCACGGTGCTTTCTTTATCGTTTTTTGCCGAGAGGTATATAATGGGCATAATGTTGTTTTCCGGATCTTGTCGTATGATCTCACAAACTTCAAAACCGTTTATTTCGGGCATCATGATATCCAATAAAATTAAATCAAATTTATCGTGGCGAAGCCATTGTAGTGCTTCTTTACCACCCAATGCCACCTCTAAATCATAATGGTTGTCGTTTAGAATATTGCCTAATAATTGTATGTTTTTTGGATTGTCGTCCACCACCAGTATCCTGCCTTTTTTCTCCATTTACTTATCTTAATAAATTGAAAGATCCTTTTTTCTCTAACATGTCGTCGTTGTAGGTCACTACTTTTACAACGTAATTATAAGTGTCTGCTATTTGTGGATTACCTTTAAATTTGCCATCCCACCCTTTCTTTAAATTGTCTGTTTCAAAAACTATCTGTCCCAGGCGGTTAAACACCCTAAAATAGACTAGCTTCTTTAGTCCCCATCCCTTTACGTAAATTATATCGTTTATGTTATCATTATTTGGTGTAAAAGCGGTAGGAACATCTACCGAATACTTTTTTTCTACCTTTACTTTAGCTTTGTAAACTTCGGTAAAACAATTACTTGTGTCGGTTACGCTTACCATATATTCAGTGCTGTTTAAGGGCGATAAAATTGGGTTTGGGCAATTGGTACACGATATTCCGGGTGCATCTTCCCAGGTATAAGTTTTAATGTTGTTGCGGTATAGGTTTAACTGTACCGTTTCGCCAATAATAATGGTGGTATCAATGGGTTCTAAAACGGGTATTTGCTGTACGGTAACACGTACAGAATCTTTATTTACGCAGGAGTTTTGGTCGGTAACGCTAACCCTAAAAGTGGTGTTTTTAACAGGATTGGCTATGGGAGCGTCAATGTTCAAATCGTCCAGATATGGTGAATGATCCCAGCGGTAGGCAATTCCTCCGTAGGCTTGCAACAACAAATTGTTGCCAACGCAGATAAAAGTATCGGGTGAGGTAGTTATTGTAGGCAGGGGATGAGCTGTAATAGCATCAACGAGCGTATCGCTACAACCAAAACTGTCCTTCGCAACAAGTTTTAGCGGATAGGTTCCGTTGGTTTTGTATACAAACGAAGGACTGGCTTCATTGCTCTCCATTCCGTTGCCACTTTGCCATTGATAGTTAACGGCATTTTCAGATTGGTTGATAACACGCATATTAAAAGGAATACATCCACTATTGTTGTCGTCAGGATAAATAAATTTGGCTTTTACCTGTTCCCTAATAAAAATTGTATCGGTAATTATTTTGTTGCACTCAAACTTGCTATCTGATTTAAGCAATAATAAGGGGTACAGATAGCCCGATTGCTTATATCTATGTTTACTCTCCAAGTCAGTTGATATGCTACCATCCCTGAAGTCCCAAACAACGGATGACAGGTTATTTTCGTTTTTCACTCCAAATGTAAGTTCACTGTTAAAACAGGCAGTATCCGGAAGTGCAATTTCGGCATAAGGTCCTTTAACGCGGATAAAATCGGCTTTGGTGAGTGTATCGGCGCAACCATTGGCCGAATAGGCTATTAGCGACACCTGATAATTTCCGGGTTTGGTATAGATGTGCTGTGGTTTACTTAGGGTGGAACCGTCGAGGTTATCCCCGAACATCCATTTTTGGGTGCCCGGTTTCGAATAGTTTGTTTCGTTACTAAACAGTACGGGAAAAGGGTAGCAATTGGATTCCTGTTGATTACTGGTAAATTGAGCTACTGGCGGCGCTTCGGTATTAATATATGATGGTTCGGTGTGTTTGAGCTCGCATCCATGGTGGTCAGTTATTGTAAGTGATACATCGTAGATGCCCGGATGACTATATACATGTTTTGGGTTTCGGAGTGTACTTTGATTTCCATCGCCAAAGTCCCATAAAAAGTCGCTCACGTTGCTCTTGGATCGATCCCAAAATAGCAGTGTATCGTTGATACAGGCATTAAGTTTAGAAACTGTAAAGGCCGCGTGCGGATCTATCACTTTAATTTCGTTTTTAAGCAACATACTCGATGTACAGCCTTTTTCGTTGGTCAGAGAAAGTCGCACATTGTAGTTGCCAAAAGCCTGGTATTCATGTGTAGGATTTTCCTGGTTGGATGTGGTGCCGTCGCCAAAATCCCATTCCCACCGGGTAATAGGTAACTCGTGCTCACTTAAGTTATTAAACTGGTATTTAACAGGCATGCATCCATCTACATAATCGTTAGTAAATTTACTTAGCGGATTAAAAATTTTTATTTCTTTCCGTAGGGTGTCCGTACAATTGTTTCGGTCCTTTACCACTAGTTGAGCAACAAAGGTACCTTTGTGTTTGTATTTATGTACTATAGGGTCGTCGCTAAACTCCACCGTGGTATTGTCGCCAAAATCCCACAAATATTTTTTATACATTCCGTTGAAATCAAAGGAGGCGGCGTCGCTACTTTGGCTGGCATCGAATCGCAGCGCGGTGTTGGCACATGGACCGGTGCCGGTGGTGTCAAAAACAGCTTGTGGGTCGGATATTAGTATATTGTTATGGTAGGAAAACGAGCAGGTACTACCCGCTTTGTGGGCCTTGAGCACTACTGCATATATTCCTTTTTGCGTATACGTGTGTGAAAAGTTAGTTCCTGCATTTACGATGGAATCACCATCGTCAAAATAACAGGTGTAAGAATCTGCATCTATCAGGTCGATGGTAAAATCGGCGGTGTAGGGCGAGTCGCAATTTTGTATTCTGCTGTATTTGGCAATAGGTCCTTTAATGTATACGGCCTTATCTTTTTTTGTGGAACTGATGCAGCCGTTGTGGGTAACTTGTAATTTTACATCCATATAGCCCGTATCGGTATAATGATGCATGGGTATGCCCATTTCACTTTTCATGCCATCACCGAAATCCCATACAATATCGTCAAAAAGAGGAGCATTGTTGGTTATATCAATAAATTCTACTGCCTCGCTGGCACAAAAAATGTTTTTATCCTTAACCTTAAAGTCAGCCTCTACTTTTTGCCCTGCCGAAATAGTGATACTGCTGTTGGCGGTGCACCCTCGTTCGGTTGTGGCAGACAGGTATACATTGTACTTACCCACCTCATTATATGTGTAATGAAAAGCGTCTTCTGTGCTCGGATCTCCTTTGTCGGTTTTCCAGGTAATACCACTAATATGATCCAGCGGTGTGTCGTATGTAATGGTGTGATCAAATTTTATGTCGATAGGCGTACAACCCGATGTGGGTCTGTCGCTGGTAATCTTAACTTGTGGCAGCACTATCTGCAAAACATCTTTTTTTACCACCTTGGCCTTGCAGCCATGTTTGCTGGTGACGATAAGTGTGGTGGTATGGTTTTGTTTTTTATGTTTACTGAGTTCTTCGCTTGAGGTGTAGGTGTGCATAGGTGTTTTCTGGTCTGAGGTTTCATCTTTTCCAAAAATCCAGTTATAGCTTTCCATTGGGTCGCCCGTAGCATTGTAAGTAATATCTACAGGTACCTGGCATGCAAAACTATCTGATATTGTAAAGTCAGCTTTTACTTCCTCAACATGAATAAGGGCAGTAGTTCTACTTGTACATTCATAGTTTTCAATCACCAACTCCACTACATAATCGCCCGGTTGGGTATAAATATGTGATGGATTGATTTCAGTGGAATTTTTTCCGTCGCCAAAATCCCACTTGTTTATCCGGTTGTTTATAGAGGTGTTGGTAAATAATACGGGTGTGTTGGGGCAAACAGTGTCTGCAATTAAGGTAAAGCCAGCCAAGGTATTGCTTACTTCTATTAACTCTTTAAATACAATGGAGTCGCTGCAGCCCAAATCGTCTGTTACAGTTAACGAAACATCGTAGCTGCCTGCCTGGGTATATTGATGTGCCGGACTTTGCTGGTGCGAAAATTGTTGATCGCCAAAATCCCATTTATAACTTAAGTCGCCTATTCCGTATGATTGGTTGTTGAATTGTGTATTTAAAATGCCCTTGCAGGAGAAACGTTCCTTGACTTCAAAAATAGCCGTGGGTTTTTTTGCGATAATTAATTCGTCGATAGAGGTTTTACTTATGCAACCATTTTTGTCGGTATAAATTAATGTAACACTGTATATTCCGGGTTGTTGAAAGGTATGAACAGGGTTTGGGTCGGTACTGAAAATGCCATCTCCAAAATCCCATAAGTAATTATCGTTAGTTGTGGTGGACGAAATATGGCTTATGAAATGTATGTCAAATGGAGCGCATTGTTCCGTGGGACTATCGGGCGTAAAGCTTACCACTGGCGCATCGTAAATATGGATAAAATTTTCCTTAGTAAGAGATTGGCTGTTATCCCCATCAGTAACGGTTAAGCTTACGGTATACCTTCCCACAGAAGTATACGTGTAATGCGGATTTGGTTCCGTGGAGGTGTTGCCGTCGCCAAAATCCCATAAATAGGTCAGGTTTCCTTCGTTGGGCGTTTTATTAACAAAATTAACTTGTAAGGGTACGCAACCTTCTTGGGTTTTAGACGTAAAGTTGACAACGACTTGAGAGTTTACGTGAATAAACGAAAAAATAACAATGAAATGAAAAGAAAAAAAACGAAGATGTTTATTCATATTGCTACGGCTTACTAATGGTTTATAGTTTGTTGGGTTGGTTATGAAAACGTAAAATTTTTATACGTGAAAGATGGAAATTTGTTTCTGTCCAATATAAAAAAAATAATGTTTTATTGTGAGGTTTTTTTGTATAAGTATATATATAGTTATAATGATGCTGAGTATAGCTGTTCAAGGACAAAGCTTGCATTATTCCCAGTTTTTTTCATCGCCACTGCACTTGAATCCGGCCTTAACGGGTGTTATTGATTCTCATTGGCGTTTCACCAATAATATACGTACACAGGGCATGTATTTTGGCGATCCCTTGAATACGACAAGCGTTTCTTACGATCAGTCGGTAAATCTTTATAAAACTAAGCTTGGCTTGGGTGTATTATATAGTTACGATAATGCAGCCGGACCTTCTTTACCTACCCATAAAATATATGCTTCGGGCAGCAGTATGGTTCAGGTTTCGGAGCGTTCATATATTGGGGCCGGACTGCAGGTTGGCTGGGTGATGCGTAGCTTGCAGTACGGTAATTTTAGTTTTCCTGAGCAATACGATAGAGAAACGGGTGGTTTTAATAGCTTACTCCCTACGTCGGAGAATTTTTTACGCGAATTTGCAAATTACCCGGATGTGAATTTAGGGGCCTTATGGAATTACCAGGGAGAAGGTTATTTGCTAAGTACAGGTTTAGCTATGTATCATGTTAACGGAGCCAAAGATTATTTTTTAAACGACAACAAACCCCTACGAGTGCGTAGCAATTGGCACGGATCGATAAAAGTAAAGCTGAATGAGCAGCTATACCTTCTGCCACAATCTTACTATACTTTTCATAACAAGGCCTCAGAATTTTTGATAGGATCTAATGTGGGGATGAATTTAAAAAGCGTTAATCAGGATTTTAGGAGTATTAGTGCGGGTATATATATCCGCGATGGTATCAAACGTGAATTTGAATCCATGATATTTCTATTGGGTTTAAACTATCGTAACTGGACCGCTATAAGTAGTTTCGATGTGGATATATCAGGTTTGAAAACAACAAATATTTTCACCAATGCTTTTGAACTAACCTTAATTTATCAACGACCTTTAGCTCTACTAAAAAAAACAACCATACCATGCATAAGATATTGATTCTGTTTGTTTTTTTGTTGGTTACCCAGCAAAGTTTTGGCCAAGCGCATCATCATCCCTATGATGTGAAGGATTTAAAACTATGGGAAATTAAGGGTTTTGCCAAAAGTGCCGTTGTGCAAGGCGATTATAACTCAGCGATCTATTACTATACTTATCTGAATAAAAAATATCCGCACAAAACAAAGTATCTATGGCAATTGGCATACCAATATCAAAAAGCCCGAGATTATTCAAATGCCTACGAGGCATTTGATAAGCTGGCGGAGATATGCCCCAAAAAGTGGAAACTGGCCAATTACTATAAAGCGATAAACGCAAAATCGCTGGGCTTTTACGAAGAAGCCTACGGACTATTGAAAAAAATACGGGTGAGACAACAAAAAAAATGGATGCCCAAATACTTCGCTATGCTGGTGGAAAGTCAAACCAAAGGGTGCGAACTGGCCTTGGCAATGAAAGACTCTATTTACCAAAAAAAATTAAAGGAATTACCGCCCGGTATCAATGGTGCTCATATAGAATTTAATCCCTTTTTTCTATCCGACACGGTTTTTGTTTATTCCTCAGTGCCCGTGGATACTTTAAAATATTATACCACGGAAAGTGATGTTCCAAAGAGAAGGTTTTTTTTGGCCAAAAAGCAAAAAGATAAGTGGACAGGTGGTCATCGGCCAGACCCGCCTTTTTTTAATTCGAAGGAATACGATACCGGTGACGGTGTTTTTTCGATAGATGGGAAGCGTTTTTATTTTACCCGTTGCAACAGAAACTGGCAAAATAAAATGATATGTCATTTATATGTGAGCGAAAAATTTAAGGACGAGTGGTTAAAACCCTATAAATTGGGTAGCGAAATTAATATACCCAATTATTCCTCAACCGAACCCACAGTAGGTACCTGCTATGATCCTAATTTAGAGGTGGTTTATTTTGTTTCTACACGTCCTGGTGGTTACGGTCAGACCGATATTTGGTATACAATTTACGATTTAGTAAAACAAACCTATCAAAAACCCGTAAACGCAGGTATTTATTTAAACACTTCAGGTGCCGAAGCCACCCCGTTTTATGATAGGATGAGCCACAAAATGTACTTTAGTTCAGATGGCTGGCCTAATTTTGGCGGCCTGGATGTGTTTAGCGCTCAAGGCGAATTGGTGAACTGGGACGAGCCCGTGAATTTGGGCTATCCTATTAACTCAAGCTGCGACGATTTATATTACGCAGAGGATGAATTAGGCGAGAACGGTTTTATAACTTCCAACAGGGGAGGAGGATTGTCCTTGACACATCCATATTGTTGCGATGATATATATGCCTGGAAATCGGTTTTTTCCGAAAAGGCAAGTATCACCGGTTCTGTGATAGGCTATACTATGAGCTTGAAGGAGGTGGGTAATTGGCAGATAAATGATATCAGAAACAATGCCCTGGGTAAGTTCGTAGATAAAGCAAAAATTGATATTTATGTAAGGAAAGACAGTGTCAATTTGGTTTATTTAAACAGTACCACCACAGATAGTGTAGGTGGATTTTATTTTTCAGGCCCCATTGGTTTAGATTATAGGTTAAAGATAAATGATAGGCGGGTTGTAAATAAAATAATAGATTTTAGTACCGGTGGAGTAGACAACAAAGATATGGACCTTGGTCGGATCAATGTAACAACTATGGATACGCTGCCAACGATACTGCATCAGGTATTTGGCCCGGGCAACCGCACCAAACTTACGGATAAAGAGGGTGCGGTGATTGACACCGTTTTGTTGAAGCTGATGTTGTTATACGAGGATGTGGAAATTGAAATTGCCTCGCATACCGATACCCGTGGTAACGACAGGTATAATATGCGCTTATCCAGCAGGAGGGCGAACGAAGTGGTTAAATATTTAATTAGTAAAGGGATTGATGCACACAGGTTAAAGGCAGTAGGTTATGGTGGCACTCGCCCTATTGCACCTAACAAAAAAAACGATGGCACCGACAACCCGAAGGGTAGAGCTTTGAATTGGAGAACGGAGTTTAGGTTGATAGATCATCTTTAGCGGGAGTAGGGACTCTCATTTTTAATCACCTTACCTACCGCAACAGGTCTGTGGTAAGCAGGAAAACGATAATATAATTGAGTATGGAGCTGTATTTTAAACATGATACTTTAAAAATAATTGCCGAACTGTTTGGGCTTTTCAGAGATAATAAAGTTGTTTCTGAATGTGCAGAATGCTCCCATTTAGATCAGTATATGAGTGTTCGTTTTTCGCAACGGGTGCGCATGCAAATGCTCGATTATTATAATGATTTTGTGTTGCAACTCAAGCATAACCAAAGTGAGGATTATTACCACAACCAGCTTTTAAAATGCCTGGAGCACTTGTACGGGGAGTTAAGTAAAAACCAGAAAATGGAACTCTACGTGGCACTGCTGATTTATGTAGTGGATACGCAAGTTATTACCGGGGATAGCAAAAATTCATACCGGGCAACACAGCAACTTAAGTTGGTGAGCAAGGTGTTTGAGCTGGATGAAGGAGAAACAGCGAGTGTAGCCAACTTTGTGCGTAATAATCTGTCTTTTGAAGTCAATTCTAAAAGATTAATTGTAGTAGGTAACTTTTCAAGGGTCAGTCTCCGATCTTTTCGAATGTTCCATAAAACCGACTTGAAAGGAAAATTGATGGCTCATTATGTGCCTTCCATGTCTTCTTTTTTAATTAAATATACCGGGAACGGCCAGCTTCAACTAAATAAACAGGTTATATTTCCGCAAAGGACCTACCCGTTTTCGCCGGGTGGCTTGATTGAAGCAGAGGATATGTGTCCCTTGTACTTTTCGGATTTACAGGATGCCTATGACAAGGAAAAAAAATCGGGATTAGAACTGGTGGCCCGTTCAATTGAAAAAACCTTCAGCGGTACCAATCTTGGGGTGAAGGAACTCTCCTTTAAAGTGAAGTCGGGTCAGTTGATGGCAGTTATGGGAGGCAGTGGTACAGGTAAAACCACCTTATTTAACATCCTAAGTGGTGTTGCCTTGCCCGATAAGGGCAAGGTTTATTTAAATGGTTATGATTTGCACCACAATCTCGCTCAACTTAAAAAACATTTAGGTTATGTACCGCAAGAAGATTTGTTGATAGAAGAACTTACGGTAGCGCAAAATTTAGCCTATAGTGCCCGGCTTTGTCGGAACGATTTATCGAGTAAAGAGTTGGAATGTTTGATTATAGATACTTTAAACAATTTTGAGCTTAACGGTATAAGTGGTCTTAAAGTAGGCAGCCCATTGGACAAGGTAATTAGCGGTGGACAACGGAAGCGACTCAATATTGCCTTGGAATTGATACGTCGTCCGGATGTTTTGTTTGTGGACGAACCCACTTCAGGTCTTTCCTCGTCCGACGCCCTGCTTGTGGTAAAGCTATTAAAAAAAATAGCCAACATGGGTAATATCGTCATTGTAAATATCCATCAACCCACTTCTGATCTTTTTGTACTTTTTGATAGGCTACTTATCCTCGACGAAAAAGGCTATGCCGCCTATTATGGCAATCCATTTTCCGCGGCCTCCTACTTTAAAAAGCAGCTAAACTTAGTAGATTCGATAAACGACGACAGCTTAAAATACGGACAATGCAACCCCGAGCAAGTTATTAATTTGCTTCAGTACCGTAAACTTTCTAAAAACGGAGAGCTCACCGGGCAACGGGAGTTTGAAAGTACACACTGGCATAAATTGTTTATCGAAAATGCCGTGGAGGAGGAAATAACAAAAAACACTAACCTGGGTAAGCCACTCACCAGTATTCCAACCAAGTTAAAGCAGTTTTGGATATATCTTAAACGTAATATAGACACCAGAAAAACCGACCTTGAATACCTGGCTTTAATTTTTTTAGGTGCGCCCATATTGGCTTTTATGATGGCATTTTTTTTAAAGTCAACGGATTTATTTACCCAAGAGTATCGTTTTATAGATAACGTAAATCTACCGGCCTATCTGTTTATAAGTGTTGTGGTAGCACTTTTTTTGGGGCTTATTTTAAGTTCGGGCGAAATATATCGCGATTTAAAAGTAATTAAACGCGAGAGTTTTTTAAACTTAAGCGCATTCTCATATCTAAACTCAAAAGTAGTTTACGTTGCCGTAGTAAATGCTGTACAAATATTGTTATTTGTTTGGGTGGGTAATAGTATTTTAGAAATAAAAGGCTTGTTTTTCAGGTATTTTATTATTTTGTGGCTTACTGCTATGGCTAGCAGCCTAATGGGACTGTATATATCGGCCAGGTTTAAAACTATCCTGTCTATTTACATCACCATTCCGTTTTTGTTAATACCACAAATATTATTGGCAGGTGCCATACTCGATTTCGATAAGATGCATCATTCCCTAGCATCGGATCGATATGTACCTATATATGCCAATCTGGCCTTATCGCGATGGGCGTATGAAGCATTGATGGTGTTGCAGTTTACCGAAAACAAATACGATGAAGGTTTAAACGACTTGTTAATAGAGCAGAGTAAATTAAGTTATCATGCCAATTTTTTTGTGCCCAAAATGGAAACTTTACTTGTTGAACTGAATAAAAGCAGTGCACAAAAAACCGAAACTGAGATTTTGGGCTTATTGAAACAACTCAAAGTGCAATTCCCACAGTTAGCCAAGCAAACGGACAAACTGCATGTTGTACCTATCCATCGCCAGGAATTGCAACAGTTTTTAATGCTGTTAAAAAAATGGTTGCGTTCAAACTTAAATAAGTTGCACCAAAAAGTAGAACAGCAAAGACTTGAAAAAGGATATCGCTATCCTAAAACAGATTATTTTAACCAGAAGCTTTCTGACTTCATGCTAAAAACTAATGACTTTAATAAGTATGTTTACCGGAATGGCCAAATGCTGCGAAAGTTTCAGCCGGGTTATCATGTGACAGGCAATAAGTGGGGGAGGTCGCATTATTACGCACCCTATAAAACCATTGCACAAGTAAAAGTAAAAACATGGATGTATAATATGTATGTGTTGATTGCATTTTGCATATTCATTTACCTATTGATATACCTCCATTTAGTACGTAATAAATTTTAAATTATACTAAATAAAATATAATCTAAAAATATATTAGTTATGCAACACAATATTTTCAGGTTCTTAATCTGTATCGTTTTAATAAGTCCGGTTTTATCCGGAAATTCCATGGCACAGTCGTGTGCCGATGTGCTTAAACTGTGTCCACCGGCCGATAAAATTTACAACAAACAATCGCTGGCACGCACCTACAGGATGCATCCTGCGCAGAAATTAAAAATTGTTCATGTTTTTTACGGTAGTACGGCTTATCATATTAACATTTGTAAGTCAGATAGTTTGGGTCAATTCCATTTGCAAGTAATAGATGACGAAAGTGGAGCTGTTTTTTGGGACAATGCCAACGATGATTATTCCAGCACCATTAACATCAGCTTTGGATCTACCAAACGCATTATTCTTGAGATAGAAGCTTTAAATCCAGAAAAGTTTAAGAAGCAATGGGGCTGTTTAGGTTTAGCCATTCGATATCATCGCGAAGAGAGCGCTGCCCAAAATCAAAAGCCAGAAATGCCCAAACGGGTCGAGGTAACAGAACAACCCGAGCCGCTCGAGCTGCCCGATTTTTAGCCAGGGTTTTACCTGAAATACCCATCATATGATGTAGTATTATAAAAACGTAATTCTTAAGTTGTAATAATGACAAAAAAAGGTGACAAAATGTTTACCAATCAAAAAATAGAGCTTAAGCTATGTGCAGGTTCATCTGTTACTGTTAAAATGGATGGACAATATTTTTTTGGTGATTCGTACAGAAGGTTGTCGGACACATGGAAATTATATGTGCTGGATAATAAGATATTTTTTGAAGATGATATTGAAATTATTATGTCGGCTTCGGATCTGGTTTGCTTAAGCCCCGTACATCGTAAAAACACCTGGACAGCCTGGATACAAGAACAAGGAGATAATAAGCCTTGTGAAAAAAAAGGCTACGAAGGCTGTATACTTATAAAAAAGGAAGAAGAGCAATTAAGTGTGAGTATTGAGGTGGAGGTGGAACCTTATGTGAAGGGAATTTTATGTAAATCCTACCCTAAAAGCACAATGCTTGAATATTTAAAAGTACAGGCATTGCTTATTCGCAACGCAGCCCTCTTGCGGGCCTTAAAAAAAACAGATGCCAGCCAGTTTCAATATAGTCCTGTGGATAGTGTAACATGCAACTCTTCGCGTGAGGTTCAATATAAAAATTTGGATGAAATATATGTAGATGTACAAACTAAATGCAATCCTATAGCGCACGCAGCAGTTGAATTAACCCGGGGCATGGCTTTAGTTTATGAAGGCAAAATTACAAATGTGTTGCAATCGCTTTGTAAAGGTCAGGAAAAAGGAGAGGTAGCTAAATTCAACTGGTGGGATGAGCATCCGGAACAGAAGACGGATGCTTTGGTATGTCCTAAAAATAGCTTTCAAGGAAGTGCCATTGATGATGAAAAACCTGAAATGCTTATCTCCGATCCCCATTATAATGAAGCGAATGGTCTGTGCAATGGGGGAGCCCTGGAGATGGCACAATGCGGAAAAACAATGCACCAGATTATAAAATATTACTTGCCTCAGTTTCAAATAGAAAAGCAATACTAATAAAAAAAGGCGATCGTAAGATCGCCTTTTTTATTACACTTGTTTTTAAGCGCTGCCTTAAAATATATTGGCAATTTTATCGCTTTGGTATTTACCCGCAAGTAATTTTTCTTTTACTTCGGCAAAGGCCTTAATGGTATACTCTACTTCTTCTAATGTGTGCACCGCCGTTGGTATAATACGCAACATCAACTTATCTTTCGGAATAACCGGATACACTACTATTGAACAGAAAATGTTATAATTTTCTCTCAAATCCATCGTTAACTGTGTGGCTTCGGGTACCGAACCGTTTAAAAACACCGGAGTTACGGGTGATTCTGTAACACCCAGATCAAACCCTTGTTCTCTTAAGCCTTTTTGCAGGGCATTAACAATCGTCCAAAGCTTATCTTTAAGTTCGGGTTTTGTTTTTAACAATTCCAGCCTTTTTAAAGCGCCTACAACCAATGGCATAGGGAGTGATTTAGCATATATCTGCGAACGCATATTGTAACGCAGGTAATTTACCACTTCTTCATCGGCCGCTACAAAAGCACCTATACTGGCCATCGACTTAGCAAAAGTACAAAAGAGAACGTCTACCTGATCGGTTACGCCAAAATGCTCGGCAGCGCCAGCACCTGTTTTACCCATTGTACCAAAGCCATGCGCATCGTCCACCAGCAAACGGAAGTTATATTTTTCTTTTAAAGCAACTATTTTATCCAATGCACCTAAGTCGCCGGCCATGCCAAATACACCTTCGGTAATCACCATAATACCACCGCCGGTTTCTTCAGCTCTTTTGGTGGCAAAATCAAGCATTTTGGCACAGCGTTCCATATCGTTGTGCGGAAAAACAAAGCTTTTACCACCTTTGGCTTTATGCAAAAATATGCCATCCATGATGCAGGCGTGCGACTCGGAGTCGTAAACAATAACGTCATTTCTCGAACACAAAGTATCAATAATAGATACCATACCCTGGTAGCCGAAGTTAAGAAGGTAAGCGTCGTCTTTGTCTACAAAATCTGCCAGTTTAGCTTCTAACTCTTCGTGTACGCTGGTGTGCCCCGACATCATCCGTGCTCCCATAGGATATCCAAGTCCGTACTCTGCCGCTGCATCAGCATCGGCTTTACGTACTTCAGGATGGTTAGCTAAGCCTAAATAGTTGTTCAAACTCCAGGTTAGTACCTCCTTGCCTCTAAATTTCATTTTAGAATCAATTTGGCCCTCTAATTTTGGGAATATAAAATAGCCATGTGCAGCTTTTCCATATTGGCCCAGCGGCCCCATCGTTTCGTTAATTTTATCAAAAATATCCACTTTGTATATATTTTATGAATTAATGGGCGCAAAGATAAGCTTTTTTAATAATCTAAAAATTAAAGGCAGCAAAAAGATTTTGGCATAAATTATAAAGTTACCACAATTAGTAGCGCGATAGTAAAAATAATGTAAAGAGAAAAGGCTTGAAGACACGGCTTGTGCTGCTTCTTTAGCCTTTTATATCGGCATCAATTTGCAAGTCCCTTTCCTCTGTAAAATGCACACCATTATCGGCCAGTTCTGTGTGTAACATCTGGTTATCAACTGAGTAAGTGGATATCATCCGTAATTTAGGGTATGGTTACTGCTTCCCACATATGCTCCTATAGCTGCAAGATCGGCAGCTATCGGTATGATCGGTTTGTGTAAAAGCTATGTTGGGGTTGAAGAGATCATTCAAATGTTGCTTTAACTGTTCTATATATTCTTTCTCCACTTTTTGCAGGCTAAGGGCCGTATTGCTGGCCGGTGTACCTATTTTAAGCGAATAATCCGACGAAGTAAATATTTTTTTTATCCATACCACGCCGGGCAGGTAGTCCGAGGAGGCATACTCGTTTTGCTTTAGAATATGGCTGTATAACAAGGTTTGAAAAATGGCTTTTTTAGTTTTATGCTTATTTTGTAAAAACAGCTCTTCCACATTTTTAAAATATTCGTCGCCACCACCTGTTTTATAATCGATAACACGCACCGAACCGTCTTTGTGATCCAGGCGGTCGATAGTACCTCCTATACAAATGGTTTTATCACTTAGCTTTATGTTTCCTTTCACCTTTTTTTCTAATCCCGTCAATAGGAAAGGTGCATGCTGTTTTTCCACGCGCAAAAACTGAAGCACATATTTTTTTATAATATCAAACACCAAGATGTTTTTACCCTGTATATCGTTAAAATCACTTTGCCCTAAGGCCTGGTTAAAATATTTGCTAAAGCTTGCTCGTAACGCCTTTTCAATACCCTGATTGTTCTTGCTCAGTAAATCAATATCCGTAGACTTAATCTCTTTGCCCACAAAGGGTTTATAAATCTCCTCAACGGTTTCGTGAAACAGGTTGCCAAAAATCCTTGGGTCGATGTCTTCACTTATTTCGTCGGGTTCCATTGCTTTTAATATATATTTGTAATAAAAGCGAAGGGGGCATTCAAAGTAAGTACTCAAGCCACTCGGCGAAAGCTGCTTTGTTCCTCCTTCGAGGTATTGATTGAGGATTTCCATTACCGTCTCGTCTTTTTCAACAAAAAATGCCTTTGTTTTGCTAATATTCACCTTATCCACCGCCGTTGTAAAAAATAATTTATCGGAGGGGTATTCGTATTTTAATTGAAATAAAAAACGACTCATCTCGCCGGTGCGCATACCCTGTGCCGAAGAATTATAAAGCAGCCTTACTTTTTTTGAGCGATGGATGAGGCGATAAAAATAATAGGCGAATATGGCATCCTGATGTTCAATCGTAGGCAATAAAAAAGCTTTGCGTAAACTGTAGGGAATCATGGAGTTGGTGGTGCCGGTTTGAGGAAAGACACCTTCGTTCATATTTAAAATAACAAGGTTTTCGAAATCCAATGCACGTGTTTCTAATATTCCCATCACTTGTAAACCTTTTAATGGCTCTCCGCTAAAGGGAATGCTTTTTAATTCGGCTGCTCTTTTAAACAGCTTTATCCAGGTGTCCGGGCTTACTTGCGCACCCAGCTTTGCAATGAGATCGGAGAGTTGAGTTATGGTTAGATGCATCTGATAGATAAACTCTTTTTCCAGGGCTTTACCTTGTTTGTTTTTTTGCAAGCCCGAAAAAACCTGTTGTAACAAATCAATAAGATAGGCCGAAAAATCGTCGCTCTTTTCAACTATTCTAAAGATACTTTGCAAGAGGTTGCTCTTTTTTAAATCGCTGACCTCGATATATATTTGATTGCGTTTAACCATAGAGTAGGCGATTTCCTTGTGTAAATCGGGGTTAAGCGGTTCGATGTACTGATGGGTAAGGATAGGCAATACATTACGGAAGTAAAACCATGATTTACCACTTTTACTTCGTCTGCCGTTTTTCTGCAAATCAAAAATCAGTTCCAACAGTCCGTAGGCGGGGGTGTTTTTAAGGGGGTATCCCATGGTAATATTCACCATGTCAAGATGCCCGGGTATAGCATGTAACACAGGCAATAGCATAGATTCGTCAGTCAACACCACGGCAGTTTGCAGAGCAGAATCAAGTTGGGCTTTGCTTTCGTGCACTGGCATGTTGTGCAAGTATTGATTTACTACTTGCGTTTGTGCTGTGTCGGTGGCAACCGATGTTATAGTTATTTCGGGTAAATCCCTGTTGTGTGGAAAATGCCAATCGTGCGGGGGTGGATAATTGAGTAGGTTTTCCTGTATAAAACGGACTGCTTCGTGCTCCTTCATCCGGCTACCCCCTTTGGTAGTACTTTGCGTTGCAGGCAGCCGCCAGGGGGTGTAATCCCAAATAAAATCGGCCTTGTTGGCAATGGCCAAATGATGAAAGAGTTTTTTTTCGCAAGTGTTCAATGCGTTAAATGCCACAAACACAATTTTAGGGTAGGGGATGTTTAATGTTTTTTTATTATCAATATCTTCCGCTATACATCGGTAAACGGCACCCTCGTAGGCCATTCCTTTTTTGCTTAAGCGCTCATTAAGCAATTGGTAAACCTCATATAGTTTCTCCCATATTTTTATAAACTCCGTTTGATGCTCCGATAGCTTGTTAGGGTTAAAGGTATACCAAAAGCTTTTGATGGTATTGATCTGTTCTTCGGATAAGAAACTATAGTCGGCTTCAATTTCCTTTATCGACACCAGGTTGGAGAATACCTGCCCGGCATTGGCTCTGTACTTGTCAATATCATCGAAATCATTGATGATAATCTCGCCCCAGGGCAAAAACTCGTCAAAGCCTGTTCCGGTCTGGTATATTTCTTCAAACACCTGATATAATTCAAACACCAGGCTTACCTTGTCGGCTATTTGATAGGGTGTTAGTTCTTCTATAAACTCATGGATGGTAATGGTTTTGGGTGACCATAAAGGTGCTTTAATAAGGGTGCTTAGGTGTTGTTGAAAAAATAGTCCTGCACGTCGTCCCGGAAAAACAAAACAAAACTCCGATATATTGGTTTGATATTTATTAAAATAATACTGCGCAAGATGCTGTATAAAATTGCTCATAGGAGACGTTTTTTTGACATGGTAGAGTGCAAAAGAATAAAATAAAAGGTAAAAATAACAGTTTTTGTGATGGATTGAGGATAAGCAATACAAAATACATATCTTGCATGTTTACTATTAACTTATTTATGCAATATTTAAAATATATATAAAGTTTAGGTTAATTTTGCATATTTAAATGAGAATACAAGCAATACGAAATAATCACCCGGATAAGGAACTATTTATGGACGAATTTTCATTTGTTGGTAACAGCGAAATCGAAACTATTGAAGATCTTTACCAAAACTATTTAAGGGATCCAGGATCCGTTGACGAAAGTTTTAAACAATTTTTTAAGGGTTTCGATTTTGCCCGTAAAAATTACGATGCCCCTATCTCAGGTGGCTTGGTGAGTAAGGAATTTAAAGTGGCCAACCTCATCCACGGTTATCGGCAAAGAGGACATCTGTTTACAAAAACCAACCCGGTGCGCAGCAGGCGAAAATATTTCCCTACACTTGATATCGAAAATTTTGGTTTAGAAAAGGAAGATCTGGAAACAGAATTTGAAGCCGGCTCACAAATTGAAATGGGCAAAGCTAAACTAAAAGATATTATTGAGCATCTGCAAAAAACTTATTGCGATTCCATTGGTGTGGAATATTTGTATATACGTCATCCTGAGATAGTTAACTGGCTAAAAGAAAGGATGGAGAAACGACGCAATACGCCGGATTTTTCCTTAGATAAGAAAAAACGCATCTACGATCAATTGATGGTGGCTGCCGGCTTTGAGAGTTTTATCCATAAAAAGTTTGTAGGGCAAAAACGATTTTCGCTCGAAGGGAGTGAGGCGGTGATACCTGGTTTACATGCACTTATACAAAAGGGGGCCCAAATGGGTGTCAGGGAATTTGTAATGGGTATGCCGCACCGCGGTCGCTTAAACGTACTGGCCAATATTCTCAAAAAGCCTTACGAAAATATTTTTAAAGAGTTTGTGGGGCACGAATACGAAGCAGGCATTTCATTGGGCGATGTGAAGTACCATTTGGGTTATCAAAACGATATTACAACCAGCGATGGCCATGAGGTAAGTGTGTATCTGGCGCCCAATCCCTCCCATCTGGAGGCGGTTAGTCCTATTATTGAGGGGGTTTCGCGTGCCAAAATAAACAACAAATACAATAACGATTACGATAAGGTTATACCTGTGCTGATACATGGCGATGCGGCCATTGCCGGACAAGGTGTTGTGTACGAAGTGGTTCAGATGAGCCAGCTGCGAGGGTATAAAACAGGGGGCACTATACATATCGTTATCAACAATCAAATTGGTTTTACTACCAACTATCTGGATGCCCGCTCCAGCACTTATTGCACTGATGTAGGTAAGGTGACGCGCAGCCCTGTTTTTCATGTTAACGGCGACGATGCCGAGGCTCTGGTGTATGCCATGGAACTGGCCGTGGAGTATCGGCAGAACTATAATTCGGATGTATTTATCGATGTACTATCGTATCGAAAATATGGGCACAACGAAGGTGATGAGCCACGTTTTACACAACCAACCTTGTACAAAGCCATATCTGCTCATCCTAATCCGAGAGACTTGTACGGAAAAAAATTGCTCAAGGAAAAAGTATATACCCCAAAAGAAATCGATGCCCTTCAGCAGGGTTTTGACGTGTACCTGGAAAAGCAATTAGAGGATTCAAAAGAAATTGAAAAAGTAGTAATTCAGCGATTCCTGAAAAATGATTGGAAGGGCTTTAGGTATGCCGAACCAAAAGATTTTACTAGCTCTCCGGAAACGGGGGTGAGTAAAACTACATTACTGGCCTTAAGCGAAAAAATGACCACCTTACCTGAAGATTTTCCGTTTTTTGGAAAAGTGGATAAGATCATGAGGGACCGTAAAAAGATGATAAAGGAGGATAAATTAGACTGGGCCATGGGCGAGCTTCTGGCTTATGCTTCGTTACTTACCGAAGGTACTCCTGTTAGGCTGAGCGGACAAGATTCCATACGAGGTACTTTTGCCCATCGCCATGCCGGACTTACCATTCAGGATACGGAACAGCAGTATTATCCCTTAAAAAACCTTTCTGCTAATCAGGCTCAATTTGACGTTTACAACTCCAGTTTATCGGAATATGGCGTCCTTGGGTTTGAATACGGTTATGCCCTTGCAACACCCAACGGGCTTACCATCTGGGAAGCACAGTTTGGCGATTTTTATAACGTAGCCCAGGTAATCATTGATCAATACATCAGTTCGGCCGAAGAAAAGTGGGGCTTGATGAATGGCCTGGTACTCTATCTTCCGCATGGTTTTGAGGGGCAGGGGCCGGAACATTCCAGTGCGCGTATCGAGCGCTTTCTCTCCCTGGCTGCCAATGATAACATGCAAGTGGTTAATTGTACAACTCCTGCCAATTTTTTTCATGTGCTGCGGCGCCAGATAAAAAGTGAAGTGCGACTACCGCTGGTTATATTTACCCCCAAGAGTTTGTTGCGTCATCCTAAATGCATTTCTAAAATGGATGATTTGGCAAACGGAGGCTTTAAAGAAGTAATCGACGATGATAACGTAGATGCGGAGGAAGTGAGAAGAGTGGTGTTTTGCAGTGGTAAAATTTATTACGATCTACTGGCTCGTAAAGAAGAGTTAAATGCGCGGGATATTGCCTTAGTCAGGTTAGAGCAGATTCACCCATTCCCCCAAAGACAGTTAAAAGCCATACTCGAGCGATATCCCAATGCCATTTTGCATCTTTGGGTACAGGAGGAGCCCGAGAATATGGGCGCATGGAAATATATCAGGGGAATGTTTAAAGGGGTTAAATTAATTCCGGTGGCACGTTTGGCAAGCGGTAGTCCGGCAACGGGTTTAAACGGGCTACATGTGGTGGGACAGAAAGAAATTATTAGTAAGATTTTTAAAAAGTGCCATTGCGAGCTGAACCAAAAATATTGTGGATTGCAATGTGTGGAGGGAAAAAGTAGGACCGAAATATTAAAGCAACACAGATATTTCAGCGAGAAACCCAGATTTTCAATATAAGATGAGTTCAAAGGCTCGTACATCCCTTTATTAAAATTAGATGTGAGGGTACGAGGATAGAGTTTCAAGGATATAAACCTTACATAGTGTGCATAAGCGCCACGAATAAATAATAAACTATGATTATCGAAATAAAAGTTCCGTCGCCGGGAGAGTCCATCAACGAAGTTGAAATAGCCACTTGGTTGGTTAAAGATGGCGACGTTGTGCATAAAGATCAGGACTTGGCCGAGATAGAATCAGACAAAGCCACGCTTACCTTAAATGCGGATAAGGGAGGCAAAGTAAAAATATTGTTGCAGGCAGAGCAAACCGTAGCCGTTGGTGAGGTGGCTTGTACCATTGACACATCGGTAGCACCTGCCCAGGAGGAGGATGCCCAAACGGATGAGTTACCTGATGCAACAGATAATAAAGAAGAAGAGGAAAAAAAAGCTTCGAAAAAGTCTGAAACAGATGAAAAAAGTACCCCCGACCATACGGCAATTAAAAACGATAATTCCGAAGAACTGTCAAAAGTAAAAGTAACACCTGTTGCTCAAAAGCTGATGGAGGAAGAAGGCTGGAGCGTGCAGGATGTGATAGATGGCCTGCATCGTATATCAAAAAAAGAAATAGAAGCCGTAAAGCAACAGGGTGGGGCAAAGGTTGGTACCGTATCTGAAGGAATGGCAACAAAGCCCAGGGAGCGAAAGTTAGACCGACAAAAGATGACCTCGCTGCGTAAAAAACTGAGTGCACGCTTGGTGGCCGTAAAACAAGAAACGGCCATGCTCACCACCTTTAACGAAGTAGACATGAGCCGTATTATACATATGCGTAAAAAACATCAGAGTCTGTTCACAGAAAAGCATGGGGTAAAACTCGGTTTTATGTCTTTTTTTATTAAGGCATCAGCCTTGGCTATGCAAAAGCATCCCATGGTAAATGCCATGATGGATGGCGACGATATTGTACATCCTAACTATGTAGATGTTTCTGTAGCTGTGCAAACACCTAAAGGTTTGATGGTTCCGGTAATTCGCAACACTGAATCCATGAGCCTGGCACAGATAGAAGAGGCGCTGAAGCAACTCGCCATCAAAGCCCGTACGGGTAAAATAAGCTTACAAGAAATGACCGGAGGTACTTTTACCGTTACCAATGGAGGTGTATTTGGATCTATGTTGTCCACGCCACTCATCAATCCGCCCCAATCGGCTATATTGGGTATGCACAATATTGTGGAACGACCTGTAGCCATTGAGGGTAGGGTAGAGGTTAGGCCCATTATGTACACCGCCCTATCGTACGACCACCGGGTTATTGACGGGAAAGATTCCGTAGGCTTTTTGGTTACCCTTAAAAAAATGCTGGAAAACCCGGAGCTGATGTTGTCGGCAGGGAATGATATGGAAAAAATGGTATTAGATTTATAACAGAAAAAAGCTTGTCAGTTAGCGGTATACAATAAGCAGTAAAACGGGTGTTGGTTTTTATTCATCGGTATAATATAATGAATTAACCATGCTCATCCGGGCGTACATTAACGGGTGATTTTGGGCAGGCTCAGGTTAAATTTAATGGCCACTAACCTTATGGCAATGATGGAAAGCATGGTAGTTATCTGTGAAAAAAAAGTATCTGCCCCCAAATGCGTTAGCAACAAATAAATGGTGCCCCCGGCAATACATGCAGTGGCATAAATTTCTTTGTGAAAAATAAGCGGCACATCATTGCATAAGGTGTCGCGAATAACACCTCCTACAACGGCGGTAGAAAGTCCCATAACCATAGCTAAGGGTTCGTTTATGCCAAATGATAAGGCTTTTTCGATACCAATAATGGTAAATGCGCCTATACCTATGGTGTCAAACAAAAACAGGGTTTGTTTGAGTTTGATAATGTATCGGTAAAAAAGAAAAGTAAATAGCAGCGATGCCATGATAAGGATAAAATAATCCATGCCTCTTATCCATACAACGGGCGTATTACCCAAAAGCAGGTCGCGTAAACTGCCACCGCCAACAGCGGTAACAAAACCTATGAAACTGGCACCGAACAAATCGAGCTTTTTTTCGCTGGCAGCAAGGGTTCCGCTAATGGCAAATGCACAGGTTCCGGCATAATCGGCCAAAGTCAATAAATCCATGTTCATAAGTTTTGCGCAAAAGTATTAAGTTTTCTGTAACTGGTTTTGTGTGAGTTAACAAGGCCTACAAGGCAATAATACCATCAATTTTGTTTATTGCTATCGTAACGTCAACAATGCTTTGAGCCGATGGCATTTTTGCTTTGCAAGTGACGGAAACAAATTTTAAATTTTTGGTGTGCTTGTAGCTTATTTCTCCATGGTCGGGCAGGTACGAAACAACCTTTTTTACCTTGCCATCTTCGTTTGGGGTAATGAACTTAAACATGTAAAGTAAGGGCCAAGTTTTATTCTGTTCGAGTTTCTCTAATAATAAGGTGTAATTCTTTTGTGCCATAATCTAGTTTGGACAAAAATAAGTTAAACTCTGCATACAAACTATTATAATTGATGCGTTTTTAAAGTTATGCGTGTTACTGTATAAAAGAATAGAATTTTTAAATAGTTTGGCCTAAATCTTTCATTAAATAGTTGGCTTAAATTCTTATGCTGATAAAAAAATGTGCAAATTTGCCTCTTCAAATATTGCCACAAGCAAGCGGTAAATTATCACGAAATATTTAATTAAAATAAACATTAAAATCATTTAACATGACAAAATTAAAAGTAGTAGTAATTTTATTTTTACTAACGGGATCAGTTGTAGCTCAGGGTTTTAGAGCGCCATTATCTAAAGGTGGAAAGCAGTTAAATATGGGATTGGGTTTTAATTCCTATGGTCTTCCGATTTATGGAGGTGTTGATTTTGCTGTCCACGATGAGGTTACAATAGGCCCTCAGGTAAATATTATATTTGATGATGAAACGGCTTTTTCGATAGGTTTTAGAGGCGACTACCATTTTAATCGTTTGTTTGAAATTACCCCGGATTGGGATGTTTATGCGGGCGCAAACATTGGTGTGGGTTTTAACACCGATGATGATTTAGATTTGGGACTTCAGATTGGAGGAAGATATTTTTGGAGCAGAAAGTGGGGAGTAAATCTCGAATTTGCAGGTGGTAATACTTTTAGTACTAAGCTAGGTGTTTCTATGAAGTTTTAATCTGAAAAATGAACGCTTTTTTCATTTCCTGCTATAATTGGCGGTAAGCCGTAAAATTTTAAGAAAACCTTTGCGAGAGTTAATCGGGTTGGTATCCTACTTTTACTGAGTTTTGAATATACCTAAAAAAAGAGCTTGTTCACAGTGGAACAAGCTCTTTTTAATTTATATGTTATGCATGTTTTAATTAACAATCAACTTTTCTGTTCTCTTGTTGCCATTTGATTCAAGAACTACAAAATACAATCCTTTGGATAGCTGGCTCAAATCTACAATGGTTTCGGAATCATTCATAAATTCAGAGAATACTAATTTACCCGAAACAGTGTAAAGCGATAATTTTGTTTTATGGGTATATGTATTATCAAAAATTACTCTGGTATGTGATGATGCCGGGTTGGGACTCAAACTAAAAATAGCTTGCTTAAACTCATCATCGACAGAAGTGATTGATGGTGGCAATAATACTGCATCTATCACGTGTACTACTCCATTCTCGGTCATAATGTCGGCTACGCTTACCAATGCATTATTTATTTTAACTACACCTTTCATTATCGAAACTGTTACATTCTCACCTTGCAGGGTAGCAATCATTTGTCCGTCACTTAAATCGGTACTCATGGCTTTAGCACCTACCACATGGTACAGAAGTATTTGCGCCAGTTCGCCTGTTGGGTCTTCCAACAATGCGGCTACGGTTCCTTCGGGCAGTGCGTCAAAGGCAGCATCGGTTGGTGCAAATACGGTGAACGGTCCTTCACCCATCAATGCGCCGTCCAGTTCTGCTGCGTTAATGGCAGCTTCCAGGATGGTGTGATCCTCGCTGGCCATGATTACATCGTAAACGGTGGTTGTTGGTGGAATCAATACGGCGTCAATTACATGTACTACGCCATTGTCGGCTTCAATGTCGGCTACGCTTACCATAGCATCGTTGATATAAACCTTACCATCCATGATGCTTACTTTCACCTCTTTGCCTTGCAGGGTAGCAATCATCTGTCCGTCACTTAAATCGGTACTCATGGCTTTGGCACCTACCACATGGTACAGAAGTATTTGTGCCAGGTCGCCCGTTGGGTCTTCCAACAATGCGGCTACGGTTCCTTCGGGCAATGCGTCAAACGCGGCGTCGGTTGGTGCAAATACGGTGAACGGTCCTTCACCCATCAATGCGCCGTCCAATTCAGCTGCGTTAATGGCAGCTTCCAGGATGGTGTGATCCTCGCTGTCCATGATTACATCGTAAACGGTAGTTGTTGGTGGAATCAATACGGCGTCAATTACATGTACTACGCCATTGTCGGCTTCAATGTCGGCTACGCTTACCATAGCATCGTTGATATAAACCTTACCATCCGTGATGCTTACTTTCACCTCTTTGCCTTGCAGGGTAGCAATCATTTGTCCGTCACTTAAATCGGTACTCATGGCTTTAGCGCCTACTACATGATAAAGGAGTATTTGTGCCAGGTCGCCTGATGGGTCTTCCAACAATGCGGCCACGGTTCCTTCGGGCAGTGCGTCAAACGCGGCGTCGGTTGGTGCAAATACGGTGAACGGTCCTTCACCCATCAATGCGCCGTCCAATTCAGCTGCGTTAATGGCAGCCTCAAGGGTTGTGTGATCCTCGCTGTCCATGATTACATCATAAACTGTGGTTGTTGGTGGCATCATACCTGTTTGTGCTACCGGCCAAATACCCGGTTTAGGTACACTAACCCCTTTGTTATCACCACGCATCATATCTTTGCCAAAGAAATATAAAGGCCAGCCATTGTATGTCAATTGTGTTTTTCCGAATACATCAATGGTTCCAAACATTTCCTTATCTAATGTAGAAGGAACTACCATGTCATCTTCTTCGTAAATAGGCCATGCTGCATTATTAGAGAAATCCGCGGCAGTAAAATTGTTTTTATCCTTGTCGTCGTTCACCCAAGTATAAATAGTATTTCCTTTATCGTCAGTAAAATACTGTATTATCTCGTCTCCGGGTGTGTAGTCACCCTTATAATTATTGCCATCCAGACCGGTCAACTGGTTATCAACCAGCATAATAGTGTAGTCGGGTTTTGCGACAAACCATTTATTACCGACACCTTCTCCTTTGGTTTCTCCGGGGTTGGTATCGCCTGCGAAATAATACAACGGCCATCCTTTGTAAGTGGTTTGCATAACGCCGTCGCCTCTGTCGATATGTGCAAAGTCATCTTCATCAAGTCCTTCACCCAAAGCAGGATTCTGCGCATAAAAAACAGGCCAATTGTCTAAGCAGCCATCAATGCACATAGAGCTACCATCGGCATCTTTGGTAAAGAAATACAAAGTATTGCCTTCTCCATCTACCAAGACATCGCCATACATAGCATTGGATAATAGTTTGACATCAACCGGCGGTATTAAAACGGCGTCAATTACATGTACTACGCCATTGTCGGCTTCAATGTCGGCTACGCTTACCATAACATCGTTGATATAAACCTTACCATCCATGATGCTTACTTTCACCTCTTTGCCTTGCAGGGTAGCAATCATCTGTCCGTCACTTAAATCGGTACTCATGGCTTTGGCACCTACCACATGGTACAGAAGTATTTGTGCCAGGTCGCCCGTTGGGTCTTCTAACAATGCGGCCACGGTTCCTTCGGGCAGTGCGTCAAAGGCAGCGTCGGTTGGTGCAAATACGGTGAAGGGTCCTTCACCCATCAAAGCGCCGTCCAATTCTGCTGCGCTAATGGCAGCTTCCAGGGTGGTGTGATTCTCGCTGGCCATGATTACATCATAAACTGTGGTTGTTGGCGGAATCATTACGGCGTCAATTTCATGTACTACGCCGTTGTCGGCTTCAATGTCGGCTACGCTTACCATAGCATCGTTGATATAAACCTTACCATCCATGATGCTTACTTTCACTTCTTTACCTTGCAGGGTGGCAATCATTTGTCCGTCACTTAAATCAGTACTCATGGCTTTAGCACCTACCACATGGTACAGAAGTATTTGCGCCAGGTCGCCTGTTGGGTCTTCCAACAATGCGGCTACGGTTCCCTCGGGCAATGCGTCAAAGGCAGCGTCGGTTGGTGCAAATACGGTGAACGGTCCTTCACCCATCAATGCGCCGTCCAATTCAGCTGCGTTAATGGCAGCTTCCAGGGTGGTGTGATCCTCGCTGTCCATGATTACATCGTAAACGGTGGTTGTTGGTGGAATCAATACGGCGTCAATTACATGTACTACGCCATTGTCGGCTTCAATGTCGGCTACGCTTACCATAGCATCGTTGATATAAACCTTACCATCCATGATGCTTACTTTCACCTCTTTGCCTTGCAGGGTAGCAATCATTTGTCCGTCACTTAGGTCGGCACTCATGGCTTTAGCGCCTACCACATGGTACAGAAGTATTTGTGCCAGGTCGCCTGTTGGGTCTTCCAGCAATGCGGCTACGGTTCCTTCGGGCAGTGCGTCAAAGGCGGCGTCGGTTGGTGCAAATACGGTGAAGGGTCCTTCACCCATCAATGCGCCGTCCAATTCAGCTGCGTTAATGGCAGCTTCCAGGATGGTGTGATCCTCGCTGTTTTCAATAATTTCGTAAACCGTTGCGGGCATCACAGGCATTTCAGGAATAATTACCTGGTCAATAACATGAATCACGGATGAACCAATATAAAAATTTGCTCTTTTTACTTTGGTTTCGTTCACATATACAGCTTCATCGTCGATGGCAATGTTAAGCATATTGCCATTTAACGCGCTCAATTCCATCCCATCGGAAAGTTGCGATGAACTGTACTTACCGGACACCACATGACCCTTTAAAAGATCGATGAGGTCGAGGTAAGGATGTTTGAAATAGAACTTTTTTTGCTCGGTAGTTAAATCGTCAAAGGCACTTAAGGAGGGTATAAAAATGGTCAAAGGTGCTTCCGCAAGGATATCATTAACGATGTCGTTAATAATATTGTAATGCGTATCAAAGAAGTAATGAAATTGTTGTTTATGAACAACTTCAGGCTCGGGTACAACTTTTTGTGGCTGTTGTGCAAACAGCGATACGGAAAGCACCGTAGATAACAAGACAATCAACAAACGTTTAAGTGATGTCTGTAATAAAGAGTAAATCGTTTTCATAACTTATTTAATTTAAAGATTAAGGTAAATTGCAAGTAATTGCGGTGAGAGAGAAATTGGGGAGCGGAAAATTCTATGACTTAATTCTTGATTAAGTATGTGAGAACTGCTGCATTCAGGTGATCTTTATTTTAGTCCATAGGTCTGCATTTATAAAATTTTCTGATTCTATTTAGAAACAATAATGTTTAATAAATGTTCAAAAAAGATGAACAAAAAAATTAACTGACCAATTATTATCTTATTCAAGATGAGACACAATTTAGGGAGAAAAAATACTATTGTCAACAGTGAATTTTAAATTAACTATTTTATTATCAGTAGATTTGGTGGGGTAGTAGCGTTTGAAATATATACGAACGCAAAAGCGGTTTGGATAACTATCCAAACCGCTTTGCATTTTATACCACGCAGGTATTTTTTTTTGTCAATTAAATTTCTTCAAAGATTGTATCCATTGGTTTTCTCACCTTTTTAGAATTTTGAGCCATATCCGCATCGTGCCTGTATCCAACTGCAAATAGCACACAAGCATTGAGCCCTTTTTCTTTTAAGCCTAACTTTTTATTGTAGGCATCGGGTTCAAAACCCTCCATTGGGGAGCAGTCTATTTTTAATTCTGCACAAGCATTTATAGCACTTGACAAGGCGATATAGGTTTGTTTAGCCGTCCAGTGAAACATTTCAACTGCTGTTTTTTCTTTTAGTTTAGTTTTCACAAAATCACCATAACCCGATATTTTATCAATTGCAACTTGGTTAATATCAGATTTTAATTGTATCAAATCATCTACATCTTTATCTGATACTTCAATATGATTGCAGAAAACAAACAAATGCGATGCGTCCGTAATTTGGGTTTGATCCCAGGACAATGGTTTTAATTCTTCCCTTAGTGTAGGATTTGTAATTTCCAATACCTTAAAGGGTTGCAAGCCATAAGAAGAAGCAGATAATTGAACTGCTTCTTTTATAAGGTTTATATTTTGTTGTGATACTTTTTTTGAGGCATCAAACTTTTTGGTGGCATATCGCCATTTTAGCTTATCTATTAATTGCATATCTTAAATTAAGATTGTTTCGTAAACTGTGCGTCGATTACCAATTTTACCTTATCAGAAACTACAACACTCCCAGCTTCGGTAACTGCACTCCAGGTTAAATTAAAATCTTTTCTATTAATTTCTCCATTAATTTCAAAGCCCGCTTTTGTTTGTCCGTAAGGATCTACTGCCACTCCGTTAAAGTCTACATTCAAAGTAATTTCTTTTGTTACCTCCCTAATGGTTAAATCGCCTATTAATTGTTGGCCATCAAGCGATTTTGAAACAAATTTAATTTCAGGAAATTTTTCAGAATTGAAGAAATCCTCCGATTCTAAATGGCTGTCTCGGTCTTTGTTTTTGGTATTTATAGATGCTGTTTTTGCACTAAATGCAATGATAGCATTGTTAAAGTTTTCATCATCAGTTTTTACTGTTGCCTCAAAATCCTCAAAATGACCTGTTACCGTTGAAATCATCATATGCTTTACTTTAAAAGCAATTTCAGAATGTACCTTATCTATTGTCCAGTTTGTACTTGTTTTCATTTTAATATTTTTTTGCTGTAAATTATTTATATTATTTTAAAATTATCGCGACTTCTATTCGAAGCACACGAGTAATACATTGCTTTTATTTCACTTCTTTTTCGGGATAAACATTAAGTAATCGAAAGAGTACTTACCTGCACCTATTATTGCAATTGTAATATAGATTACGGCATACAGAAGTGCGAACTCTTGCTTACCAAACCCATCATTTATATGGATGACGAAGGCGGCAACCACCATTGTAATAAATAAAGGAATAGCCGCAAAACGGGTACCCAAACCAATAATTATAAAAATAGAGCAAATCACTTCTGAAAATACGGCTAATGCCAAGGATGCAGTTGCCCCCACACCAATGGGATCGGGAAATTGTATAGACTCGCTGCTAAATAAAGTTTGCAATTTACCTACGCCGTGGGTAAGCATAAAAACACCTACTACTAAACGCAGTATTAAAAGCGCAATGTTAATATGGGTAGCATAATAGCCTGGATTAAATATGCTCTTTGTTATTTCTTTCATTCTTTAATCGTTAATGTTATTTCCACTTTATATTTAAATCAAATTGCTATATCTACCTTGTCATTGGCACGTCCATTAAAAGCACACGAGCATTTGAAGTTGCTTTTACATTGATGGTATCTGTGTTCCAAATACCCATTCCATCTCTTTTGGATAGTTTTTCATTGTTAACTTCTACTTCCCCTTCCAGTACGAAAGTATAAACACCATTTCCTTCTTTTTTTATTTTGTATTCATCGCTGCTTCCTTCTGTAAATTTCCCTAAATGAAACCAGGCATCTTGATGTATCCAAACGCCTTGGTCGTCATGATTAGGAGAAAGCACTTGGTAAAATTCATTTTCTTTTGCAATGTCCTTTAGTGAAATTTGGTCGTAGCGTGGCGTTACATTTTTCTCTCTGGGGAAAACCCAAATCTGAAGAAATTTTACTTCCTTATCTTTGTTCTTGTTGTATTCCGAATGTGTAACACCGGTTCCGGCGCTCATTACCTGCACATCACCTTCTTTAATAACGGCTACATTTCCCATACTGTCTTTATGTTCTAAATCGCCTTCCAAGGGAATGGATATGATTTCCATATTGTCGTGCGGGTGGGTGCCAAAACCCATTCCTCCTTGCACAGTGTCGTCGTTCAGAACGCGCAGTACACCAAAATTTATTCTTTCCGGATTATAATAATTGGCAAAACTGAAGGTGTGGTAGGAGTTTAACCAACCATGATTTGCGTGTCCCCTTGTAGCTGCTTGGTGAATTACTGTTTTCATTGTATAACTATTTTTATTTGGTAAATGATTAAATCCTACTTTTTGCATCAATGAATCGTCAGTAGATTTTGCGGGCATGCTATCTTTTGCATTAAGAATTTGCGGAGCAATAACACCTGCAATACCTGTTAAAAGTGCATTTTTTATAAAATTTTTCCGATCCATGTTCTTTGCTTTAAAAGTATACTGCAAAGATGGGGCAGGTTTAAGAACTGTGGAATATAAAAAAGGGGAGTAAACTTATGAAAATCCGACATTCAGGTCTTAATCTCGCTTTTTTTGAAGTTTGAAGGAGGTAATTGCGTGTGCTTTTTAAAAAATGCGCTAAAATTGGCCGGCTCATTAAAACCTAATTCATACGCAATTTCTTTATTGGATTTATCTGTAAAATAGAGTAGTCTTTTCGCTTCGGTTATTATTCTGGCTTGAATATATTCTTTGGCCGTTTTTCCAATTTTGTCTTTAATAGTGCGGTTTAAATGGTCAGGTGTAATATAAAGTCCATGTGCATAAAAAGTGGTAGAGTGTTCTTTTTTATAGTTGTTTTCTACTGCGTTTTTAAAAGCCCTAATCAGATTATCACCAGAAGTATCAATATCTGATTCGATTGGGTTGATAGCACAAATGTTATTACATTCTATTAGCAGGAGTTTTAAATAAGCGCCAATAGATAAACGCTTCATATCTGCATCACTATTGAAATATTTTAAAATATTTTTAGCAAAATCTTCTATTGCATTAAATTGTACTTGATTTGGCATTAGTGGCGGACTTTGTCCATAATTTTGAAAGAGGTTCAAACTTTCGATAAATGACAATGGAATAGAATTCTCTACTAAAAACTGATTTGAAAAAGTCATTACAAATCCTATAGATTTTTCTGTTTCTATCACTTGGTGTACCTGCCCGGGAGCAACAAAAAAAATTTGTTGGTTGGACAACTTGTAAGTGTTAAAGTCTATTTTATGCAGTCCCTTGGCTTTATTAATAATTAAAACCGTATAATAGTTGTGTCTGTGTGGTTCGTCAACTTTGCCCTTTCGTTTGGTATAAATATCCTCCATCCTGGATATCGCAAAACTTACGTTTTCCTTATCGGGATTTACTTCTTGATATATCTTGACGCTGCTCATTTTTTTACCCAAACGGTTTTATGTTGTTAAAATAGCACTTCCTAATTTTACAGTTACATCTGTTTATTGCTTTTATTTACCTGAAAATTAGACATGCTTACATCCGATCTGTAGGCTTAAAATGTGAAAAACCTTATACTACGGATAACAATAAGCACATCAGCAGAACAGGCAATTAACCTTCAAAACCATTAACTTATACTTTTCAAATAATCAGTTCTCTATGAACACTGCTCACAAAAATAATCAGTATTATTTATTAGTAATTGGTTTTTCTTCATATTCTGGACAGTCCAGACGGATTTCCTTGTTTAATAATTCCGTTTGGAGCAGATTACAATAATCCATCTGTTTATCTCTTTCATAAAACCTACAACCATAGCAAGTTCGTTGTACGCTCAAAATTCCACTGCGATTTAATTTGTAAATTAATTGACTTAAAGTTCTGAAAAAACTTTCTAATTCGGATTGTGAAAAGCTGGAAACTTGTTTTTTTAATGGGTTTGAAAAATCATATGTTTGAGAAACTACATCATAGCCTAAATCGGATAATGCTATTGAATAACTCCGACTGTCTGACGATGAATAATCTTTTATTATTAATCCTTTTTTATCCAATATTCTAATGGCATCACTTACCGTTGGTTTTGTAACATTAAACTCCTTGGCCAAATGACTAACGTTTCGCAATGCTTGTTTATGAAATGCGATAAAAATAAGAATCTGAATTTGAATAGGACTTAAACCAACCGTTTTAGCTTTTTCCCATAGCAATACTTTAAATACTACTGACATTCGTTCCAGACCGGCAACGATTTTACTTGTAATATCTTTTTCTTGTTTTATTGGGTTAAAAGTACTTTCCTTCATAAAAAAACCTATCGAAAATTGTTCCACAGGCAAAGTTAGTAATCCCGATTAACTTAATCGCAATTTTCCATTTCTATAATGGAAAATCCCTTCGATGTTTTATATACTTAAGATAAATCGTCATAGGCAACACCCAAATATACTATTCACTCAACATTGGATGGTCCTCATTGCGTGTGTTTACTCCCCTGAATACCGTTAGGCCATCATAGTTGAAATTCGTTTTGTATTACCCGGAAAAAGGAAACTATTGCTTTAATTGTAGTGAGCGTATAAAAAGGGTGGCTTACCCGCTAAGCCTGGAATGATCATCTTTAAAGGGGGGATTGTTGAAAGGGGATTTTTATTCAGTTTTAATTTTATTGCGGGTAGTATTAACAAGTTAGGATTCTAACTTAAAATTAAGAATCCTAACTAGATGGGTTAAAATTTATCCCTTTACATCTGCCAAAGAGGCACCAAAATTTATATGTAAAGTGTTACCATTTGGCGTTACCAAGGCTGGTACAGAATTAACACCTGCTTTTTCCGCTTCCGGTATTCTTGCCCGGTTTTCGCCAATATTAACAACTTCAACATTTTCCCGTCCAATTAAATTAATGATGTCATGTTCTGCGCTTACACATACCGGACAGCCTGCATGATAGAAAATTGATTTATTCATTTTATTCGATTTTAGATTATTGCAAAATTGCATTACAAATGCAGTAAGGAATCCTAACTATTCAAATTTTATTTAGAATTAAATGTAATATCAAGCTTGCTTTCTTGATATAAAAGTAGCCTTTACGCTTTGCTAATCCGCTACTTTGCAGAAATAAGCTTGTTGAAATTTTTAAGTTGAATTTTATAGAGGGTTCAAAAAATTTTGTTCCTTAGATTATCATTGGGCATAGCAATAGGATGGTATTTGTGTTCCTTTTTTAGCGTTGTAATGTTTCGTCTGAAAACAAAAAAGCGTTGCGTAGCGTAAGTTGATCAGTTTAGCTACAGCCACTATTTTATATCACTAGATATTAAATTACTTATATTTTGCGGCATGTGATTTTTTTGTAAATCAAATTTAAATTTACTTCCCGCATTCAAAGTACTTTCCACTGTAAGCTCACCTCCCAGTTTCTCTACAAGTTTTTTACAAATAATTAAGCCCAGACCGGTGCTCGATTCGCCGTTTGTTCCAAGTCTGTTTGTATTACTTCCTATATTAAAAAGATGTTGAACCATTTTTTCATTCATTCCGATACCTGAATCTTGTATAACCATTACTACTTTGCCATCGTGGTCGTCTTCAATCGAAATTAATATTTCGCCACCATTAGGGGTGAATTTTATAGCGTTATGTATTAAATTTCGTTGTATTGTTTTAAGTATATGCACATCCGTACAGATATCAATAGCGGCCGGTACCAGATTACTTATTTTAATTTCTTTATTACTGTATTCCTCCTTAAAGTAGTTAACACTGTTAGCGGTAATGTTTTTCAAGTTAAGCCTCTGTGGATTCATATCAATCTTGCCATGTTGTATTCTTCCCCACTCCAGCAACGATTCTAAAAGTTCAAATGCTTTTACCGATGATTTATGTATTAATAAGGCAAATTCCTGCATTTCTTTTAAGGTGAGTTTGTTGGTTTTGTCACACATAATATCTGTAACCCCTAAAATACCGGTAAAAGGCATTCTCAAATCATGAGCAATGATATTAAAGAACAGATCTTTGGAACAATTTAGTCGCTGTAGTTCTAACTTTTGATTAATAATTTCCTTGTTTTCCTTCTCCAGGGTATTTTTAATGTAACGAGTAATCAAATAAACAATAATAATTGCCGCTATATAAGCTAATATTAAGTTCGATTCTTTTAGGACAATATTGGGATTAGGTAAACTTAACGCATCATCATATTGATTATCCAGAAAAATTAATACGGCAAAGTTTAAAATAGTAATTGTAAGAAACAGCAGATGGTATTTGGGTTTAGAAACAGCAATAAATATAGCTATAGAAGCGATATAAAGTATCGGGATTGAACCCATCAAGCCTTCGTTCAGTATCCACAGAACAGATAGGAAGCCAAGGGTAGTAAAAAATAAGATAACCGCGTTGTATATTTTCTTAAAACGTGATAAGCAATAAAGTACACAATAGGCGGCAACTGCAACTAAAACCGCAGCATCCGGAATCAATGAAAATCCAGGTTTGGAATACCAGATAATAGCAGCTATACCTGCTACCGCACCAAATAAACTAACAGAATCGTATATTTTATTTTCCAAATTATACGATTCTTTATTTCCAACGAGAAAACCAAGCATAAATTTAACGTATATCTTATTATCAGAGCCAGGTATCCTGCTCTTTTGTATTCGTTCCAAAAACTTCAACGATAATAGCATGATGGCGATAAGCAAAATCCTCGAACACCCACTTCTTTAGCAGTTTATATTCAGGTGCTGATAGCCAGTTTGATGATTTAATCAATTCTTTTTTAAACAGTTCGGGATAATCAATTACACCTTCCAAAACTATTTTCTGGTGTTCCAGCATAGCATCCATATTACGTATCCGGTTTTCAGTTTAAACAATAAATAACAGCCCACATAATTCAAATAATTGGTAGCGCACACTATCATGGGAGCATTATCCAAAGAGGCCGACCCTTGATTCAGGAAAAAGCGTTTACCCAATCAATTATTGGGGCTCTAACAGCAACTAATTTTGACATCCGGAAATTAAATCAGCAGGCAGGCTGTTGGTTTTTAAATTGGAATAACTTTCTACAATATTTTTATTTTCCGTCAGGTTGGTGCTTGATAGTTAAGTTGAATTTAAATTCTTTACTATCATTAGAACATAAACTACAGATCACCTATGTATAGCGGGAATTCTATTGATTACCCAAAATAGGATTCCTTAAAACAAGTCTCCGGGTTATAGGGTCGGACTTCTCCCAAAGAAAGGTTTTCCGTCCTGGGAATATAAACCGTTAATTCACTACTATCCACGATGGTTTCTATTTTATTGATATCCATATCATTTAAAATCTTAATTTTTTTTGTCAGGATAGTTTTTGATACTGTTTCATCAATGGGGGTATACCAAGGGGGTAGATCTTTGCTTTTATCGCTGATTTTCAGGATAATTTCTTTGTTGCCAAATTCAATATCTACACTTGTTTTTATTAAATGTGATACATTATACTTAAATGTATAAGCTTTAGGCAACAGTGAAACGGTTTCTTCCAAAGTAATTTGATCTGATATTGCTACACTGCGCAAATGCCTTTCATTCCCTAAGGTTTCGGAAACTAAACTAAAATTTTCCATGATTTTTCCTTTCATTAGCTATCTTTAATTAAATTTATACTTAATAGATACTATTTATTCTAATCCGCGTATGATGCTTTAACATGTGAATCTTTAATTCTATTATTTACTGCCAATTTATAGGCACATGATTTTATTATCGAAAGAGTGTCTCTGAGATGCGACCTGTTGTACACACCCAGTTTTTCATTATTTGTTTTTAATAAGTGCTTGTATTTTGCTTCAATAAACCCGACATGCCGAAAACCTCCTCCCGATTCTTTTGATCTGGCCATCAGTTCTTCAAGGGTAATATGAATACCTATAATTACGCCAAGATCAACAATAGGGTCAGTTGCTTTCTTAAGCAATTCTTGCGTTACTATTGTTTTTTCTTGTTTGTTGTTAATATAACACTGCACCCAATTTTCCAGAATGGTGGTATAACCAGTATTGCCCAGCTGTATTTCTGTCCAAATGTACAGGTCGGGCTTAAAAAATAATTTGCCCACTTTGTTTAATGCAATTATGGACGACAGAAGAAAGCATTCGGAATCCTCAAGATTATGTATAACTTCATTGAGGAGGTCATTTATCGTTTCTGTTTTGTAGGTGTCCATTTAAGTCGTTTTTATTTATGTTGTTACGAAAATTGATGAATGTTTTGTGCGAAACATAAATTTACTACAATTCGGGGTGGATGCTTGTAGTATAACAGCAATAGGTTTGTAGATAAAATATCGATTAGAGTGTAGCATAACAGACTACAATAGAATTTTATTAGTATTTGATAATATCCATTTTACAGGGTTCGGTATCAAAAAACATGAGCAGGCTATGGTGTTGAGCTAATTTTGTAAATTAAAGGCTTGTGCCGCGCCTCCAGGCGCTATTTCCTGTTTTCGTTTCAAAAGGAGTTTACTTATGCGATTGCCCAGATAATTTAAGTGAACCGGGTTTACAAGATAGGCTGCGGCTCCAAGCAAATAGGCTTCTTCCCAATACAGTGGCGTACAGATTTCAGAAATGATAATAACAGGGATAGACTGGAGGTTCTGATTTAATTTAATCTCTTTCAGTACAGATAGGCCTGTGGTGTTTTTTAATTTAAGATCCAACAGTATGATATCGGGTTGTTCCCTGTAAATACGCTCAATGGCCTGTTCTCCACGGCATGTAGCCATACGGTAATTTTTGTTTATTAACGACTGTTGCAGTTTCATTAAAGCCCCGGTATTGTCTTCAATAATTAGAATTTTAATCTGTAATTCTTCCGTGAAATTTTCCATCGGTGTAAAAATGTTAGTCTTGTTATATGCTGGTATTAATCCGTTTCCGGGTTTAACCATGATTAGCCACCGGATGACACGTTAAACGGTCATTTAACAAGTAAAGCAATTCTTCAATTATTTTGAGGTGGCCGTATTTATCACTGCTGCTTATACCGCTCAAAACAAGTTTTTGATGATTTAACATAAGGTAGTTGTAAAAAGTGTTGCATCTATTATTTCAAACGCAAGGCAAGTATATTTATAATCAGGAGAATAGGGTGTAGTGAAAGTAGCCCGGCTTTTGTAGTTAAAACAACGATAAGAATGTAGTTGAAATGACTATAGGTTGTTTTTTATAACATAGTGGATAAGCTGAGAAGTGGATTCAAAATTCATTTTCTCGAATATACGAGATTTGTAGGTGTTGACCGTACTGATGCCTAATGCTAGGTTTGTTGCTATCTCTTTGGATGATTTACCCGAACCTATCAGGCATAAAACCTGGAATTCACGGTCGGATAGTTTTTCATGGAGCTTTTCTGAGAAACCGGATTCTAAGTCCCTTGCAAGTTTTTCTCCTAATTGTTCACTGATATATCGCCCACTATTTACCGACTTTCTTATGGCCTTTATTAATTCTTCGGGTGCCCGATCCTTGGTAATATAACCGGCAGCACCAGCCTTAATGGTTCTTACAGCAAAATCTTTTTCGGGGTTTACACTTAGCATCAGCACATGGATGTTGGGTTTTATTGCTTTTACATCTTTTAGCACATCCAGTCCGTTTCGGTCGGGTAAGTTAATATCCAATATAATCAGGTCGCACTCCTTATTACGGATAAAATCACACACCTCGGCTCCTTTTACTAATTCGCCGATAACCAAAATGTCCGTCTCGGTTTTAAGTGTCTTTTTTAGTCCTTCCCGGATAAGGAAGTGATCGTCCACTATAAGTAACTTTATCACGAATAGGTCGGTTTATTGTTCAGCTTAACATTGATCTGTTATACCAACATCCATAATAAATATACAGAAATATTTTGTAGTATACTAATTTTATTCTGGTTATCAATGGGGTAACATGGGTAATGGTATTTTGATAAATAATTCGGTTCCCTGTCCGGCTTTACTTGCTATTTTCAATTCCCCTTTTAACAGAAGTACTCTTTCTTCCATACCCATTAGCCCAAACGATTGTTTTTGCTCCCGTACATTCAGGTCAAAACCAAGCCCGTTATCGCGTATGGTAAGCAGGAGTTCGGCATTACATTTTTCGATAACGATATTTACCCGGGTAGCTTTTGCATGTTTGGCAATATTGGTGAGAGCTTCCTGAACAATGCGGAACAGGGCGATACTGGCATCATTATCCAAATTAATACTTTCAATATTCGAGCTGATATCTGTCCGGATACCATTCCTTTCTCCGAACTCGTCCAGATGCCGTTGTATGGCCGGTAAAAGTCCAAAAACATCGAGCACCTGAGGGCGAAGCTCCGTTATCATTTTCCGTACGTCGTTAATCGCCGTAGTCAATATAGCTTTCGATTGTTTTAGTTCGCTTAATATTTCCTGCCGGTTCAGCGCTTTCCCATTATTTTCAACTTCGCGCTCTATAGTCGACAAATTCATGTTCAGGGCCGATAATACCTGGCCAAATTCGTCATGTATTTCCCTGGCAATAGCAGTTCGTTCCCCTTCGCGTACCGATTGCAAATGGCGGGTAAGGGATTGTAATTGTTTCGTCTTTTTTATTAGATTTCCTTCCGCTTGTTTGAGTTCTGTTATATCCTGAATTGTTCCTAGTAGTTTTATGACCTTTCCGCTTTTAATTTGGGGTTTACAGATTGACCTCACCCACAAAGGATTTCCCCCGGCGGTAATAAACCGAAGTTCCATATCGTAGGGTTCTCCATTTTTTAAGGCTTTTTGTATAGCATTTGATATACGCTTATGTTCGTCCGGATGATAAAAGTCAATTAATTCGGGTAAAGCGTATTTGTAATCCGGCGAAACCTCATAGATGCGATAGGTCTCTTCGGTACACCATATTTCGCGTGTTTCGGCGTTTAATTCCCATCCACCCACACGAGCTACTCTACCCATTGCACTAAGGAGCGCATTGCTCCATTTTAACTCATCTTTGGTTTTTCTACGCTCTGTAATATCCAGTATGGTGAATATAAAAATTTCTGTATCGTTAAACTTAGTTTCTGCCGGATGAACTTCAAGTATAAGCTCTGCCCCTGAAGGTGTTTTTATTTCAATATCGATAGGGCTGGTTTCCGGGTTAAATAGAGCATTTAATCCTGAATTGAGGTTATTTTCCTTATTTCTGAATACCTCCGAAATTTTTTTACCGATAATTTCTTTTCGCGGAATACCAATGATAGACATATCGTGGTTGAAATCCAGGATGGTACCATCTAATCCTGCAATCAATATATCGGTAGGGGATTGTGTAAACAGGCTCTTAAATTTTTCGTTGCTTTCCATTAGCGCTTTTTTGGCTTCTTCCCGGTCGGATATATCTTGTATGATGGTAAGTGAATGCGCTTTTCCGTTGAACGAAACCGGAACTACTACTACTTCGACCGGAAACTCAGTACCGTCTTTTTTAATGTTTGTTCCAAAAGCATGAACAGATTTACCTTTTTTAATGGCTTCAAAAAATACGGCAGCTTTCTTCAACAATTTTTCTCCAACATATTTGTTTATATTTAAGGACATAAATTCATCCCTGCAATAGCCATGCATATGGTAAGAAGCGTGATTGGCATCTATTATTCGTTGAGAAAGGTCGCGTATATGAAACCCAATGGGGGCGTTATCAAAAATAGTGCGGTATCTTTCTTCACTTTCCCGGAGCGATTTTTCTGTTTCTTTTACTGTTGTGATGTCAATCAATGAGGTAAGTAAAGCATCCTGACCCCTGTAATTGATTATTTTAACCGACATGTGAGCCCAGTGTATTTCTCCCTCCTTATCTTTTATCCGGCATTCATAATTATCTACCTTCCCCTGTTGCTTAATGGTTTTTATTAATTTCTTACGGTCATTGGGATCCACATATATATCATCTGTGCTAACCTTTTTTAGTTCTTCGTGCGAATATCCTGATATTTCCGTCATTTTATCATTGACTTTAAGAATATTGCCCGGGAAGGATGTGATACTTACTGCAATAGTTGAGTTGTTAAATAATGAGCGGTAACTTTCTTCGCTTTCGCGCAGGTCTTTTTCCATCTGTTTCCGTTCGGTGATATCCACCATACTTATCAACACCTCCCTTTCTTCTTCTGAATTAAGCAGAACTGTTGAAACAAGGAAGGTAGCTTCTTTTTTTTCATTATCTTTTAACAGTGGTAACGAAACTTCTTTCATTTCATGTGTTGTGCCATTCTCAAAGCTATCCAGCACCCTGTTGTTAATAGGGCATGGAACGCAGGCAGGTTGGGAGCCGCACCCATTGGGATGATGAAGCTGATGCAGGCAACGTATGGCTTCACCACCGCGTAATCCAATTAAGTCCTGTGCAGAAGCCCCAATCAATTTTTCGCCATACCTGTTGATTTTTTTTACCCTTCTATCCTTGTCAACCAGCATAAGCAGTACAGGGGCATTTTTATAAATGGCATCCAGTTCCTCCTGATTTTTTTTATTTAAGGCTTCGGTTTTTTTCTGAAGGGTAATGTCAATTAACATCAAGTACCACCGAAGCAATTGGCCTGCTTCATCACAATTGGCCTCTATATCGGCCCTTACCCACAATGTGTGGTTGCTGTCCGTTTTAAGTTTCAGCTCAATGCGCTGCTTTTTACCAGTTTTAATGGAGTCTTTAAGCGATGCGTGATAGGAAGCCTGCCATTCTGGTGCAATAAAACGGCTGAACCCGGAACGCAGCAGGTACTGGCGATCTGTTTTCAATAATTGGACTGCCATTTGGTTTACGCGGGTAATAATGCCTTTTGCATTTATGCTTATATAAGCAATTGAGGCTAACTCATACAGATTTTCATATTCCTGTTTAAGATCCGATATCTCCCGTTGCTTCTGCCTAAGTTCTTCGTTCTGCAGTTCGAGTGCTTTCTGTTGTTGTTTTAACTCATGGATTAGTTCAAAGATATGGGAGGATTCCATATGGGGTTCAAGAGGCACCTGCTTAATCAACTCCTCTGCTTGTTGGCGGAGTGCTTCAAATTTGTCGGATTTGTTGTCGTGGTCCATATCTTTCTTTCTACAATGCCTTTCTCTACAATGCCATACCCGCAACGCGATATTGTTCCAACGCATAAACGCCATGCGTGTCACAGCATTTTGCTACGGGGGGCAATCAAAATATGTAAACAGGTAACGATAATTACAATTTACCTACATTTTTTTATATAAACAATTTAGTAACCGTTCTGCGGTATAGATTCTAATACTTAAGTAAGGAGGCTTCCGGCAAAGCATGGATAAATGGGGGAGCAGCAAAAATGGTGAAGTTGCCTTTAGCTGCATACTGGATTAACTAAACGTATTTCATTTATATTTATTCAATAGTCCAAAATCAAATGGTGTCCATAAACAAGATTTTAACCCACTTTCTTTAAATCCAGAATTTACCCAACTGTTACACGTCTTAAAACACGAAAAACTGCCTTGCGCTTTATAAAAATCATCTGTGGAAGTATATCCTTGATTTTCTAAAATAATTTTCATTCCTCTTTCGTTGGTACTAAACGTATTTAACACATAGGCATTTAATTTGGCCAATTCAGTCTCGCTGATTTTTATTTCAATCCAATCAGAACGTTTATTTTTGTAACGAGTTACGTGCATTAGCGCTGCGCTTTTTAAAAATATTGCTTTAAATGCAATACTAAAAGTTAAATCTCCCCAAGTGGGTGTATTAAGGTAAAAATCCTCATCGCCCCAACCGAATGATAAGTAGTTGTCCGATTGTTCCCGTTTTACTCCGGAAAGTTGTACGCTGTCCATATATGTTTTTGGAATTATAATGCTTAAATGAACCCCGTTGCTACTTAGATAGATGGTTTTATCCACGTCTGGATTTTCAATTTTTCGTTCCATAGTTAGGGTGGATAATATTAAGGAAATAAACAGGTACAAAATAGGGAACAATAAAAAGTATAAAACATATTTAATCAATTGTTTTGTCATGCTTAAACAGTTCGAATCATTTCTTATTTAAGGTATAAGGATTTTATCCTTTGTTAAACGTTTGCCGGTAATAATCGTTGCGAAATTCACCGTTGGGAATTATTGAACTCTGAAGCCGTTGATTAATTGTTAGGTTACCCCAATTTAACACTTTTATTACAATGATTTTAATAAAGATCAAGTTGTAAGCTTGATTATAATCGGAGCTTGAATTTCTCCGTCAATTGGAAGCAATAAACATAAGCTAAGATGGTGAAAAAATAGGTGAAAGATTAGATTAAGGGTTAAAATGCGCTTAGTTTTTATGTATATTGTAACTTCTTTAACAAACTTGTTTGTTATGCACAAAACCTTTAATCAGCTTATTTCCCTATTGATTATTCTTATCCTTTTATTGCCGGTTGCTACAAGGGTATGGATAATAGTGGATTTTAGCGTTCGGCAGAATTACATTGCCAAAGTGCGCTGCGTTAATAAAGCTGCTCCGGAAAGTACCTGTAACGGAAAGTGCTATCTAAAAAAGCAATTGAAACAGACCGGGGAGGATAGGCACAACAAAGCAACTACAATATTAAAGGAAAATATTCTGTCCAATTTTCTTCTCCCCATAGTTAATTTACAGGACAAACAACAGCATTTGACGGTGCACATAACAAGTTTTCGATTTTATCCTCCATTTAAAAAATCATTCTTCATCAACAAATTGTTTCGTCCACCCCAAAATATTTGATGGCAAATTGGTTTTTCTGTTGACAGCATAACGCGGTCAACAGAAATAAAGCATATCGATAAAAAGCAAAGTATTTACAATCTTGGTTCAGATAACTTTGATACCCTGTAAGCCGATAGGCTGGGTTCATTTTGCCGCTAAGGTGAGACACGCTTTGATTCTTGATACTTTGCACTTGATACTCATATCTAATCATCATTTAACCATTAAATAGTAAAAAATGGCATTTAAAAAAACAATTGCCCGGCTTTTGCTGTGCAGCATATTTTGTTTTGCCACTACATTAGGTGCATTCGGACAAAATAAACAACAAATTCGCTTGCTCGATACCGACAGCGGAGAACCCCTACAAGGGGCAAGTTTCAAATATGGAGTTCAGTCGGGACTTTCTGACGATAGTGGTATTCTGGAATTTAAATACGAGGAAGGCACAAAAATGTCGCTTTCGCACATCAATTATGGTGTTTGGGAATGGAGTGCGATGGAAGTAGCCCATCTGCTTCGCCAAAAGATAGCTTACCAAAAAAGCATATCGCAAAAAATCTATCCAATAACAGTTTTGGCATTGCGTCCGGGTTCTAATAAACCTTGGGCGGGAATGAAACTGGAATACCACGACAGGTTGGCCCACGATGCAGCGGATATTCTCAATCAAACACCCATGCTCAATAGCATTCGTAAGGGCGGCAATTATGGGTTCGACCCGGTTTTCAGGGGGTTTAAATACGATCAGCTGAATATTGTATTAAATGGTGCACAGAGTGCAACGGCAGCTTGCCCTAACAGGATGGATCCGCCAAGTAGCCAGATGGCGCCCAATATGATGGAAAGGATAGAGGTTCTCAAAGGGCCCCATGCTTTGCGCTATGGAACCGGCTTTGGAGCCACTATTAATTTTGTACCTACCCGCTTGCACTTTACAGATAAGGCGAATACTTACGGACGCGTGTCTTCAGGTTACGAGGGAAATGGTGAGGTATTTACCGGCGAAGGCCAATTAGGATTTAGCGCAAAGGCATATGATGTTAGCTTTTTTGGTGCTTGGGCACAGGGTAACGATTATGAGACAGGAAGCGGACAAAGGGTTCAATCCGATTTTGAGCGGGGTAGCTTTGGCGCCAACCTGGGTTTTAAACTTTCAGCCAATCAGCAACTCAGGGTGGCATCTACCTACAATGTGGCACGCGACGTGGACTTTCCGGCCTTGCCCATGGATTTACGCAAGGATGATACCTGGATGCTCAATGCCCATCATCAAATTAACATACCTGATAAGCAGCTCAAATCATGGAGCAGCACGGTATTTGCCTCTTTTGTTGATCATCTTATGGATAATTTGTTAAAGCCTATAAATCCACGAATGATGAATTCTGAAACACCGGCTAAAACTTATAATTACGGAGCCCGAACTGAGGGTTTTTGGCAATTTGAAAAAGCAACCCTGTTTGCCGGAGCCGACTGGCGGGCAGAAGGAGCCGAAGGTACTCGTAAGAGAACATTTGTAATGGGGCCAAACACAGGTAAAATATTGCGCGAAAATGCCTGGCAGAAGGGGCATATAGATAAACTGGGTGTGTTTGGTGAGTGCCATGTGGATATTGATAATTTACAGCTTGTTATGTCGGGTAGGGTAGAGGTGAATAGTGCCGATGTGGATGATGCGGATGCCAATTTTCTGCGGCGTTATCCGGAAACGAAACAAACGCAATTTAATCCCAGTATCAGTCTGGGAGCTTCACATAAGTATGATAGTGGCATTACGCTTGGCTTTTGGCTGGGAAGAGCACAGCGCAGTGCAGGATTAACAGAGCGTTTTATCAATTATTTTCCGGTAGGACAGGATCCCTACGAGATGATAGGCAACCCACAATTGGATGCGGAGGTAAACAACCAGGTAGATATCACTTTTGATTGGACGGCAAAGAAAACTTCGGTCAATATAGATGTGTTTGCCTCTTACATGCAAAATTTTATTTCCTCGCGTATTGATCCAGGTTTAAACCCAACGATACCCACCAGCCCCGGAGTGCGTCGTTATGTTAATTTGGATGAGGCAGTTAAAGCGGGTTTTGAGTTTACCTGGACGCAGGAGCCAGTTGCCGGACTGCAATATCAAATGGCCGTAGCGTATACCTATGCTAAGGATTTGGAGCGTAACCAGCCTTTACCCGAAATCGCACCGCTCGATTTTAGATGTAGCATGCAAGGCGTATTATTACACGGCAGGTTATTGCCCGAGGCCAGCTTCCGACATGTGTTGGAACAAAAGCGTATTTCGCCCGAGTACGGCGAAACCCGGACCCCCTCCTTTTCCATGTTAGATGTAAAACTGAGTTATCGGCTTATGGATGCGCTACGCCTGACCATCGGGGTAAATAACGTGTTTAACGTAAACTATTACGAGCACCTAAATCGCTCTGTCCGTGGAAGCGCCGATCCTATTTTTGCTCCGGGGCGCAATGTTTTTGCCTCTGTGAGCGCGAGTTTTTAAAAATGCTTACATATTGCACACCCCTGTTTTTGAAACGATGAATTAACTTGAATTTAAAGAATCTCAAAAGAATATTTTATATTTAATACAATCATACTCAAAAGGAAATTTTATTGCACATTAGATAAACATAATATAAGCGACACGATGTGGATTTGAGCGGAATAGAGGCGATGGTACGGATATAGGGGGTATCCATACCACCATTATGGAAACCGGGCTATGGGTGAATGGCAATCTTTATAAGCCAGTGGGGGACAAGTTAAATTTGCCTCAGCAACTTTTCAATTGCTTGAATCACCCGATTTTAATTGGAGGGTAAGCCCTGAGGAAAATACGAAATAAAGTAACAATGATTTTTTGTATCTTAATGGGCAGTTGGCCTTAATTGACAACTTTTTTGTTCGTAATATGTTAGAGTTCCGTTTTACAATTGTACCAACTATATTGTCATGTGTTTTTTTCAGCTTGCATACTATAATCCGAATTGACATGAATCTTTATATCAGATTATTTTCTATCGTTCTAATTATTTTAGGCACTAACCCCGCCAAAGCGCAAACCGATAGCCTTGCCGCAAATCAGGATTCGATAAACATTATATTGTTGCGAAACTATAATTTGCGCCTAACCCAAATTGAGCAGCAGCGACTTGCCGACTCTATAAAAAAAGCGGAATTAGAATCCCAGTTAACCTCCTTAAAGACCACTGATAATATTCAAAAGGAAGCGTTGTTACAACAGCTAAAAGCCATTGAAGACAAGGAGAAAGCACGCATAGCAGGCAAGAGAGCGCGTATAGATTCAATGAGAAATACAGCCGCGGGTTTTCCGGTAATAGGTGTTATGGAGGATACTTTATTTATGGTGTATTCAAAAATAGGTGCCTCTACACCCAAGGAACGTGCCAATAACATCTCCAAGAAAATAAAGAACTTGTACGAAGATGATTTCTTGAATCTTGAATCCATCGAAGTGGTTGAATCCGAAAATACTTATGATATTGTTTCCGGTGAAACCATTATTATGAGCGTTTCCGAGACAGATGCCTTGTGGTTCAATAAAACGATGCTTTCCCAGGCAGTAGAGTTTAAAGATGTAATTAAAGAATCCATAATTATTGCCAAAAAAGAAAACAGTCTGTTAAGACTCCTGCTACGCATGGGCTTGGTAATACTGGTAATAGCGCTTGCTTGGGGCATTGTTTTGTTAATAGGAAAAGGTTACAAACGCCTGTTGCATTTGATTGTGGTAAAAAAGGATACGTGGCTCAAAGATTTGACGTATAATAATTATACGTTCCTTACGGCCAAGCAAGAATTGAAAGCGGTATATTTTTCACTTAAAGTATTCCGCGGTTTCGTTTATTTTATATTGCTGTATATTACCTTACCCATCATCTTTAGTATTTTTCCTTTTTCGCGCAACTGGGCCGATGCACTTTTTCAATTGGTATGGTCGCCTTTTAAAGGTGTATTGAGTTCGGTATGGGCCTACCTCCCTGATCTGTTCAGTATTTTGGTTATTTATTTTGTAATGCGGTATTTTATCCGTTTTGTAAAATATATTTTTTCCGAGATACAATCTGAAAAACTCACGATATCAGGTTTTCATTCCGATTGGGCCATGCCAACTTTCAGCATCGTAAAGTTTTTGCTCTATGCCTTTATGTTTGTGCTTATATTTCCTCTGCTGCCCAATTCCGATTCTGACATTTTCAAAGGTGTTTCGGTATTTATCGGTATACTATTTTCTTTGGGATCGTCATCCGCTATAGCTAATATGGTAGCCGGGTTAGTTATTACCTATATGCGGCCATTTAAGATTGGCGACAGGATAAAGATAGGTGAGGTTACCGGCGATGTGATTGAAAAAACACTGTTGGTAACCAGGCTGCGTACGGTTCTAAACGAAATTATTACCATTCCTAATGCCTCTGTGTTATCTGGAAATACAACAAATTACAGCAGTGAAGCCGGGGAGCACGGATTGATTGTTTCAACGGGTGTAACCATTGGTTATGACGTTCCCTGGAAGGAGGTTCACCAGGCTCTAATTGATGCGGCATTGCGATCTGATTTGATTTTAAAAAAACCGATGCCCTTTGTGTTTCAAACCAGTCTTGAAGATTTTTATGTGGCCTATCAGCTTAATGCTTATACAAAAAATGCCAGCAGGCAAGGATTGGTTTACTCTAAGCTACATGAGCATATTCAGGATGTTTTTGCCGAAAGAGGTATTGAAATTTTATCGCCACACTATCGTGCTGCACGCGATGGCAACACGATTACCATACCGGCAAATTACCTGCCCAAAGATTATAAAGCACCGCATTTTAATGTGGATGTGCATACAGATAAGAAAGCATAAAATTGTTTTATTGTTTTAAATCAACTAAAACGAATAGCTTAGGCCTGCACCAAACATTTGTTTTACCTGGGTTTTTGGGCCCTGGTCAACTCTACTGTCGTTTATGTAATGTACATCGTCGTCGTAAACTAAATTGGTAGTAAAAATGGCATTCAGGTATTTGTTCACCTTCATTTCCAGTCCAAACTCCCAGTCTACATCTATATTTTCGGGATTTTCTGAATAATTCGAAAACATATCTAAGCGGGTATACACATTCACATTTTGAAGTACTTCGTTCTTTTTGGCCAACAGCTTTAAGGAGGCACCATATTCCGAGCGTACCTTATCGCCCGGGTCAACTCCAAAAGCTCCAACATCAGCAAGGGAGTCTTCGGCCACAACAGTGAGCTTTGAGGTAATAGGTGATAGGTACAGGGAAAAATTATCGGACGGTTTGTAGTCCATACCCAGTGAAAATTGCACATACCCCGGTGCCATAAAGTCGGAAACCTTTACGCTTTGTATCAACGGGTCCTTGTAACCTATGGCCAACTGCGTTTTAAGATCTACAAGAGCCGAATAGTACCAATGTTTGCCGGCTTCGTATCCGAGCTTGGTGGCCAGCTGAATTTTATCTTCTGACTTAGCCAATTTATAATCGCCCTGCTTGGATAAGCCATAGCCCAAATCCAAGGTGTTGTCCCAGGCCAGCTTACCATTTTTGTGGTTTAAAAAGCCTTTGAATAAAAAGGTTCCCGCAACGGAGTTGTTGCCTCCGCCCGCCCAATTGGTTAGCGATACTTGCGAAAAGTTAAGGGACATACTGCCGCCGCCCTTCCAGGTTTTTAGGGTATCGTTGTTTTGCTGCTGTGCCCACGTTGTTGGCATGAGCATGCTTAAAAATAGGATAGCCGTAATCTGTAATTTCTCGTTTAGTTTAGTTTTACATTTCGTGTGTGTCATGCTTTAAATATATGTGTGATTTGAAATAAAAAACAGGCTCAATAAAGATAATTTTAAGCCCGTTTTTTTAATTACAGCTTATTAAACCATAGATTATGATATTTAAGCTCGTTTAGAATAGATAATGTATTACTCTTTTATTAAATGAACATCGGTTTGTGGGAATGGGATAGAAATACCTTGCTTATCGAATTCTTTTTTTACGTTCTCATTCATATAAAAGAAAATACTCCAATAATCTGCAGCATTGGCCCAAAGCCGGGTAGTAATATTAACCGAACTGTCGGCTAGTTCACCCACAACAATAAAGGGTTCGGGGTGATCGAGTACTTTACCATGCGAATCGGCCACCTGGCGGATGATTGCTTTGGCTTTGTCGATGTCGTCGTTATATCCTATGCCAAAGGAAAAATCGACCCTTCGCGTAGCTTCCCTCGAATAGTTCATTACACTGTTGGTTGACAACCCACCGTTGGGCACATAAATAATCTTGTTGTCGGGGGTTCGCAAAACAGTGCTAAAAATTTGCACCTCATCCACGGTACCCGAATGTCCTTGTGCGGTAATGTAATCGCCTTTTTTAAATGGTTTTAATATTAAAATCATCACCCCTCCGGCAAAATTCTGGAGTGTACCCGACAATGCCATACCTATAGCTAAACCTGCAGCACCCATAATGGCAATAAAGGAGGTCATTTCAATACCCACCATACCCATTACACTAATTACCAATAAAATTTTCAATAGGTAGCTCACTACTCCAAGCAAGAAGGGTTGCAAGGTGGCATCAATTCCTCGTGCAACAAAAACACGTTCTACACCTTTTGTAATTTTTCCAATAATCCAAAAACCAACGATTAACGTTAATATGGCTAATACAAGTTGACCTCCATAGGCGACAATCAATCCCATTGAGTCGTTAAATAATTCATTAATTTTTTCCATTTTAAAATAAATTTAGGTTTAACTGCAAATTGATTTTATTAAGTAAGGTTAGTCCCAAAAGAGTAAGGTTAATATCAATTATCCTTACTCATAATAATTCAAAACAATTTATAGTCTTTTTGTTGTGAATATTCAAAGAACAGAAAAAATTAGGATAAAGTCAATAGGAAAGAAGTGTGATGTACATAATGTTAGTAAACAATTCGACCTTAAGGATCGTTTATACCAAGCGGGTAGGTCGGGTATATAATTACAGATCCGGGTGTTCACCTCGTACCCTTCTGTAAATGGAAGTATTCAAATAGGACAATGTAATGGGCTGGTGATATTCAACTGATTAATAGCCCATTAATAGGTTTAATCTCCCGATTTAGCGCGCGCATCACTCAGCGGAATCCTTTTGTCGTTTTCGAAGGCTATCACAAAACAATCTTTAAATTTCTTGCGCAATTGGGGCATCATCTTGCTTATTTCGGAAAAGCTTTTGCACTCGCCCGTGGCATATTTATATAATTCACCATCTTTATATTCGTACACATCATCCAATTTTCTATAAATAGAAGCGCCCTCTTTAATTTTTCTTTTGCTGGAGGCTACCTGAATGCGGTAAGTAATTTGCGTATTATTTTTTGCCGTCTTCATTTGCTCTTTTGGCATATCAAACTTATTCTTTTCGTCAAAGTTTTTCTTATAAGCTCTAAATGCTCTGAATAGCCCCGATGCCAGCAAGGATTGGCCTTCGTTTGATGACATATATTTTTCTTCGTTTGAATTACTTAAAAAACCCAACTCCACCAAAACACCGGGCATAGCTGTTTCGCGCAGCACCAAAAAACCGGCTTGTTTAACGCCTCTGCTATTGCGTCCCACTCTTTGTTTAAACTGGTTTTCTATTAGACTGGCCATTTCAAGGCTCTGATCGAGATACATATTTTGGTACAGTTCAAAAATAATATAGGACTCTGAAGAGTTGGGATCAAAACCTTGAAAGGTGGTGGAATAATCATCCTCCAATAATATAACTGAGTTTTCCTTTTTGGCTACTTCGAGGTTATCCTGTGTTCTGTGTAGCCCAAGCGCAAAGGTTTCGGTGCCACGTACCCGGGGATTGCTAATGTAATTGGCATGTATGGATATAAATAGTTCGGCTTTTGATTTGTTGGCTATTTCTGCTCTTTTCATTAAGGGAATAAACTCATCTTTTTTTCGGGTATACACTACTTCAACTTCAGGCAGATATTTTTCGATGTAGTTGCCCAATTTAAGTGCTACGGCCAGTACTATGTCTTTTTCTTTTGTATACCTGCCACGTGCTCCCGGATCTTTCCCCCCGTGTCCGGCGTCTATCACTACTTTTTTTAATCTTCCGGTCGATTGCGCATTAACATCCACAAAACAACCCAATACCACAATTATTGAAATGCTATAAGCTAATAATTTCATTTTCATGCTTGCTTTATCATTTAAATGTTTCGTCACCAAACTAAAATGAGCTCAAAAATAACTTTAATTACACGAATATCCATTCTTGTTCATCAATAAATAAAGTATACAGGTAAATATTAAAACGGGTATGGTGCTATTTTTGTATGAGGCATCCTACCTTATGTGAAACATTGTTGGTAAGCTTCATTTATTTTATAGGATAAACCCCTGCTGTCATCAATTTTTATTTATTTTTGTGGCAATTTGAAAATCGTAAAGCCTGTTTCCTTGATTATTCCCATACATAAAATATACCAAGGTTTAAAACCCTATTGGCGTATCCTTAATATCGTGGTGGTTTTTTGCTTTGTATATCCTTTTTTACAAGCACAAAATAACGAGAACCTCAATTTGTTGCGGCAGGATACCTTACTTGTTCCATCTAAAGATACGAGTGCTTTATTACTGCCTTCGGACACTTTGCAATCGGTTGTTGATACTACAGCCCAAAATGCATCTGGTTTAGGTATTGAAGCCGAGGTTAAATACAGTGCTTCGGATTCCATTGTGATGAAAGGAACCAACCAGGTATTTTTATATGGCGATGCCGAGGTAAATTATCAGGATATTAAGCTTACTGCGGCTGTTATTGAATTGGATTTGGACAGCAGCCTAACGTTTGCCTATGGTTTAGAGGATTCAACAGGTGTTGCGAAGGGGTTGCCTGTATTCACAGACAGTCAGGGTTCGTATGAAATGAAGACTATCCGCTACAATTTCAAAAGCGAAAAAGCATTGATTGAACATGTGGTTACAGAACAGGGCGAAGGCTACGTAGTAAGCAGTCTGGCTAAAAAATCACCCGACGATTCCTTTTCGATAAAGGATGGACATTACAGTACATGCGATAACCATGAACACCCTCACTTTTATTTAAATATGACCAAAGCCAAGGTAATCCCCGGAGAAAAAATTATTACCGGGCCGGCCTATCTGGTGATAGAGGATGTACCTATCTATCCCATTGGTATTCCTTTTGGTTTTGTACCTTCTACATCAAGTTATAGCTCGGGTATCATTATGCCATCCTATGGCGAGGAACAAAACAGAGGGATATTTTTAAGAGACGGAGGTTACTATTGGGCGGCCAGCGATTATTTTGATTTGGCGCTTACCGGCGATTTGTATGCCAATTCATCATGGGGTTCGCGCGTGGCATCGAAATATAAAAAACGATATGCCTATAGTGGTAGTTTAAATGCCAATTATATTGTTAATATATTTAGCGAAAAAGATTTGCCCGATTATCGTAAAACAAAGGATTTTTCGCTTACCTGGTCGCACCGGCAAGATACTAAGGCCAATCCATTTCAAACCTTCTCGGCCAGTGTTAATTACTCAAGCAGTTCGTACGATCAGAATAATGTGAGCAGTATTATTAATCCTACACTACTGGCCACCAACACCAAACGATCCAGTATTTCATACAGCCGAAGGTTTCCGAATCTGCCCATTAATTTCTCGGCTAACTTGCTTGCCTCGCAAAATACACGCGACACCACTGTTAGTCTTACCCTGCCGGATTTAACCGTGACGATGAACCGTATCTTTCCGTTCAAGAGAAAAAATAAGATAGGCAGCAAGGAAGCCTGGTACGAGAAAATGAGCTTGTCTTATACCGGGAATATCAAGAATTATATTACCGCCAAGGAGTACGATTTAGGAGATAAAAAGTTTCCCAGCCAATGGCAAAACGGAATGAGACATAGCGTTCCGGTATCCTTAAATCTAAAAATGTTAAAATATTTTACCCTAACACCCTCTTTTAATTACACGGAAAGATGGTACACCAGCTCCATATCAAAAAAATGGGATGAGGATTTAAACCGTGTTGTTGTTGCTGACACCTCTGCGGGATTTAAAAGGGTATATGATTACAGCTATTCTGTAAGTACGTCAACCAAGTTTTATACAATGTTTACCCCATGGGAAAAACTATTTGGCGATAAGGTACAAAAGATCCGACATGTGATGACACCATCCGCCAGCTTGTCTTACCGTCCGGATTTTGGAGCCGAAAGATATGGGTATTACGATTGGATTGAATATTACGACCCTAATCAGGATTCCATTATTCGGCATGAATATTCGATATATGAAGGTGCATTGTACGGCTCACCCGGCAGGGGCGAGTCAGGTTCTTTGGGTCTATCTATAGGCAATACGCTGGAAATGAAAGTAAAAAGTGATAGAGACACCCTGGGATATAAAAAGATTAAGATTTTGGAGGGGCTTAACTTCTCTACCTCGCATAATTTTATGGCCGACTCGCTCAAGTGGTCGCGTATAAACATGAGCGGACGTACTAAAATACTGGGCACTAACATCAATTTTGGAGCTAGCTTTGACCCCTATGCTTTGGATACTACCAGCAGAGGAACCCCCATACGTATTAACACATCGCATTACAAAGCTACAGGTAAGTTGGCACGTCTGGAGTCGGCCAACCTGAATTTTGGTGTTTCCATAGGTTCGGAGAAAATAAAAAAATGGCTCGAAAAACGCAGGGGCGAAAGTAGCAACGAGGATATAGATGCGGATGAACCTCCCGAGGAAGAGGATTATGTAAACCCCTTGGATCGTATTGACCGTGTAGAGGATGAATTTGCCGATACCAGAGGTACCGACGATGGAAGGGCAGAAGTAACAGATGATGGATATACGAAATTCGAATTCCCATGGAACCTTTCGCTTAACTATAGTTTTAGATTGGTAAACGGCGAATTCGAAAAAGAAAAAATGGCCTTTAAAAAGAAGGTAACGTCTGACATAAACCTGAACGGTGATTTTTCGCTTACCCCAAAATGGAAATTCTCTTTTTCGTCCGGATATAATTTTGATATGAAAAAAATATCGCACACCAACCTGAGAATATCGCGCGACTTGCACTGCTGGGGCATGAGTTTTAACCTGGTTCCGGTGGGAAGATATAAATCATACTTCTTCTCCTTAAGGGTTAATTCTTCCATATTACAAGATCTGAAATACGATAAGCGAAGCAGCGCCCGCGATAATGCCAGCTTTTTTTAAAACCAGTCTATTATCTAACAATCTAAATATAAATGATTATGAAAAAAATTATTAGTACACCCAATGCACCCGCTGCCATAGGGCCGTACAGTCAGGCGGTAGAAGTTAACGGAATGTTGTTTATTTCGGGTCAGGTACCCATTAACCCAGAAACGGGTAGGGTAGAGGTTGAATCTATTACAGAGCAAACACAGCAGGTAATGAAAAATATAGAGGCCATCCTTACGGAAGCCGGTTATACCTTTGCCGATGTTGTTAAATCTACTTGCCTTTTGTCGGACATGGCCGACTTTAAAGCCATGAATGAGGTGTATGGCAGTTATTATAAAGAGAACCCACCAGCCAGAGCTGCCTTTGCGGTAAAAGAGTTGCCCTTGGGTGTTAAAGTGGAAATAGAGACCATTGCGGCAAAGTAATTTAATAATGCGAGGGTTTCTCTTTTTGCGGGATCCTCGCAATTTATTTGTGATTTTTGCATGATATCCCGATCGGTTGATCCAATGGGCATCAGATTTTCATGCCAATGACCAGGATGTCGTCGGTTTGGATTAAACCACCTTGCCACTCGCTAATATTTTGCTCCAAAATTTTCTTTTGTTCATTCATTTCTCTGTCCTGAATCTGAAATAATAATTCCCTGAAATATTTTACGCGAAAGGTTTTACGTCTGGGGCCTCCAATCTGATCCACATAGCCATCCGTAAAGAGATAAATAGCATCTCCGGCTTGTATCCGGATATCAATATTTGTAAAGGGCGAATCTGCATCGTAATATATACCAATGGGCATGCTATCCGGTTTATATTTTAGTATCTGATATTCATCTTTTTCAAAAACCGATATGTTATTATTTGATTGCCCATTACTTTCCTGCTTCTCATCACATTTTCGAACAAGGTAGAGCGGACGGTTGGCACCGGCAAATTGTAAGGTACAATTGTCCATATCTAAAACACATAAAGCTACTTCAAGGCCATCCCTGGCTTCTCCTTCCTTTCCTTGCTGATGCAGTGAAAAGATGAGCGCCTTTCGCAATTGCCCCAATATTTGGCTGGCATCCCGACTATGTTTCATATTTACTATTTCGTTGAGAAACGAAATGCCCAGAATACTCAGAAAAGCCCCAGGCACACCGTGTCCGGTACAATCGGCCACTGCTACGTATATTTTGCTTTCAATTTTTATGCTCCAATAAAAGTCGCCACTGACAATATCGCGCGGCCGATTTAGTATAAAATGATCGGTAAATGAATTTTTAAACAGATCATCAGGCGGCAATATGGCGGACTGTATTCTTTTGGCATAACGGATACTATCCAAAATTTGATATTGCTGTGCTTCAATGATATTTTTCTGGTCGGTTACCACCTCCAGTTGGGTTGTAATCTCTTCTTTTTGCGCTTCTATTTCCTCTTTCTGTTCTTCAATTTCTTTGGTTCTTTCAATCACTTTATCTTCTAATTCGGCATTCATCTGCGAAATATTAGCTATATAGTTCTTAATTTTATGAAGCATTATATTAAAGCCTTCCGCCAGCTCCCCTACTTCGTCGTTGGTTCGTACAAGGGTATAAGGACTACTGTCGTCCTTACGGATTTTTTTCATATTCAGCAGTAGTTCATTCACCGGATAAACAATGCTGCGTGTGGTCCACCTTAAAATCAGGAAAATATAGATGATTGATACAAGGATACCCGAGCCAATCCCGAAAAACATAACAATGGTATCCATGGCCGTAACGTAATATAAATCCTTTTCGTTATCGGTAATATTTTGTTCCGATACCATACTTAGCGTGTCATTCCAGTTGCCAAACAAAATAATTCTTTGCTCGTTGCTTAATTCCGTTATTCCTAAGTCACGCACTGATGTGAGGCTCAGCACAAGATACAATCCAACGATAGCCAGGGGAAAAAATGTAGTAATGATACTCGCATACCATAGCTGACGTCCTATTTTACCGCTTCTGAACCGGAATATCCGTTTACGGAGTTGGTCCTTGTTAAAAAAGTACTCGATATATTTTAACTGAACCCTGTTTTTTTTCCAGAAGTAAACAAACAGCGTGGTAAGAAATGCTGCTATAGCCGATACATAGAAAAAGTTTAGAAATATATTATTGTCACTTTCACGACCGCCGGTTTCTGCTGATAAAAAAGTAGATATCGCAAATATATGGCTCACCATATGAGGCAGTAGTAAAATTAGACTATTGACAAGGGGGGTAATTAATATAAATTTTTTACAATACCATTCGAGCCGCTTCCCGATTTTCTTTTGTTTTCTTTTTCGTTTTAAATATATTTTAAACGGCCCGTTAAACAACATGCCCAACAAATAACATAGTATCAGTGTTTCAAAATACAATCGGAAAAATTTCTCCAGGTTCTGATTTTTTTTCAAGCGTAGCTCACTATTGTCCTGTCTCGAAATATCTTCTTCGATTACAGCTACAATGGAGTCTACGTTTTGCTCAATTAAAAGCTCGTCGCCAACAATATTCTCACCATTTTTTCCAATCTTAATATTTATGCGAAGAGAATCCAAGCGGGCCATAGTTGTATCTGCTTGATTGTTTATTAGCTGAGAGGAGAATTTGGATTCGCTAATAATTTCGGGCAAATTTTGAAATAGCAGAAAACCAATAAAGGGCATCACCAGAAATAAATACAAAAATGTTGCTGTAAAGTAAATTCTTAGTCCAATGAAGCGGGGTGTTTTTTTTTGTTTCATCCTTCTTTTTTTTCAAGCATTCATTTCCTTTTTCCGTTAATTAGCTTGTTCAATACCTTAGCTATTAATGCCAGGTATAACACAAGTGAGCTGAGCCAAATAAACATGAGGTTAAACCAATAAGTGGGTATTTGCCAGTTGCCCAATCGCTTATAAGAGGAATAGAAATGAGCACGCCCACAATTTGAATCCGGACTTTTGTATATCGGATCTTTAAGTTGCACAAATTGCTCGCCCACCCTGATTATTTTTTCCACACCCTCTTTATTGGTGACCAACTCATCCAATCTCTTGTTGTGGTACTGTTGCCGGAATAAATAAAAAGCATCCTCGCCACCTAATGCACTTACCAGTTGATGGTATTTGATGTCTTTTCGTTTAGCGGCATCGTTTCTTCTATTCATGAGCTCCTGTTTTGCCCTCTTCAAATATGCCTTTGTGTCGTTTAATACTTCAATACTCAGCTCTGCTTTGTTTAATTTTGCAAGGTGGGTAAAAGAAAGCCCGGTATTTAACGTTAATTTTTTAATTCCATTGTTAATTAAATCAATATTTAAATCAAAATCCCCGGCTCTATCTGCATTTTTTAACTTTTCGCTACAATAACGCAAGCTTAAAAGCAGCTCGGGTATTAAATAATCTTTATAATAGCTTGCCGAACTTTTCTCTTGCTCCATGTCGGCAAAATGCTTTTGAAACTCATTGGCATTGTGTTGGTGAACAACAAGAGCCTCGTAAGCCCATCGCGAGGTCATCAAATCACCAATAAGAGGCACATAAACCTGGGATGTTATGCTCTTGTGCAATTCCTGGTAGCGTACAATAACACCACTGAACAGCAGTTGCGGCACTAAGATAAACGGTATCAGAATATAAATGGTAATAGCAGAGTTTAAAGCCGAGGAAAGGTTGAGTCCCAATAAATTGGCTAAACACGAAGTGCTAAACAGCATGAGCCAATAATGGAAAGTCATGCCCTTTATTTCGAGAATATAATTAGCAATTAAAACAAAAGAAAGCATTTGAATGGCCGACATAAAAAACAGCAGACCTATTTTTGAATGCAGATAACTTTTTTGGCTCAATCCCAAAAAAGACTCCCGCTTTAAATGTTTTCTGTCTTTGATTATTTCTTCGGCAGATAAGGAAAGTCCCAGGAACAAGGCTACTACCACAGCCATAAAAATATAAGCCGGAATATTGTTGTTTTCCATAAAAACATAGGCATCGGGATTTCCCCCATTACCACTTATATATTTGGTAAAGAAGCCTAACAATATTGCTAATATAGGTGCTTCTAATAAACTGATGAGCAGGTATTGTTTATTGCTGAGCTTGGTGAGCACATCGCGATGAAGAAAAATTTTAAATTGCGCTAATTTTGTAGGGATGCTAAACATACCCTGGGTAGATTTATTTTTTTGCCGAACAGGAATGGATGTTTGTTTATGTGATTGATGAAAAACATCATACCATTCTTTAGGCGTAATTTTTCTTGTCCGGGTAAGCTTACCATATTCATTTACTATTCTGGATTCGATAATCTGCAATAGTTGCTCGGGATTAACGTTACCACACTCGCCGCATTGCTCCACTTTGGCATTGATAAAATTACTCTTTGATTTAAAATAGCTGATCGCATCAATAGGGTTGCCCGAATAAATCAAATAACCCCCTTTATCGAGGAAGAGCATTCTGTCGAACATTTTAAAGATGTCGGAGGATGGCTGATGAATATTTACAATCACTATTTTGCCTTTTAGCGTTTGCTCCTTTAACAGATTCATAACCGCCTCCGAGTCAATAGAAGATAAACCCGATGTAGGTTCATCCACAAAAAGCACGGAGGGTTCGCGTATCAATTCGAGTGCTATGTTTAATCGTTTACGCTGGCCACCGCTTATCAATTTGTTTAGCAGGTTGCCCACCACCAAATCTTTAATGCCATATAAATCCAGGCTGAGCAGCATTTTATCTACGGTCTCTTTTCTTTTATCTTCCGAATAGTTATTCAAGCACAATTGTGCGTTAAAATAAAGATTCTGAAATACGGTCAGTTCTTCAAACAGTATATCATCCTGCGGTACATAACCTACAATACTATTTTTTGCAATATCTTTACTATCATATACATCATGGCCGTCGATAAATACTTGCCCTTGTTGGGGTTTTATGTTTCCGTTTAAAATATTAAGCAGTGTCGATTTTCCTGCTCCACTTGCCCCCATTATTCCCACCAGTTGCCCTGAATCGATGTTCAGCTCTTGTAAACGGACGCCATTCTCACTATTTCTAAACCTAAAAAAAATATCTCTGGCAATTAACGAAGCGCTTTTTTCCTTGGGCAGGTTCATAAACTCTTTAACAACATCAGTATAGTACACTGTTTTAGTGGTTGCACTGCGCAAGGACGACCCTGTTTCGAAAATGTAAATCTGTTTGGGGATGATATTTTGTCCGTTTAAAAAAATATCCTGATCACCGGTATATCGAAATGCAAAGGTATGGGTGCTTTTGATGTGCAAAAAGAGTATCTCGCCAGAAAGACTTCCAATGTTGATGTGTTTAATTTCATCGTTGGGTTTGCCATTACTACCATCAAAAATACGGATATTCTGCTTTTCAGGTAGCTCATCTAAGGTGTTAAAAACAAAGTGCTTGCAATTTAAATATTCCGTTTCTTCAATATTAAATGCGGTTGCTACCGATAATACAAAGTCCAATTCTTTTTCGGTAAGTGTTTCATCCAGCGAGATAAATTCCAGCAATTTTAGCAGCACAAAAGTTTTTTGCTTTTGCTCCAATTCCTTATTTATCTGCTCGCAAATAGCCATCACCTTCATGGCATCTACCATTTCCCGTTTTCTTTTTTTTCGTGCCGGGATGCCAACCTGCTTAGAAGAGTAGATTTTCAGATAGTCGTCAAACTGGATTAAATATTTGTTTATTAGGTCTTTACTTAACAGGCTGCTCAGGAACGATTCCACAAATTTCCTTTCATGGTCAGGCTGTTTTACAGCTACATCAATGTCCGATACCAAGGCAAACAACTGAATTAAAGCCTTTAATATATTTTCGTTCATAGGATAAAAGTTGTATATAAAGCTACTAATTATTTCCTATCTTGTAAAAAAATTAAGAGTTTGGCTTTAAAAATATAGCCAAAGCTGTACAAAGTTAAAACCAAGCAGGCTTATTACTTGTATTAGTTAAATTCTTATTTACACACAGAAAACGATCTATCATTTGGTAAATGTCAGAAAATAAAATCATACTCAGATACCAGGGACCTATAGAATTTAAAACCACCGAAATTCTGCTGCAGAAAGTTAAAAATGACCTGGAGAAAAATGCCATTAATAAGGTGATTAAAAAACGTGTGTACAATATTATGGTAGAATGCATCGAGAATGTTCTTAAACATCACGAAGTGGACCCTTGCACTAAAATTCACCCCTACATAATACTTGAAAAATTCCGGAATCAATATTTAATTACAGCCGGTAACCTTATTTCAAATGATGAAGTAAGTGTTCTAAAACAAAAATTATACGATGCTAAACATAAGGACAAAGCAAGCTTGCTTAAAATGTACGAAAATCAGATTAACAAGGAAAATATACTACTAAATAAAGGAGCCGGATTAGGGATAATAACCATAGCACTTAAGGCCAATAGCAATTTTGACTATAGTTTTAGCCCTGTTAACAAGCAGTCCTCGATATATGAATTAAAAGTAAGCATTCCCTTTTAAATTTTAACGCGTTTATTTTATATTACGAGCCTTGTAAATGCTTCACTCAACGGATAATTCATTATTGGAGAATTCCATTGAATACCTATTAAAAACAAATATTTACAATGAGTATGAAAAGCCTAATAATTGACTCTACTGCTAATTCGCCTAAAATATTATTTGATCCTGATACAAGCAGTTTTGAAATTTCCGGTGAATCCCGACCCGAGAATGCAAGTGTTTTTTATAAGCCTGTAATGGATTGGATTAAAGAGCTGGAGACATTTTTCACTGAGCAGGACATGCCGGTGAATTCTCCATTTATATTTAAATTTAGATTTGAATATTTTAATTCAACTTCGGCTAAGTTTATCCTGGATTTTTGTAAAAAACTGGGTCGACTTCATTCCCTCGGGCACCCTATTGTTGTACACTGGCACTACGAAGAAGATGATGAGGATATGCTAGAGGTCGGTCAGGAAATGTCCAGGATGTCAAAATTCCCCTTCGAGCTGGTTCGTGAAGCGGTAGGGTAGGTGTTTTATACGAAGCAACATGGGCATAGCTATTTTTAAGATAAACATAACAACACACCTTTTTTATATAAATATTATCTAAGCGAGATTATAAAAACAGTAAAAATTTAATACACATGAAGCTATATTTTAAGTCGATAATTATTGCAATGATTAATTTGATCGCCATTCCGGCCATGGCTTGCACCAGTTTTTTAGTTACACCGGGCGCTTCTGCCGATGGTTCTTCCATGATTACATATGCTGCTGATTCACATATTCGCTATGGCGAATTGTATTATTTTGAAGGGGGAGAACAAGTTCCGGGATCATATTATCAGTGTTACGACAGGGGCTCGCATCGACCTTTGGCTAAAGTGCCCAATCCCGATTACCTGTACAAGGTGGTAGGCTACCTTAACGAAAAGCAGGTGGCCATGGGCGAATCTACTTTTGGGGGGCGTCCGGAATTGGTGGATACCACAGGGCAGATCGATTATGGCAGTTTGATGTTTATCGCGCTTCAGCGTTCTGCTACGGCACGTGAGGCAATTCAAAATATAGCCGAACTGGTAGAGGAGTATGGCTATTACAGCAGTGGAGAGTCGTTTTCTATTTCTGATGCCAATGAGGTTTGGATTATGGAGCTGATAGGGAAGGGCTATACCCCGAAGTACGATAAAAAAACAAAAACTACCGTTAATGCTGATAAAGGCGCAGTTTGGGTTGCCATACGTATTCCCGACGGGTATATATCGGCACATGCCAATCAGGCCCGCATCACTACTTTTCCGCTTGCCGATGGAGTGAAATCCATTACTTCAAAGCAATTTAACCTGTTGAACTCGCCCTCGCTCGAAGTGCTGTATTCGCATGATGTGATTGAGGTGGCCCGACAAAAAGGTTATTTCTCAGGCCAGGATGAAGCCTTCAGTTTTTCGGATGCGTATGCACCGGTGGATTTTGGCGGCGCACGCTTCTGTGAAGCACGCGTTTGGAGTATGTTTAGCAAGGTGAACAGTGATATGGATCAATACCTGGATTATGCCATGGGTTACGACATGGAAAACAAGATGCCGCTGTATATCCGTCCCGACCGCAAGCTTAGCCCCCAGGATTTGATGCACTTTAAGCGCGATCATCTTGAAGGAACAGCGTTTGATATGCGTAAAGATGTTGGCGCCGGAGAAGGCGAACGTCCATACCGCTGGCGCCCCCTGACCTGGGAAGTGGATGGCAAAAAGTATTTTCACGAGCGGACAATTGCCACCCAGCAAACGGCTTTTTCGTTTATTGCGCAAAGCCGCAAAGACCTGCCCAACATGATTGCGGGGATTTTATGGTTTGGGGTGGACGATGCAGCTTCTACAGTGTATGTACCCATGTATGCCGGCATGCACAAGGTGCCGAAAACCTTTGCCGAAGGCTTTGGAAGCATTATTAAATATGAAGAGGATGCTGCTTTTTGGGTGTTCAATAAGGTGGCGCACCTGGCTTATCTGCGATACAATAGCATCTATCCGGATATTGAAAAAGCACAAAGCATTTTGGAGACGCGCTTTAAAAATTACGTGCCGGCGGTGGACAAGGCAGCACTCGAACTGCACCGGAAAGACCCCGAGCTGGCAGCTGATTTCCTGACTGATTTTTCGGTTAAAATGGGTAATTACACAGTGGAGCGATGGCAGGAGCTCTACGGCTTTTTGATGGTAAAGCATTTGGATGGCAATTTGAAAATGGAGGAGAATGGGGTGTTTGAGACCAATGCGTTTGGAAAATACCCCATTGTTAAACATCCTAAAAATCCCGACTGGTGGTATAAGCTAATTCTGGAAACTACGGGCGATAAGTTTGAAGTTATTCCTTAAATGATATCAAAATTAAGAGTAAAAGGATCGCGGAAACAACAAACTACATCTGTAATACCTGCACATGGCCCTAACCCTGCAGAGCCTGACTCATTGAATTACAAAGGCTTTTTTTTATAGTGGAAAACTGGTATATACGGATGATTACAATGACATGATGAAGTGTTGTACAATCTGTAAATACCCCATTCTACATAATTAAAATCCTTTTTTAAAAAAAACTTCGATTTTAGTTTAAAGAAGCTGGTAATAAGTAAAATAAGTGTGCTCAGCTAAAGTTTACCGGTCGCTTTCAGATACTTAGTTTTTGCCAGGTTGAGCGCTGCTTTAGCCCCAATATGCATGCTCATGGCATTTTGCCACATGGCTTGCGCCTCCATATAGTCGGCCAGTGTTTCCATACCATTCTCGTATCTGTCTTTGCTCATTTCCATGTTTTCAAGTGCTTGTTCCACCGACTTAGCAGTAAGTATCACTTCCAGTTGTGCCTCGTTCAGTTCGTTAATCGATTTGGTAGCTTCCAGCGTCATCCTTTGTTGCGAATCGTGCAGCTGCATTTGGGCAATTGTACTCTGTAATTTTGCCCCTTTTACTTTGTTTCGGCCCTCAGCCCAATTAAAAATAGGAATATTAACCGATAGTAAAGCAGAGAAACTACTACTGTTTATAAGCTTTTCGCCATTTAGTTTTAGTCCGTTTGTATAACCATAAGCCCCCATTACTCCTACATTGGGCAAGAAATCGCTTCTCACCAGATTTACTTCTTGCTCTTTCATCTCTACTTGTTTCGTGAGTAGCTTGTATTCCGGGCGCAAAGTAATGTCAATGTTATTGGTTGCGCCCGGCGATTCGGGCATAAGATCGATGGCTGTATCCACTTCGAAGCTATCCGCCACTTTGGTAGATTGGCTCAGTGGCAAGCCAATTATATGGTTCAGGTTCATAACAGCTAACTGGTAGCCATTTTGGGCACGTGCCAGGTTGAGTTCCGCTTCGTTCATTTTCACCTGAACCGATAAGATATCTTTCCTGTGCTTCATGCCGGCATCCACGGCCTCCTGCACCATTCGTTGCAGCTCTTGCAAGGTTTCCTTGTATTGTACGGCACTCTTAATAAGGGCTTTTACTTTTACGCAGTTCCAATAGGCCTCATCGCACAGTACAATTACTTGCACTTCCGATAATTTTTCGTTTGCCTGAGCTATTTCATGCCCTTTTTGCGCCATTTTATAGGCCGCAGTTACCTTTCCACCCGTGTAAATGGCTTGTTCTACTTTTACCGAGGCATTGTACGTACCACTCAGCTCCAACTCCAGCGGAATGTCGGGCATAAAAGCAAAGCCACCGTTGGGTGCCACTCCCCCTGCACCATCCGATGGCATAAAGGTTGGCAACTGCCCTCCTTCTATATTTTTGCTTAAAGTAGCATCGTTGTACAAATAAAGCCCTGTTGCCGATATATTGGGCAAATAATTCGCTCTATAGGCCGCTACCTGGTAGGCGGCAGCATTTATCTGCTCTTTGGCAATGTTGCTTTCTATGTTGTTTTGTAAGGCCATCTCCCTGCACTCTTGCAACGATAGTTCTGTCGCGGCGACCTCTAACCCGGTGGTCACTTGTTGGGCATGGATCGTTGCGGCACCGGCCATTAACCATAACAGTGCAGCAATGGAGGTTTTGTATAGTTGTTTTAATGCCATCATATTATTTACCACAGTTTTTATCAGATTTTTCTAATTTAATACCAAAGAACAAAGCATAAAGAATAGGTATAAATAGCAGAATAATTAGTGTACCCACAAGCAAACCACCCATTATGGTTACGGCAAGCGAACCAAACAGCGCATCGCCCAGGAGTGGAATCATACCCAAAATAGTGGTCATGGAGGCCATCATCACGGGGCGGAATCTACTTGACGAACTGTCGAGCAATGCTTCCATAGGTGTTTTTCCTGTGGACAGTTGTTCGCCAATCTCTTCCATCAGCACCACTCCGTTTTTTATCATCATACCTATCAATCCCAGTATCCCTACAATGGCCACAAAGCCAAATTCTTTTCCGGAGAGCAGCATGCCAAATACCACTCCTATCAGTATTAGGGGTATGCAAAGTAATATGATTACAGGTTTTTTGTAGTCTTTAAATAGCAATATAAGTATAGCGATCATAAGAATAATAGCCAGCGGGAAATTCTTAAAAAGATATTTTGTAGACTCGGAGCTTGCTTTGTGCTCACCCCACCACTCAACATGGTAGCCGGGTGGCAGCGCTATAGCTTCTATGTCCGCCAGAATACTCTCGCGTGCGCTTTGCGCACTTGCCCCCGGGGCTGGCTCGCATTGTGCCCTCATGGCTCTTTGCCCATTACTCCTTATCACAAGTGGCTCATGCCATTCAATGTCTATTCCGCTTACAGCCTGGCTCAACGGCACTGTTCGTAGCAGCTCACTAATTATATCTTCCTCATTAACTGCGCCACTCATTAATCCCATAATGGTCTCTTTACTCAAAAGGTTCGCAAAGGGTGGTACCATGCCAAATACTTGCGCATTGTTCAAATCCATCAATGGTACTCCGGGCTTTTTCACCGTTTTCATATAGATGTTAAAACGGTCGCGCCCTTCGTAAAATACACCTGTGGGAATCCCCTCGGTGGCGGCCAGTAAAGAAATGGCTATATCTTTTCGCGAGAGCCCCAGGGAACGTGCTGCCGGCTGGCTGTATTTAACCACCACAACGGATGTTTTAGGATCCCAGTTGTTACACTCCAGCACGGTATTAGGGTTTTCATTCATGATTTCTTGTGCCTGAGCAGTAAGTTTTCTGAGTACCGCAGGGTCGGGCCCGCTAAACTCCACTGCAACAGGAAACTTCTCGTACATCAGGTTGTAGCGCTTTACCCTCGCATAGGCTTGCGGATAGTTTTCTATCAGATGGTTCTGAATATACGCTAAAGACTGTACTGCTGCTTTGGGTGATTTGAAATCTACAATCAGTTCGCCATATGACATGGAGGGTACGGCTATACTCCTGACCAAATTATAGCGTGTGGGTGTACCCCCAATAGATGTGGTGATATGCGTCACTTCCTCTCTCTCTAACAAATGGTCGGCTAGTTGTTTTAAATCTTCTTTCACCTTGCCACTCACCGTTCCTTCAGGTAATTTGTACTCTATATAGAGTTGATTGTACTCCATATCGGGGAAAAACCCCTGTGGCAAAAACTGATAGCTAAACAAACTGGCCACCACCAATATGGCAGCTACAGCTATAGAGGTAGTTTTGTGGCAAAGTACCCATGCAAGTATTTTGCGCAAGGTTTTGTAGGCAGGTGAGTCAAAGGGATCCTCCTGTTTTTCACTGCTTATTTCAGGTACTGCTCCCTTATCTTCCGCCGATATATTGGTTTTACTGTCCTTTTCTTTTCCTATACTTCTCTTTTTTCGGTACAGTGAAAATCCTGCATGGATAGGCACAAGGGTAAGGGCCAATATCCAACTTATCATAAGTGATACGGCCAGTACAATAAACAGGTCTCTCACATATACTCCTGCAGTGTCGGGCGATAGGAATATGGGGTAAAATGCCAGAATGGCAATCAGGGTTGCACCCAGCAGGGGCATGGCCGTTTTTTTGCCAACGGAGGTAAGCGCCTCTAGTCTGCCCAGTCCTCTTTTCTTGTCCACCAATATGCCATCTATAATTACTATGGCATTATCTACCAGCATGCCCATTGCCAATATAAAAGCGCCCAGAGAAACCCTTTGGAGTGTTCCGTCGAAATTACTTAAAACCAAAAAAGTACCAAACACAATGATAAAAAGGTTGACCCCGATGATGACACCACTCTTAAAGCCCATAGCAAACATCAGCACCACTATCACAATTGTAATAGAGAGCAATAGATTTCCTAAAAACGAATTCAATGCATCTTCTACTCTTTCGGGTTGGTAAAATACTTTATGGAAATCTATCCCTGCCGGAAGGAGCGACTCTTTAATGTGTTCCATCTTCTCGTCGGTCTCCTTACCTAACTTAGTAATGTCGTTGCCACTCAGCACTGCAACCGAAAACCCGTAGGCTTTTTTGCCATCAAAATACATCTCGTTTCGCACAGGTTCTTCAATACCCATTGTTACCGATGCAATATCGCTCAGTCTTAATTGGTCTTTTTCGTGCCCTTGCAACAAGAGTTGACTTATATCGTTTACGTTTTTGTATCTATCGTTTACCGATACCCTTATTCTATGGTCGCCACTCAGATAGTATCCGGAATAGGCCGCTTCGTTCTGGCCATTAAGCGTTGATATCACCTCTACCGGATGTACACCCAGATTGGCCATTTTCTCTTGCAGAAGTTCAATATTGATACATTCGTTTTGCAATCCGTACACCTCTACGGCTGCCACACCTTCTATATTTTGCACTTCGCGTTTTAAGAGCTCTAAGTACTTGTTCATCTCCCGCTCCGTGTAGCCATCGTTAGTAATGGCATAAAACATACCGAAAACATCGCCAAAGTCATCTTTTACCACAGGTGCATTGGCCCCTGAAGGCAAAGCACTTTCTGTGTCGTATATCTTCCTGCGCAATACATCCCATGTTTGCTCTACCTCTTCATCTGGCACTGTGGGCTTGAGTTTCACTTCAATGATAGACACATCATCCATTGATCGGCTGATAACAGATTCCACCCCTTTTATCGACCTCAGGCTTAGTTCCAGGGGTTCAGTCAACTCCAGCTCCACCTCGTGAGCTGAAGCGCCGGGGTAGGTGGTCACCACCATGGCTTGCTTCACTTTTATCTCCGGGTCTTCGAGCTTACTCATGCCGTTGTACGAGAAAACGCCTCCAACAACCAAGGCTGCTACCATAAAAAAGACGAACTTGCTATTATCCAAGGCCCATTTTCCAAAATCTATCATAGTATGCTTCCTGTGTTGGTTTTACTTTGCTGCTGTATGGGTTTCACTTTTTGTCCCTCTTTTAGCGATGATGCTCCTGCCGATACAACTACCTCGCCACGCTGCAGCCCTTCTACTACTATTGCGTAACCCCTGTTGTTTATACCATCAGTTGTGATTTCTCTGTTGCTTATTGTGCTGTTGTTGGCATTATAAACCCATACAGAGCTTCCTGTTTTACCACTTATCAACGCGTTTATGGGGACTAAATACCTCTCCTGGCTCGTATTTTTATATTGAACTCCCACTTTTACATTCATTCCCGGCGTTAGTGGGGGATATCCTTCAGGAGTTATCAGGTTCAGATAAACCGTGTAAAGTTCGTTTAGATTGGCCTTCCTGTTCATGCCGGCCATTTCCAGGGGATACACCTTACCGGGATATATGTCGCTGGTGCAAATAAACGATTCAATCTGGTCTTTTTTGGCATATACGTTTGAGGGAATATTTATTTCTACTTCCATAACCGAAGTACCTATCATTGACAGCACGGGCATGCCTGCGTTCACTGTTTCTTTGGCCGAGTAGTAGGTCTTTTGCACATAACCGTCAAAGGGCGCAATCAGTTTGGTATCGGCCAAAGCATTTTTGTGTGCATCATACTTAGCCGTTATTTGCTTTAAGCCATATACGGCTTTGTAGTAGTCGTTCTCGCTAACCCCCTTTTTTTCGTAAAGCGTTATAATTCTTTCCGCCTCATTTTTAATTTGACGATACTGTGCCTCGGTGGCTGCCAATTGGGTTCTGTAATCCCTGGGGTCTATTTGTGCCAGCACATCTCCTTTTTTCACAAAGTTACCGGGCGATGCATGGATAGATGCTATTGGCCCAGCAATTCTGAAAGAGAGATTAATATCGTCTCCCGCTTTTATCCGGCCGGGGAAAGCTGCGCTTTTGCTATTTCCATATACCTCTACGGTATCTGTTTTCACATTTACTACAATTTCCTTCTCCTTTTTATTGCTCCCACATGAATATATGGCCAGCACGAGCAGCAAACTTACTGCAGTTAATATTTGTTTCATGATTTTTATATATAATTTCAGACAAATAAGCCTAATGTTATTACGAATTTACAAGATATATAGCCAAAAGTTCGAAGATATACAATAGGCTAATGAAATTTTAAATAGAAAAACAGCTCAGGGTTGTAATGAATAGCACTTATAAGAAAAATCGAATAGCTTTGCATTACTCGATATAAACGTTAAATAAATGCCTGTAATTGATTTATTTGTTTCGATTGTTGGCGTTAAAACTCACCATCCATTGTATCCCAAATTGGTCCGTAAGCATCCCGAAATAGGAATCCCAAAATGTTTTATTCATAGGCATAATTACTTTTCCTCCTTCAGATAACTTATTAAAAAGTTTGTCCGCTTCATCCATATTGTCTGTATTAACAGATATTGAAAAATTATTTCCCTGCTTAAAGTTTGTACTCCATTCACCCCCTGTATCGCTTCCCATAAGCATTGTGTTCCCAATTGGATATGAAACGTGCATTATCTTCTCTTTGTTAGATTCAGAAACCGGATATTTTGGATCTTCCGGCATATCCTTGAACTTTCCGATGTGAGTAAAATCTCCACCAAAGACAGATTTGTAGAAATTAAATGCCACTTCACAGTTTCCGTTAAATGTTAAATATGTACTTATGTTTGTCATAATTTACTTATTTTAAGTTAATATTAAACTGTGCGCATCGCATTTGTGCCCAAATGACCCTCTGTCGTCTATACTATGTATCCTACATTAGCGATTCCGCAATTAGCTCTTTTTAATATTTTTTTCGTACAAATCAATCCATTGTGCAACAGTTATTTTTGTGCATAATTCGCCAATTAAATCATATGGTATTTCCTCAATTTTTTTAAAACGAATACAGCTTTTACCCCTATCTAATTTTTTATTTGAGCGTTTCTTATATTCTGAAACGAACCAATCAGATAATGCATTATCAGCATATATTCCACTGTGATATATATTTATTGAGTTTTTTTGAGAAGCAATACTCATAAATGGCAATGGTAATGCAGGCTCACAATGATAACCATCGGGATATATTGAATGCGGAACATAATAGCCTATCATACCATAGGTAATACCTTCTTCAAAACCCTCAGGTAACGTGTTTAAAATTACACATCGAAGTTGCTGCATTGCTTTTTTTCTCTCTTCAGGAATTTGCGCAATATATTCTTCAGGTGTTGATGCTTTGTATATCATGGCAGTTTATTTTTATCTTAACCATTCTTTCTTTTTAGAAAAGCTTGAAAACCAAATGGCAAAAACTCCAATTAGTACTACCAGAACAGGCATAGTTATTGCCTGAGCCAAGCCATAAATATCAATAGATCTTGTAAAAAACACATTATGAATCATTTGTGGTACAATGGCAAGAAATGATAGGATAAAGAAAATTTGTGCCCACTTTCTTTTTAGCATCAAACCGATAGAGGCAATTAAACCGCCAAAAGTAGCAATGGCAAAAACAATGATTGTCCATGTTGAATATTCGGCATATAAAGCTCTTTCTTTTTCCGGCAATTTAGCCAAAGCTTCTTCCGTTATAAATGTATGTCCGAAGAAAGACAAAATACCCATTATGTTCCAAAGAAGAAAAGCAATTGCTATCACCCAAAACCACTTTGGGCTTTTGGTTTGTACCGAATCTGTTGTTGTCATTTTATGATCCTTTTAAATTATGTATTGTACTGTGTTTGTTAAGACACCGTAATATATCAATCATTATGCTACCATAAAGCAAAAAAAACGAAAGCAAGGAGTGAGGTTATTTTTTACTTTAAGTAATTCAACTCATCTACCTTGCTACCTGCCGATTTTTTTTTTGACTGCTTCAATACTATTAGCTTTTTGAGCCATGATAGTTTTTTTGCAGGTTGTATAAAAATAGTCTCGTCCTTATATGGCTTTTTTAATCATGATTAAAAGTACAAATTTTATTGGTACTGGCATCTTAAAATTCACATTGATTTTTGGAGCAATGAGTTTGGATCTATGCAATTAAAGTATTTTTTGGTGGGGTTGATGCTTTTTTGTGGCGAATAAGGAATGATAACTGCAGTACTATAGCGTGTATAGACTCTAATTATCAGTACTCAGATCCTATATCACCCGCAAACAGTTTAACTTTGTTGGTTCTCTGATTTTTTAAAATCGCTTATAAACTAACAAGTTATTTCACGTGGGTATCACTCGGGGTACACCTTTTAGATGCAGCCGAGTGATATTCCATATTTATATTGGTTTTTTAAATGGTTAGAGTCGCGGGAATTTTTTCTCGTTTACTTCACCCATTATTTCATATACACTGCGGTAAAGCTTTTCAACATTGGGTTTCGAAAAATACTCCCCGTCGATTCCATAAGCGGGACGATGCTCCATTGCCGAAAGCGTTCGCGGTGCTGCGTCGAGATAATAAAAGGCCTTTTGTTCTACCAGTACTTTTTGCATCATATAGGCCGTTGCACCACCCGGAACATCTTCATCCATAAAAATTACTTTATTGGTTTTTTTGATGGATTCCAAAATAGAATGGTTGATATCGAACGGAAGTAAAGTTTGTACATCAATCACCTCCACCGAAATACCTTTGGAACTTTGCAACAACCGGGCTGCTTTTACGGCGTGATGCGAGTTCCATCCGTAGGTTACTACCGTAACATCGCTTCCCTCGCGCAAGATTTCGGGTACACCCAAGGCAATATTGTATTTCCCTATGTTGGCGGGCATTTTCTCTTTCACGTTATAGCCTTTCAGGGGCTCTATTACAAGAGCCGGATCATTTCCTTGCAGCAAAGTATTGTAAAAGCCGGCCGCTTGTGTCATGTTACGGGGAACGCACAAATACATGCCGCGCATAGAACCCAGCAACATTTGCATCGGTGAGCCGGCATGCCATATTCCTTGTAACTGATGCCCCCGGGTGCGTACAATCACCGGTGCGGCCTGTTTGCCTTTGGTGCGATACTGCATTGTGGATAAATCGTCACTTAATTGCGATTGTGCGTATATCAGGTAGTCCAGATATTGTATTTCGGCAATGGGTCGAAAACCCCGTAATGCCAATCCAATACCCTGACCCAAAATAGTAGCCTCGCGGATACCGGCATCCGAAACCCGTTCTACACCATATTTTTTTTGCATACCTTTCATCCCCTGGTTCACATCACCCATTTTTCCGGTATCCTGACCAAAGGTGATTAAGGTGGGGTACTTTTCAAACAAATAATCAAAGTTGGCACTGATGATTTCAGAACCGTTTACGTCTGTCGAATTTTCATCATATTCAGCAGGAACACCTTTTACATTGAGCGTAGAATCGTTACCGCTGCGATATAGGTTCGTGTTATAGGCATTATTGGTTTGGGTTTCAAAACGTTTTATCCAGGCCTTTAGTTCGGCACGTTCTTTTTCCACTTTTTTATTGTGATGGATTCTCAAGGAAAGTCCTTTAGCAAAGCTAAGGTACGAACGCCTTGTAGGGAATGGCTTTTGGGTGATCTTCACAAAATCCTGCAAGCGATAACTCTGTAGTGGGATTTTATTTTCAATCTTATCAATAATCGGTTTCAGTTCATCCTGTTCATTTTTGTATCCACCTATAAAATGCGACCACGCATTTTTGCGTGCCTCCTTAGCCCGCTGAATTGCGTTTTTCTCAATTTCGTCCAGCATTTCATTATCGGCAATTTCGTTTTCGAGTAGCCAGTTGCGCATCTGGATGTTGCAGTCGAATTGCTTTTCCCAGGCCAAACGTTCATCTGTTTTATAACGCTCGTGCGAACCCGAAGTGGAGTGGCCTTGTGGTTGCGTCAGTTCCTGGATATGAAAAACAGCCGGAATATGCGTTTCACGGGTACGCCCAACACCGGTTTGATACATCGCTACCAGTGCCGGATAATCCCAACCTTGGCAGGTGTAAATTTCAATCCCATTGCTGTTTTCTTCTTTCTGAAACCCTCGCAGCGCCTTTGAAATACTAGCTTTGGTGGTTTGTAATTCAGTGGGCACGCTTATGCCGTATCCATCGTCGTATACCGTAGCAACCATAGGAACTTGCATTACCCCGGCGGCGTTGATCGTTTCCCAAAAAACACCCTCTGAAGTGCTGGCATCGCCAATGGTACCAAAAGCCACCTCGTTACCCTTCACATTATTTTTTAGGTGTTTTAATATTTCGGGTTTTTGGCGAGCGAACTTCGAGGCCTGAGCCAAACCCAATAATCGTGGCATTTGGCCGCCGGTAGAGGATATGTCGGAAGCCGAGTTATATTTTTCGAGCAGGTTTTTTATTTCCCCATTTTCATCGATATTTTGTGTGCTGAAATGGTTATTGAAGTTTCGCCCAACCGTTGAGGGGTTTTTAGCCTCGTCAATTTCGCCATAAATCATCGAAAAAAATTCTTCGGGTTGAAGTAATCCCTTTGCCAGCATAAATGTTTGGTCGCGATAGTAGCCCGAGCGCCAGTCGCCTTTTTTAAACGCTTTTGCCATGGCAATTTGCGCCACCTCTTTTCCATCGCCAAAAATACCGAAATGTGCCCGTCCGATATGCACTTCGCGGCGCCCCAGCAAACTCAGCTGACGGCTTAAACATACAATATAGTAATCGTGAAGCGCCTCTTCGGTAGTGATCTTATGTGTAGTACCCAATTTTTCTTTTTCTAAAAACATGGTAATATTATTTCAGACTAATTAAAGCTGTTTTGCTGCAAAAGTAACATTTTGAATTTAGTTTTGTTTAGGAAAACCAGATGCGATTCAAAGTTAAAAATAACTATGCCAAATAATGTAGTAATAGTTAAGGCTAAAATGCTGATAGGCTTAGCTCTTACCAATCATCCACCTGCGTATTACTATTTTATTACTTTCCCTGATTTTTAATTAGCGCAGCATCCTAAAACACAAACTCTTTCTTTTTAGTTTACCGTATCCTGTCCATCGATCGCACAAGAGCTTCGTCTTTTGCGATGGCGCGTAAGGCCAAAAAGTTAAGTATGGCACCCACAATAGGGAATACGGTGCTCAAATGGTAGGACAGGTCATCGGCAGGGAGTTCTTTTGTACCAACCGTTCCAAAATAATAGATAAGCACGGTGGTGCCAATCAATAAGCCTATGTTGGCGGCACATAACCTGATTTGGAGTAACCTCTTTTTATACAATAAAATTGCACTTAAGGAAACAATAGGGGTGAGCCCCAATAATATGGTGAGTGCCACCGCCGATATTGATTTTGAATTTTCCATAGCCTCTATGGCGTTTATACCTTTATAATTTAGCATATAAAGTGTATCGGCCGCAAATGTTATTTGCGGAGCAAAAAACATAGAAACACCAAAGCCTAAAGCCAATAGTAAATAAATCGTTTGTATTCTTTGTATCATAGTTTTATTTTTTGGCAAAAATAGAAAGAAATATTGTAAGGGTTCTTACTTTTAAGTGGCAATTCTGCCAATAATTGTACCGGGTTTGTGTTTAGTTTACAGAAAAAATATACCTTGCTAAAAAAAAGAATACGTAATGGAACACAGAATAGAAGAATCGGAATTAATAATAAATAAAGATGGAAGTGTTTTCCACCTTCACCTTAAACCAGGCGAATTAGCCGATAACATTATTTTGGTGGGTGATCCCGGACGGGTGAGAACAGTGGCATCTTTTTTCGACCATATTGAATTGGAGCGAAGTAACCGTGAATTTATAAGCGTAACAGGAACCTATAAACAAACCCGTTTTACTGTCGTAGCTACCGGCATTGGTACCGACAATATTGATATTGTGGTGAACGAACTGGATGCACTGGTGAATGTGGATTTTGAGACCAGAAAAGTCAAGCAACAACTTAAGTCGTTAAATATGGTGCGTATAGGTACTTCGGGTTCACTGCAGCACGATTTATCGGTTGACAGCTGTTTATTGAGCCATAAAGCAATTGGTTTCGATGGCCTGCTCAACTTTTATGAAAACCGCAATAAGGTGGTAGATATGGAGTTTGAACAGCATTTTAAAGAGGCCATGCAATGGAACCCTTTGCTTACATCACCCTATGTAGTGGATGCATCGCCCCAACTGCTGAAAAAGCTGGCGCAGAATGAATTTTTGGAAGGTGTGACCATATCGGCACCCGGATTTTATGGGCCGCAGGGACGTGTTATACGTTTGCCGATACAGGATAAGGAAATTAATGATAAAATAAGTAATTTTAGGCACAAGCAACACAGCATTACCAATTACGAGATGGAATGTTCAGCCATCTACGGTCTTTGTAAATTATTAGGACACAATGCGGCTACCGTTTGTGCCATCATAGCCAACCGGAAGGCGCGTACCTATAGTAAAGATTATAAGCCGGTAATAAAAAAGTTGATTAAACAGGTGCTGGATAGTTTGGCTTAATAGCAAATAAAGGTATGGACAAGACAAAAGTACAGGCATTAATATCATTGTTGGATGACCCCGACGAAACCGTTTTCAATTCGGTAGAAGAGGAGTTGCTGAAAGAGGATGTTGAGGTGGTCAACGATTTGGAAAAAGCATGGGAGGTATCACATAACGATGTTTTTCAGCGGAGGGTCGAGAATATTATTCATACCCTTCAGCTTAAAGATGTGCAAAGCCTAATGACTAAGTGGATCAACGATGGAGGTACCAATCTTTTTTACGGTGCGTTTTTAGTGGCCAAGTACCAATATCCCGAACTAGACTACGATGCACTTAATGATAAAGTAAATGAATTGCGAAGAGATATTTGGCTCGAACTGAATAATCATCTTACCTCGCTCGAGAAGGTGAGAATCATCAACCATATTATGTTCGACGTACACAAATATAATCGCAGTAGCGGTAATTTTTTCGCACCCCAAAACTCCTATATCAATGAGGTGATGAATAGCAAAAAAGGAAACCCCATTTCTCTGTCTATCCTCTATTCGGTAGTTGCGCAACGTTTAGGGTTGCCCATTTATGGAGTTAACCTTCCTAAAAACTTTGTGCTATGTTATCTCGATGAAAATATGATACATAAATATCCAAAGGATCAACGTCCTCAAGTACTGTTTTATATTAATCCGGTAAATAAAGGTGCTGTTCTGGGACGAAACGAAATAGAATATTTCGTCAAACAGCAAAAAATGCGCCCTTTGTATTCTTACTTTGAACCTTGTAGCAATATTGATATTATTAAAAGGGTGCTTCTGAATCTGACCTATGCTTATCAAAACCAGGGAGATGATAGTAAAAAGAAAGAAATTGAACTGTTATTGGATTTATTTTAAGCCAGAAAATTAAGCTATTATTGGGTAGAATTTGAAATTAAAAATCATATAAAATGCAGCTATTAAAATCGTTACAACCCGCGGTTGTATGGCATTATTTCGAAAGAATTTGTCAAATACCGCGCCCCTCGAAAAAAGAAGGGAAAATGATTGATTTTCTTATTTCGTTTGCCAGCAAAAACGGACTCGAATATAAAAAAGATGCGATCGGAAACGTGCTGATAAGCAAACCGGCAACAGAAGGTTTTGAACATTTAAAATCGGTGGTGCTTCAATCACATGTCGATATGGTTTGCGAAAAGCATTCCACGGTAAAACATAACTTCGAAAAAGACCCTATCGTACCTGTTATCCAGGGAGAGTGGGTAAAGGCCAGCGGAACAACCCTTGGTGCCGACGATGGCATTGGGGTAGCGGCACAGTTGGCATTACTGGCCAGCAAGGAGCTTAAGCACGGCCCTATAGAATGCCTTTTTACGGTGGATGAGGAAACGGGTCTTACCGGTGCTTTTAACTTAGAAGACGATTTTTTTAAGAGTAAAATATTATTGAACCTCGACTCGGAGGATGATGGCGAGCTTTTTATAGGTTGCGCCGGTGGGGTAGATACAGTGGCTACTTTTGAAATGGAAACCGAGAATGCCCCCGAAAAACACTTTGCCTTTAAGGTAAAAGTATCCGGATTAAAAGGTGGACATTCGGGCGACGACATCCACAAAGGAAGAGGTAATGCTATTAAAATACTCAACCGCTTTTTATGGAACACAGCGCGTAAGCACCATATGAAGTTGCATTGCTTTAGCGGAGGCAACTTGCGCAATGCCATAGCACGCGAAGCTTCTGCAGTAGCATTGGTATCCCCTTCGCACAAGGAACAAGTGCGGGTAGCTTTTAATATTTTTTACGACGAAATTTGTACTGAGCTCAACGAGTCGGAACCCGACCTTGGGATGCATCTGGAGTCGTGCGATATACCTGATACGGTTTTTACCGAGTGCTTTCAGGAAAACCTTTTAAATGCTATTTATGCTTGTCCGCACGGTGTAATGCAAATGAGTGCCTCTTTGAAAGGATTGGTTGAAACATCCACCAATCTGGCTTCTATAAAAGTAGATGATGATAAAATCATCGTAACTACCAGTCAGCGGAGCGCTGTAGAGAGTGCCAAGCACGATGTAGCAGCCATGGTGCGTAGTGCCTTTGAACTGGCCGGTGCTGAGGTGCAGCATGGCGATGGTTATCCCGGATGGACACCTAACACCAATTCCGAAATATTGGCCATCACACGCGAATCGTACGAGCGATTGTTTGGAAAAACCCCTGTAGTGCGTGCTATTCATGCCGGGTTGGAATGTGGCCTGTTCTTACAAAAATATCCCGATTTGGATATGATTTCTTTTGGACCAACCATCCTGGGTGCCCACTCACCCGACGAAAGAATAAACATCGAAACCGTTGATAAATTTTGGCGCCACCTGTTAGACGTTTTGGTCAATATCCCCGAAAAATAATAGCATCTTAAAAAATGGAAACGCCGGAATGTGTAGTTAGAACATATGCTTTTTACACCTAAACCAAAACAGGATGTTGATATTCAACAATATGCCTTTATTAATGTTATTACTAAATAATAGTACGAATACATCCTTAAAAATCGGCTTATGGAAAATAAAAAAGACATCTACCATCCTGTAAAAGAAAACTTTGAAAAAGCAGTAATTTCAAGCATGGACGAGTACCATGCCCTATATGCGGAAAGCATTGAAAATAACGAAGCTTTTTGGGATAAGCAAGCCAAACAAATGTTACGCTGGCAGCATGACTTCGAAGAGGTGAGCAACTGTGATTTGGAGGAAGGCATGATATCGTGGTTCCTCGGTGGCAAGCTCAATGCATGCGAAAACTGTGTGGACAGGCATGCCCGCAATAATGGTGATAAAATAGCGCTCATTTGGGAAGCCGACGAACCCGGCCAGGAAAAAAGAATAAGTTACAAGGAGTTGTTGCGTGAGGTGTCCAGATTGGCCAATGTATTACGCCATCACGGAATTAGAAAGGGTGATAGGGTGGCCTTATACATGCCCATGATACCTGAAGCCGTGTACGCCATGTTGGCCTGCGCCCGAATTGGTGCGGTGCATTCCGTTGTTTTTGCAGGCTTTAGTGCCGAAGCACTCCGCGACAGGATAAACAATGCCAAATGTAAAGCGGTGATAACGGCCAACGAAGGTGTTCGTGGTAAACGGGTAATCCCCCTTAAACGTATTGTTGACGAGGCGGTTATGGCATGTCCTTCGATACAACATGTGTTTGTGGCAGAGCGCACCGCCAACAAAGTACCTTTTTACGAGCCTCGCGATGTGTGGTTGAACCGTGCCATGGAAGCCGAAAGGCCTTATTGCCCTATTGAGCATATGGATTCGGAAGATACCTTGTTTTTACTTTATACCTCGGGCAGTACCGGTCAGCCTAAAGGACTGGCACATACCACTGCAGGTTACCTGCTTTTTGCTGCCCTCACGCAAAAATATGTTTTTGATATTCAACCCGACGATGTGTATGCCTGTGTGGCGGATATAGGATGGGTTACCGGACATACCTACGTGGTTTACGGTCCTTTGCTCAATGGCGGTACCACCGTCATCTTTGAAAGTGTGCCGGGCTATCCCGATGCAGGCAGGTACTGGGAAATGGTGGAACGATTAAAGATATCACAATTTTATACAGCGCCTACCGCTATCCGTGCTATACAACGAGAGGGCGATGCGTATGTTAAAAAATACGATCGTAGCAGCCTGCGTGTGCTGGGTACGGTGGGTGAGCCCATTAACCCCGATACCTGGAGATGGTATCACGATGTGGTGGGAGAGGGGCGTTGCTCCATTGTAGACACCTGGTGGCAAACAGAGACAGGGGGCATACTGATTTCACCATTGCCGGCAGCCACGCCCACAAAACCGGGTTCAGCCACCTTACCTTTCTTTGGCATTGAACCGGTACTCTTAAGCCCCGAAGGCCAGGAAGTGCATGGCAACGGTGTATCGGGTTTGCTGGCTATTAAAAAACCCTGGCCGGGTATGGCACGTACCATACAAGGCGACCATCAACGTTTTTTGACAACCTATCTGACCGATTACAAGGGCTATTATCTTACAGGCGATGGCGCTATGCGCGACAATGATGGATATTACTGGCTGACGGGAAGGGTGGATGACGTAATGAATGTTTCCGGACACCGGATTGGTTCTGCCGAGATAGAGGGCGCACTGGTTTCACATCCATACTGTGCCGAGGCTGCGGTGGTAGGATTTCCGCATGATATAAAAGGTGAAGGGATATTTGCTTATGTTATTATGCACGAGGACGAAGATTCGGGGACAGACCTGGTAGGTGAGCTGCGCAATGAGGTGCGACGACGGATTGGCCCCATAGCTACTCCCGATAGAATTATCATTGCTCCCGGACTACCTAAAACCCGATCGGGCAAGATTATGCGCAGGATACTGAGAAAAATTGCCGCCAATCAAACAGACGATATGGGCGATATTTCTACTCTGGCCGATCCGGGCATAGTGGAAAAGCTTATAGAACTCCGGAATGCCAAATAAAGAAGAGTCTATCGAAATGACAATTGGAAAGCTTAAATCCCGATTCAGCTCAAGCTGAATCGGGTAAGTTATATAACAGGGGGTTATAAAATAATTTAACCACACTGTACGTAATGGTCAATACATTATTTTAATCTTTTTTCTTCGTGTCCATTGTGCATGCAGTGTGTTTTTTATGGTTTCTTTTAAAAGCCCCATATTGAAGTTTTTTTCAATCCAAATATTTATAAACCCGAAATATCCAGATGCTCATAGGGTTGCAAGATACCCTTCAGTTTATCGGCTATCATATCTACACCGCCCTTTATGTTTGATTCAATATTGATGGGTATTACCGGATCATGCAACGACAGACGCAACAAAAACCATCCATCCTCGCCGGAATTAGTGCATTGAACCCTTATGCCTTCGTGGTTTTTAGGAACTTGTTGCCACCCTTCCGCCAAATTATCCTGTAGCTCCGCTATGATACCTTGGCCGTACTCCACAAAATCTTCAGCAGTAATGTTCAACCGGAACTCTTTGCTTTCGGAAGGTCTGGGCAGCTTTTCAATCAACTGCGATAGGTCTTTATTCTCTAAGCTCAGATCGGCCATGGTAATCAGCAGCTTGGCCACCAAAAAGGCCCCATCGTCTAAAAAGTAGTTTTCTTTCAATGCGGCATGTCCGCTCGTTTCTATGGCCAGCCAACTCGCGGTGCCCTCCCGGTTTAAGCGTATGGCTTCGTCTATCACATTTTTATAGCCCCGCTTAAAGCGATGATGCACCCCTTTCAAATGGGTTTCGATAAACCATGCCAGTCCGTCAGAGGTTACCGAGTCGGTTACAATTGTACTTCCCGGATGCTCTTGCAGTACAATGGATGATATCAGTGCGATAAGCTCATTTCGGTTGATGGGGTTGCCGTTTTTGTCTACAATGGCTGATCTGTCTACATCGGTATCGAAAATAATGCCTAAATCGGCTTTCTCGCGCAGTACAGCCTTGCATATCGAAGCCATAGCCTCCGCGTCCTCCGGGTTGGGCACATGATTCGGAAAATGACCATCAGGCTCCAGAAACTGGCTTCCGCTTATATCTGCCCCCAAAGGCTTTAAAACTTTATGGGCAAAAAAACCGCCTGCACCATTTCCGGCATCCAATATTATCTTAAGACCATTTAAAGGCTGTGTTTTATTCACCCCTTCACCCACTCCTTCGCGAATGGCATCTACCAAATAAGCGGCATAATCTGCTATGTAATCCAAAGCCTTCACTTTTCCTTTTTCCTTTAAGGGCTCCAGGTCGTGCCCTGCCAATTCCAATATATTGCTAATATCGTTTTTGTTGAGTCCTCCCTCGGCAATAAAAAATTTAAGTCCGTTACGGTTAAACGGAAGGTGACTGGCGGTGAGCATCACGCCTGCATCGATGCTGTATTTTTTGTCTACCGTAGCCATAAACATGGCGGGGGTAGAAGCTATGCCACAGTCAAATACATCCAAGCCCATTTTCGTAAGGCCTTCAGCAAAAGCATCTTTCAGTTTAGGCCCTGTCAGGCGCGTATCCATCCCTATTGCCACTGTAAATCCGGCCTCAGCCTGTTTTTTTTTATTTAGCCAATGGGCAAAAGCCTTTCCAATTCTTTCGGCTACCTCCGCGGTTAAATTTACCTCTTCTCCTTTAATACCGTCCATGGCTACACCCCGTATGTCGGAGCCATTTTGTAGTTTTTTGTAGTTTAGTTCTGCTTTCATTTGTTTGATTTTATCTTTGGTTACAATGCGTTTTCTTTTATAATTGCTTTCTACACTTAATGTTGCAATCTACAATATTTCAGGTACTACTCAAAGTGTGTTTTCCGGGGCTTTTAACTTTCTTCGCCCTGAACTATTGAGCGCAAAAAGAGAAAGATGGACGAGCCCACCAGCACGGTAAAAACTATGCCTATTACTTTTAGCGAATAGGCCCGGGTATAGTGATCGGATAAATAGCCTACAAAGGGGGCTATCACTGCAAAAAAGGCGCGGATGATAAGGCTTCGGATAGACAGTACGGTGGCTCGCATATTGTCAGAAGTGATGCGGTTAATATAGTCCTTGAGTACCGGGGTGGCAATGCCACGACTAAAGTAAAATATGGCCAGGATCGGCAATATCCAGGCCGAATCCACAAAGCCCGATATAATATAACTGCCTGTAATAATAATGGAGGTAAGCCATATGGTCATCTTGGGTTTAAGCCGGGCTTCTATTTTATAAGCAAACAAGGTGGTAGTACCTACTATCAGATTTAAAACGGTATGTGTGGCACCGATGGCATATTCCGTAAAACCGATATCGTTTAGGTACAATTGGTACATCCAGGCCATGGTGAGGGTGGCCGTTCCCAGAATACTCGAATACACAAGATTATATCGGAGCTTCGCATTTTTTACCGTAGCATACCAAACCACGTTCAAAATATCTTTGAGGCCGGGCTTACGACTTCGCACGCTTCTCATAGGTTCCACCAGCATAATGGATGCCGGTACGGCCATAAAAGCTATAGCGGTTTGAAACATAAAAGGATAGCGTATATTGATGGCGGCGAGAGTTCCGCCCAATAAACCGGCCAGTGCCTCCGAATAATTGCCTACCGTAAAGTTACGACCTTCGTACTTTACGTATTCGTTTTCGCGCCGCATGTGTTTCAACGAATCGTACATGATGGCCGAATCGGCTCCTGAAACAAAACTTTGCCCTACGCCCAATATGAGCTCGGCCACCAAAAACCAATAAAATCCCGATGTAGTAGAATAAACTAAAAAACCCAAGGTGCCCAGTACTGACCCTATTATCAAGGTCTTGCGTCGTCCCAGCACATCTGCCAGATAGCCCGAAGGTATCTCAAAGATGACAATGGCGATGGAATAAAAAGCTTTAAGCTGGAAAGATTCACGATCCGTGAATCCCATATCTTTATAAAATAGCATTAAAATAGGCATGGTGAGCATAAACCACTTGGCTATTTTAATGATGTATAGTTTATTTATATTCGATTCAATACGCCTTTTTACCAATGTATCAAGCTCCTATTTGTGTGCTTTTGTTTTACCCCCTTGTATTGCACCAACTACTATTGCGATAAAGCGACCAGAAAGTCATATGCCTATTAAAGCATTGGGATTTATTGGAATTTAAATTACTCTATAACTTGCCTTTTTATATAGTTTCAGGCAGAAGACTTTAGCCGGCCATCAATCAATAATGCCCCAGTTCTCTGGCCATTCTGTCAATATGCTTGTTTTTGTTGGGGTCGATACTCGTGTTGGCTGTTTTTGACGATAACATTTCTTTTCGTAGTTCGATGAGTGCTTTTGAAATGGCTTCCATTTTCTCTTTGTTACGCACCAATTGCTGTTCAAAAAGTGCCAGCTTTTGCTTGTCCGCTTCCATCTCTGTAGTCAATTTGCGCTTGTCGCTTATTAACTTGCTGTATTTGTTTTTTTGAATGTTGAGTTCATTCTCAAGTTTAGCAAACCTTTCTTTCGATAGTTGCAGCGCATACTTGATACTTGCGGTATCGCGCTTTAGGGCGATATTATTGGCTCGAAGGGTTTTGAGCTCTTCTGCGGTAGATTGGCTGGTTTGTTTTTGCGATTGGTACATCGTTACAGTCTGTGACAGTTTGTTCTCCAATGTCTTATTGGCATCTGTCAGTTGGGTTACTCTTAAAAACAGTTCGCTCATTTCGTCCGATTTAAGCGCGTTACTCCTATGTAATTCGTTCTTCATCGTTTCAAAAGCCGATATGTTGGTTTGCAGCGCTTTCTGCAATGAGTTTAACTCTCGTCTTAACTTGGATCTATCTGCCAAGGATGCTTCGTATTTTTTTTTAGAGACAACACAACTGCTTAGCAGGAGCGTACTTATTGCAAGTAATATGAATTTTTTCATGAGCTTTCAAATTAATATATCCATCTCAAAAGTAACAAAGTTTTCAATAATTTTGCTAATTATAAGGGCATAAAGCAGCGGGTCATTATCCGTGATACTTTAAGCTAAGCAGTGTTACTCGGCTATCTGGTTCCATTTAAGCGAATTTATTATTACATTTATCCCATAAACTAAATTACTTATGAAGACATCATCGATACCAGTTGCAACCTTATTTTTTGTTTTAGGACTTATGCTGTGTCCATCGCTTTACGCCCAAAATTTTACGGTAAACGGAACGGTGGTAGACGCCGAAACCGGACTGGCAGTAGAATTTGCCAATATTGGGGTAGAAGGGACCTATCTGGGTACTGCATCCGATGCTAACGGAAATTTTGAGATAGCTCTATCCCGGGCCTTGTTCGATAATAAGGTAAGTATTTCGGCGGTGGGTTACCAAACAAAAACATACCAGGTAAGTAAATGGAACGGAAAGCATAGTGTAATCATTCAGCTGGCGCCTGTTAACTACGGTATTTCGGAAGTTAATATAGAAGCTCAATCGAAAGTAGGGTATGGCATACTGCGCAACGCGTCAAGTTTAATAACTCAGAATTATTTAAATGAACCGTATTCGTATAGGTGCTATATGCGAACCAATACAAAACAAGGGGGAGAGATCGTCAAGGACGAAGCCTTGTTTATAATGACCGACAACAAAGGATACGGCGAACGGTCTTTTTCCGATGCTTTTGAAAATATTCATTACCGTATTAAAGAAAATAACCCCCATAAACCAACACTTCTTTTAGAAGAAGGCATGACTTCTATCGATAACCTTATTGCCCAGGATATTTTGCGAAATCCGGGTAATATATTGTCGGTGGAGGCTATTAATGAATTCGACGTGCAGGTGCAGGGGCAGGATGTGCTGGGCAACGATTCCGTGTGGATAATAGCGTATACCTGTAAAAATCCGACTATCCAGAATGCCGGTGATCCGGATTTGATTACATATAAGGGCACTATATGGATAGCCTTTGATAATTACCAGGTGCTTAAAAATAGTTTTACAGCCATCCGTAAAGGAGCTTTCCGACATGGAAACAGCTTTTACAAGGTGCAGCAAAATGCAGATACATTAACGTATAAAGTTGAGACTACTTATAAATCAAATAAGGGCAGGTATGTGCTGAATTCAATTGCATACAAACAAGTACATGCGATCGATAAAAACAAATCGGTTTATTTAAAAGTGGTGCAGGTTGAAGCACCGGAAACCTCGATTACGGATCGTCAGTATTTTAATGGTGAAGATAAAAATCCAGTTTTTTGGAATACTTTTAAACGACCGGAGTAATAAATCAATGTATTAAATAAAGATTCAGAACAAACAAAAACAATCTAAGCTAAATACGCCATGAAAGACAACATTATTACTTTAGCTACACTAACTTACGGAAAGGCCCAAGTGGTAAAATCCATGTTAGCAAACGAAGGAGTGGAATGCTTCCTTGAACACGTTAACCTTATTCAGGGTGCGGTTTCCGCAGGAGTAAAAGTCAACATTAAAGAAAGTGATTTTAAAAAGGCGCAAATGGTGTTCGACTCTATCAGGGAATCGGATTACGAAAAGCCCCATTCTGCCGAAAAAATAAGTAATGACATAAAGGTATTGGTTCCGGTCGATTTTTCGGAGTATTCGCAAAAGGCGGTGGATATGGCATTCGATTGGGTGGCACAGAATACCGGAGAGCTCACCCTTTTCAACGCCTTCTACTCACCATTAAGCTCAGGACTTCCCTTTGGCGAATCTTTTGTATATGACATCAATTCAGATCAAATAAGTTTTGAATTGAAGGAAGAGAGCGAAAAAAAGATAGAAGAACTGAAAAAAGGTCTGGAAAAAAGAATCAAGGACGAGAAAATTGAAAACGTACGCATTTACACCGAATTGCGTCGCGGAATAGCAGAGCACGAAATATTGGAATTCAGCGAAACCTACAATCCCTCGCTTATTGTGATGGGTACCAGGGGCAGCGACAAAAAAGCAGTTGACCTGATTGGCAGTGTTACCACCGAAATAATAGATGGTGCCAAGGTGCCTGTGCTGGCAGTTCCCGAAAGTTTTGACTACAAAGGCCTCGACAAACTAAAGACTGTAGGTTATCTCTCCGTGTTTGGACCAAGCGACTTTGTGGCCATCGAAAAACTATCCAGTATATTGGGAGCTTTTGATGTAAATGTTAAGTGTGCACATATCACAAGCGGTAAAAACATGCAAACAGACAAGGTGAAAATGGACGGACTTATTGAACACTTTAATAAAAACAAGATAGCTACTTCACTGGATTTTAAACTGATCGAAAACGAAGATTTTTGGGTAGGAGTAGAAAGCTTTGTACAATCTGAAAATATTGAGATATTGTCCTTTACTACTTTTAAGCGGAATTTATTATCGCGACTTTTAAATCCATCTATTGCTAAAAAAATGTTGTTTCACTCAACTACACCCTTACTGGTTTTTCATGCTTAAAATAACTTAGCATTTGGCGTTTTTAACACTGCCTGATGACTTTTGTACAACATCAAGTGTTACCATATGGATAAAAAGTATGTACTCGTTATGCTGTTTGTTGTACTTGCCCTTAGCTTTCTCAAAGGGCAGGAAAAGTACGCTGTACGAGGTACTGTTTACCTCCGTGATGGAAAAACATCTACGATTAGTTTGTTGGTATCGTCAGATAGTAATAATATAAAGGTGCCGGTGGATAAGGAAGGGTTTTTTACTATTAATTTGAGCTGGGACAGCAATTATCAGTTTTATTTTTCAAAGCCGGGATACGTCGCCAAAAAAATTAATTTTTCTACTGTCGTGCCCGGCCATGTTCAAAAAAAACAAATTTATCCCTATAATTTACTGGTGGAGCTGTTTCCCACGTTTCCCAATGCCGATACTTCATTCTTTGAAAATCCGGTGGCCAAAATCGCCTATTCACCAAAAATTAATGATTTTGACTATGATTTGGACTACCTGCTAGTTGTGAGAGAAAAAATAAACAGCCTAAATGAACAATACCAGGCCTATAAACGCCAGGTTGCAACGAAAAGTGATAAACAGCGTGCAGTTTTATCCCAGGCACATACCCGACCCTTGCACCATAATCAAAAACAAACAGCAAAAAAACAGGAGGTAGAAACCTCTGCTGTATCTAGGCGGAAAACCAAAGAATTGGAATTACCCAAGACGAAAAACCAATTTGGTTTACCTCCCCTTAAAAGTGTTTATCCCGATGGTAAATCAATTGAGGTATACCAACTAAAAGGAAAGGTGATTACAAGGGTAATTATAAAACAAAGCGGTTTACAAAGGGTTTTTTATAAAGTAGAACACAATTGGGGTGGATTGTATTTTTTTGTGGAGGAATCGCCTTCGCTTTACCGAAGTATTTCAAAATATTACTTCGAAAGCGCAACAAAGGTTTAAAACAGAGTGCTGTTTATCAGTAATAATATGGCATATGCCCAACTTAATTTTGAAATTTTAAATAAATGTCTATTTTTGCATTATAGTTTATAAGAAAAATTCAACAATAGCTTATGATTCGCAAATTTCGCTATACCATCACTCCCCTTATTACTTCCACCATTACCCCTGGGGGGGTATAATCTATTTCTTTCCGCATTAAAAGAGGTCAATGTTTGTTATCAAATATTGTCTGTTTCTCAATTTTCAGGACCCAACAATCATCAGAAAACAAGGTGATGGTTTATTTTTGCTCTCTGCATAAATAATGTCAAAATAGCTCATATTGAAAATAGCATAGTAAAATACGTTTAATTAGTCACCAAAGGTGTCATTATATAGCATGGTTATGAAGGTATTAAAATTTGGAGGTACATCCGTAGGATCCTCTGACAGTTTTTTAAAGGTAAAAAAAATAGTAGAATCTCAGCCAGAACAAGTAATTGTAGTAGTTTCGGCTGTGGGTGGTGTTACCGATGCATTAATCTCCGCTGCTGTATTAGCAGAACAGGGCAATCAGGAATGCTTTGACCAGTACAGCGAAATAAAAGAAAAGCACTATAAAATTATAGGTGAGTTGTTTCCGCTCGATGTGGCTCGCAACATAAAATTTAAAGTAGATCAGTTGTTTGAGGAACTAAGCACCATTATTAAAGGTGTGTTTATGCTCAAAGAAATGACCTATAAGAGTAAGGCTATTATATCGAGCTATGGCGAAAGAGTATCCTCTTTTCTTCTTTCGGAACTAATTGAAGGTGCTTCACTAATTGAATCACAACATCTTATCGTTACAGATAAAATTTTTGGAAGGGATACCGTTGACCTGGAAAGGACAGAAGATAATTTAAAAAAGATAAAAGACAGCTTGGGTCAAGTAAGTGTTTTTCCTGGTTTTATCGCATCAAACAAAAAAAAGGAGGTCACTACACTGGGTAGGGGTGGTTCGGATTATACGGCAGCCATCCTTGCTGCTGCTTATGATGCATCCATACTTGAAATATGGACGGATGTAAACGGCTTTATGACGGCCGATCCAAAAATTATTAGCCGTTCGTACTGTATTGATAGTCTCACCTATTCCGAAGCAATGGAGCTATCGCATTTTGGCGCTAAAGTTATTTTTCCGCCTACCATATTGCCGGTATACAAAAAAAACATTCCTATTCTTATAAAAAATACCTTTAATCCGGAGGCGACCGGCACCCTGATAAGTGGTGAAGCAAAAGTGGCCAACGGCAAAAAAATTAAAGGTATCTCATCTGTTAAGGATGTATCGCTCTTAACAGTGCAGGGTATCGGTATGATTGGCGTTACAGGCATTGCTATGCGCTTGTTTAAATCTTTAGCAACCAAAGACATCAATGTGATACTTATTTCACAAGCCTCGTCTGAAAACTCAATCAGTCTGGTTATAGATACTGCTGCCGCCGATAGCGCGATTAGAATGGTAAAGAAGGAGTTTGCACCTGAAATAGCACTTAATCAGATAAATAACGTGTCGGTTGAAACCGATATGGCCATTATTGCCATCGTTGGCGAAAACATGAAACGTACAACGGGTATCTCCGGAACTTTATTTGAGAGCATGGGTAAGAATGGTATTAATATTTTTGCCATTGCACAGGGCGCCTCGGAGCTCAATATTTCGTTTGTTGTAAAGGATAAAGACCTTAAAAAAGGGCTTAATGCAGCTCACGAAGCATTTTTCCTATCGCAGTATGCTGTTGTTAATTTGTTTTTGGTAGGTACAGGTACCGTTGGTAAAATGTTAATTGAAAAAATAATTTCGCAAACGGAAAAACTTGCCCAACAGCATCGTCTTAAAATCAGGGTGGCAGGAATTACCAACAGCCGTAAAATGTTGCTAGAGCCCCAGGGCTTAAACGTAAAAACACTTTTTGCCGATTTGATGGAGAAGGGAGATAAAGCTAACCTGGCCGTTTATAAAGAGCACATTGTGCAATATAACCTTTCCAACAGTGTATTGGTCGATTGTACGGCTAATGCTAGTGTGGCTTCGGTTTACCAAAGCATGTTGGAGTCGAACGTTTCAGTGGTCACCGCCAATAAAATAGCAAGTTCATCTAAATATGAACTGTACCAAAAGCTTAAATCGACTGCTTTAAATAAGGGGATTAAGTTTTTGTTTGAAACCAATGTGGGAGCAGGCTTGCCCATAATTGCCCCATTAAATAGTATGGTAATGAGTGGCGACAAGATATTAAAGTTAGAAGCGGTGCTCTCGGGCAGTTTAAATTTTATTGTAAATACAGTAAATCAACATAAGCCCTTGTCCGAGGTGATACTGGAAGCCAAAAATAAAGGTTTTACCGAACCGGACCCCAGGATAGATTTGAGCGGTATTGACGTGGTACGTAAAATATTAATTTTAGCCAGAGAGTCGGGTTATCCAATGGAACAGAGCGATATTGATGTTATTCCGTTTGTACCCCAGAAATATATGGAGGCCGAATCCATTGAACAATTTATGGAAAACATTAAAGAACATGATGCAGCATTTGAGGAATACCGAAATGCCTTAACTGCCAAAGGTAAAAAATTGCGATATGCAGCTAAACTTGAAGACGGAAAAGCCACCGTTGGTTTTATTGAGGTAGCCAGCGAGCATCCATTCTACGATCTGGAAGGGAGTAACAACATTATTTTAATAAATTCTGAGCATTATAAAGAGCATCCCATGCAAATAAAAGGATACGGTGCCGGTGCCGAGGTTACCGCGGCAGGTGTGTTTGGAGATATTATTAAAGTAGCCAACCAATAAAAAAGCACTTAACAACAATCAAAGGGAGTTATTGTGTAAATGAAAATAGATGAAAAGAGGCCCCGATGGGTCGGACAAGCGTAGGAGAGCACACTCTCACATAACTTGTGCCGTTTAACAGATGGAGGATGGCTAATGTGGCGAATTCCCTTTGACCTTAAAAAAAATAAATTAAAGACAGATGAACAAAATGAAATACTTAGTGATATTGGCAGATGGCGCTTCGGATGAGCCCATAGCCGAATTGGGAAATAAAACACCATTGATGGCCGCCAACACACCCCACATTGATAAATTGTGTACCGAGGGTGTCTCCGGTCTTCTGGATACCGTTCCCCCCTCATTACATCCGGGCAGCGAAGTGGCCAATATGATGGTAATGGGTTACGATGCGGCCAAGTATTACAGGGGTAGGGGTGTGCTCGAGGCTGCTTCGATGGGAGTGAAAACTTCACTTACGGACCTGGTGTTCCGTTGCAACTTGATATCCCTGCAAGATCAGAAGATATTAAATCATTCTGCCGGTCATATCAGCACCGACGAAGCCAATGAGATAATGTTGTATCTGCAAGATAAACTTGGTGCGGATGATGTTAACTTTTATCCGGGAGTAAGTTATCGGCACCTTATGGTGCTAAAGGGAGGAAACGACAAAATAAATTGTACACCCCCGCACGATGTTACCGGCAAGCCTTTTAAAAACGTGCTGCCCACCGCATTGGATGATGCAGCGCAGGACACCGTAGATAGGGTTACTGAGCTGATGCTCAAGTCAATTGACTTACTTAAAGCGCATCCTGTCAACCTTAAAAGACGAGAAGCAGGAAAACCTGCCGCCGACATGATTTGGCCCTGGTCGCAAGGCAACACACCCGACATGCCTACCTTAAAAGAAATGTACGGGGTAGAGTCCGGGGTGGTTATTTCGGCAGTGGATTTAATTTATGGTTTGGGGGCTTATGCCGGCCTCAAGGGGGTACATGTAGAAGGCTCCACAGGGCTTTACGACACCAATTACGAAGGCAAGGCCAAGGCTGCCATTGAAGCTTTAAAGGATAATCAATACGTATTTTTACATATCGAGGCCAGTGATGAAGCAGGGCATGAAGGTGATTATATGCTGAAAACAAAAACAATAGAGTATCTGGATCAACGTGTGGTTAAATATGTAACAGAGGAGATAGCAAAAATGGACGAGCCGGTAAGCATCGCTTTGCTGCCCGACCATCCTACCCCCTGTGCGCTTAAAACACACACCAGAGATGCAGTACCCTTTTTTATTAAAAAACCCGGCCAAAAGCCCGATGCTGTAACACAATATAACGAAGAGTCGGCCAAAGCCGGCGGATATGGAATGTTGTATGGCCCCGAGTTTATGCAGGAACTGTTAAAGTGATTTTTTTAAATATTTATTGATGCAATATTACAGTACCAATACGCCAGATATAAAAGTAAGCCTCAAGGAGGCAGTACTTCGGGGGCTGGCGCCCGACAAGGGATTGTATATGCCCGTAACTATCCCTAAATTAGATGATGACTTTTTTGCTACCATCGCAAACAGGTCTTTACCCGAGATAGCATTTGAAGTGCTTAAACCTTTCTTTTGTCCCGACATACCCGAAGAAATTTTTAAAAATATCGTGGAGGAGTCCCTCAATTTTGATATTCCCGTGGAGCAAGTGAGCAAAGACATTTACGCACTCGAATTATTTCACGGACCTACCTTGGCATTCAAGGATGTGGGGGCTCGATTTATGGCACGTATCTTATCCTATTTTTCGAAAGGACAGGACGAAGATATTACCGTTTTAGTGGCCACGTCCGGCGATACAGGCAGTGCGGTTGCCAATGGTTTTTATAAAGTACCGGGTATCAATGTAGTAGTATTATACCCCAAAGGTATGGTAAGTCAAGTGCAAGAAAAGCAATTTACCACCCTGGGGCATAACATTACCTCGGTTGAAGTAGAAGGAACCTTTGACGATTGCCAACGCATGGTTAAAGAAGCCTTTATGGATGATGAGTTAAAGGATACAATGGTACTTACCTCGGCCAACTCTATCAATTTGGCGCGCCTGTTGCCACAATCCGTTTATTATCATCATGCCTATGCCCAGTTGCGCAGAGCCGGCGTAAATGAAGATATTGTTTTTTGCGTGCCCAGTGGTAATTTTGGTAATATTACGGCCGGTTTGGTAGCGCAAGCCATGGGACTTCCCGTTGCCAAATTTGTAGCAGCTACTAACATCAACGATATTGTACCCGAGTATTTGCGCACCGGCTTGTATATGCCTGCACCATCAAAAAGTACCGTGGCTAATGCTATGGACGTAGGTGATCCCAGTAATTTTGTACGTATTCTTGATCTATTTGGTTCCGACCATCAAGTAATAAAAGCAAAAATAGAAGGGATCGCATTCACCGATGACCAGATAAGGGCAGGGGTGAAGCGTATCGACCAAATCCACAGTTATGTGCTCGATCCGCATGGTGCTACCGGATATCTGGCACTCGAAAAGAAACTTCAGGACGGACAAAAAGGAGTGTTTTTAGAAACTGCCCACCCGGCTAAGTTTCCCGAAGTAATAGAACCGGTGCTCGGTCGCAAGGTGAAAGTGCCGCCTAGACTACAAGCTTTTATGAATGGAACGCCTAAAAATACAGGTATTAATGCAACATTGGACGCATTAAAATTACTCCTTTTAAAATAGGCACAGTTATTGTTAATTTTGGTGAAAAGCGCAAAATGGTTTCCAATTGTTAAGATATTTTAAAAAAAAAGTTATTTTTGCGCTTTAAGGAAAAGCTAAATACGAAACATATAATTTTAAATTAAAAATCATGAAGTACGTTTTATCGGTAACATTACTATTGTTTACAATGTTGGGAGTAGGCTATGCCCAGGAGGCCAAAAGTGCAGCTGAATTAAAAAACGAGGGTAACGCCGCATTAAAAAGCAAAGATTACAAAAGCGCACTGGTAGCCTTTGAGTCGGCCATTGCTAACTGGGACGAAGCGGAAGATATGGACGCGGCAATGGTGTACAACACCGCAACCTGTGCCCGGAAAATCGACAACCATAAAAAAGCCCTAAAGTATTACCAACAATCAAAAGATTTAGGCTATAAAGAAGATGTAGCTGCTTTTTATATTGGTATGGCTTATAAAAATATGGGTAAAGATCAGGAAATGGAAAAAGCCTTACTTAGCGGTATCGAAGAATTTCCGAACAGTAAATACATTGGTTACATGAAAAAAGAATTGGCCAAATTCTATGTTATTCAGGCCAACGAATTTTTCACCAAAGGAATTTCCATCCTGAACAGCAGGGTCGACGGCAATCGTGATCAGTGGGACGCGATAAAGAAAAATGCAAAAGCTGAGTTCGACCAGGCAGAAGCACTTGCCGACAAAGCTTTAAAATATCATGCTAACAATAAACCGGCTACTACTATCAAAACCAAAATTGCCGAATTGATGAAAAGCTAATTGTATTAAAATTATCTAAACAAAAAAAAGGATGAACCGTTTTTGGTTCATCCTTTTTTTGTTGGCAAACATCAGGTACTTAGTTTTCGCTGGCTTTGGAATCGTTTAACGCTTTGATTCCTTCTTTTTCTACCGAAGTAAATATCTTATCATTCTCTTCATCATAATCCACTTTAATAATATCTCCTTCCGATATGCTGGCCTGGATAATGACCTCTGCCATCTCATCTTCGAGATACTTTTGGATAGCTCTCTTCAGTGGTCGTGCCCCATAGCTGATGTCAAACCCTTTGGAAGCGATATAATCTTTTGCTTTTTCTGTGAGTGCAAGTTTATACCCCAGAGATTCAACTCGTGCATACAATCCTTTGAGCTCAATATCAATAATTTTGAAAATATCTTCTTTGTCCAGTGAATTGAAAACAATTACATCATCAATACGATTGATAAATTCGGGTGCAAAAGCTTTTTTCATCGCTTTTTGAATAACATGTCGGGCATGCTCCGAATCAGACTCTTTGCTGCTGGGCTGAAATCCCACTCCACGTCCAAAATCTTTAAGTTCGCGACTTCCTATATTTGAAGTCATGATGATAATTGTGTTTTTAAAATCAACTTTACGTCCAAGGCTGTCCGTCAGCCTGCCTTCGTCAAGCACTTGTAGCAGCAGGTTAAATACATCGGGATGCGCTTTTTCTATCTCGTCGAGCAAAACAACTGAATAGGGTCTGCGTCTCACCTTCTCGGTTAGCTGACCACCTTCTTCATACCCCACATATCCGGGAGGTGCTCCTACCAAACGCGAAACGGAAAACTTTTCCATATATTCGCTCATGTCTATGCGGATAAGTGCGTCGGTTGAATCGAACAGGTAGGTGGCCAATACTTTTGCTAAATGTGTTTTACCAACACCTGTTGGACCAAGAAAAACAAATGATCCGATAGGTCGGTTAGGATCTTTAAGGCCGGCTCGATTCCGTTGAATCGCCTTCACTATTTTTTGTATGGCATCTTCCTGGCCTATCACACGCCCCTGCATCTCGCTGCCCATCTTTAGCAATCTAAAGCCTTCGGCCTGAGCCACCCGCTGAACCGGAATGCCTGTCATCATGGCTACCACCTCGGCCACCTTTTCTAAATCAACAATTTCGCGGTTTTGTTGAAGGTCTTGTTCCCATTTTGTTTTGGCATTGTTTAAATCTTCGAGATAGGTTTTTTCTTTATCTCTGAAACTGGCCGCCAGCTCAAAGTTTTGGGCTTTTACCGCTTTTATCTTATTGTCTTTCGTTTCTTCAATCTGTTCCTCTAGTTTTAATATGGTTTCCGGAACAACAATATTTGATATATGTACACGCGAACCTGCTTCGTCCAATGCATCAATGGCCTTGTCGGGCAAATGACGGTCGGTAATGTATCTGTCCGTCAGTTTTACGCATGCTTCAACAGCTTCCTGCGTAAAGGTTACGTTATGATGGTCTTCGTATTTTTCTTTTATATTGTTTAGTATTTCTACCGTTTCATCAATACTGGTCGGTTCCACCATAACTTTCTGAAACCTACGCTCCAGCGCACCGTCTTTTTCAATGTGTTGGCGGTATTCGTCCAAAGTGGTGGCACCAATACATTGAATATCGCCGCGTGCAAGCGCAGGCTTTAACATATTGGCCGCATCCAACGATCCGGTTGCTCCGCCTGCACCTACGATGGTATGGATTTCGTCGATGAAGAGGATGATGTTAGGATTTTTAGAAAGCTCATTTAAAATGGCTTTCATCCTTTCTTCAAATTGCCCTCTGTATTTTGTGCCTGCCACAATAGAGGCCAGATCCAGGGTAACAACTCTTTTGTCGAACAGCACGCGCGATACCTTTTTTTCCTGTATACGCAGCGCCAATCCTTCGGCAATAGCCGACTTACCCACGCCGGGTTCACCTATTAATATGGGATTGTTCTTTTTTCGACGGCTTAGAATCTGTGCCAGTCGTTCTATCTCTCTTTCGCGTCCCACAATAGGGTCGAGCTTGCCGTCTTCGGCGGCTTGTGTTATGTCTATGCCAAAGTTATCAAGCACCGGCGTGTCCGAACCTTTTGGGCCGGCAGCCGCGCGTGAGGGGTCGGAGCCGCCTCCTGACGAAAAGGGACTGTCCTGATCGTCGTCTTCAGGCAGATCGGCCTTTGCCAATGGTTGGTTATTGGTTAAAAGTGCCTTTACTTTTTCGTAATTCAATTTATCTTCTTCCATAAGTTCAGGTATTAATCCTTGATTATCTTTTAGTAAAGCCAAAAGCAGATGACCTGTATTAATGTTTTTGCTTTTTATCGCCCGTGACTCAAGATAAATTAATCTTAAAATCCTTTCCGACGATTTAAGCAAAGGGATGTGGTCGGTGTGCGCCAACACCGTGTCTGTTTTTAGCCTTTGTTCTATATTGCGCTTAAGCACTTCCAGGTCGACATTTAATTGTCCTAAAACCTCTATTGCCGTGCCTTCGCCTTCTCTCAAAAGACCCAAAAGAAGATGCTCAGGTAAGATATATGGATTCCCGAGCCGCTCGGCTTCTTCTTTCGAGTAGGCGATAACATCATTTATCCGTTGTGAAAAATTCAAATTCATATGTCAATTTTTTTTACTCTTTTACAATTTTCGTGCAATTAATGCAGACACTGACAATTCAGCAGTTCAACAGCGAATATTATGCCAATTCTTCCAGCAATTCAAGAAGGTTAAAGCTATAAAACATCCGTATAAAAATATTGTTTAAATTATCATTTTCCCGCTTATAAGTTTAAAAATAGCAATAATAAAGTGTATTTCGGAATGTTTGTTTGATGTTTGTAAATTGTGTGGTTTTTCGTTTTATAATTAGCGCATAAATGATTAATTTAGGGCGTCTAAAAAACAGGCCTAAAGAAGCCTGTTTTTGTTTGTAATATCTAATTCATAATTTAAATATAAATGGCTGAAGGAGAAAGAATTATAAAGATAAATATTGAGGAGGAAATGAAATCGGCCTACATCGATTATTCGATGTCGGTGATTGTTTCCAGGGCGTTGCCCGACGTCAGAGACGGTTTTAAACCTGTACACCGACGCGTTTTATTTGCCATGAGCGATTTGGGGCTTTCCTCTAACAAGCCATATAAAAAATCGGCCAGGATAGTGGGAGAGGTGCTGGGTAAGTATCATCCGCACGGCGACTCTTCGGTGTATTACGCCATGGTGCGAATGGCTCAACCTTGGTCTTTACGCTATCCCTTAGTCGATGGCCAGGGAAACTTTGGCTCAGTAGATGGCGACAGCCCTGCTGCCATGCGCTATACCGAAGCCCGATTGAACAGGATAGCGGAAGAAACGCTGGTTGATATCGATAAGAGAACGGTGGATTTCAGGTTAAACTTTGACGATTCGTTGCAGGAACCAACTGTATTACCTACCCGTATACCCAACCTATTGGTTAACGGGGCATCTGGTATAGCAGTGGGTATGGCCACCAACATGCCCCCACATAACTTAACCGAAATTATTAATGCCACAGTAGCCTATATCGAAAATAACGACATAGACACCGACGGTCTTTTGGAATACGTTAAGGCACCGGACTTTCCCACAGGTGGTACCATATATGGTTTTAAAGGTGTAAAAGATGCCTTTGAAACAGGCAGGGGACGGGTAGTAGTTCGTGCCAAAGCCGAAGTAGAGACCGACAATAATGGCAGGGAAAAGATCATTATAACCGAGATCCCATATATGGTGAACAAGGCAGAACTGATAATGAAAGTAGCCGACCTTGTTATCGAGAAAAAAATTGAAGGCATATCCAATGTAAACGATGAGTCGGACAGGGATGGTATGCGTATTGTGGTGGATCTGAAACGTGATGCGATTGCCAATGTAGTGCTGAATAATCTTTACAAGCTCACCGCTTTGCAATCGTCTTTTAGTGTAAATAATATAGCACTGGTTAATGGTCGTCCGGAAATGCTGAACCTTAAAGGCTTGATAAGCAATTTTGTGAAGCACCGCCACGAGGTAGTTGTTCGTCGTACGCAATATGAGTTGGAGCAGGCCGAAAAACGTGCCCACATTTTGGAGGGGCTCATTATTGCCAGTGACAACATCGACGAGGTAATTAAAATAATCAGGGCAGCATCCAGTCCCGACGAAGCGAGGGAAAAGCTGATGGAGCGGTTTGAGTTATCCGACATTCAGGCACGCGCTATCGTCGATATGCGTTTGCGTCAGCTCACCGGACTGGAACAGGATAAATTACGCAGTGAGTACGAAGAATTACTGAACACAATAGCTGATTTGAAAGATATCCTGGCCAATGTAAGCCGGCGTATGGAGATTATAACCGAGGAACTGATTCAAATCAGGGATAAATATGGTGATGAGAGAAGAACAGATATTGTATACTCCTCGGAAGAATTTAATCCGGAAGACTTTTATGCCGATGATGAAATGGTGATTACCATTTCGCACATGGGTTATATCAAAAGAACACCTTTGGCCGAGTTCAGAACCCAATCCAGGGGAGGAGTAGGTTCCAAGGGTAGCACCACCCGCGACGAGGACTTCATCGAACATCTTTATCCGGCAACGATGCACAATACCATGTTGTTTTTTACCAGCAAGGGACGCTGTTTCTGGTTAAAGGTGTATGAAATACCCGAAGGCGCAAAAAGTACAAAGGGTAGAGCCATACAAAACTTGTTAAATATAGAAGCCGACGATAAGGTAAAGGCGTTTATAAAAGTGAAGGGGCTTAATGATCAGGATTATATCGACAGTCATTATATTATAATGGGTACGAAAAAGGGTATGATCAAAAAATCTTTGTTGGCCGATTATTCCCGTCCGCGCGTGAATGGAGTTAACGCGATTACCATCAAAGAAGGTGACGAACTTATACAGGCAAGGCTAACCAATGGCGATGCAGAAATCCTGATGGCCACACAATTGGGTAGAGCCATACGCTTTAACGAAAAAAAGGTAAGGTGCATCGGTCGTACCGGCCAGGGTGTCAAGGGAATAACCCTAGATACAAATAACGATGAAGTGGTTGGCATGATATGTGTTGAAGACATAGAGCAGGAGGAAGTGCTGGTAGTGTCTGAAAATGGCTTCGGTAAAAAATCCAAGATTGAAGCCTATCGAATTACCAACCGGGGAGGTAAAGGAGTTAAAACAATGCGAATTACCGATAAAACGGGGGCATTGATATCCATTAAAAACGTTACCGACGACAACGACCTGATGATTATTAACAAATCCGGCATAGCCATACGCTTGGCACTTTCCGAAATAAGAACCACAGGCAGAGCCACGCAGGGAGTTAAAGTAATTAACCTGCGCAACGGTGATCAAATTGCCTCAGTGGCCAAGGTGTCGGCTTTTAAAGATGAAGAAAGTGGTGGGGAAGATGTAGATTCGGAAACCATCGCAACAGAACAGGATAAAACCGGAAATGAAGCTGCCGAGGGACTAAATCCCGATAATAGCGAAGAAGAAAAAAATAACAACGAGGAAATACAAGAATAAACAACTATTATTTTATTTTAGCGGATTAAAATCCACACAATAAAAAAACGCATGATGATGAAAAAAACAGTATTATTTTTAGCGGCTCTATTTACCATATCAATAGCAGTGGCGCAAAAAGGTAAGGTAACTACGGCCACCACCTTATTAGAACAGGGCGATCCTGTGAAGGCCAAAGAGGCCATTGATCAAGCGATGGAGCACGAAAAAAGCAACACCTGGCCTAAAACCTATATTGTTGCAGCAAAGGTTTATACCAAACTCTATCAGAAAGGCAAAGATGACAAAGGGACGATCAAAGCGTACAAGTTTTATCAAAAAGCTATTGAACTGGACAAAAAAGGTAACCACAAAGGCAAGCAAAAAGGAAAATATAAGAAAGAAATTGGACAGGCGCTTTTATTCTTTGGTACTGAGTTGACCAATGCCGGCGTAGAGGCATTCAACAAAGAAGATTTTGAAACAGCGGTGCTGGCGTTCGACGGTCTATTAGAGCTCAACAAAAATGAGTATATGGAAGAGATTCAAGGCGAAAAAGTAGACACCGCCATTATTTTTAATGCTGCACTGGCTGCTTACAACGCAAAAAACTGGTCCGTTGCAGAAGACTATTTTAATCAATCCATCGACTTAAAGTATGGTGGTGGCGACGCTGTTTTGTTGGTGCACCAGATGTACGTAGAACAGGGCGATTCTACAAATATGGGTTCAAATTTAATGAGAGGATTTGAAACATACCCCGAAGACAACAGGATTTTAACAGAGTTGATTAACTATTATTTAAATACAAAACAAAACGATAAGGCGCTCGATTATTTAAATAAAGCCATCGAAAGCGATGCCACCAATGCGTCGTATTACTATGCCCGGGGAGTTCTTTACGATAGTAACAAGGATTTTGAAGCCGCCAAGGCCGATTACCAAAAAGCCCTGGAGTATGATCCTGAGTACTTTAACGCGCTGTATAATTTGGGTGTAATGTACTTTAATAAAGCTGTAGAGGAAATGAACCTGGCGAATGCCGAAACCGATTTTAAGAAGTTTGAAAGCAAAAAGAAGGTTGCAGAAACTACGTTTAAAGAAGCTATGCCATATTTTGAAAGAGCTTTAGAGGTTAAACCCGATGAAGTGGCCGTATTGGAAAGCCTGAAAACTTTGTACTATCGCTTTGAAATGATGGATAAGTACAAGGAAGTGGATGAAAAGTTGAAAAGTCTTTAGTAAAAGGCGAATTCAATAATAAGAAATTAAAAATATCCGGGTAGAAGTATCCGGATATTTTTATATATATAAAAATAACATAATATCAACTATAGGACAAACTGAAATAAGTTCTGATTGGATCGGTATGGCTTACGAGCTGCTGCTTTACATTAAGCTGCTGTTCATCAGAATAAATGAAAATGCGTTCTTGCTTTATTTCTCCGGTAACTTAAAATCCATTTTAAATTGCGGCTCGTCGTGTTGATTTACCATCCAGTTAGAAAAGCCATCGAGCCAATACCAAAACGAAAGCACCAGGTTTTCCGGTACATCTTTAAGTTTCGACAATACCTGCCTGTAACAATCGAGCCAAACGATTCTTGTTTTTGGGGTTATTTTAAAAGGCAAATGCCGGTTGGCCAACATTGGGTTACCACGACTCATTTTATAGTATTGTGGCCCACCCAGCCGTTGTACAAAAAAATCAGCAGAACGTTTTTTAGCTTCTTCGAGTAAATGACCTTTGGGAGGAAAAATATCCTTGATCGTGCTTTCTACCAACAGATCGTAGTGATCGTTTACCATTTTTCGCACTCCATCTTCTTTCAGATAGTCATATATCTTTATATCCGGCCCTGAGCTTTTCGGGCGAAGACCAAAGGGCAATGTTGTTATCTTAAATTGTGAAATTTCCACCATATCTTTTAATTTGACCTGTCTTTTTTACTTGAATGAATATACTTATCGTTTTATTGAATTTAAACAATACAACAAACGAATGAGTAACAGCAAGCGGCTAAAAAAGTTTAGGGCAAACAATGCATAAGGGATGAAACGTTGTAAACAAAATTAATTTAGCATGCGCCTATTTGCTTAAAAAACGATGGTTTTACGACGAAGTGGTTTTATTTGGTTTTTCAGTTCAAATAAATTGTAGTCGGGCCAGTCTTCCACTTTAGCCAGGGTACGATCCATCATATATTTGATGTCGTTGGCAAACTTAGGGCCTTTCCAGGAGTTGCAATTAAACACAATAGCGTACGACAGCCCATCATCCTGACGCACAACCAGCGCTGCTGTACCGGCTAGTGTGCCCGTTCTGTACCAGTAACTTTTTCGTACACCCCGCCAACCCAATGGACTTCCACCCAAAAGTTCAGTTGTACTCATTTCCTTGATACTATTGGCCGAAAGTATGTCGGCCGGGGTATCAAAACCATCAATGGCCACCACTAACCTTAACAAATCGGTCGTTGAGGCGACCCAACCACCTGCAGCACCCAGGGTTTTTATGTCGTTGCCACCATAACTTCTGGGGACTTCCTTATCGTCACTCATATGGTCTTTAACAAGATAGGCATCGTCGGGCTCATAATATTTGACCTCCAAATCGAGTCTCTCATGACTGTAACTACCTCCAATTTGCATATCAAAAATCTCCAGCGGATATAGCACATCGGTTTTTACGTACAACTCGTAGTCCATTCCTGAAACTTTTTCGATCACTTCTTCGAGTATGGCATATCCCAGATTGCTGTACGACGACATAGTACCGGGTGGGTAATGCAGACGCTTACCAAGCATAAAGCGGATAATGTCTTGCTTTTGTACCGGATAGTCCACCTTCATTTTTTTTGCGACGACCTGAGGAATAAACATAGGATCGCCATAGCGGTTTGTAAAACCGGCTGAGTGGTTGAGAAGTTGTTTGACGGTAATCCTTTCAATTTTGGGGTCGCGATAATTTAAGAATATGGAATCGTTTAGAATGCCCTCCGAACCAAAAACCTGGTCATCGAGCGACACTTTGCCTTCTTCCACCAATTTCATTACAGCAACTGCAGTAAGCAGTTTCGAAACACTGGCAATCCTGAATAAATTATACGGCTGCACTTCAATAGATTTTTCTTTGTCGGCAAAACCATAGCCTTTGGTAAATACCAGTTTACCATCTTTAACTACTGAAAGTGATGCCCCTGCTAAATGGTTACGTCGCAGAAAGCGGTTCACGTTATCATCTATCACTTCAAATCTATCCTGATCGGAAAAGGTATTGGATATTCTGTGGGAAGCAACAGTAGGCGCCGGAGGAACAAAATCTCCACCAAAGGAATCACCGGAGTTAAAATAAGTCATATTGCCTATCCCCATTGAAACCACCCCCAGCAAGGCCAGACCTGTTTTATATATAAACTTCATTCAATTACTAATTTAATCGATGCAAAAGTAAGCAAAAAGAGTAAAACATTATCCAATTCGTGCTTAAACATGCCCAAAAGAGCTTAAATAAGATTATATACGCAAGAAAATCAATAAGGTTTTATACTACAACCTATAGCTTTTGTCTCTTTTAACCGCGGTTTGTTACCTGCCAGTATCGCATCTATGGCTTCGGCCAGGTAGGCTTGTTTTACCTTGCCGGCATCTTTAGGAGAATCATCGATAGCACCTATATAGCTTACTGTAAAATGTGATTCTTCATTTTCAAGCAGATACACATGAGGGGTCTTGGTAGCTCCATAGGCTTTATAAATACCTACGTTGTCTACCAGATAAGGAAATGTAAAGCCTTTATCTTCAGCTCTAATAATCATTTTATCAAAGGCATCTTCTTTTGAAGTTTTAGGATTGTTGGGGTTGAGGGCAACAACAGGAAAACCTTTCCTTTTGTATTTGGTATCCAATGCCACAATCCTGTCTTCGTATAATTTTGAATAGGGACAGTGGTTGCAAGTAAAAATAAGTATTACCCCTTTTTCTGAATGGTAGTGATCCAGGGCAACGTAACTATTGTCTATGTTTTTGAGTTTGAAACCGGGCGCTGTGTCCCCTATCTTTACCTGTGATGGAGAAGTAAAGGTAACCAACGACAGAAATAATAAAATGGAAATCTTTTTTTTCATGGCGTAAAATTGTTACTTAAACAGATGGAAAGAGCCTGTTTTTAGGGCTCCTGGGTTATTTATGTAACATGTAAACGCCTTACGGTATTAATTGGTTCATCGTGGATTCTATCGCCTTAAGTGTTACTTTTCCCTCGTGAAATAAAGTTTTACTTTTATATACAAACAAGCATGCCGGAATAGCACCGCTCCAACTGGGATCAACTTTAGGAATCCAATTGTTGGGATGGGCTTCATCTAATACAAGCACTTCACTTGCAATGCCATTGGATTTGACAAAAGGTACAAGCTTTTGTTCAATCTGATCCGTAAAATCCAGGCTCACCAATAATACTTTGACAGCTGTTCCCTTGTACATCCCTGGAATTTTTTCTAATACCGGTATTTCTTCAATGCAAGGCTTGCACCAGGTTGCCCAAAAGTTAATTACCATTATAGAATCGGCACTCGTTTTTTCTATCCTTTCCTGCAGCTGCCTAAAATCTATTGTTTGAACTGTGGCACTTTGTGAATAAAGAGCGAGTACCGGTACAACCCAGAAAAACAATATAAAACCAGCTAATTTCCTGTCTATTGCATACTTCATCGTTAAATTGATAATTTGCGCTGTTTATATAACAATGAAACGAGCCTTGCTCCCAACAACAGCGCTATGGGTATGGTGGCGGCCGGGAATGCCTGTGGAATAAACTTCCATCCTATTAAAAACACAACAAGACAAAAAAGGTTGAAAACCATGATTACTGCTGTCCACTTATGTTTGTGGTTTGCGAAGGCCAACAACACGAAAGTAGGCATGGCCCATAGTATGTTCAGGTTGTTGCCTGTTACACTATGCATAGATATAAACCATAAAAATACGATGAGCAATCCAATACCGCCGGCCACAAAAAACAGCAAACCATCGAATAAGCTAAGTGTTTTAGGACGTACAAAAAATCCTATCACAACGGATAAAAACAATAAGAGCCAAAAAAACACTACGGGAGTCCATATTGTATCGTCTTCCTGCGTCATAAAATCAAACACCTTTACTTTTTCCTTTACCATTGGAATAGTCTGTCCGTCCTCCATTTTTATTGTAGCATGGTCGAAAGCTTGCATCAAAAAGTAAGGCAAGTAGGTAGATTCCCTGACCGTAGCAATTTTATCGGCAGGCATACCCAATATCATGGCCAAACCTGTTTCTATCCAAGGCGAGTGTTTTAAATAATGATGCAGTAGTGTTCTAAACGAAACATGTCCTGCGCTGCCACCTGGTTTAAAAATAAGCTCTCCATGCACATTAGTGTTCAGCATGTCCACAATGCGCGTAGCACAATTATCGTAAAAAAAGTCGTACCTGTAATTACGATTTCCGGGTTCATAATTACTTAACAAGGCATCAAAAACCTTTTGTTTATCGTCCATGTTCAGGTTAAGTACTTGCTCGGTAACACTGCGCCCCTCGTTAAAATACTGTACCAAAAAGCGTTTGTATTCACCAATGCTCAACAAATAATCCAGATTACCGTTGGCAAACTTTAAATAAAACCACGGCGTATCAAAATCGAAAGTACCATAATTAAAAACCCAGTCGATATTGTTGTCGGCATCCTTTACCCTTAGCGCACTGTGCCCAAAGGCCGAATACAACTCTTCGCCCTGTGAACAGGTCAATATAGATATTTCAGCTTTAGCAGATAATTTTTTTCGTCCGCTGAGCGGCACGGTAAATAAGAGCAGAAATAGCCCAATATAAATTAATCGTGTCATACCTTATCAATTTGCCTCAAATATATACAAATTGAAATCGGCTAAAAAGAATCTATACCACTATTGGTCTGACATTTTTATCGACACCTGCCCATATGGAGTCAAACAAAGCAAAACACCCGTTGGTGCATGTTTCTAAAATGTGCAAAAGCATACGTTTTAAATGTATAAGCGCACCCAAAACAGGATCTTGCCTACGCCCCTTTATCCAAACAGGCCACTTGGGTGCTATCCTGGCTTTACCTGTAACACGAGCCTTAACTACCACATTATCCGAAGGGTACGTTTCGTGTACCCAATAATACTCCGGGTCGGCAAAAAGATCCATAAACCAATCTACACATAAAGTAGCCCACTTAAAAAGTAGTGCTGTAATACTTAATTGTATCGCTTCCATAACTTAATAGATTTAATAAGATGAAGAATAACAGCACAAAAATACCCTCTTTATTTGTTGCATAACAGGATTTTAAGTACATTAAGCAACAAATAATCTATTTTTAAGTAGATATAAAAGACTTAAAAACAACTTAATATTACACTTAATATTTTACTTAAAAATTCACTTAATTATTAACTTGATCCCTTATCTTTGTAGTTGATTACTGAATAATGCCGAACAATACCGAAATAATGACCGAAGAGCTGATTTTTTCACTGATCGACCATGTATGTGAGATGGTTGAAGGAGTGGAAAAAATAATTGGGGTATACAACCATCCCAAAACGGGCGAATTATGCGGTATCACCTTAAAACACATCAACAACAGGTTACAAGAACACCAAATGAACCTGAGGGGGCAAAAGGAAATACTGGCCGGTTTAAGACAGTGCAAACATAAATACAGCTGGCCCGAAAAAACCCAATTGCCATTCAGCACCATCGATAGCACACCCTTACAGCGCAATATTTTCGACGAGAGCGATCACCTAACCTTGCTCATCACATTACCTGGCAGCAAACGCACAGAGAAAGACCTCCTGCTCATTTATTTTAAAGATCACTTCAATACCTTTGGTGTGCAACACCAAAATACAACACTGAGCACCGACAACAAAACCATTATTGCACATCTACTCTCAGGATCAATCCATTCGTTTTGCAAACTATATTGGAAAGAAAAAGAACGCCTGCAGCAGTTTACCCATAAAACACAGCGCATTTTAGATCAGCAACGGTCGGAAAACCAAAAAGATATACGGAAAAAAGAACTAGAAGATTTTATTTGTTCGTGGGCTAATATGTTATTGAAAGAACGGAGCGAATCTGACGGCGTTAATTATGTTTACAGTGATCAGGCACTCGAAAAAATTAAAACATACAGCGGCGGATTGGAACAATTACAAAAAGCCCTGCACGAAGCCGTAGATTACACAAATACCCTGATTACAGATGCAAACAAAGTGATTGAGGCGGAATATATTGAAGGTGTTACATATGTAAATAGTGGTGATGTTATAGGAAACCTGGATGCTGCAAGCCAACATTTAACCACCCGACAACAGCGCGTGTATGATTTTTTAAACCGTTTAGAATCTGCCGCTATCCAGGTAGATCGATCCGGCATAAACCTTACCGGCAGCCATATTGGATCGGCCATGGAGAAACCTGTATCGGCACCGGCGCTATCCGACTATATCGGTAAAAATAAGGAGGTAATTAATACTCTTTTTGCGAAGTATCCCGACAAATGGAGTTTTGTAAAAAACAATTTTAAGTCCATTATCAATATCACCCTAACTGGTGAGCGACCAACCCGTAAATGGGCCTAATCCGAGTAGGTATACCCACCAAAGTAACGCCTTACAGCCATCTAATCGATTAGCATACCCCCAATCAGGCTATTTACATCTGTAATATCATGACGGAGCATATAAGCTTTTATACCCTCTACTATTTGAACCGATATGCTAGGGTCGATAAAATTAGCCGTACCCACCTGTATAGCAGTAGAACCAGCCAACATAAACTCTATAGCATCCGTAGCATTCATGATACCCCCCATGCCTATTACAGGAACTTTTACCGCATTATATACCTGCCACACCATGCGCAAAGCCACCGGTTTAATACAGGGACCCGATAAGCCCCCCGTTACAGTAGAAAGCAATGGCCGACGCTTTTCAGCATCTATGGCCATGCCCAACAAGGTATTAATCAAAGAAATTGAATCCGCCCCGGCCCCTTCCACAGCCCTGGCCATTTCCGTTACATCCGTAACATTGGGTGACAACTTTACCATAAGATGCCCCTTGTAAACATCACGCACCGCCCTGGTAACCGCAATAGCCGAAGGACAATGCACGCCGAAGGACATCCCCCCTTCCTTTACGTTAGGACAGGAAATATTGAGCTCGATACCCGGTATTTGCTCCAAACCGTTGAGTTTTTCGGCCGTTTGTATGTATTCTTCTATAGTAGATCCGGAAACATTAACAAAAATTCCTGTATCGTAATGCTTGATGCGGGGATAAATACTGGAAACAAAGTGATCCACCCCTTTGTTCTGTAAGCCTACCGCATTAAGCATTCCGGAGGCCGTTTCCGCCATTCTTGGATAAGCATTACCCTCGCGATGGTGCAAAGTAGTGCCTTTGACCACGATACCCCCGAGGGCACCAATATCAATAAAATCCTCATACTCTTCGCCAAACCCAAAAGTACCCGAAGCCGTCATCACGGGGTTTTTAAGCAAATATCCGTTTATATCAACCGCTAATTTTACCATCCTTTTAAATCATCAATGTTAAATACAGGTCCCTCCGTACAGGTATTTTTATTTCCCTCTCGAGTTTCCACTACACAACAAAGGCATGCACCAAAGCCACATGCCATCATGTTCTCTAATGATACCTCACACGGAATACCAGCCTCTTTGGCCACCGCTGCCACCGCCCGCATCATAGCATCAGGTCCACAAGTATAAACCCGGTCCATATCCTTAAGCCTTTCTTTAAGCAAGGGGTGGTCGGTAACATAGCCCTTTACCCCGGCAGAACCATCTTCTGTGGTAACCCCAACCAATCCGTGTTGCTTGTAATCCGTAAGATCCATTAATATCTCGCGATCGCGTGCACCCAATAAAAAATTAACCTCAGCTCCCTCCTCACGTAATCGTCGGCCCAGTATCAACAACGGAGCAACCCCCACACCACCACCTACCAGCAGCATTCTGCCACTTTTAGGTACGGTAAAACTATTGCCCAGCGGATAAATCAAATCTAACTTATCGCCAGGCATCAAAGCCGCCAACAAACGCGAGCCTTCGCCCACCTCTTGAATTAGCAAAAGCATTTCGTTTGTCTCTTGGTGCACCTCATGAATAGAAATGGGTCTGCGCAAAAAAGTGTTTTGCCCATTTTCCACTTTTATTTCTACAAACTCGCCGGGGGAAATATCGGGGAGTTCACCATTAGCTTTGGCATACAGAACGATATATTCGTTATTAATTCTGCGGTTACGGGTAACCGTAAATAATTCTACTCTCTTTTTCATATACATAAATCAGCCACAAGGTAGTTTACATATGTAAACGATTGTGTTTTGCGGTACAAATATAATAAATCAAAGGAAAAGACCATGCAGGCATACACGAATAAGCATACAGGCATGCCCTTTTAGTTTACATAAACAGTTTTACCCTTGTAGGTTACCCTTCGAGATACACGCCATAACTTGGTCTATTTAATACCGGAATTGTTGGGCACATAGGTGTCAAATGTCCCATCTGAATAGAAAAATACGATACGTTCAGCTTGCTTTGCCACAGTAGGTGGATTGGTTTTTTGTACATTTTCTTTGCTGCTATTATAAGGAGCACGTTCTTCTGGTTCCTTCGATATATTTACGGGCTCTTCCTTCTCTTCCTTTTCCACTGAGGGGGACTGTTTGCCTGGCTCTTTCTTTTCCTCTCCCTGCTCAAATAAATGTTTACTTAAAGGTAAAGCAGTGGTATTTTCTTTGCTATTTCGGTACATCGTGCCCTGTCCCAATAAAAGCCAATCGGGATTTATATGCGGGAACTTTACCAGTACTTTTTGCAAGAAATCCAGACCGGGATTATTCCGACCAGACAATAGATGTGAAATACTTGACCTGTTTACACCGATTATATCGGCAAATTTTGAGGAGGCTATTTTTTCGCTGGCCAGTAGTGTTTGTAATCTTTGTTTCATAGTTTGGAATAATATGAGTTACACTTGTAAATTAAACACAAGAGTACGATTGTTACAATTGAAAACAGCACTGTTGTGCTACAAATGTAACATCTATTAGTACTCCGTACAAATGTAACTAATATTTACATATGAAACATATACCCAACGCATAAATATACAAGATCCTTACAAAGCTAAGATCCCTGCGTGCGCTATAAAAGGTAAAATCCAGTTATAATGTAAGCTATTCTTGCTTAGGTATTAAATAACATCAAACCGTTACTTTACTTAGCTGTTTTAAGCAATTATAAGGGTGTAGTTTAAGATTTAAAGCACCTGACGTGTCGTAATGCCATCAGGGCAATTAATGGCAGCCATCCAGCCTAAATAAAAGTAGCTCAAATCATCCTAAACCACCGAAAATACACTTTCTCAGATAGACGAAACTATCTATGCAAACTTAAACTTTATATAAAATACATAAATATCTGATTTGCAATGCTATATAAAACTAAAACATACGATTTCACCCCTAAAAATAACGATCGCCACAGTCCATCCCTATTATCTATCAATTTTTCAATTAAATAAAGCTCGCATATTTCTGATAATTAAACCATTATATTAATTGTGAAAATATGTAAAGACATTTGTAAAACAATACTATATCAAGATGACTGCAGGTGAATAAATGTTTACAAAACAGCACCCCTCTCCCCCATTCAGGGATACATAGGCTTTACTGCAGTATACATTTGTATCGTACGTCATTATGCTTTATGCTATCATTTACATTTGTAACACTTTGCAAGTAAGGCCTACCCATGCTATCCGTAGAATCGAATGATTTATCCCGGATAATTTGCACCTCAATTAAAGAACGCACTATCGGGCTCCTAAAGATTTAGTTTAATTATCGCTGGCCTATTATAGTAGAATTTGTTTGAGTCGTAGATTATGTAGTTATTCGCGAAGCTTTGCTACGAGCGAATCTAAAGCACTTAATTATGTTATATTTTGGCTTGATCTATTGCTTATAAAAACAAAAAAGGTTCTGCGCCAAGCACAGAACCTTTAATCTTATTTAATCTAAGGCATACAGGAAAAAGCATAATGTCAATTTCTTGTTGCCCCTATTACATCATCTCAAAACTCTTTTTTAAGACTTTCCACCCATTTTTCGATCCGTTCGTTAGAAAGCGCAGCCTGGTTTTCGATATCCAGTGCAAGACCCATAAATTTATCGCCCCTTTGTGCCCTGGAAGCTTCAAACTCATAACCATCGGTAGAAGTTAAACCTATTACTTTACCACCTCGGGCTTCAATAAAATCGGCCAAAATACCAATGCCATCCACAAAATTTTCGGGATAACCTTTTTGGTCGCCACCGCCATAAAGCGCAAAAGTTTTTCCTTTTAGCGAATCCTCTTCCACCGAGGGCAAGAACTCGTCCCAGTAATTGGGCAGTTCTCCATCAAACCAGGTAGGCACAGCCAGAATGTAATTGCTAAAAGCCATAAATTCTTCTTGGCTAGCTTCCTCCACATTAACCTGTTCTACATTTTTTTCGCCAAGTTGCTTCACGATCTTTTCGGCCTGCTGACGTGTTTTTACCGAATTAAAGCTATAAAATAGTCCTATTTTTTTCATAATGGTAATAAATTTAATAAGCCAATAAATCTGCTGCTGCACTCTTTATTTTTTGGGTATCAGGCAAAATTTCGGCCTCCAAAATACGATTGAAACCCACCGGAGTAAAAACGGATCCTACCCTTTTTACCGGTGCATCGAGATACTCAAAACCAAGTTCAGTAATAATGGCTGACACTTCGGCACCAAAACCGGCAAACACCTTGTCTTCGTGCACCACAAGCGCACGCGATGTTTTTTTAATCGACGCTAATATTGCTTCCTTATCCAAGGGAATTAAAGAACGCAGGTCCATCACCTCTATATTTCCTATCCCCTCTTCTTTAAGGGCGTTGGCCGCCTCTACACACATATGCGTGGTATTACCATAAGTAATTATAGTAAGATCCGTGCCTTCACGTCTGATCCTTGCTTTACCATATGGCACTTCAAACTCGTCGGGAATGGGAGTAGCCGCCTTGGGCGAATTGTAGAGTGCCTTCGGCTCCAAATACAGGGTCATCCCCTCAGAGCGCATGGCAGTACGCAGCAAGCCTGCCGCATCATCGGCATACGAAGGATAAACTACGCGTACCCCCGGAAAAGTTGTGAGTGCACCTTCAATAGTTTGCGAATGATAGAGTCCACCACCAATATAACCACCTGAGGCTAACCTTACGGTTACATTAGGTGAAAACTGACCTTTGGTACGCCAGTATTCGTGCGTAGTTTCTACGAACTGCTCCATGGCCGGCCAAAAATAATCAGCAAATTCGGCACCTTCAATTACAATTCGAATATCCTTATTGAAACGCGACATACCATTTGCTGTACCCATGATATAGTCTTCGGCTATAGGTGCATTAAACACCCGTTCTTTACCAAATTCTTGTTGCATCCCCTTTGACACGTTAAAGATACCGCCTTTGTCCTTATTGGCCATGTCCTGCCCCCAGATATAAGTATGCGGGTTGTGCCTGAACTCCTCCTTAAGCGTACCATTGAGTGCCTCAATGAGCTTTTTTGGCTCACCATCATGCTTATGCAGACCATCGGGAAATTTTTTAGGCTCGTAAGCCGGGGCGAAAACAAAGTCGTACACGCTTTCCGGTTTGGGGTCGGGAGCTGCCATAGCCGCCTTATGAGCAGCTAAAACCTCTTTTTTTACCTTAGCGTCTATTTCCTCCAGTTCTTCTTCGCTAGCCCGCTCGTAGCGGATTAACATCCTGCGGTACTTGGCCAGGGGATCGTATTCTTTTACATAATTCAGTTCGGCCTTATCGCGGTAGAGTTCGTGTCTGTCGGAATTAGAATGCGAATGGATGCGTACGCAGTTGGCATGCACGATCACAGGTTTTTGCTCTTCTTCGGCCCATTTAACGGCTTCTGTCATGGCATTCATCGAATCAAACACATCCTTACCGTTACAGTATATGATACGCAAATTTTTCATGCCCTCGAAGTTCTTCGCCACCTTGCGGTTGGCTGTCTGATCCTCCTTGGGTACTGAAATACCGTACCCATTATCCTGAATCACAAACACCACAGGCAACTCCTCATTACTAGCCCCATTGATGGCCTCATAAACATACCCCTCGGAAACCGAAGATTCGCCTTGCGAGCTAATGGCCACTCCTTTGGCCTTGTACGTTTTGATACCGCGAGCTATACCCGCCGCATGCAGGGTATGGTTACCCGTAGATGACGAAACGTTGTGGATATTCCACTCTGGCTTAGCAAAATGGTTAGACATGTGCCGTCCACCTCCTGCTACATCGGTATCTTTAGATATGCCGTTAAAGATTATTTCTTCGGCAGTTAAGCCAGCCGCCAGGCAAGTCTGCAAATCCCTGTAATAGGGAAAAAGATGATCTTTGCTCCTATCGAAGTTTTGCCCGATAGCCAGCTGAATACCATCGTGCCCCGCAGCCGGCGCATGATACGACCAGCCTATGGCCTGCTTCAAATAGTTTGGCGCACGCTCATCGAGACTACGCCCCAGCCTTAAGAGGTGGTACCATTTCAGGAGTGTCTCCTTTTCCGTTGTTCTTATTTTGTATATTTCTTTTACGTCTGACTTCATTGTCCTCAAGTTTTAATTAAATGTCTGTGTAAATAGCTAAATAACCCTGTCCATATCAAACTGCTCCAGATAATCCCCAATCCTCCTCAGGAAATTACCCCCTAGTGCACCATCCACAATACGATGATCGTAGGACAGTGAGAGGAACATTTTATGACGGATGGCTATGGCATCACCCGTGGGCGTTTCAATAACGGCCGGTTTTTTCTCGATAGAACCCACGGCCAGTATGGCTACTTGAGGTTGATTGATAATAGGTGTACCAAGAATATTTTTAAATGAACCAAAATTGGTGATGGTAAAGGTTCCGCCCTGAATGTCGTCGGGCGAGAGTTTGTTGTTACGTGCCTGGTTGGCCAGTTTGTTTACATCGGATGTGAGGCCAACGAGGTTTTTATGATCGGCATTTTTAATAACGGGTACAATAAGGTTACCGCTGGGCAGAGCCACTGCCATACCGATATTTACATCTTTACGGTAGATAATTTTATCGCCGTCAACCGAGGTATTAACTCCCGGAAAATCGCGCAGTGCCTTGGCCGTTGCTTCAAAGAATATAGGCGTATAGGTTATTTTTTCGCCATGTTTTTTCTGATAGGCCTCTTTATTTTTATTACGCCACATCACAATGTTAGTCATATCCACCTCTACCACTGCGGTAACATGGGGCGACACCTGCTTTGACATGACCATGTGCTCGGCAATCATTTTACGCATACGATCCATTTGGACGATTTCGTCCTCGGCACTAACCGAAACCGGAGGCCGTGTTATTTGTGCAACAGGCTGGGCTGCAGATTCAGATGATTTAGCCTCCTTTATATCGCTGGCAGAACCCGAAGCTCTTTGTTCAATATAATTCAATATGTCGGCTTTGGTTACCCGCTCGTTTTGCCCGCTTCCTTTAATTGTGTCGAGCTCTTTAAACGAAACACCTTCCTTCTTGGCGATACTCTTCACCAGAGGTGAATAGAATTTGTCGGAGCTTTTCTGCTCCTCTTGATTAACCGATGTGTCATTACCGGATTCCTTTGTGCCCTGGTCTGCTTGGGTATTCCCTGCTGTTTTGGCCGGGGTGGTATCCTGCTTATCGCTACTACTTTCATCCTTTACCTGGGATGACTCGGGTTTTGCTTCACCTTCCGATTCATCGCCTTGGAGTGCGATAACGGCTACAGGCTTACCAACAGGGACAAGCGCATCGGTATCGTACAAAATTTCTTTAACTGTACCGGCCACCGGCGAAGGGATTTCTGAATCGACCTTGTCGGTTGCTATTTCCAACAGTAAGTCATCTTCCTCGATGGTATCCCCCACGGAAACGAACCATTTTGTTATTGTTGCTTCTTCAACGCTCTCGCCCATTTTAGGCATCAGAATTTCAAATGTTGACATATCGTTTTTATTTATTATTTCTATTTAAGCATATTCAAATATATATATTGTTTTAATCCAAACCAAAACTTTATAGTCCTTAAAAAAGGGTTAAGAGCTGGGGAACAAGCATTTGGTTAAAACGACTTTAAATAAGATAAGATAGAAATCCTACTTATTACATCTATTGATTTTTACATGTCCGAATTATAAACACACAATCGCATAAATGGTTCTGCCATCACAAATATTCTTATTCAACTACCCGCATTTCCGTTCTTCTGTTTCTGGCACGGCCACTCTCTGTATCGTTAGAGGCCACCGGGTTATGCATGCCTTTGCCTTTAAACGAAAGACGGTTTGCCGCTATCCCTTTCCGAATAAGATATTCATATACCTGTTGGGCTCTTTGCTTACTTAGTTCCTGATTATAGGCTACCGAGCCCACATTATCGGTATAACCCAACAACTGAATTTTTGTTTGGCTGTTTTCGTTCATAAACTCCAGCAATTTTTGCAATTCTATCTCCGATTCTTCGCGCAACTGGTACGAATCTGTTTCGAAAAAAATATTATTGAGTATTACAGTCTCACCTGCCTGGATAGGTTTAAGATAGATATCCAATATTCTAGGATTGTCGACCGCCGACACAGTATCCATACTAAAGTGGTCAGAATAAAACAGATATCCTTTTTTAGAAACACTTAAGGCATAAGACCCCCCTATAGGCAAGCAGACCAAAAAATCGCCTGAGAAATCTGTAGACATCGCTTCTACCACCATTTTACCATTGCTAAGATCCTTAAGCTCAAAAGAAGCCTTAAGTTTTTCGAGTGTCCGGATATCGAAAACCCGTCCCTTTACATACGAAACCGGCAGCGGCTGTAATTCCGTGGGCATTTCAAAACTATAAATATCGCGTCCTCCAAAGGATTCTCCGTACCTGTCGGACGAGAAATAGGCTGTACGACCATCTGCCGTAACCACCAGGCCAACCTCGTCGCCGGCCGTATTAATGGGAAAGCCCAGGTTGACCGGAGGCTCTACAAAAGCCCCATTTTCCATGCGTGACATAAACAAGTCGGCTTTTCCCATTCCCGGCCATCCCTCCGAAGCAAAATACAAGGTATTGTTATCAGGATGGATAAAAGGCGACACCTCATTAAAACGTGTGTTCACCTTATCGCCCAAATTTTCGGGGGCAGCGAAAACAGGAGTACCTTCGTCATTGGTTGTGATAAGTCTGGCCCGCCAAATATCATTGCCGCCCAGCCCCCCGGCTCTGTTGCTCGCAAAATACAAGGTTCTTCCATCCGAAGAAAAAGAGGGTTGAGATTCCCAATAAGGCGTATTAACGGGGCCACCAATATTTTTGGGTTCACTCCAGCCTGTCGCCGTCCTTTGGCTGAAATAGATATCGCAGGAGCCCTTACTATCGGATCTTCCGCAGGCCGTGAAAAACATCCAATTGCCATCCGATGATAAGGTTTGCGCCCCTTCGTTGCTGCCACTATTTAAAGGTGCCGACAGCTGAATTCGCGGACTCCATTGCCCTGCCGTATCTTTTACAGAACTAAAAAAATCTTCGTGATAATGATTAGCCAGGGCATTGGCATAAGGTTTTTTTGTTAGCACAGAATCCCTGTCAACCATAACCGTATAAACCAAGGTTTGTCCATCGGCGGTGATGCTAGGCCAGTACTCATTATAATGGCTGTTAATGTTTTTGCCCAGGTTAAGCGCCTCTATGCGCTTGGGGTTTTCCATCGTGGTTTTTGCGAACTGCGCTTTTTCTATCCATTCCTGGGCTTTTTGCTTGAATTTAGAGTTGTCGGTTCGGTTGCTATATTTCCGAAACCATTGCTCCGCTTTATCGAACTCTCCCAAATGGAAACGCGCCACCCCCAAACTGTAATAGCTAAAAACAAAGAACGTAGAATCAAGCTCCACTACCCTTTCCAGATATTCGGCCTGATGCTGGTAGTCTTCCTGCTCGTAAAATACCTCCGACAGCAAAAGGTAAGCTTCTATAAAATTTGCATCCTTTTTAATGGCCTGCATAAGGGGCGCTTTGGCCTGATTGTAATGGTGAGATTTATAATGAGATAATGCTTTTTTATACAAGCTTGTTGCTTTTTTAGATGATGTGGATAATTTTTGGGCATCGGCGCCTACGGCCATACCAATAACAAGCGTAAAGACAAAAATTTTTAATACGATTCGATAAAAATACAGCACGATAAAAATGAAATATAGTTAGTTTGCACAAAAATAGCACAATTGGGCAAACCGCCATGTGGATAAAAGATATTTAGAGAAAACACTTATACTAAAAAAGGCCGTTCGCAATTGAACGGCCTTTAATTAAACTGGTAACAACAGCTTATTTTACTTCTTCCAGTATTAATTTTGAAACACCATATTTTTCATCCGTTACTTCCACGGTAAGCGTTCCGTCCGCGTTTAAATAAATTTTGTCGACATTACCGCCAACCAGTTTTTTCTGGTTTAGTACCAAATCATCGTAATTTAGCTCTGTAAAATCTCTCATCCCGATTTTAAAGATACAAAGACCGGTTTCTTCATTGGTAATATCGTCTATTTTTAAGTCATCGGCAGCGAATGGTGCTGCGATAACCCGCCTAAACGATGCCAAAGTACTTTCTTTTCCCAATATAAATCCCCACTCTGCAAAATCCGGATAAAGGTCATCTTGAAATGCCTTTAGTTGAACGTCAATCTCTTCATCACTTAAATTAACATCAACTTTGGCTTTGGCGGAATCACCTTCCATTCCGAATGACAATACAAGGTTGAAATTTTTAGCATGTTCCGCTTTAGCAATTGTTGTTAATGCATCGGCTCCATCTTCTGTTTTTGACGCCGCTAAAAGATCAGCCGAAGGTTCAAATGCTTTATATGCCCATTGCTTGGCTATTACCATGTTGTAATTAACGGTAATTTCTGCCAATAACTCTTTCTTATCTTTTGCTTCCTGCTCCTCCGGGGTTAAATCGTCATCGCTCGAACAAGAAGAAAAACTTACTACTGCACCCAACATGAGCACAAAAAACACATTCATTTTTTTCATCGTAATCATTTTAATTTTTGGAATTTCTCCCTTTTGTTTATAATAAATAATAAAAGTTTATTTTTGAAAAGAGTAGGTTTTAAAACGTTTTTGCCTGGCTTCGTTTTCCTTTTTTATCCCGTACAAACCGGCTATAACCTGCTCCTTATCTACCTCTTTTATGCGTATGGTCAATTTAAATTTACTCACTTCGTCCTGCGGCAGGTTGAGCGCGCTAACGGTAAAACTCCCGTAGTTATGCCCTGCCCGTATGGTCACCTTTTCCTGAAACGTAAAATTATCATTCAGCACTCCCTGCGTCTCTTCGTCAACCATCTCCAGATAAACAACAAGATCTTCGTTGATGGTACTACTGAGCACCAAACTATCTTTGAACACGCCAGCTTGCATGGTTTGATTGGTAGATTCATGGACACCTAAGCGGACAGCCGACTGCTCGGAACTAAGGCTCACAAAAGGATACCCCTTATAATATTTTTCTTCCGAAACATTTTCATAAGGATTTTCGCACGAAGCAAACACCCATAAAGCAAATAACACTATAACTATATTCTTCATGTGTATTTAATTAATGTATGGATTTGAATTGGTTTCTACTTTGGGAATATCCCAAACATATAAAGGCGAATTGGGCGCCAGCACTTTACCGTTATTACGCTGTACCACTATGTTCAACTCATCGGACAAGCGCTTTAAATCATAAAACCGTAATCCCTCGGCAAACAGCTCTTTACGGCGTTCTTTTAGGATATCCGAAATTTCGGGCCTCGCGGTCAGTAATTCGGCCCCTCTCTTTTCCTTCAATATATTCAGCACGCGCATTGCTTCGTCGGGATCCGACGGCAATATCGCTTCGGCATAAATCAAATACTGCTCCCCCAGGCGAAAATGCTTATAATGCAGGTTTCGATCGCTTTGGCTGTTGCGCTCGTTTTCCGGGATAATATGTTTGTAAGGCATTAAGTTGGGACCGATGTAGGAAGACCCTTTACGCACGTCGTCCACCGAAAAGCTGGCCATTAGCTCATCGCTTAATCGCACACCATTGGTCACATACATTTCGTGATAATCCACCAAGTCGGCATCGTCAGTATCACTCAAATCGTGGGTCATAAAAATAATCTCATTATTACCACTCCCAAATTGGTCTTCCCACAACATCCAATAATCATCTTTGGGCAGCAATGGGGTATTAATAAAATGAGCCGCAGCATTTTGGGCCATCTCCAAGTCGCCGGTAAAAAGCGCTATCCTTGCGCGAAGGGCACGTACCGCATCCAAACCGAATTGGTAGGCTTTATAATTGGACGAAGGGGCATATCCGCTTTCCACAAACAGCTGTTCCGCCTTCTCCAAATCGCTAAAAATTTGCCCGTACACCTCGCCCAGAGTAGCCTTGGGCAGATATTCCAATTCGAGTTTAATTTTTAGCGGTATGGCCGCTTCTCCAATGTTTTGGCCATTGAAACGGGGGGCATACAATTGCACCAGGTTAAACAATGACCATGCCCGTAGTCCCAGGGCTTGAGCATAAATTTGGTCGATTTGATTTTGTTCGTTTTCATCGGCAGCGGGAACGATGGGGTAATTGCCTATCAACACATTTTGGTTGGCGATCAACTGATATTGATAAGTCCAGATAAAGGGCTGTGGCTGGGTTTGATAATCCCAATTATAAATGTAGTAATTGGTGGGTGCATAGCCCGGTATCACACTCGAAAAGTCATCGCTCGCAAAATCGGTGCTTTGCATATTCATCACCGATGATGTTAGGTTGCGGAACACATTGTTTAAGGCCATTTGGTATGAGTCCACATCAGAAAAGGCCGTTTCTTCGGGGACCACATGTTTGGGTGTGATATCCAGCAATTCGCAAGCCGACAGCAGTACGGTGCCGTAAAATGCTATTTGTATATTTCTAATTATCTTTTTCATTGTACACGCAGTTTAGCTTAAAAAGTAATATCCAATCCCAAAGTAAATGATCGCGGCAGTGCTTGTCCGATACCGGTAATCTCGGGGTCGATACCTTCGTAACCCGTTATCGTTAGTAGGTTATTGGCCTGTGCGGTGAGTTTAAACGAGGACACCCCTTTCATGTTCAGGTGATCGCTCAGGTTGTAGCGCACAATAAGGTTTTTCCAGCGCAGGTACGAGGCATTTTCAACAAACAACGAATTAACGCTGGTGTCGGAAAAGAATTTAGGATAAGGCAGGGGTTTATTATCGCCCGGTTTTAACCATATATCGTTATAAAAACCCTCGTAGGGCACTTCTCCGTTTTTTACGTTACGTATCATGCGGGCTTTAAGGTTATTGTAATTAACGCCCCCCCAGGCATAGGTAAATAAGGTAGAAATTTCTACATTGTGGTAGTTAAAGATATTGGTAAATCCACCGGTTACCGGATGGGTGTAGGTTCCAAAACCTGTCATCTGGGGGGCTACTCCACCACTTACCAGGTTCCCGTTCTCGTCGTAATAAATGGGCATGCCATTTACGGGATTTACACCTGCCCAGTGCTTTACGTAGGCCGAATTAATGGGCTCGCCCACTTTAAAATATCCTTCGCTACCCACTTTTATCTCATCCTGAAGATACAGATCGGTTATTTTATTTTGATTATAGGCATAGTTAATGCTTGTAGTCCAACGAAAATGATCGGTACGCACGGCTACCGCGCTCAATTGCAATTCGATACCCTTATTGCGCAGGGCACCAATATTGCGCAACAAGCCGGAATAGCCGTTGCTGGCCGGTATATCGACTGCTGCCAGCAGATCATCGGTGTTTTTTACATAACCCTCGAGGGTACCATAGATGCGATGATGGAACAGACCAAAATCCAGTGCCACGCTCCATTGCCTGGCTCGCTCAAATTTTAGGTCGGGATTCCAAAACTCCACCAGATTAATTACCCTGTTGCCCATATAGGTATTGCTGTTGGTAAAGTCGTAAAAGGGCAATCCCAGCGTTTGCCTGATGCCGCCCGAATTATAATTTACACCATAAGAAGCACGCAACTTAAACTGATCGAACCTATCGAACCGACCGAACCATGGCTCATGCTGTATGTTCCATGCGCCACCTACCCCCCAGGCCGGCACAAAACGCTTGTCTTCGGGGAGAATAGAAGAGCCGTCGTAGCGAAACGATCCGGTTACATTATAACGAGAACTGAAATTATAGTTGCCGCGCAGGAAAAGACCCAACAGTGCATCGTAATATTTTGCCGTAGAAACTGTAGCATTGGGATTAGCACCGATTTCAGGATCCACCTTATCCGAAATACCAATACTGTTAAAACCAAAGCCCCAGTTTTTGGTATGGATATATTCGCTCCCGCCACTCAACGAAACGGAATGATCGCCCATGCGTTTTCTGTAATCGAGCCCCAGGTTGACACGCGACGTAAGCGATTTAGATTCATTTTTGCTAAAAGCACCTTTCCCTTTTATCAGTCCGGCGTTCCCGGTTATTTTGTTGGGTAGGGTTACACTGTTATTTTCGCCATCGTTGTAGGTTATTCCAAACGTAGCGTTCAGGTTTAAACCGTCGGTGACGACCCAGTTTAGCCTGGAGTTCAGATCGACCCTCCAGGAGGTGTAATCAGAATACCGACTATCCAATTCGTCGTTGGGGTATTCGAAATATTGTCCACCAATGGCAATTGGGTTGCGCGCAATGAAATCGACGGTGCTTTCCGTTTCGTAGGGTTGCAAGGTGTATATAAGGCTTGCCGGCGATGAGTGCGATTTGGAACGTTGGCTACGACCTACCGATGAATCGAAACCTATAGACACCTCCTCGTTTAGGTTATGATCCAGGTTAAAACGCGTGGTAAAACGTTTTGCCCAGGAATTGTCGAAGCCCCCTTCTTCATCGTAGTAACTCGCCGAGATGTAGTAGCGGGTATTGTCGGCTCCACCCGATAGGCTCAATTGCAAATCTTTTACCTGGGCTATGCGCGATAATTCTTTTAACCAATCCGTATCCACCGATTGGAGCTCGCGATAACGCTTATTTTTTATAAATATCTCTTCCTCGGAATCTCCGGGTGCCGGGGTATAAATAAACCCCAAACCGGAAACAATTTGCAGCTCTCTTTCGAGCGCGAGTTTCTCAGGCGATTTCATCAAACTGATGCCACCCAGTCCGGCTATGGGTTTTACCGTATGCTGATAGCGCACGTTATAGCTGGTTTCGCCCACAATACCGCGTTTAGTTTTAATTTCAATCACACCGGTTGCGCCCCGCGTTCCATATTCTACGGTAGATAAGCCATCTTTAAGCACCCTGATGTCGACAATATCATCGGGGTTAATGGTACTGAATACATCAGATGAGATGGGTGATCCGTTGAGGATGTAGAGCGGTTCGTTTGCCCTGTTGGCGGAAACCAGCTCAATGTCGTCTTTTGAGCGGATACCCAGGGAGTTATTACCACGGATTCGTATGGTCGCCTTTTCGCCCGGCTCACCACTCGATTGTATGGCCAGTCCGGCCACCTGCCCTTGCAACAACTGATCGAAAGAACCGGCAGGGGTGCCCGCCGAAAAAACCTTGGTATCGATTTTTCCCACCGAGCCGGTGATGGTGCGCACATCTTTCTGATTTTCACCAAAAACCACCACTGCCTCCAAATCTTGCGAAGCGGGCTTTAACTGAATATCAATAATAGTCTTCGTACCTACTGTAAGTTCTTGGGGTTGATAACCGATATAAGAATAAACCAATATATTTTCCGGCACAAGACCGCCCAATTTGTAATGTCCTTCGTAGTTTGTTATAACGCCCGAAGTAGTATTTTTTATTAATACGGTTGCTCCGATAAGTGTTTCGCCCGTTTGTGAATCCGTAACGATACCTTCTACCGTAATTTGCTCCTGCGCGTGGGTGCCCAAACCAAAACCGAGACAAAGGAAAAGGGTAAAAAGGCAATAATACTTTTGTGTAAACCTCATTATAAATAAAATAATAAACTGATGCAGCTTTTGTTATTAAAATAGACGAAACAAAAAAACAACTTAAATCCCAGGTCAAATTTCCGGGCTAAGGATAAATTGCAGGTGGTTTTTCTTGTTCAGATATTTTTTGGCCAGCTTGCTCAAGCGCTTTGCTGTAACCTCTTGAATCTGTTCTTCAAAGCGCTCAAAATCCTGCTCATCTTCACCGCGCGTCCATTGATCTTCCAGTACACGGCGCCAGTAGCCGTTGGTTTTAAGCGAGCCTTCTCTGTTTTTGAGCCACGCTTTTTTTACTTTCGCTAAATTTTCGGCCTTTATTCCTTTTTGCATCTCTTTTATCTGGCCAAAGGTAGCATCCACCAATGCGTCAATATTCGCGGGCGAACCGGTAAAATAGATGTCCATCCGATAACTGCTGTATGGTCGTTGCAAAACGGTAGACGAAGCATAGGGCGAATAAGCACCACCCATTTCCTCACGTAATTTCTGATTTAAACGGATGGTGAGCAGGTCGCTCAGCAATCCCATTTCTATCCTTGATTTTTGCGTGCTTGGGTAGGCACCCGTAAAACGCATCAGCATCTTCGACTTATCCACTGTATTCCGTGGAAAATCGTAACGATGGGCTCCTTTGGGCGGACGAATGCCATGATCGGTATAAGAAGTATTAATCTTATCGCCCGGAAGACTGCCCAGATATTGTGCCAAAAGTGGCTTTACCGAATCAACACAGAAACTACCCACCATAAAAAAGCGCGTTCCATACGCGGAACCAAATCGTGATTGATAAAAATCAAATGCTTTATCTAAGCTTAACTTATCCAATTGTTTGGGGGTTAATAATGTGGCCGTTCGCGGACTGTTTTGCATCATCACCTTGTTCACCTGGTCGGTGAAATAGGAATCCGGACTGTTCAGGCTGTTCCTGTTGTACTCTTTTTTATTTTCAATAAATTGTACAAACCTATCCACATCCTTCCGTGGTTCCGTATAGCTCAGGTAAGTCAGTTGCAGCAAGGTTTCAAAATCCTGTTTCGACGAAAAGCCCGAAACCCCCTCCGTATATCGGTGGATATATGGTGCCACATACACCTGCTTGCCCGAAGTAATCCGGTCTATCTGCATGGCATTGAATTTGGAAAGCCCACCACCGTTCACCAAAGTAGCCGCCATGGATGCATTATCGAAATTATCCACCGTAGCCAACGAATAGCCCCCCTCACGTAACGAGGAAAAGCGGATTTCGTCATTTTTAAAGTCGGTAGGCTTTAAGGCCACACTCACGCCGTTGGCAAACTCGATGGTGGTAATGCCCATTTTTTCGTAAAAAGTTTCTTTCACGATAGGTTTGCTCTCCGGTTTGGTTTCCATTAAAGGTTCGTCCACATTCATATCTACATAGGCTTGCAAACTTTCGGTATCGATATTTTCTATGGCCGCCAGAAGCTCTTGCTCGCTTGGGGTTTGGGTATCTTCGGGCGTGGTGACCAATATTACACGATTATCTTCCGACTGATTTAAGTATTGGTTTACCAGTGCCTGTATATCCTCCAAGGTAATTTCATCGAGCACGGTTTGAACAAATTCTTTTTTAAAGGACAAGCTGGCGTTCTCTTCGCCATAAACAATATGATTTGAGATACCCTCCATGATTTGTGCCGACGATAGCTTGTCGCCCTCCTGTGCCATACGCTCAACGTCGGCGTATAACACTTCCTTTTTCCGATCCAGCTCGGCCTGGGTAAATCCATGTTTTTTTATACGCAACAATTCGCGCATTAACCCTTGAGTGCCTTCAAGTATCAAGTCGGCTTTTACTGTGGCCAGCGACATATACCGCTCCGTTTTACCGGGTGCGCTACTTGCATACGACTGCGCATACATGTAAGGTGCATTATTTTGTTGAGCGATATCGGTGAGCCGCTGATTGATCATGTAAGTATAAACGATATTGGCCACACTACGCCTTAAATCGCCCAATGTTTCTTCGGGGCGATGCGGTAATTTACGGATAATCTTAACCGAGGTGCTGGTAATTTCCTTGTCTTTGATAATTTTCACCAAGGTATGGCTGTGCTTGGGCAAGGTATAATACTTGCGTTCGGGTGCATTTTCCGGATTTTGAAGATGTCCGAATGTAGCTTGGATACGTTGCTCCATATTTTCCTGATCAAAATTGCCCACTACGATCAGCGTGGCCAAATCGGGTCGGTACCACGAACGATAGAACTTGCGCAGCTCTTCGTCGTTCCCTTGTTTGGTTACCACCTCCATCCGTCCGATAGGGCGGCGGTGAAGGTAACGAGAATCGTGGTACAGCAAGGGATACATTGCTTGTTTCAAGCGCTCACTCAATCCGATGGTAGTGCGCCACTCTTCCAGAATAATATCACGCTCACTATCGATATCTGCTGTATTTAGGGTTAAACCTGAGAGCAAATCGCCAAAAAAGTAAAATGCTTTATCCAGCGTTTCCTTTTGGGCGTTGGGCAGGGGCAACATATACACCGTTTCGTCGTAGCCGGTGTAAGCATTTAAATCGGCGCCAAACTCCACGCCAATCGATTGTAAATAATCAATCAGGGAATTATCCGGAAAATGCTTACTCCCGTTAAAAACCATGTGTTCCAAAAAGTGAGCAAAACCACGCTGTTCTTCCGTTTCTAATATCGATCCGGCTTTGATTACCATGCGCATTTGAACTTGCTTTTGGGGTATGCTGTTGTGCTGCAAAAAATAAGTAAATCCATTGGGCAGCGTTTTCTTTATAACTGCGGGGTTCAAAGGTATCGGGGTTGGATCTATTGACTGTGCCTTAGCCTCATGTGCAAAAAATAAAGCAAAGAAAACAACACAAAAATATGTTGAAATATGGTATTTCATTCTATTAGTTTTTAACAATAAAAAATGATGATTTTTTTTGACCTAGAAGAGTCCGTTATTTGTCGCGCCCAGATAGGAACGCAAAAACGGGCGCAAAGATATTAAAAAAATGGGCAAGAAAAAAAGATAAATCAAAATATGAATTGCATGCAAAGCCTATCAATATAGCATCCTTTATGGAATTTAGAGCATCTGCACAATCGACCAATACAAGGAAAGACAATTGATTTAAATTCAGATTTATTGCAGTAAAGCTTTCACATTCATTTTTACAATTAATAGCAACATGTGGCCCGGTATCCCCTCTTGTTTATTAACGATCATGAGGAGAATATTTAGCCATCTGCCTGAAAACACGCCGAATATTTTTGCCCGAACCGATACTCTGTTTGAGGGTTGGCGAGTTGGAGGCGCGTAAAATTTTAATAAAATATCCCTTTATCGAATTACCACGGCCGTTACCACCTTGTGGCCCACTTCTTCGTTCAGGGCGTGCATTATTTTATCCTTCAACATAAGCAACTCATTGCGCATTACACTGGAATTAATGCTCAGGTACAAGGTACCCCGATACATATAAATATTGGTGGTTGCCCTTGCCACAGTTTTACCAATTACCTTTTCCCAGGAGCGCACCACCCGGTTTTCGAGCATCTTATGATCCAAACTCTCTTTTTTGAGAATATCATGGATAATTGATTTAATATGTACAGCATTCTTTCTTTCCATAAAATATTTTTGACAAAATAGTTAAGCATAAACAGTTTTGCAGGTCGTTTATAAAACAGGCACCCATTATATCAAATCAAATGCTCCGTTGTCCACCATAAATATACGGCTTTCCTTTTTTATTTTTTTCAGAATCGGCTGTATCCTGTTTAT